>JBKQPG010000094.1:0-89207 GCA_052145115.1 Bryobacteraceae bacterium
CTCGACTGCAAGGAGCGGTTGCGTGCAGTGGGGCAGACGGCCACGTCTGCGCCGGACCGCCAGGTCCGGCTCCGGCATGACTCCCGGCACCGGCGTCGCGGGCGCCCTCTGGGCCCAGCGCAACGAATTAGATGTGGCCCTATCGCGCGCCGCAGCCGATTGTTGGTCAAACATCCGGGCTAATAGGAGCCGGCTCGGCGTGCACCGTGACATCCGCGCCCGGCACGATGCTCTGAATCGCCGTTTCGACCTCCTCGGTCAGGGCGTGGGCCTGTGCCAGGCTCATGGCGCCGTCGACCAGCACGTGGGCGTCGACGAAGAACTGGGCGCCGGAGTAGCGCGCCCGCACCTGGTGGCAATCGACGATGCCGGCGACGCTTTCGGCCGCGCCCTTGATCCGTTCCTCGATTCCTTTCGGCGCGGCATCCAGCAGGCCCTGCACGGTTCGCAGGCCCAGCTCACCGCTGACGAAGAACACGATCCCCGCGACCATCAGCGCGGCGAGGGCGTCGGCGCTCTTCAGGACAGCGAGCGCGGGATAGAGTTCGCTCAGCTTGACGCACGCCAGGCCGGCGATGACCACGGCGGAGCTCCAGATGTCGGTGCTGAAGTGCAGCGCATCCGCTTCCAGCGCCCGGCTGTCGTGCTTTTTCGCGGCCGCCGAGAGCATGCGCGAGCGCGAATAGTCGACCACGATCGACAGCCCCATGACGGCGAACGACCACACCGTCACTTCGATATCGATGCGCCCGTGAATCAGGCGCGCAATCGCGCTGTAGACCACCCACACGCATGTCGCCAGCAGCAGCAGCGTCTCGAACAGGGCCGAGAGGTTCTCGGCCTTCCCGTGGCCGTAGGGATGGGTGCGGTCGGGCGGCTTGCCCGAGATGCGGACGGCGAACCAGGTCATCAGCGCCGCCGCCAGATCGAGCGCCGAGTGCGCCGCCTCGGCCAGGATGCCGAGCGAGCCGGTGAGCACGCCGACGACGATCTTGAGAGTCGTCAGGCCGATGGCCGCGAGCACGGAACTCGCCGCCGCCTGGTTCTTCTCCTGATACGCAACGCTGTGCTTCACGCCAGTTGCTGCCTGTTCCTGTCATGATGCCACGCCGGGCCCATGCCGGGTCACGGATGTGGTGATCCCAGGATCGCCAGGACGCGCGCGCCGAGCGAATCGATGGGCTCGGTACCTGCCAGCACCAGGTCGGCGTGGCCTCTCGTCGGCAGGATGTGCAGCTGCGCCATCGGGCGGACCGTGGTTTCGAACTGCCGGCGCACGCTTTCGCTGGTGCGGCCGCGCTCGCGCATGTCGCGCGCCGTGCGCCGCTCCAGGCACACCTCGTCGGGCGCGGTGACGAACAGCTTGGTGCGCATCAGCGCACGCACTTCGGGCCAATAGAGAGCGAACAGGCCTTCCAGGATCATGTAATCGCCGGGCTGGACCAGGGTCTCGCCGGGCCCGCGGGTGTGCGTCGCGAAGTCGTAGCGCGGCGCGCGGATGGGCTGGCCGGCGGCGAGCGCGCGGACGTGGTCCAGAATCAGCGGGTATTCCAGAGCTTCGGGCTCATCGAAGTTGCGCGCGGCGCGTTCCTCCAGTGCCAGCCCGGCCATGTCGGCATAGTAGTGATCGAGGTTGAGCACCGGCGCGTCGAGCCGCGCGGCCAGCCAACGCGCGAGCTCGGTTTTGCCTGCGCACGAAAGCCCCGCGATCCCGATGAGATGCGGACGCGGGGCCATGGCAGCAGCTCCCGCGGTCAGGCGCGAGGCGCCATTTGCGGCGCGCCGGCGGAGACCGGGGGAGGTGGCGGCGCAGACAGCCGGACGCTCACGAGCTTGGAGACGCCCTGCTCCTGCATGGTCACGCCATACAGGCCCTCCGCGGCCTCCATCGTCTTCTTGGCATGCGTGATGACGATGAATTGGGTCTGCGCCGCCATATCCTTGATCAATTGCGTGAAACGGCCGACGTTGGCCTCGTCGAGCGGCGCGTCAACCTCGTCCAGAACGCAGAACGGGCTGGGCTGGTAGCGGAAAATGCCCATCAGCAGGGCCACGGCCGTCAGCGCCTTCTCGCCTCCGGAGAGCAGATGGACATTCTGCAGCCGCTTGCCGGGAGGCTGGGCGACGATTTCGATGCCCTGCTCCAGTGTGTCGCCCTCGCCGGTGAGCCGCATTTCGCCGACTCCGCCGCCGAACAGCTTGGTGAACATCTCCTTGAAGTTCTGGTTGATGATCGCGAAAGCCTGGTTGAAACGTTTGCGGCTTTCCGTGTCGATTTCGTTGATCGCCTTCTCGGTGTCGCGGATGGAGTCCAGCAGGTCCTGGCGCTGGGTGTTGAGGAAATCGTAGCGCTGGTGCGCCTCCTGGTACTCATGCCAGGCCTCCGTGTTGACCGGGCCGAGGGCCTCGATCCGCTTGCGGATTTCGACCACGCGCTCCTCGGCCTCGGCGACGGCGCATTCGTCCATTTGTTGAACCGCGGCGGCGGCCTGGGCCATTTCCGCAGCCAGATTGGCGATCGGAATGTTCAGATCCTTGCGGCTGGTCTCGTCGAGGTACTTCAGGTCGCCCTGGCGGCGCACGAGCTCAACTTCGATCTGGCCGCGGAGCTCGACTGCGGCCGACGCGCTCTGGCGCAAGCGCTTCAGCTCCTCCTCGGCGGCCAGGAGCGAGGCGCGCTCGGCGGCTTCGCGCGCGGCCAGGGCGGCGACAGAGTTCTCGAAGTTCTGCAGCTCGTCCTGCAACACAGTAGCGCGCTGGTCGAGCGCCAGATTGTCGTCCAGGAGGCGCGTACGGACGACGGCCAGACGCTCGATCTCATCCGAAAGATTGGCGCGGCGATGGGAGAGTTCGCGCTGCTGCTGGTCCAGACGCGCCATGGCGTCTTCCACGCCACGGCAACGTTCTTCGAGACCGGCGAGGTCGACCCGCAGGACGGAATGCTCCTCGGCGAGCTGAGCCACGCCGATGCGCAGCCGCTCGAGCTCGGAGCGTCCATCTTCCAACGCGCGCTCGAGGGCCGACCGCGCCTCGTCCTTTTCGGCGGCGAGAGCTTGTTTGAGTTCGCGTTCCTCGAGCGTGCGGGCGGAATCGCGGGCCAGGCGATCGAGCTCCAGCCGGGAAGCGGAGAGCCGCTGCGCGGCGCGGCGCGACTCCTCGGAGAGCTTGCGCATCTCCTGATCGAGCAGTAAGGTTTCCTTTTCCTGCTTCTGCAGCTCGGTGCGGACGAGCTCCAACTCGTCGGCCAGAAGCTGGCTCGACTGTTCGAGCGCCTCCAGCCGCTCCCGCCCGGCGGCGGCCTCGCGCTGCTTTTTCTCATACGAGACGGAGAGCTCGCGCAGCTCACGCTTCATCGCCAGCGGGCCGCTGGCGGTCTTGTTGCCGCCGGTGACGGCGTGGCCGTGATAACAGACGCCGTCGTCGAGAAGGAAGAAGAGATCGGGGTATTCGAAGGCCAGCAGCTCGGCGCAGGAGCGGGACTCGGCGAAATAGCAGCGCGCGAGGCGCGGCACCAACTCGGCCGGGGCGTTGGTCAAGCCGTTGGTGAAACGAATTCCATCGCACAAGCGGCCGACGATGCCGGTTTCCGGGCCGATGGGCGGCTCGGGCACGGGCGCGGAATGCACCACGGAGCCGTCATTGGAAAAGTCGGGCTCGACCAGGAACGTCGCGCGGCCGTCCAATTCGGCGCGCAACAGGTCGACGCCGCGCTGGGCCTCTTCCCAGTCGCGCACCACAACGTATTCGAGCTCCTCGTGCAGGAACTCCTCGGTGGCGCGCTCGAAGCGCGGGTCCTTCAGCTCGACAAAGTCGGCCAGGACGCCGACGGGCTTCAAACCCGGCACCTGGTTGTGTTCGATGGCGGCGAACAGGCGCTTCACCGAAGTGTTGGCGTAGGCGCGATGCTGCAGAATCTGGTCCAGCGAATCGCGGCGGGCGCGGAGGCTCTGCGTCTCGGAGTTCAACGCATCGAGGTCGCGCCGGGTGTGCTGAATGGCCTGCCGTTGTTCCAACAGCCCGGCTTCGGTGCGGGAACGGCGGGCGGCCAAAGACTCGAGCTCCAACTGGCGCGCGGCCAGCGTCTGGCTGAACTCCGTCTTGGATGCCTCCAGGCGCGCCAGCTCGGCGCTGGAGCTCTCTTCGTCCTTCCGAACGCGCGCCGAGTCGCGGTCGATGGAAGCGACATAGGCATCGATCTGGCCGAGCTGATTGCGCAAAGCCGAGGCTTCGCCGAGCAGCCGGACGACCTGCTGGCGGGAGGATTCCAGATGCTGCTCACGCTCGCGAAGCTGGCTCTGCAACGCGTCGCGCTGGGCGGTCTTGGCCTGCAGGCGCTGGCGGGCGATTTCGGCGCCGGCCTGCATTTCAGTGCAGGAAGAGCTGAAGTTCCCGCGTTCCTGCTCGAGTGTTTGCAGGCGCGTGGTGAGCTGGCCGATTTCGGTTTCCCCGCCCTGCAGGCGCTGCTCGATACCGGCGACCTGTTTGGCCTGGGAATCGATCAGGCCTCGCGTGCGCTCAATTTCGAGGCGCACTTCGGAGAGGCGCTTGCGAGCTTCGGCCAGATCCGCTTCGGTCTGGTAGCCGCGCTCGCGGGCCGCGGCGAGTTCCTGTTCGCCGGTCTCGACGGCGGCCTGGAGGCGCTGGCACTCCAGCGTGGCGTGTTGCAGTTCGCCGCCTACGCGCTCCGTTTCGCGTGCCAGCAGGTAATAACGGCCGATGAGCGCCGAGCGCAGTTGGCCATCGAGCTCGTTTTTCAGCTCTTCATAACGCCGCGCCTTGCCGGCCTGGCGCTTGAGCGAGTTGACCTGGCGGCCAACCTCCTCCAGGATGTCGAAAACGCGGGTCAGATTCTGCCGGGCGCCTTCCAGCTTCGCTTCGGCCAGGCGGCGCTTGGTTTTGAACTTGCTGATGCCGGCGGCTTCCTCGATGATGCCGCGGCGATCGAGCGGCTTGGAGCTGAGGAGCTGGCCGATGCGACCCTGTTCGATGATGGCGTAGGACTCGGGGCCCAGGCCGGTGCCCATGAAGAGTTCCTGAATGTCGCGCAGGCGGGCCATGCGGCCGTTGATGAGGTACTCACTTTCACCGGAGCGGAAGAGGCGGCGCGTGATGGTGATCTCCTGCTCGCGGCGGGGCAGGGCCGCGGCGGCAGCCTTGTCGGGAGATTGCGCGGTAGCGGAGCCGTTGGAGTGGCCGTTGCCATTGGCATGGCCATTTCCGGTGGTGTGGCCAGTGGCGTCGAGATGCTCGATTGTCAGGGCGTCGGGGGGGCACTCGAACGCGGCAGGCTGCTCGGCGACGATGGCGGTTGTGGCGGCGATAGCGACTTCGATGCTCTGTCCCATGGAGGGATTGGACGGGGCGGGGTTGCCAGTCTTGGAGGCCTCCAGGCGCTGGCCCGGGATCACGGTCTTGCCTTCCGGATCGATCAGGGTCATGGTGACGACGGCGAGGCCGAGGGGTTTGCGGTCGCGGGTACCGGCGAAGATGACGTCTTCCATGCGGGAGCCGCGCAGAAGTTTCGCCGATTGTTCGCCGAGAACCCAACTAATGGCATCGCTGAGGTTCGATTTGCCGCAGCCATTGGGTCCCACGACGGCGGCTACGCCGCTGCCCGAGAAGCGCATTTCGGTGCGGTCGCAGAAGGACTTAAACCCCTGGATTTCTATGCGTTTGAGTATCAGCAATGGCGTATTCCTTTCAACGCGATGCCATTGGCTTCGGCGCGCGCGGACTGGCCTATCGGCCGTGCGGCCGCTCGGGGGAGTGTGACTTCACAGTAACCGGACCAAGGGCCAAAGTCAAGCACTACACCCCATGATTCAGGGGCCGGAATCGAATAACCACCAGGGATTGTGGTCAAGCAACGGGTGCCCACGTTCCGTGGTTCGGGCTGGACGTACCTATTATAGGGGCTCAAACGGGGAAACGAACGCAGTGGGAAGGCAACATTATTGGTCAGATGGAGCGGCGCGAAAGCGGGGTCGGGCGAAGAGTCGAGGCGGCAGTGGCGCGGGAGACTACCTGCGGACGGGTCAGGGAGCGGGTCGGGAGGCACGCGTTGGAATAACTTGACCATGAGATATGGAATCCATCTATACTTGGACGGTTTGGAACCCTCGAACGGAATTCGAGGAGAGATTGGGATTTAGAGGAAAAGCGGAAATGAAGTTCATGTCGACCTGGACGGTATCGCCGACAACCTTGCGCGAGACGGTGGATCGATTCCTGGCCGGGTTGGACAACCGCCGGCGGGCGTGACGCTGCTGGGACGCTGGCACAAAGGAGACTGCAGCGGCGGGTTTGTGCTGTTCGAGACCAGCAATGCCGCGGCATTCTACGAGTCGGCGGCCGATTGGGCGGATTTGCTGGAGATCCACACCGTGCCGGTGATCGAAGACGCCGAGGCGGGGGCGGTCCTGACAAAGGTCTTCAAGAAGTAACCGGGGCGGGGTCGCATCGGCTGCTCTGTCCGCGGAGCGAGCGCGGCCGAGGCCGCAATGGGGTGGCCGGAGGGGACACTCTGCGCGTGCCGCGGCGGCACGCTTGGGTTCCCTCGGCGCGACGTTCAGAGGCTGTCGATCAAGCGCCGCGGCCCTCGGCGTCCCCGTACGGGAGTGGCCTCATTGCGGCCGGACGCGACGGGCTAATTTATGCCGAAACAGGTCTAGCGGCTTTGGAAAAACTGAACGAGGTCCGGCTGCTGGACCTGCTTGCGCGCGGCGCAGAGCTTGACGGCTTCCAGCAATTGAGCGAGGTTTCTGGGGCCGCCGTTGACCTTGGCCATGCGGGGTGCGTAGAAGTCCTCGAGTTGCTGGGCTTCCGCGGCGCTGCAAGCGCGGCCGGAAGTTTGCGGCAGGTAGGCGGCGAAGTCAAAGCCGGCCGAGCTGGGCAGTTTCACCACGATCGCATCGTAGTTGGACTTCACCCAGTCCGCAGGCATCGAGGCCAGCTCGGGCGTCTGCAGCGGCCCGAACAGGAGCGAGGCCGCGATGCGCATGTCGAAGATGCCCTGCAGCAGGAGATCCAGATTGCGCAGGACGAGCTCCCGGGTGCGGAATGAGCCCAGCGCGCCGACCAGGGCCTGCTGGAAGAATTCGTCCTTTTCGGCCTTGGCCGCGGCGAGGATTTTCTCATACAGCGCGGCGTCGCCGTTGCGTGCGGCCACGTTGAAGATTTCATAGTACAGATCCGCGGGGAGCGGCTGGCGCGTGGCGAGCCACTTGCCAGCGAGTTCGTTAGCGGCGGCGATGAGCTCCGGATCCTCGCCATCGCGGGCGACGAAAGCGACCAGGGAGGGACGGAGCAAGCGGTCGTCCTCGCTCTCGCCGGGCTGGGGCAGCCAACCGAGCTTGTGGGCGCGGGGGCCGAATGTGTCGCGTACGAAGGCGATGTATTTGGGCCGCAGATTGTCGGGCAGGAAGTCGGTGCGCACGGCGGCGAACTCAAGGGCCGCGTCCATGATCTGGCGCTTCGGCTCGTCCTTCAGCATGACGGCGAGCTTCAGCCCGTCGGACAAGGGCAGATTGCCGGCGCGGGCCAGGTTATCGAGCTCGCCGAAGAGGCCGGCGCGCTCGGCAAGGGAGAGCGAGGCGCGGTTTTCGACGAGCGACTGCAAAGCCGGGCCTTCGTAGCGCGTGTAATAGTAGCCGGCCTCACCGGCGTTGCCGAGGAACCAGGCCGGGCAACCCTGCGATTTGAGGGCCAGGACGCCGGTGGCGGATTCGAGGGTGGTCGATGCGACCTCACGGCCGCCGGCGCTGGGGTAGGCGACGCGCACCGGAACCTGCCAGAGCTGCGCCTCCGCGCCGGCACTGCCCAAGGGGAGGAAGCGGCGCTGCTGCATTTCGATGCGGGCCGTGGCGCCATCGCACTTGAGCTGCATGGCGATTTCCGGCGTGCCGGCCTGCTCGAGGAAGCTGCGGAAGCTGGAGCGCGCGCCGGACCCGGCGGCCTCGGCCAGAGCGTCCAGAAAGTCCTGTGAGGTGCCGTTGGAGCGGGCGTGGTGGAGCAGGTAGAAGCGCGCGGCCCGGCGGAACTGCTCCTCGCCCATGGCCTGTTCGGTCATGTAGAGGACCGCGGCGCCTTTCTGATAGGTGATGCCGTCGAAGGCGCTGGCAATGTCGGTTTTGGCGAGGACGGGCTGATCGATGCGGCGGGCGGTGGCGAGCCGGTCGATCCACATGGCGCCGTTCTTCGCGCCCTGGTCGTCGACGCGGGTCTCCCACTCGGGCTTCCAGGTGGCGACGATCTTCTGTTCCATGAACGTGGCGAAGGCCTCATTCAACCAGGTGTCGTTCCACCAGGCCATGGTGACCAGGTCGCCGAACCACTGGTGGGCCAGCTCGTGGGCGGCGACCCAGGCATATTCGCGCTGGCGCTGCAGGGTGTCGTCGCCTTGCGGCGGGGCCAGGACGATGCCGGCGTCGTAAGTGACCAGACCGGGATTCTCCATCGCGCCGCCGAAGGAAAGCGGGATGGCGAGCTGATCGGCCTTCTCGAACGGGTAGGGGATGTCGAAGTAGTTTTCCAGCGTGGTCAGGATTTGGGCCGTCACCTGCGCGGCATATTTCGCGCGCGGGGCGTCGCCGCGCGGGACGACGATGCGCACCGGGACATGATTGCGGCAGGCCGAGCCGCCGTCGACGAACTCGAGCGGACCGACGGCGAAGGCGATCAGGTAGCTGGGCAGCGCCGGCGTGGCGTGGAAGACGACGCGCTTCATTGCGCCTTCGGGGGTTTCGCTCTCGACCAGGGTGTTGGACACGGCGGTTTGCGAGGCGGGGATGTGCAGGGTGAGCTGCCACGGGAGCTTGTAGGAGGGTTCGTCGAAGCAGGGGAAGGCGGAGCGCGCGTCGATGGACTCGAACTGGGTGAAAAGGTAGCGGTCGTCGTTGCGCTTGCTCAGAAAGATGCCGGCGCTGGACTTCATGTTGACCAGGCCGGTGTAGGCGACGCGCAACGTCGCTGCGCCCACGGCGAGGGGATGGTTGAAAACAAAGCCAACGAAATCCTCACCGCCGGGCACGACTTGCGCGGCCAGCTTCGACCCGTTTTGCTCGAGGGTGGCGGCGCCGACATTCAGGTGCGAGGCGTTGAGCCAGACCACGTCCGTCTGCCGGCGTACCTGCAGGTCGATGGTCACGATGCCGGAGAATGCGTCCTGGGCGGGATCGAGCGTCAGCTCGAGATTGTAGCGGGCCGGGACGGCGTCAGACGGCAGGCGAAACGCGGGCGGTTGCGGCGCGGCAAAGAGCGCGCCGGCGATGGTCAGCAGAAACAGTGTTCTCATGGATGTCTCCGAGGTACTGATTCAATTACGCGACTGAACGGTTCGGGGTTCGGGAAAAGTTGGGATCTTCACCATTTTGGCGCCGGGATCAACAGGCGCGGGCGAGCAGCGCGCCCCAGTGGAAACCTGCGCCGAAGGCGGCGAAGACGACGGCCGAGCCGGGGGCGGGCGGGGCTGTGCGGCGCCACTCGGCGGCGGCGATGAGCAGCGAGGCGGAGGAAGTATTGCCGTAGCGCGCGATGTTGGAGTAGAAGCGGGCGGCGGGCACGCCGAGGGCGGCGGCGATTTTGAGGACCAGGTTCTGATTGGCCTGGTGCATGAGAAAGGCCGCGACGTCGGGCGGCGCGAGGGCGTGGCGCTGGAGCACGGCGCGAATGGCGGCGGGGACTTTGCGCGAGGCCTGCAGGATCACGCTGCGGCCGTTCATCGAGAGCGGCTTGCCGGGCTCCAGAAAAAGGTCGGCCGCGTAGGCGCCGTCGGAGGCGAGCTGGACGTCGATCAACTCCAGGAGGCCGGATTCCGGGCTCACCAGCGCCGCGCCGGCGCCATCGCCGAACAGCACGGCGACGCCGCGTTCCCGCGGCTCGCGCAGGACCACGGTCGACATCTTCTCGGCGCCGATGACGAGGATCGGGCCGGTCGATGTCACGAGGCGCGCGGCCAGGCCGAGGGCGAAAAGCGAGCCGGCGCTGGCCATTGGCAGGTCGAGAGCGGGCGTTCCAGGGATGCCGAGCTGGAGCGCGGTTTCGGCGGCGGGGCCTGGAAATGAGCGCTCGCCGGAGCCGCTGGCCACAATGACCATGCCCAGCGAAGAGGCCTCCACGCCGGCGCGCGACAAACAGTCGAGGCCGGCGCGCGCGGCCAGGACGGCGACGGTCTCCTGGTCCGTGGCGAAGCGGCGCTCGTCGATGCCGGAGACTTCGCGCACCCAGGCGGCGTCAGCGCCGACCCACGAGCCGGCTTCGGCGCTGGAGACGATGCGCGCGGGCAGCCAGCAGCCGAATTCGCGGATGAAGGCCATTGAGCTAGAGGCGCGAGTCGAGGTACTCGCCGATGCGGGCGAGGGTTTCGAATTTGCGGGGATTCATGTCGGAATCGGGGATGGAAATGCCGAAGGATTGTTCGAGCGCGGAGACGAGATCCGGCAAGGCGAAGGAGTCCAGCGTTCCGGATTCGAACAACGACTCGTCGGCGGCGGGGGTGACGTCCTTGTGCGTGACCTGGCGGAGGATTTCAATGAGTTTTAAGCGGCGATCCATTTTCTGAACTCCCAAACACCTGCTGGCGCACGGCCTGGTAGACGGCGTAGTCCTGCAACAGCAACTGGGCCAGCGATTCGCCCCACAGACGGTAACCCGCCGAGGTGAGGTGGACGAAGTCACCCTGGGCCAGTCCGGCCGTCACCCATTGTTTCATGGATCCCTTGCCGCCCATGGCCATGCGCAGGTTCCAGAAGGCGCAGCCTTCGGCCAGCGCGGCTTCGCGCTGCGCCGAGAGGATGCGGTCGACGCCGTCCAGGGTGGTCCAGCGGCCGTGCACGCGGGTGGACTGGTCGGGCGCGCCGATGACCAGAACGCTGGCCAGGGGCGCGGCGGCGCGCAGGCGCCCGAGTACCTGGCGCAGGGTGTCGCGGTAGGTCTCAAAAGTCCAGTCGGGACGGCGGGCTTCGTTGGTGCCGTAGGCGAGCACGATCAAGGCCGGATCGCGGCGTTCGATGTGCGCCTTGAGCAGCGGCTGGTTCCACAGGAGCAGCAGGTCGGCCTGCGCGCCGTTGATCCCCAAGGGTTCCCAGGTGAGGCCGGCGCTGTTCTCGACGGTCCAGCCGAACACAGTCACGGGCGCGTCGGATTGGGTGCGCAGGACCAGGTGATGCTCGCCGGCGGGCAACTGCTGACGCCAGAAGCCGGGCCCGAGTTCACCCGCGGTGTCGACCAGGCCCAATGGCGCGCCGCTGTCCTCGATGGACACGGCGCCGCCGCCGGACTGCTTCCAATAGAACAGCTCGAAGGCCGAGCCCGAGGCGTCCAGGGTCAGCGTTTCACCGGCGCGCGCGGCGCTCAGACGCAGGCCGGACAGGCCGTACAGGCCGTCGCCCTCGCGGCTCAACAAACCCTCCGCGCGCCAGCCTTTCGACTGCGTGCCTTTGGAGTCGAAGCGCCGGTAGCCGTCGAAGGGATGGCCGGGCAGCGTGAAACCGGGTCCGCCGTCGCCGAGTTTGGATTGCAGGAAAGTGCGAATCTCGCCCGGCCAGTCGTCGGAGGCGGTATGCGAATCTCCAAACTGCAGAACCCGCAGGGGCGCGCCGGAGCCGGCCTGCCGGCTGCGGTAGAGGCGCTCCAGAAACGGGACCAGGGCGGCGGGGTTCTGGATGCCGAGATCCATGGTGTCGCCGGCGTGTTCCTGGACGAACTGCTGAGCCGCGGCGCGCTGAGCCGGCGTGGCGGGCGGAGGCCGGGGCACGCGGCGCTTCTTCTTCTTGGCCGGCTTGGAGGTGGTCTTCTTTTTCGTTGCCGGCGGCGTATCGACGGTGCGCGACGGCAGCAGGACGGAGGCGGCCAGCAGCAGCAGCGGGAGCGAACACAGGAGCCAGGAGCGACGCCGCGTCACTGGGCGCGCCTCGGGTTGGGCCGCGGGCCGGCCGGAGGATTGCCGGCGGCGATGCGGGTGCGGCGAAGTTGTTGCATCTTCCAGTTGTTGTAGCCGTCGAGGAGCGCCTGGTACAAGAGCGCGCCGACGATTCTGGCGCCGGAGGGCAGCGGGTGGATGAAGTCGGCGCTCACCAGCCGCGGCTCGGCCATGTACCAGCGTCCCATAGTGCCCACGCCGCCCATGGCCTCGAAGGTGTTGAAGAAGGCGCAGCCGGACTGGGCGGCGATCTGGGCCTGCTTCTGAACCAGACGCGGCAGGGCCGGCATGGTTCCGATGGTGCCGCCGCTTTCGCGCGTGCCGCGGTCCATGGGGCTCATCACCAGGACGGGCGTGCCGGGCACGGCCAAGTGGAGGCGGCGCAGGACCTCGCGAACGTCCTTGGCATAGGTGGAATCCACGTACTTGGGGAAGCCGCTCTCGTTGGTGCCGTAGTTCAGAACGATCAAATCGGGCCGGGCCTGCTGCAACTGGGCGCTCCAGTGCGGCGCGTTCATATACCATGCGAGCACGCCGATCCAGGTGCCGTTGAGCCCGAGGCTGTCGTAGAGCACGCCGTCAGAATCCTTGGTGAACTCGACAGCGAACAGCCGGACCGGGCGGTCGTCGACGGTGATCTCAAAGTTCTGCGCCTCCGCCGGGATGCGCCAGGTCGCCTGCGCCGCCACTTTTTGGGGCATCGAGGTGTCGAGGGTGGCGATGTGAACGTCGCCGGCGTCGATGCGCACTTTGCCGCCCTCGGGCTGGCCGACATAGTGCAGCGTGAGGCGCGTCTGGCCGGGATTGCGCAGGGCGAATTTGGACCATGCGCCGGGCTTGCCGGTGAAGCTGACGCCGGCCAGGCCGTACCAGCCATCCTTTTGGGCGTGCTGCGTGGCGGGGTCGATCACCCAGCCCGACGAGCGGGACCAGACGCCGCGATGGTCGTACCAGGCCCACGGCTTGGCGATCAGGTAAATGCCATGACCGGCGTCGCCGAATCTGGTCTGCAGAAACGTGCGGACGTCGGCGGTGATCAGGTCGGCGGTGGTCGGAGAATCGCCGTAGTGCAGGATCCGCACGACGGCGCCGGGCTCCTGGCGCTCGGCGCGCAACAGCGCGGCGTAGAAGGGCGCGAGCACGCCGTCGGGATCGACGATGCGATGGGCGTCCTGGCGCACCGGCGTGAGGTCCGGGCGCAGCCGGGCCTGTTCCTCCTCGAGCGGGGCCGCGCTGGGCGCGCGGGGCAGAAAGTCGAGCACGTGAACGGCAGTGGGCCACTCGAAGACACGCCAGTTGTAAAGCTGCGGGACGAACTGCGGCACGGTGATGATCACGGCGAAGGCGAGCAGGAACTGCAGCGGATGGCGGGGCCAGAGGGTCATGGGTCAGAACTTCGTGTAGATGAATGGAGCAGCCCCGGTCATGGCCACATACTGGATGGCCAGCACGAGCAGCGCCACGGCGGCGGCCTGGGCATAGAAGGGCGCGCGGATGAACTGGCGCAACGAAAAGTCGTACCAGGCGCGGGGCGAGAAATGGCCCAGCGCGGCCACGGCCAGAACGGTGACGAGCGCGGGCGAGATGTTGGCGAAGGAGACCGTCAGCGAGCCCAGCCGGCCCAGCACCGCGCCCGCGTTTTCAAACGACGTGGCGCGGAAGAAGATCCAGCAGAAAACGACGTAGTTGGCGGTCAACACGCGGGAAGAGAGGCGGATCCAGAAGTTGGCCGAGGGCCGCGGATTGCCGCGCGCGGCGCGGAAGGCGTGGTGCGCGGCGAGGGCGACGCCATGCAGCGCGCCCCAGGCGACGAAGGTCCAGGCGGGACCGTGCCACAGGCCGCCGAGGACCATGGTCACGATGAGATTGATGTAGGTGAAGACCTTCCACTGCGAGCGCAGGCCGGGCAGGGAGAAGTACAGGTAGTCGCGCAGCCAGTTGGAGAGTGTGATGTGCCAGCGCCGCCAGAAGTCGCTGATGTTGAGCGCGGTGTAGGGCCGGTTGAAGTTCTCGGGGAGCTTGATGCCAAGGAGCATGGCGCTGCCGATGGCCAGGTCGGTGTAGCCCGAGAAGTCGTAGTAGATCTGGAAGGCGAAGGCCCAGACGGCGATGAAGGTCTCCATGCCGGTGTAGAGGCCGGGCGTGTCGAAGACGCGGTTGACGAGGTTCTCGGCGAGATAGTCGGCGATCAGGAATTTCTTGAGCAGGCCGAGGGCGATGCGGAACAGCGCGCGGCCGCTTTGTTCGAGGGTCAGCGTTTTGCCGGGCTGCTCCAACTGCGGAGCGAGGGCCAGCGGGCGAGTGATGGGGCCGGCCAGGGTTGTGGGGAAGAAGCTGACGGCGGTCATGTAGGCCAGCAGGGAGCGGACGGGCTTGCCATCGCGGCGATAGAGGTCGATGGTGTAGGTCAGCGATTGGAAGCAGTAGAAGGAGATGCCGAGGGGGAAGGTCCAATGCCACTCGGGGGCCTTATGGCCAACCGCGCCGGACCATGCCGAGAGAAAAAACGGCATGTACTTGAAAGTGGCCAGAATGCCTAGGTTCAGCGCCAGGCTGCAGGTGAGGAGCAGACGCCGGAACCAGGGGCGTGGCGCGAGCTGCTGAAACCAGGCGGCCGGGAGTGGCGGGGGCTCTGAGGCGGGCAGGGCGGATGATCCCGCGGCGCGAGGCTGGAGACCGGCGCCGAGGCCGAGCCCGATCAGATAGTCGATGAACGACGCGCCGGGAATCAGGACCAGGTAAAAGAGATCCCACTTGGCGTAAAAGAAGTAGTTGGCGAAGAGCAGGACGACGAGGCCGGCGGCGCGCCAGCGCGACAGCGGCCAGTACAGCAGGAAGATGCCGACCAGGAAGACAAAATAGACCGAGCTGGAAAGAACCATCGGGAGGACCCAGGGGCCAAATTGATGATTCTATCGCACTGCCCCGGCGAGCCCTTTCCTGACACGAGTTTTCGCTCCACAAATGCGGCGGGCGGGCGCGGCTATCTGGCGGGGTAATCCTTCGCAAAGCCGGTGCGCAGGTTTTTCACGCTGAATGCGCCGTCGGAGGCGACATCGGCCTGGATGCCGAAGCCCTGGCAGTGCTCATCGACGTTGGCGATGCGCTCAGGCGGGACGTTGGCCTGGGCGCCGCCTTCGATGGAGTAATGCAGTTGCCACAGGTCCTGGAGCCCGGGCGAGGAAGTGATGGTGTGCCAGACCGAAGGCGAGCCGCCCTTGCGGGCGCCGTTGTCCATGATGGCGACGCGCGGATGCAGAGCGTAGACCAAGGTCTTCGAGTCCGACTCCGACCAGCCGTGATGCGAGACCACGAACAGGTCCACCGGACCGATGGCGTTGTCGGGGCAGACCAGGTCCAGCTCCTTGTTCCAGCTCAGATCGCCGAGATCGACCGTGCGGAACCGGCCGAAGGTCAGCACGAAGCCGACGGAGCGCGCGTTCTCCGAGGTATCGAGCGGACGCCGGGCGTCGCTGCCGCAGACCGGGTTGGGCTGCCCGCCGCCGGCCACGTGGCCCTGGATGCGCTCGCCGTTGGCGGTGACGATCTCGATGCGGGCGCCCTTCAGCGGCAGTACATCGCCGGGCTTCACGACGAGGCGCCTGACGCCGGAGGCCAGGACCTTCTGATAGGCGGCTTCGAGGCGTTTGGCGTCGGGGCCGGTTTCGTTGTTGGGGCCGTGGTCAATGAAGGCGCCGATGGGGAACAAGGCGGCGAGCTGGGGCACGCCGCCGATGTGATCGAGGTGGTAATGGGTGATCAGGACGTAGTCGATTTTGGTGAGCCCATAGGACTGGGCCGCGGCGACGATGCGGTGCGCGTCGCGCGAGTCCGGAGTAGGCCAGCCGGCGTCGACTAGCAGCGACTCGCCGGAAGGCAGCACGAACAGGGTCGACTGGCCGCCTTCCACATCGATGAAGTTGATCATCAGATGGCCCTTGGGCGCAGCCAACGCCACGGCCAGGCTCAGGATGGAAACGATTGCCCAACGCATGGCGGCATCGTACCACACGGCGCGGCCAGTGAGAGGCTGGCGGCGCGTGTAGAATGGGCGTCTTGACCCGCAGGGAACGAGTATTGAGAGCTTTCCGGCGTGAGGCCGTCGACCGGCTGCCGGCGCAAACGAACTACACGCTCGCGATGGGCGTGAAGCTGGCGGCTTATTTTCATATCCCGATCGAGGAGCTGCCGGCGCGGCTGGACAATCACCTGGTGCGAGTGGACCTGGAGCACGAGCGGCGCGCCAGCGCGGACGGGCGCACGCGCTACGACTGGTGGGGCGCCGGCTGGAGCACGGAGACCGAGGGCTACTGGAACGCGTTCAGCCCGCTCGCCGGAAGCGAGGATCTGGAGGGCTTCGCGTGGCCGGACCCACATGCGCCGGGGCTGATGGACGAAGCCCGGCGGACGGTGGCGGAGCGCGGAGTGGAGTATTTCGTGGCCCCCAATCTGGGCATGTGCCTGTTCGAAAGAGCGTGGTCGCTGCGCGGCTTCGACCGGCTGCTGGTGGACTTTGCGGACCGGCCGGAATGGGTTGAAGAGCTGCTGGAACGCATCACCGCAATACAGGCGGTTCTGATCCGGCGGTACATCGAAGCGGGCGTCGACGGCGGCTACTTCGGAGACGACTACGGCGCGCAGCGCTCGATGCTATTCTCGCCGCGGCTGTGGCGCCGGATGTTCAAGCCGCGCCTGGCGCGGATGTTCGAACCGTTCCGCGAGGCTGGGAGGCCGGTGATCCTGCACTCCGATGGCGATATCCGGGCGATTCTGCCGGACCTGGTGGAGATCGGCGTGACGGTGCTCAATCCGGTGCAGCCGGAGGTTCTGGAGCCGGCGTGGCTGGGGAAGGAATACGGAGAGCGGCTGGCATTCTACGGCGGGATCTCGACGCAGGGCGTCCTGAGGTCGGGCACGCGGGAGGAAGTCCAGGCGGCCGTCGAGGCCTGCCGCCGCACGCTGGCGAGGCACGGCACGGGACTCATGATCGGGCCTTCGCATCGCATGCAGAGCGACATTCCCGAAGAGAATGTGGAGGCGATGCTGGAGACATTTCCGAAAGCTGATGGAGGGGCAGCGCGATGATGGGCGCGGACGAAGACAGGCTGCGGATGGTGGCGCGTTTGTTCGACCAGCGGCGGGGCGGCCGGGCCGAACTGGTGGCGCGGGCGCCGGGGCGGGTGGACCTGATGGGCAGCCACACCGACTACAACCTGGGGTTCGTGCTGACGCTGCCGATCAGCCGCGACACGTGGATCGCGGCGCGGCCGAGGGACGATCGCGAGGTTTGCGTTTACTCGGCCAACCTCGATTCGGAGACCCATTTTTCGCTGGATCGCATCGAGCACGAGACGGGGTGGGGCAAATACGTGCGCGGCGTGGCGTGGGCGCTGCAGGACGAAGGCCTGGAGTTGCGGGGATTCGACGGCGTGGTGCAAAGTACGGTGCCGGTGGGCAGCGGCCTGTCGTCGTCAGCGGCCCTGGAGTGCGCCACGGCGGTGGTTTTTCAGGCGCTGGGAGGGTGGAGGCTCGAGCCGGTGCGCATGGCGCAATTGTGCCTGCGCGCCGAATGCGATTTTGTGGGGCTCAACTGCGGGATTCTGGACCAGTTCACGGCCTGCGCGGGACGGGAAGCCTGCGCCCTGCTGCTGGATTGCAGGGACCTTTCGAGCCGCCCGGTGGCGATGAACGAGGGACTGAGGGTGGTGATCTCGGACACGCGCGCCAGGCGGGAACTGGCCGGATCGGAGTATTCGGCGCGGCGCGCGCGATGCGAGGAGGGGGCGCGGCACCTGGGCGTGGCGGCGCTGCGCGAGGCGACGCTCGAACAGCTCGAGGCGAACCGGCCGGCGTCGTCCGGGGACGAGGTCTACCGGCGCTGCCGGTTCATCATCGAGGAGAACACGCGGGTGCTCCAACTGGCCGAGGCGCTGAGCGGCGACGACCGCGCGGCGATCGCGCGGCTGTGCGCGGCCTCGTACCGGGGCGCCTGCGAGCTGTACGAAATCGGCACTCCGGCCATGGCGGCGATGATGGAGGCGATGCTGGCCGGGCCGGGCGTGATCGGCGCGCGCCAGGCCGGCGCGGGGTTTGGAGGGTGCATGGTGGCGTTTGTCGAAACGGGCGCGGTCCCGGAGTTCGCGCGCGCGGTCCGGGCCCGCTATGAGGCCGCGACGGAGCTGGCGCCGGAGATTTACGCCGTGCGCGCCAGCGCGGGGGCGGGCGTGATTCAGGACACGCGATCATGCACGCCGGAGGTCCGGCCAAGCGGCTGAACGCACGGGCGGCGAAGTGTCGCGGTAAGCCGGCCGGAAGATTCCACACAGCGAAACGGCGCCGGATGGGGAGTTGAGACCCGATCCGGCGCCGCGAAGAAGGCGCGATGGACGCCACGGGCCCGACGCTGCAAATGTCCGCGCGTCAGGCCCGCGGAGCGAAGATTACTGCTCGAGATCGGCCTGGGCCGGCATCGAGGCGATGGACTGCCCGCGGTTCTGGAGCACCAGGACCGCGATCGCTCCCGTGCCGCTGAACTGGATGCGGAAGAACGGCACGGAGGGCGGAGAGCTGAAGGTGCTGGCGCCGAACAGGCCGTCGGCGGTATTGGCCGTGGTCTGGTTGGCGGCCAGTACCAGGGGTTGATCGCCGAGCTGGTTCCCGTTGACGTCGAAGACCTTCACAGTCACAGTCTGGCCGGCCCCGGACATGTCCTTAATGGCGAACGAGCCAAGGCTCGAATCGGAAGAGCTTTCCTCGAACATGGACGAGTACGTCGTGTTGGCCTGATCCACCCAGCTGATGGGCAGAGTGACGGTGGAGTAGGCGATGCCATGCAGGTTGAGGCTGAAGTCCTCCACCGCCTGGATCGAGTTCAACGAAAGGCCATCCTTGGCCAGTACCTGGAGAAAAATCTGGCCGTCGACTTCGGCCCCGCCATTGGCGGGGAAGACATAGCGCAGGAGGCTGTGGGCCGGCAGAGTGCGGGCATCGGTGGCGCCTGAAGCCAGGGTGACGGCAGCCCCGTTCACGGTCACGCCGGTCGGGGCGTACGCAGTCCCGGAGGTGTTGGCAACCGCGATCTGGATGGGCATGTCCGAGCTGGTCGGGTTGTTCAGGTTGAAGCCCGTGGTCCAGCCCGCGCCGCCGATCGCAAACCAGTGGTAATAGCCGACGCGCCAGCAGGTGACATAGCCTTGCGGCCCGGCGGTGGCGGGTTCGCTCAGGACCGCGAAGGGCAGGCACTGGGATTGATTGGCGGTGGGAATGTCCCAGTCGCCCAGGATCGACGCGCTGGCCAGGAATGTGCTGGAGACATGGTCGACGAGATAGAAGGCCTGACCGGGAACGACCCCCGAGGCCACGGCCGATCCGGTGGGCGGCTGGGCGGACTGAAACAGCGTGCCCGTGGCCGAGCCATTGTGAATATCGACCGAAGTATAGCCCGGAGCGGTCCAGGAGACCGTCACGCTGGTGACCCCGCTGGGCAGGGGGTTGGGGCTCAAGCTGATGGTTGCCACGCTGGTCAGCGTCAAAGTGGCGAGGGTGACGCGCGTGTTGGCGTCAATCAGATAGAAAGTCAGTCCCGGATAGGCCCATGTGCCCGTCGTAGAGGAACCGGTGGTTCCGCCTGACGCGAATAGCTGTCCCGTGGGGGTGATGAGATGAACTTCGACGGCCGTGGAAGCCGGGGCATTCCAGGAGACCGTCACGACGTCGACCCCCGCCGGCAGCGGATTCGGGCTGGCGGTGAAAATGACCTGCGCCAGCAGAGGCGCGGCGGAAGCCAGCGCCAAGAGAAATAGTCCGAATGCAAACTTCTTCACGTGAATATGACTCCTTCGGGTCCTTGCGGCCCTGACATCCTTCGTTTGGCCGGGCCGGCTGCCGGTCCGCACTGCACTCCAGCCTCGGAAATCCTCTGAAGCCAGGACGTCCGCGCAGCCACACTCGTTTCGCTCATCAGCCGGGTACGAGCCCGCGCCAGGCCCGCAAACTGCTCAGTCAGATGCGCGCCCAGCGGCGCGCGTTTCCTTAATCATGACCTGGCGGCCCGCGCACAGGCTGTACCCACACTCACTCACGCCTCCCGGCCTGCAATGCGCCTTATCATTCTACATAACAGGCAGGGCCGCGCGTCACTTGTCCAGTCTACAGCCGGTTTACAGCGGCAGCACCTCCTCGCGCTGGGCGTCGAAGCGCAGCGTCCGCTGCTCCTCGTAGGCTTGCACGGCCAGCAGGCAGGCCTGGGCCGAGCGGTGTCCGAAATAGACGTCGCCGTTGGGCAGTTTGCGGGTGCGGCAGCAATCGAGGAAATTGTGGACGTGCTCCTGGGTGATGTCGCCGGGGAACTTGGCGATCACGGGCTCGGCGCCCTTACCCGCGGGGTGGAATTCATAGCGGTTGCGATTGATGAACAGCCGGCCGTTCTGGCCAAAGAAAGTCACGCCGTATTCGGGTCCGCTTGTGGCCGAAAGGGATTCGAAATGCGCCGTGAAGCCGGGGTAGGTGTAGAGCGCGGAGATGGTGTCCGGGGCGGTGCGGCCGTCGTGAAAATCGTAGAATACGCCGCCCTGGGCGGAGACGAGCTGCGGCGCGTCGACGCCGGTGAACATGTGCACGACGTCGATCCAGTGGGCTCCGAAGTCGGTCATTTTGCCCCCGCCGAAGTCGAGGAAGGCACGGAAATCGAGGTATTGCGCCGGGTTCCAGTCGCGGTATTTCACCGCTCCGAGGAAGCGCACCCAGTCGAGGTTGGCCGGCTTTTCGCGCGGCTCCGAGGGCAGGGGCCGGGGGATGCCCGAATTCCAGACGCACCAGACGTGGGAGAGCTTGCCCAGCAGCCCGCTGGCGACGAACTTCTCGCGCGCTTCGAGATACACCGTGCCGGAGCGCTGCTGCATGCCGACCTGGCAGATGCGGGCGTTGACGCGCGCGGCTCGCACGATCTCGGGGCCGTCCTCGCGGCGGCTGACCAGGGGCTTTTCGCAATACACGTCCTTACCGGCGTTCAGCATATCGACGGCCACGCCTTTATGCCAGTGGTCAGGGGTGGCGACGAGCACGGCGTCGAGCTCATGAAGCTCGGCCAACCGGCGGTGGTCGGAGAAGGTCTCGGCGGCGGGCGCCCTCTGTTTGGCCTGGTCCAGCTTCACGGCGTAGACATCGCACAGCGCCCGCACTTCGACACCGGGCTCGTTCTGGAACAGCGACATGACGTAGGAGCCCCGCTCGCCGAGTCCGACCACGCCCAGGCCGACGCGGTCGTTGGCGCCGAGGACGCGGGAATAGGAAATCGCAGTCAGGGCGGTGGCGCGAGTGAAGTCGCGGCGGTTCAAGCTCATCGAATGATTCCTTTCGCCTGCGATTGTATCGAATTGGCCGGGGTTACGCGGGCTGGTCGAGGATCAGACAGCGCACGTCGAGCGGCGGGACCTTGACCCGCACGGCCTTGCCGGCCACCTCGGCCGGTTCGCCCAGCAGCTCGGCGACGAGCTGGCGGCCTTCCAGCGGAACCAGCTCCTCCACCGGTTCGGCGCCGGTATTGAACAGGAACCAGGCCTGGCGGGTGTCCAATACGCGGCGCCGGCGTAACAGCCGCCCGGCGCGATCGGATTTCACGCCGGCCTGGGCGAGGAGCGCCGTCAGCGCCTTCCTGCCATCTTCCCGGCCCGCTTCGACCGCGGCTCCGACGAGCGTTCCGAGGAGGATCGCCTGGCCGTCGCCAAAGTGGTTGCGCACGCCCGCCGCTTCCGTTCCGAGCGTCAGGATCACATCCGCGCCGGCGGGTTCGAGCGTCTGCAGGCAGCGCTCGGCCTCGAGCGTGAGGCCGGCCAGCGGACCCGCGCCGGCCAGGCGGGGCCGGGTTTTGGCGTCCGGCGGCAGGGTGTAGAGCTGCTTGTGATGGACGCCGAAAAGCTCCTGCAGGGGTGGCGCCATTTCGCCCGGGTAGCCGAAACCGGAAGCATCGAAACGGCCGGGACAGGCCTCGGCAATGACGAACCCGCCGGTGTGGACGAAATCCCGCAAGCGGCCGATGGCCTGCGCTTCAAGGAGCCAGGGCATGGGCAGGAGGAGCACCCGCAGCCGGGCCGGCCGCTGGGGCAGAAAAGCGGCGTCAGCGAACTCGGATGGATAGCCCTCCTCAAATAGCGCCTTCCACAGGCCCACGGTGGTCTTCTCGAGCGCGGCGACATGTTCGGCTCCGGAGGCGGCGCAGAACTGGTGCAGCCGCTCGCCGCACACGATGGCCGAGGCGGCGGGCGGCACGGCCCCATCCGTAAACAGGCGCGCGTGCTTCTGCAGCGCCTTGCCGATGCGGCCGGCTTCGGCGGCGCGGGCGGTAGTTGCGCCTTCCAGCTCGAGCAAACCGAAGCCGTAGGCCTCCATCCAGAACAACTCCGAACGATGGTTCCAGAAGCTGACGCCGCTGGAACCCGCGGCGAGCGTGCCGAGCGTCCACAGCCGGATATCGCGCGGAGCCGGGACGCGGCCCGGCGTCAGGCCGCCGGGGGCGCGTCCGCCCTGCAGTTCGGCGGTCCAGAACTTGCCGCCGGGCCCCCGGGCGCGGCTGGCGGCGCGAATCAGGTCGAAGCGCAGCAGCACGTGGTTGCAGAACTGGCGGTAGCGGCGGTTGTGGGTTTCGAGGCGCCGCGCTTCGGCCGGCTCGCCGGGCTCGTCGAGCTCGCCCCAGGAGGGGTAGCAGGAGGAGCCGTACAGGTCGACCGCCTCGGCCCAGCGCCAATCGACCGTGGTGGCGATCGAGGCGCCGCCGGTATGGGCCAGGATCGGCCGTTGGGCGGGGTCGGCGCGGCGGACGGCGTCGCCTTTCCAGCGCAGCACCCAGGGCAGATAGACGCTGTCCATGAAGTGCCGCCAGTCGAACCACGACGGCAGCGCGGCGAACAGGCGCGGCGGTTCGACCTCCTCCCATTGGCCGAAGGCGCTCTGCCAGGCGGCGTTGAGCGCGTCCAGGCTGGCGTAGCGCGTGTGCAGATAATCGCGGTAGGCGGCCAGCGTGTTGGGGCAGTAGCACAGGCCCAAATGGCCCGGCCGCAGGTCCCCAAAGCCGATCTCCTGCCACACGTTCCAGACCAGGATGTTGTCGAAGCGCGCCAGACGGGCAACGGCGGTCTCGAGGAAGCGTTCGGCGGCGGCGCGGGCGGCCTGGTGGTGCCAGCACGGGCCGGGCTTGCCATCCTGGGGCAACAGGTACGGGGTGGGATCGTTGTGCGGCTGGCCGGTCTCATATTGCATGGAGGCGTCGGGGAACTTGTGCCACAGCCAGGCCGGCGCCTGCTCCATAGTGAAACCGAAATAGACCCGCAGCCCGTTCTGGCGAGCGTCGGAGATCAGCTGTTCGACGCGCGCCAGATCCACGGCGCCTTCGCGGCGTTCGTCGGCCGACCAGGATTCCTGGATCTTGACCATGTTGAAGCCCAGCTTCCTGAGCACCGGCAGGTCGGCGCGGAGCTGCTCCAGCGGCAGGGAGGGCTCGCGGTAAATATGCGTGCCGAAAGGGAAAAAGTCGGCCTCCGGCGGGGCCGGCGGCGCGGGCTGCGGGCTGGACTGGGGCCGTGCCGTTGGGGCGGCCAGGGCGGCGGCGGCCACGGCGGTAAAGGCGCGGCGGGTCAAGCGAGAGCGGGGCGCGGAGTCGGCCATACGGATGGTTGACAGTATAAGCCTTGCGGCGTATTGATTTGTTGGTAAGGATTCAATAGAATCAGGCCTGGAAGTCCGTCAGGAGAACTCAATGCCACAATCCCGCCGAGCTTTTCTTCAGGCCGCAGGCGCTGTCCCGGCCGCCGCCGCGGTGGCCAGCGCCCAGAGCGCCGCGCCCGCTCAGCCGCAGCGCCAGCCGCTGCTGCCCACGGTGGAGTTCGGCCCGCACCGCATCACGCGCATGATTATCGGCTCGAACCCGCTGTACGGCTACTCGCACTTCAACAAGTGGCTGGACGCGCACTACAAGGAGTACTTCACGCGCGAGCAGAAGCTGCGCCTGTTGTTCCACGCCGAGGAGCTGGGGATCAACACGTGGCAGGTGCACTACAACGACCAGCCGGCGGGCGATTCGCCGGTGGACGACTACAAGCGTTACCGCGCGGCGGGCGGCAAGATGAACCTGATCGTGCTGGCCGATTTCGCGTTGATGAAGGACTACAAGCTGGTTCCCGAGGTGGTGAAGACGATGCAGCCGATCTCGATCGGCCATCACGGCGGCGTTACGGACAACAAGTTCCGCGCCGGTAATAAACAGAGCATCCGGGACTTCCTGAAGGCGGTGCACGACGCCGGCGTGATGGCGGGCGTGTCGACGCACAATCCGGCCGTGGTGGACGTGGCGGAGAGCGAGGGCTGGGAGAACGACTACTACATGACCTGCCTGTATCGCCTCTCGCGCACGGTCGAGGAGTCGCGCGCCGAATTCGGCGAGGCGGCGCTGGGCGAATCCTTCATGGAGCGCGACCCCGAACGCATGTTCAAGATGATCCGCCTCACCAAAAAGCCCTGCCTGGCATTCAAGGTGATGGGCGCCGGGCGCAACATTGAAACGCCGCAGCACGTGGAACAGGTGGTCCGCACGGCGTACGCCAGCATCAAGCCCACTGACGCCCTGATCGTCGGGATGTACGGCCGGTTCAAGGACGAAGCGGCCGAGAACACGGCGCTGGCGCGCAAGATTCTGGGCTGACGGCCGGCTCTTGAAAACAAACGAAAGGCCGACGTGGACGTCGACCGCAGACCTGGAGGTCTGCCCCACCAGTGCGCATTTCTATATCGAATTAATGACTCGGGACACTAGAGTTTCAGCTCGCGGCAGGGCTCGAGCCAGGCGGTGTATTCCACCGCGGCGCAGGAGCGCGCGGGAATCCAGCGGTAGCACGGAGCGCCGAACAACGTGTTGCGTTCGATCATGCTGCGGCGGCTCTCGGCGAACGGCGACACGCCGAACTCGAGGCCGCGCGTGAGGGTCTGGCCGTTCCACGGCGGCAGCGTGCGGCTGTAGTTTTCCTCCCAGATGCCCAGCCAGGGGAAATCGCTGCGCTTCCATTCGTAGCCCAACAGCAAGCGGTGCGTCGGACTCCACGCCTTGAACCAGGCTGTCTCGCGCGCCGGGTCCATCAAGTGGGTCGTAAAAGACGCCGAAACCTGGCGATTGGTGTAGACGCGCAGATCCTCGCTGAGGCCGGCGGCCAGCGGCACGTGCGGCCAGTCGAACTCGGCGCCGAGCCGATGCGGGCACAGGCCGCCGGGATCGGAGGACATCACCTTGGAGCGCGTGGCCGTGGCCGCGGTGATGGTGCGTCCCTTCTCGAGGAACGGCGGCCCCAGCGTGACGTGCTCGGTCCAGGCGACCGGCCGGTCGTAGATGGAGAGGTTCTCGACGGTCTCGCCGATCTCGATGCGCCGGCTGCCCGGGCGCAGACGCAGGGTGCGCTCCATGAGCAGTTGGGAGTGCACCAGCGTGGCCCGTTGCCACAGCGTGTCGCCGTCGGTGCGCAGGGCATGGGTGGTGACGCCCGCCTCGCCGTGCACGCGCAGGCCCACGGCCGCCTCCTCGGGGCTGGGCCCGCCGAACAGGTCCAGGCACAGGTTGTGGCCCAGGATGCCGGCCAGCAACTGGCTCTCGGCATCGCTGCCGTATTCGAGCATTTCGGCCGACCAGGCCGACGGTTCGATGGTGGGCCAGGGCGGCGACCAGAGCGGGTTGACGCCACTGGCTTTGTCGATGATGGCGGCGATGTGGCCGCCCTGCTCGGTGACCACCACCTGAAGATGTTCATTCTCGATCGCGGCGGCGCGGCGCCCGCGGTACACAATACCGGTCATGCGACTGTTGTAGCAGATCGCGAAACGCCTAGGAAGGGGCGGTCAAGCGGTGCGCGGGCCGTAGTGCTGCTCGCGCGTCTCGTCGGCGTGTATCTTGCCGTCGCGGATGGTGACGATGCGGTGGGCGTACTCGGCGATATCGCGCTCGTGCGTGACCAGCACGATGGTGTTGCCCTGCTGGTAGAGCTTCTCGAACAGGGCCATGATGTCGCGGCTGGTGGCGGAGTCCAGGTTGCCGGTGGGCTCGTCGGCCAGCAGGATCGACGGGTTGTTCACCAGCGCGCGGGCCACGGCAACGCGCTGGCGCTGGCCGCCCGAAAGCTCGTTGGGCTTGTGGTACATGCGCGGTTCGAGATCCACGATGCGCAAGGCGTGCTTGGCGCGCTCGAGGCGGTCCTGGGCCGGGATGCCGGCGTAGATCAGGGGCAGCTCCACGTTGTGCAGCGCCGTGGCGCGCGGCAGCAGGTTGAAGGTCTGGAAGACGAAGCCGATCTCCTTGTTGCGGATGCGCGCCAGTTCGTCGTCGTCCATCTCGCTGACCAGGTTGCCGTTGATGTAGTAGTCGCCCTTGGTGGGCGAGTCCAGGCAGCCGATCAGATTCATCAGCGTGGACTTGCCCGAGCCCGACGGGCCCATGATGGCGAGGTATTCGCCGCGGCGGATTTCCAGGTCCACGCCCGACACGGCGTGAATCTCCTGGTCGCCCATGACGTAGGTCTTCCACAGGTCGTAGGTGCGGATGACGATGTTGTCGCGCCTGAGTTCCTCGGAGCGCGCGTCGCGTTCGGTGCCGGCTGCTGTGGCCATATCGTTCTCCCTCGTGCCGATCCTGAAGGCCGGCGGCCTAAGTTTCGGTCTTCACCGGCGCCTGGTTGTCCACCTTCACCTTGGCCGCGTTGCGCAGCGTGCGGATCACCTTGTAGCTGCCGGTGATGATCTCATCGCCGTCGTTCAAACCGGAAAGCACCTCGATGTCGGTGGTGCCCGTGATGCCGGTCTTCACTTCACGAAACTCGGCGGCGTTCTTTTTTATGACGAACACGCCCTGCAACTCTTCCTTCCTGGCCTTCTCCTTGACCGGATCGAGCGTGCTGGCCTGGACCACCTTGCCGCCCGGCTTCTCGGGCTCCAGGTCGCCACGCTGGCGCACGGTCAGGGCCTGAATCGGAATCGACAGGACCTTCTGCCGCGTGGCCGTGATGATCTTCGAAGTGCAGGACAATCCGGGCCGGATCGCAGCGGGCGGATTGTCGAGCGCGATGACGACCTTGAAGTCCTTGGCTTCCTGGCTGGAAACCGCGCTCTGGCTGGCCGCCAGTCCGGTGGAGCGCAGGATCGCGGTGTTGCCGATTTCGGTCACGTGGCCCTTGAAGGTCTGGTTGGGAATGGCGTCGATGGTGACGTCGGCCGCCTGTCCCAGCTTCACATTCACGATGTCGGTTTCGTCCACCTTTACTTCGGCCGTGATCAGGCTCATGTCGGCGATGGTCATAATCAGCGAGGCGGAGGAGTTCTGAATGCCCGGCACCACGGTTTCGCCCATGCGAACGGGCAGGTTGGTAACGATGCCGTCGATGGGACTGGTCGCCATGTGCTTGGCCAGCACGTCATCCACTCGGCGCAGCATCGCCTGCGACTGGGTCACGCGCTTCTGCGCGCCGTTCAGCTGCGAAGCGGCCTGGTCGCGCTGCGCCAGCATCTGCTGGTACGCCGCCTGGGCGCCACGCAGAACGGCGGCCTGGCTGTCGAGCGTCGACTTGCGGACGTCGTAATCCTGCTTGGCGATCAGCTTGTCCTTCCACAGCTCCGCGCCGCGCTGAAAATCGATCTGCGCTTTTTCAAGGTCGGCCTTGGCGCGGTCGACGGCCGCTTGCGCGTTCTGGATGTTGTCATTGGTCGCCTTCAGCCCCGATTCCGCGGCGGCCGAGTCGGCCAGCGCCGAATTCAACGACGCCTGCTGCGCCTGGACGTCGGCGTCGGCCTGGATATTCTCCAGCCGCGCCAGCACCTGGCCGCGTTTGACGGAGTCGCCCTCCTTCACGTTGATGGCCACGATCCGGCCCATCACGTTGGCGCCGATGTTATAGTAATCACGGGGCTTAATCTCGCCGGAGGCGGTCACGACGCTGGTCAGGTCGGAGCGCACTACCTTGCCCGTCTGGACCGTCACGATGCCGCGCTGGCTCATCTGCACGCTCGCGAACACGCCGCCGGCGACCACGATCACGCCGCCAATTCCAAGGATCCACTTCCACTTCCGCTTCACGGATGAATACTCCTGCCTTCTTCTTGTTAGGACGACGACGCTCCCGGATTTGTTCTCACCATTTCACCGGAAAAAGAAGAGAATCCCGTGGCGGCGGACAACGCACCCGCGCGCGGGGTCTCCGTATGAGGACGGAATGCAGCGCCGAGCCGCTGCAAAATCAACGCCCTGGCTGCTACCTCGATTATAGCGGCCCGGACCCGCGCCGTCGCCCGCCCGGCCGCGCGGTGTAGAATCGTGCAGGACCATTTGACGCAGTTTTAATAGAGGATATGAACATGGATCGACGCACGTTTTTAATCAATTCCGCAGCGGCCGCGGTGGGCGCGGCCGGAGTCAACGGGCTCGCCCAGGCCGCCTCGCCACGGCTGCCCATTCGCAAGGCCGTCGAATTCGCGATGCTGCCCAAGGAGCTGAGCCCAGTGGCGCGGCTGCGGCTGGCCAAAGAGTGCGGCTTCGAGGCGGTCGAGATCGGCACGCAGCCGGATCCCCGCCTGGCGGAAGAGTACAAGCGGGCCTCGGACGATGCGGGCCTACCGATCCACTCCGTGATGAACATGGGGCACTGGCAATACCCGCTGACGAGCCCCGATCCGGAGGTGGTGGCGCGCTGCCTGAAGGGCATGGAGACGAGCCTGGACAACGCCAAGCTGTGGGGCGCCCAAACCGTGCTGCTGGTGCCGGGCGTGGTCACGCCGCAGGTCACTTATCAACAGGCCTGGGAGCGCAGCCAGCGCGAGATCCGCAAGCTGATTCCGCTGGCCGAGCAGCACAAGGTGATCATCGGCATCGAGGAGGTCTGGAACAAGTTCCTGCTGAGCCCGCTGGAGATGGCGCACTATATCGACGAATTCCACAGTCCCTGGATCCGCGCCTACTTCGACGTCGGCAACGTGGTGCTGTACGGGTATCCGCAGGACTGGATCCGCACGCTCGGCCCGCGCATCATCAAGTTGCACATCAAGGACTTCACCGCACGCCGCAACAAGCAGATCGACAAGACCGTCCTCGACTGGGTCAATCTGCGGGACGGCGACATCGACTGGAAGGCGATTTACCAGGCCTTGAAGGAGATCGGGTACAAGGGCGTTGCGACCACGGAACTGGAGGGCGGCGACGCTGCGTATTTAAAGGATGTCAACCGGCGATTTGACGCCATCCTCGAGGGCGCCTAGTTTCGTTGGAAGGGAGACAACCCGCGCATGAAGAAGTTCCTGTTGGGCATTGTGGCCGGCATCGTGATTGCCGGCGTGGCGCTGGTGGTGCTGTTTTTCGCCGCGGTGCGCTGGTCGGCCCAGACGCCGTCGGTGCCCGCCAGCGGCATTCTGGCCGTGAATCTGACGGGGGATGTGCCCGAAGGGCTGGCCGATGTGCCGCCGATCCCGGCGCTGGCCCGCCAGGCGCCGCTGGCCATGGTGGAGTGGTGGAACCTGTTGCGCGCGGCCGGGCGGGACCCTCGGGTGAAAGGCCTGCTGCTGCGGCCCCGGCAGCTCAGCGCGGGTTGGGGCAAGATGCAGGAGCTGCGCACGGGCATCGAAACTTTCAAGCGCTCGCGCAAGCCGGTCTACGCGTGGCTGGAGACTCCCAGCCTGCGGGAGTATTACCTGGCTTCCGCGGCCGACCGGATCTACCTGGCGCCGGAGGACTACCTGGACGTGAAAGGCCTGCGCCTGGAAGCCATGTACTTCAAGGGCACGCTCGACAAGCTGGGCGTACAGTTCGAAGTCGAGCACATGGGCAAGTACAAGGACGCCGGCGATATGTTCACCCGCAAGGACATGAGCCCGGAGACCAAGGAGTCGCTCAACGCGCTGCTGGACGGGATCTGGGACAACGTCACGTCCACGATCGGCCCGGCGCGCCGGATGAAGCCCGAACAGTTTCGCGCGCTGGTAGACCAAGCGCCGATGCTGGCACCGGCGGCGGTGAAGTCGGGGCTGGTGGATGAGCTGAGCTACCTGCCGGCCGTGCAGCTGGCCCTGACCAGAAAGGCCGGGCTGGCCGCGTGGGTCTCGATCAGTCCGCAACTTCTGTTGAGCGACATCCAGCCGCCGCGGAAAAGCCAGCGGATCGCCTATCTGGTGGCCGAGGGCGACATCCTACGCGGCGCGCCGGATAATCCCTGGGGCCGCGAGATCGGGATCACGCCGGCGCCGGTGACGCGGCTGGTGAAGAGCATCGCCGACGATGCGACGATCAAGGGCGTGATTGTGCGGGTCGAATCGCCTGGCGGCGATGCGATCGCCTCGGACGAGATCCTGGAGTCGCTCAAGGATCTGGCCCGCAGGAAGCCGGTGGTGGTGTCGATGTCCGACGTGGCGGCCTCGGGCGGCTACTACATCGCCATGACTGGCGACCCGGTGGTGGCCTATCCCACGACGATCACCGGCTCGATCGGGGTGATCTACGGGAAGGCCAATGTGAAGGGCCTGTACGACAAGCTGGGCTTTTCGACCGAGACGCTGACGCGCGGCAGGTTCGCCGACATCGACTCCGCCACCAAGCCCATGTCGCCGGAGGGCCGCAAGAAGCTGCAGGAATCGCTGCAGTCGATTTATAGCGCCTTTCTGAAGCACGTCGCCGAGGGGCGGAAATCGAAGGTCGAGGCCATCGAGCCGCTGGCGCAGGGCCGCGTGTGGATCGGCTCCGACGCGTACAAAAACCACCTGGTCGACGAGCTGGGCGGGATCGACCGGGCCGTCGAGCTGTTGCAGCACAAAGGGGCGCTGGCGGCGGGCGTTGAGGCCAAGCTGATCGTCTACCCGGGGCGCAAGAGCTTCTGGGAAATGCTGCTGGGCATGAGCGACAATGCCGCGTCCGCGTCTCAGACGCCGGAAGAGTGGCTGCTGGTCCACGCCGGCGCCGAAAGCGGAGTATTGCCCTACCTGGAGGGCGGCATGCTGCGCGTCATGCCGTTCCGCATCCAGATCCGCTAGCGCGGCCTCAAGCGGCGGAAAGCGAGCCGGCCAGGCGACCGGCAGCCAGCGCCCGCTTCATCTTGTCGAGGGCCGACTTGTGAATCTGCGAGACGCGGCTCTCGTTCACGCCGAGTGTGCGTCCGATGGCGCGCATGCTCCAGTCGCCCGAGTAATACATCAGGACCACCTGGCGGTGCCGTTCGGGCAGAACCTCCAGCGCCTTGCGAACCAGATCCTGCGCCTCGTGGGCTTCATATAGCCTGTCCGGATGCAAATCCTCACAGCACGGGAAGTCGGGCGCGGGCATGTCGTCCTGGCGTTCCTGGCGGCTCGAGAGCGAGGCCACGGGGCCGAGGCTGAAAAAGCGCAGCTTGCGGTGGTCCACGGGCGCGGGCGAACCATCCGCCGCCTCCGCCAGTGCCATGGCCTTGCGCTGCCGGCGCTGGCTGCGGGTGGCCCAGTCCAGTGCGCGCAAGGCGTCCAGGATCGCGCCGCGGATGCGGTAGCGGGCGTAGGCCGGGAAGGGGATGCCTTTGGCGGGGTCGTACCGCCGCACGGCGTCAATCAAGCCCAACGTGCCGGTCTGAATCAGGTCCTCGAGCTCCACCTGGACCGGCAGCGACGACGCGATGCGCGCGGCGATGAAGCGCACCAGCCCCAGGTTGCCGGTGACCGCCGCATCCTCCGCCGCCTGAGCCGCAACCGCCGGGGCGTTGCGTCGCGGCGTCGCTGTCCGAACTGCCGCCGCGGCCATGACCGTTGCCATATCGTTCCTCCCTGCCTGGACCACCAGAGTGATCTGGGCTGACGACGGAGAGAATGCACGGTCCCGGCCAAACGATCAGTGAGATTTAACATGCGTACTATCAACAGCTTACATAAAATGTCACGCCATACAGGACTGGCGATGGCAGTATGTTTGTTCCGTTTTGGTTCCAGCGCGGAACAGGTGTCGAATTTTGAGACGAGAAGACCCTGCGGGCCGCTGATTTTATGCTCAAGCCTCCCGGTGCATGTGCCGATATAGGATCCATGGGGATTACCGATCGGCGGCGGTACGGCCGGCTGCTGTGCGCCGGCCTGGTGGAAGTGCGCTGGTCGGACGAGCACGGCTTTCCGTGTGAGACCGTAGCCAATCTGGACGACGTTTCTCCCGGCGGCGCCTGCCTGCTCCTGGATTGCCGGATCCCTCCCGGGACGCGGATCGCGGTCGGCCATCTGATTTGCCAGGTGGAAGCAGAGACCCGCTATTGCCGCCCATCACAATTAGGTTGGGTGGTCGGGGCGCAGTTCCTGACCGGCAAGATGCCGGGCATCCGGGCCTGCAGTCCCAAACACTGTGTGGACCCCAAAACCATCCCCGCGGATCTGCCCCCGCGCGACGGGCGCCAGCTTGCCCCCGATGTGCGCAGCACGGTCGGCTGCATGACCCTGTACGAAGCCGTGAGCAATAAAGAATGGTGAAGCGCCCTGGGCGCCGGTTGGCAGGCGGGGAGTGGCGAGGCCGGGCGAGCCTCGGAATCCTCAGTTCACCTTGGCGGACTGGTGGGCGACGAGCTGCCACTGGCCATGGCGCTTGACGAAGACGTGCAGGAAGGCCAGCGTGGCCGGAGTCTGAGTGTTGTTGGGACCGAGCGTGACCACTTTGACCCGGCCGAAGGTGAGCGCGGTGTCCTTGGAGAGGATCTGAACGCGCGGCTCGGCCTCGTAGTCGGCGTTGAAGTAGCGCGCCTTGCCGGTCTTCAGCTTGTCGATGTAACTGGCCTTGGTATCGCTGCCGCCGGTGGAGTGGGTATAGGTGAGGTCGTCGGCGAGGACCTTGTCGAGCAGCGCGAAATCATTGTGAGAGACGCCCGTGGACCAGCCCTTTTCGGCGGCCAGGACGGCGTCGTGTTCCTTATCGGCGGCCAGAAGCGCCGGCGCGGCCAGGCAGCCGGCCAGCGCAAGCGTGAGCAGACAATGGCGCATCATGTGCGTATTCTACGACGTGGCGCGCGCTAGCGTCACGACCGCTGGTGCAGCACCCAGGCCGGCGCTCCAGCCATCCGGGGATCAGCTATCGATCCGCCCGGGCATGTCGGCCAGGACGTAGGCCAGCACGGCCAGCGATGCGACGTTGAGCCGGAACTCGCGCGGGTCGATCTTGTCGAGAGTATCGGCTTCGGAATGGTGCCATTCGAAGTAGCGCAGGCCGACGGTGCGGTGGCCGAAGCCGGGCACGCCCTCGCGCATCAGCGGGGCGATGTCGGCCCCGCCTCCGCCTTTGGAAATCTCTCCGGCGCCGATGCCGTCGAGGAGCTTGCCGATCTGCCGGGCGCGCTGAAGAGCGCGGTTCAGCACCTCGTCGGATGCGCCCGCGATGGAGAAGCCGTAGCCGACGGGGCGTTCGGCGCCGCTATCCATCTCGATGACCGCGACGTGGTTCTTTAGCGCGTCGCCGACCCATTTCCGATACGCCGCGGCGCCCGCGCCGGTGTGCTCCTCGTCGGTCCAGAAAACCAGGCGCACGGTGCGGCGGGGGATCAGGCCGAGCTGCTTCATCAGCACCACCGCCTGCCAGCAGGCGGTGAAGCCGCAGCCGTCGTCCTGCGCGCCCTGGCCGACGTCCCAGGAGTCGATATGGCCGCCCAACAGGACGATCTCCTCGGGCCGTTCGCGGCCGGGGAGCTCGCCGACGACGTTGGCCGAATCGGCGTCGGGCAGAGTCTCGGCGGACATTTTCAGTTGGAGGCGGACGGTGTTGCCGGCGTCGATCAGGCGCGCCATGCGCAGCGCGTCCTCGATTGAGACGGCGGCGTGGGGAATCCGCGGGACCACCGGGTCGTACTGCATTGCGCCGGTGTGGGGATCGCGCAGGCTGAGCGGCGTGACGGAACGGACCAGCGAGGCGACGGCGCCCAGCCTGGCCGCGCGGATGGCGCCGTTGGTACGGTACTGGACGGTGCGGCCGTAGCCCTGCCAGGGCACGTTGTAGAGCACGATCCGGCCGCGCACCTTGTCCGCGCCCAGAGCCTCCAGCTCGTCGAAGCTCGAAACGGCGACGACATCGGCGGTGAGCCCCTCGGGCGGCGTGGCGATGCTGCCGCCGAGACCGAGCAGGAACACCGGCGCGTCCAGCGGCGCCACCAGGCGGGCCGATTCCGCGCCGCGCACCCAATGCGGCACTTTGACGGGCGGCGTCTGGACGTTCTCGAGGCCTTCGCGGCGCATTTCCGCGGCGGCCCACTCGATGGCGCGTTCCAGGCCGGAAGAACCGGCGATGCGATGGCCGATGCGGTCGCACAGGTACGCCAGTTTGTTCCAACCGCCGTCGTCGGTGAGCGCGGCGCCGATCAGGCGCGAGGCGGCGTCGTGGTAGCCGTCAGGGAAGGCCGGCGCGGGCTGCGCGCGGCCGCTGGCAGTGGCGGCGGCGGCGAAACCGGCCGGTACGGAGGACAGAAAAGCGCGGCGTTGCATGTGGGGTCCCGGAACACGTCGATTGTCGCACAGGGGATGAAGGGTAGCGCGAAATCGCGAGCTGCGGCATCCTAGAAGGCGGATGAGCGAATCTTTCGACGCATTGCTGGTGGTGGGCTTCGGAGGTCCGGAGAGCGCCGCGGAGGTGATGCCGTTCCTCGAAAACGTCGCGCGCGGCCGCGACATCCCGCGCCAGCGTCTGCTGGCCGTGGCGGAGAATTACTACCGGCTGGGCGGCCGGAGCCCGATCAACGACCAAAACCGGGCGCTGATTGCCGCGCTCGGCGCGGAGCTGGAGACGCACGGCGTGAAGCTGCCGATCTACCTGGGCAACCGCAACTGGCATCCATTGCTGGCGGAGACGATGCGCCGCATGACGGCCGACGGCGTGCGGCGGGCGCTGATCTTCGTCACGTCCGCCTATAGCAGCTACTCGGCCTGCCGGCAGTATCTGGAGGATGTCGAGACGGCGCGCACTCAGATCGGCGCAGGCGCGCCGCAGTTCGAGCGGTTGCCGCGCTACTGCCTGCTGCCGGGCTTCGTCGAGCCGCTGATCGAGCGCGTGCGCGACGCCCGGGCGCGGGTTCCGGAGGAGCGGCGGGGCGCGGCCCGGCTGCTTTGCACGGCGCACAGCATCCCGCTCGAGATGGCGCAGACATCCAAGTACCTGGAGCAGCTCACGGAGGTGGCGCGGCGGGTGGCCGCCGGCGCGGGATTTTCATCTCACCGGCTGGTGTTCCAGAGCCGCAGCGGACCCCCCGCGCAGCCGTGGCTGGAACCCGACGTGCGCGAGGCGCTCAGCCAGGAGGCCGCGGCGGGCGTGAAGGATGTGATCGTCGCGCCGATCGGCTTCATCTCGGACCATATGGAAGTCGTGTTCGACCTCGATACGCAGGCCCGCGAGCACGCCCAAAGGGCGGGGATCAACCTGGTGCGGGCGGCGACCGTGGGCACGCATCCGAAATTCGTGGCCATGATCCGGGCGCTGATCGAGGAACGCCTGAGCGGGGCCGCGGAGGCCTGGCAGTGGCCCTGCCTGGAGAACTGCTGCCCGGCGCCGCACCGCATGGGCCTGCCGCCGGAGCGGCCGGCTTGCGGGTCCGCCGGCTGAAGGCGCGGCCTGCTTTTTTCTGGTGAGAGGCGCGCCGACAGTGCGAGAATGACAGCCATGCGCGTGCGCAACGTTCGGGCGTTGATGGGAGGGGCCGTGGCGGCGGCTCTGCTCCTCATTCAGGGCGGCTGCGGGAAGCCGGCCGAGCCCAAAAAGGCCGAGGCGCCCAAGAAGGAATCGCCGCCCTCCGCGCGGCCGATGCCGCAGGCTTATAAGGTCCGTTTCGTGACCACCAAGGGGGCCTTCGTGGTGGAAGTGCACAAGCAGTGGTCGCCCAACGGCGCGGAGCGCTTCTGGCGGCTGGTGAATCTCGGTTTCTTCGACAATTCGAAGATCTTCCGGGTGAAGCGGGGATTTGTGGCGCAGTTCGGCGTGTCGAACGATCCGCAGACCAACGCGCTGTTCAACAACCTGCCGATCAAAGACGACCCGGTGAAGATGAGCAACCGCAAAGGCATGGTGACGTTTGCGGCCGACGGTCCGGGGACGCGGCGCACGCAGGTGTTCATCAATCTGGGCGACAACAAGATGCTCGACAGGCAGGGCTTCGCGCCGTTCGGGAAGGTGGTGGAGGGGATGGACGTCGTCGAGACCTTCTACCCGGGCTACGGCGACATGCCGCCACGCGGCAACGGACCCGACCCGAGCAAGCTGGCCGTCGAGGGCAACTCCTACGCGGAGCAGAAATTCCCGTGGCTGGATGGAATCATCAAGGCCAGCGTCGTGGAAGAGAAGTCGGCGTTGGCGGATCTGAGAGCCCGCGTCAAAGAAATCGCGTGGAAGAGATGAAAGCCGGGAAGGAAGACGGAGTGCAAATGTACCAGGTGAAGTTCGAGACGACCAAGGGCGAGTTCGTGATTGAGGTCAACGCGGAGTGGGCGCCGCTGGGGGCGGCCCGCTTCAGCGAACTGGTGGGCGGCGGTTTCTACGACGGCGCCAAGTTCTTCCGCGTGCTCCCCGGGTTCGTGGTGCAGTTCGGCCTGCCCGCGGACCCCAAGATCGCGCCCAAGGTCGGAAATTTGGCCGACGATCCGGTGACCCAGACCAACGCCAAGGGCACCATCACGTTCGCCACGGCAGGGCCGGACACGCGCACCACCCAGGTGTTCATCAACCTGACGGACAACAAGCGGCTGGACGGCATGGGCTTCGCGCCGTTCGGCAAGGTCGTCTCGGGGCTGGACGTCGTCGAGAAGCTGTACGCCGGTTACGGGGAAGGCGCGCCGCACGGCCACGGACCCGACCAGGGCCGGGCCCGCACGCAGGGCAACGCCTATCTCGAGGCCAGCTTCCCCAAGCTGGACGGGATCACCAAGGCCACCATCGTCGCCGCGTAGATCGGGAGCCGCGCTGCCGGCGGCTATTCGACCGCGCCGCGGGCGTCGCCGGCCATGAATGCCGCGAAGCCCTGCGGCTTCACGCGCAGGCCGATATAGAAGGCGCCGAACAGCGCGTAGACGGCGCTGGCGGCGTCGAAACGCATCTCGTAGATCAGCCGCTTAAAGGGCAGCGGATCGTCGGCGAACAGGTCCACGCCCCACTCCCAATCGTCGAAGCCGATCGAGCCTGAGATCACCTGTTTGACAATGCCGCCGTACTTGCGGCCGATGAGCCCGTGCTCGTGCATCATGCGCTGGCGGTCGACGAACGATTCCAGATACCAGTTCTTCTCCTCGCCGCGTTTGCGGTCCATGGGGTAAAAGCAGAGGTAGCGCGAGGCCGGCACCTCGGGGTACAGGCGCGAGCTCATGGCGGCGCGCTGGCGCTCCAGCAGCTCCTGCTGGGCTTTGTCCCAATCATCGGTATCCGGCTCCAGACCGCGCGCGGCGAGCTCTTCATAGATTTTGCGCGTGGATTCGTATAGCCCCAGTTCGACCACGCTGAGGTAGGAATTCACAAGCTCGCAGTAGGCGGCGATGCGCAGCCGCGAGACATTCAACTGGGCTTCCAGCAGGGCCGTGAAATCATGCCGGTAGTGCAGCAGCAGCAGATCGCCCTTATGGCCCAGCATGGCGTAGGCGGCGGTTTGCGAACCGCCGCGCGCGGCCTCGGCCCGGGTGAGCCACTCGCGGAATTCGTCCACTACTTCAGTTCGCGTCCCGGCGTCGGCGGCCTGCCACTCGTCCCAGCGGAGGCGGAAGATCTGATGCAGGACGCTGGCGCCTTCGAGCGTCAATGGAACGATGGGCTGAATCTGGCTCATAGGGAATGCTGGCCGGGCGCTGGCCCCGTATCCGCTACGATAGCACTCGTTCCCGCGGGAGTCGCCAGAGTCGCCAGAGTGTCACAAAACCCGTGCGCGGCGCGGCGCGGCCAATCCGGTCCCGCCGTGGACGCCGTGATTCGATCTGCGGCTACCGACGCCCGCCTCGGCGGACCCGCGCCAGCAGCCCGCCCAAGCCAACAAGCGCGCCCGCCACCAGCAGCCAGGATGCCGGCTCGGGCGTATTGGCCTCCACGCTCGGATCGGACGTCGTCTGGACGTCGTCCCCGCCGCCGGAATTCTGCGACCCTCCGGAACCCTTCCCCGCGGGCTTGGCCGGCGGCTGGAGCGGGGCCTGGATAGCCGCCAGGTTCCACCCCGGGTAATACCACGGCGCGGAAAAGCCGATCCAGCGGGGTCCCGGAATTTCATCCTGTTCCTGCGAAGAAAAGGCGCCGTCGGTGGGCGTGGAAGTAATCAGTTCTTCCGGGACCGCGGCGAGAGGAGGCATCTGCGGCAATTGAGGAGGAGTTCCCAAGGTCAGCAGCCGGGCCTGTTCCAGCGCCGGGGGCGTCTCCAGCGGCGCCATCGGGCCTCCCGGCAGCAGCGGAGTGTCCAGCTCGACCAGCGCCGGTTCCCGGGGCGTCGTTTTGGACATCGCAGCGTCCGAGATGCGGTTGCCGCAGCGCGCCCGCACTAGGTTGGCGCCGTCGGTCAGGACCGTCTCGCCCGCGGGCAGACGGACTTTCCTGGTCGTCCAATACACCTGGTCGCCCTTGCGAAAAGATACGTAGACCAGTTTCTCCGAATCGAGGGTCGTCACTCTGAGGCGCGCCAGATCCAGCCCGCGGTAATGTTCGCCCACCACGGGATCGCTGGCCACGGCGCGCCGCGCCTCCTCGGCGCCGGTCACTCCCCCGGGGACCACGGAATAGGCGTAGATCAGCCGCGTGGTGCGGTCTGAAAACAGGCGCCGGCTCTCTTCGGAGACGGAGGGCGGCGCCTGGCCCAGCGCGTGTTTCGGCTCCCTCAGGACTTCCAGTTCCGGCCACTTCCAATACACCGCCGCCGCGCCCGTGAGCAGCAGCAAAGCTAGCAATCGGAATGGCAGCCGCCTGTCGCGACGCCTCAGGCGCCTCTGCCGGGTGAGCGCCCGGCGCAGGTCAAATTCGATATTGTGCTCGCGAAAGGACGGCACAGCTTAGGTCCTCCGGCCGCTCCCATCGGGGCGCGGTCCGCTCATATGCCGATGCTAATGTGCCGTGACTTCCGATACCCCCTAGGACTGTACTACGCGACCCTCCGGACGAGGCTCCGAAAACCCGCCTCGGAGCCCTCCTGTTTCCTTGTAACCAGTTGATAAAAAAGACTTAGTAATTAGCGAAAAGGGCCCAGTACTAAACCCGATCGGCGCCCTGTTCCGGCCCTCCGGCGGAGTAATTGCGGGGTAACTATTAATTAAAGGATGCGCTGGACGCCGTCCTTCCGGCCGGTGCCCCTCGGCACCCTCGCGCCTCTGGCCGGGCCAGCGCGATCAACTCTTCGTGTCGGGCAGTTCGGGCATCGGCACCAGCCCCTTCTTGAGGGCGTAGACCACCAGGTCGGCGGTGCGGTGGATGCCCAGCGCCTGCATCAGGTTGGCGCGGTGTACCGAGATCGTGTTCACGCTCAGCCCCAGCAGCGCTGCGATTTCGCGGTTCGATTTGCCCTGGACAATGTGCTGCAGGACCTCGCGTTCGCGCTGCGTCAGTTTGTCATAGTCGCTCTCGTGCTCCTGCGTGGGCATGTTCAGGCCCGGCGCCAGCACGGTGCGCCCCGCGGCCACCTCTTTGATGGCGTAGGGCAGGTCCACCTCGAGCGCGTTCTTCAACAGAAACCCCAGCGCGCCCGCGGCGAAGGCGTTGCGCACGTAATTGTCCTCGGAGTACATGCTGAGGATCAGCACCTTGGTCTCGGGCCGGTGGCGCAGGATCTGGCCGGTAGCCTGGATGCCATCGAGTTCCGGCATCGAAAGATCCATCACCACAACCTGCGGGCTGAGCTGCAAAGCGCACTCGATGGCGCTGCTGCCGGTGGACGCTTCGCCCACCACCTGGATCTCGGGGTCGTCGTCGAGCAGCCGCCGGAAGCCCTTTCTGACCAGGCTGTGGTCGTCAACCAGCAGAACTGTGATCGGACTTATCATTCAGCTACTCCAGCCCGCAGCGGAACCTGCAAGGAAACGCGCACGCCGCCTCCGGCGGGCTTGGAAAACTCCAGCACGCCGCCCAGCAACCCGGCCCTCTCGCGCATCGAGATGAGACCGATGCCGCGTCGCGGCACTTCCTCCGGCATCCCCACGCCGTGGTCCTCGACCGCCAGCGCGACATGAGTCGGCGCATATTCGGCTCGCACCCAAACCTCGGAAGCCCTGGCGTGTCGCAGCACGTTGTTCAAGGCCTCCTGCAAGATCCTGTAAACGTGGATGGCGACCTGGTCGCCGATCCAAAGCGCAGTACCGATTTTCGCATAATGGACGCATAAACCCGACTGTTTTTCAAACTGTTCGAGATACCATTCAATACTTTTCTCCAGTCCGTAATCGTCCAGGACCGGCGGGTGCAGCATCTGCGACATCAGCCGCACGCGTTCCAGCGTGCCCGCGGCCACCTCCCGGATCTCCTTCAAGCCGGATTGCGCGGGCGACTCCTCGGAGACCTGCTTCCGCACCCGCTGCAGCATCGCGCCGATGGCCGTCAGCACCTGGCCGAATTCGTCGTGCAGTTCGCGCGCCAGCGTGCGGAACACATCCTCTTGAACATTGATCACCTGCCGGGCCAGCTCCTGGCGCTCGTCGGAGAGTTTTTCCAGGCGTTCGAAAATGCGGCGGCTGAAGCGGATCACTGAAACGCCGGTAGCGCCGATCGCCAGCAACCCGGCGGCCAGGAACCAATACAGGTTCGTCTCCACCCGCCGGTAAATCTCACTCACGGCCCGCGCGCCCGCCGTCTCGGCGTCGCTGTTTTGCACCAGCAATTGCGCCACGCTCGAATTCAAGGTCTCGCGCTCCGAGTCCAGCCGCGTCCGGATCAGCGTCCGGGCCTCGTTTTCCTGGCTGTTCGCGGCCCGCATCCACATCTGGTCCATCTCGTCCCACAAGCGTCGCATGCTGGCATCGAGCATGTCCTGCTGGTCGCGCGCGCGCGACTCCGGAATCAGGTCGCGCTCCTGCCGGAGCGCGTCGTCGAGATCCGCGTGCAGCCGGTCCATCGCCGCGTGATGGGCTGTCAGCGGCCGCGGATCGCCGCTTTCGGCCATCTCGTGCAGCGTCAGGCCGATCTGGTACAGGTCATTCTGAATGCGCACCAGTTGCAGCGAGTCGCGGCGGTTGCGGTCCACGGTTTCCAGTTGCAGCCGCTGCAGCCCGCGGACCTGGTCGAGCGTGAATCCGAAGTAGATCGCCACGGCGGCCAGTGTGACGCCCAGTCCGAGAAATTGTGGCCCCCACGGTGCACGCCCCTGCATGTCGGTATCCTATCCTAGAGTGCCTGAAACAAACCCCTTAGTTGAAATCGGAACGCCGATCCCGTTCGACCGCGTGCGCGCCGCGCATGTCCGGCCGGCCGTCCAACAGTTGATTGCAGAGGCCCAGCAGCGCATCGAGGCCATCGCCTCCCAGGCGCATCCGCGCACCTTCCGCAACACGCTCGGCGCGCTCGACCAGGCCAGCGAGAAGCTGGACTTCGCCTCATCTATCATCCAGCACCTCGAGAATGTCGTCACCTCGCCCGAGCTGCGCGCGGCGTGGAACGAAGTGCAGCCCGCCGTGACCGAATTCTACTCGCGCATCCCGCTCCACGCCGGCCTGTGGTCGGCGCTGAAAGACTACGCCTCAACTTCGGAAGCGGCCTCGCTGGCCGGCGTTCAGGCCCGGTTTCTGAAAAAGACGATCGACAGCTTCCGCCGCCACGGCGCCGACCTCGATGCCGCCGGCAAGCAGCGGTTGTCGGAGATCGATGTCGAGCTGTCCGTCATTTGCACGAAGTTCGGCCAGAATGTTCTGGACGCGACGGCGCAGTTCGATTACTTGATCGACAACCAGCAGGCTCTGGCAGGCCTCCCGCCGGCCGCGGCCGCGGCGGCCCGCCAGGCGGCCGAGGCGCGCGGCCTGCAGGGCTGGCGCTTCACGCTGCAGCAGCCCAGCTACCTCGCCATCATGACTTATCTGGACGACGCCGGCGTGCGCGAGCACTTCTATCGCTCCTACAACCGCCGCGCCGCCCAGGAAAACTCCGGGCTGCTCGGCCAGATCCTCGATCTGCGCCGCGAGAAGGCCCGGCTGCTCGGATTCCAGGATTTCGCCGATTTCGCGCTGGCCGAGAGGATGGCCAAGAGCGGCGCCACGGCGCTCAGCTTTCTGCGCGGTCTGGAGGCCCAGACGGTCGCCGCCTTCCACCGCGAAAACGAGGAGCTGGAGGCGTTTCGCGCTCAACGCACGGCCGGGCAGCGCGGGCTCGCGGCTTGGGACGTAGGGTATTGGGCCGAAAAGCAGCGCGCCGCCGAATTCGATTTCAACGAGGAGCACCTGCGCCCTTACTTCCCCCTGGAAAGCGTCCTCAGCGGCCTGTTCGAGCTGGTCCGGCGTCTCTTCGGCATCGAAATCGTCGAAACGCCGGGCATGCCCGTCTGGCACCAGGATGTGAAGTATTACGAGATCCGTGATACCGCTAATGGCGTGCTGGGCGGCTTCTATGCCGACTGGTTCCCGCGCGAGACCAAGCGTGGCGGCGCCTGGATGGGCGCGTTCCTGACCGGACACGCCATCGACGGCGTGTGGCGGCCGCACGTCGGCGTGATGTGCGGCAACGTCACGCCGCCGCTGACCGACCGGCCCGCCCTGCTCTCCCATCGTGACGTCGAAACCGTCTTCCACGAGTTCGGCCACCTCATGCACCACTGCCTGAGCCGCGTCGAGATCCGCAGCCTGGCCGGCACCAGCGTCCCCTGGGACTTCGTCGAGCTGCCCAGCCAGATCATGGAGAACTGGTGCTGGGAGCGCGCCTCGCTCGATCTGTTCGCGCGCCATTGGAAGACCGGCGAACGCCTGCCCGACGAGTTGTTCGAGAAAGTGCGCCGCGCCCGCACCTTCCGCGCCGCGGGTTCGCAGATGCGCCAACTGGGCTTCGGCGTCGTCGATCTCTCCCTCCATGCGCTGTACGATCCGGCGCGCGACGGCTCGCCCGTGGATTATGCCAACCGTATCCTGCCGGAATTCAGCGTTGCGCCCTTGCCCCAGGGTTACGCCATGATCGCCGGATTCACCCACCTCTTCGCCGACCCGGTCGGCTACGGCGCCGGCTATTACTCCTACAAATGGGCCGAGGTGCTCGACGCCGACGCCTTTACCCGCTTCCTGCGCCAGGGCATCTTCAGCCGCGAAGTCGGTCTCGCCTTCCGCCGCGAAATTCTGGAGAAAGGCGATAGCGAGGACCCGGCCGAGCTGTTCCGCCATTTCATGGGCCGCGACCCCGACCCGTCCGCGTTGCTCCGCCGCCTGGGCCTGGTGTCGTAAGCCTGCATCTGCGACGGCCGGCGAGCGGATTCCGATCGATCGCCCGTCGCCTCCCTCCGCCATCGACCCTCGGATCTCCGAATCTCGCTTGACACGCGGGCTTAACATCAATCAGGGCGTCCGCAAATGCGGGCTACCAATAGTGTTCCTTGAAAACCGAATAACTGGCGAAATCATGCCCGAAAGATAGCCTTCTAAATTATTGAATCCAAAAAGCAAAGTCGATATTTGGCTTTGTTCCTCCAAAAACGTGTTTTTGCATCGTGGCGCAGACGTTCTTGTCCGCCGCGTCGGCATTCGTGCCGGCGTTTGGTCCGGGGGTGGGAGGGAAGGGGGAAGGGGCAGCCTGATCCTTGCGCCTTGCCAAATCTCGCTTGACACCGGGCCTATGCTCAATTGGGCCGACCCATTTTTCGGTCCGGCTTGGGCGTTCTTTGACAGTTCGAAGAATTGGCGAATAATCTATCCGACGATAGCCAAGCAAGTCGTTCATTCTAAAAAGCAAAGTCGATATTTGGCTTTGTTCCTCCTTTTTCTGTTTTACACGCCGGCGGCGCTGTGCTGGCGCGACTGCAGTGCGGGTGCGACGGGCCAGTTGACGTCGCGTCGTGGAGTTTTTTCGGTGCGCTATAAAGTGCCCCCGCCGGACGGCCGATAGTCTCGGGTGGAACACGGCGTAAGGCCGGGATCAGGGGAAACAAGGAGCGAAAGGGACGCGAGCCTTGAGAATATCCACAGCCCAGGAGGACTATGAGCAGCAGGGGAACCTATAAAGTGGGCCTCATCTTCAATACCGATAATGAAGTGGAGCGGTTGGCGGACCGCTTCGTGGATGACGCGCCAATTGACCTGGCGCGCTTCGACGAGGCGTTTCAAAAAGTCAGGCAAAAAGAAAGCGAAAACGGCCACGACGCCATCCCGGACGGTTACTACGACACGCTGGTGGAGGAGGTCCGGCTGACCAGGACCGCGCGCACCGGCAATCCGATGTTGGTCTGGAAACTGCGCATTATGAGCGGGGAGTTCCACCCGCGCACGCTGAGCAAGATCCGGGTGATCACCGAGAAGACCCTCCAGTTCCTGAAGGATGATCTGGAGCGTTGCGGCGTGCATCTCGAGCGGCTGTCCGATTTGTCGCTGCATCTGGATGAGATGTTCGGCCTGAAGATCAATGTCATGAAGAAGACCAAGGATCAGTGGACCGACATCTATTTCGTCAAAGTCGAGAAGCCGGAGGTGGAAAGGGCGCCCTTCTGACATTCGTGGGACGATGCGGCCCCCCTGCGCAGCGCGCCGGGCAAGGTTGAAAGCACTGCACACGAATAGGAACCCAAGCCGCGGCCTGGAGCCTGCGCCGACGACACAACAAGCACGGCAAGCAGGAGGTCCCTCGGCAGCGCACAGCGATTTGATGCCTTCTCAACAGCGCATCATTCAATCTGTCGTCGGCTGGTATACTCTGGAGGACAGACACGCGCAACGGCAATGAAATCTCTTGCCGCATTCCTTGGCATCTTGCTGCTTGCTGGTCCCGCGCTGCTGCTGCTGGCAGCGACCACTTCGAGCACCATCCGGTTTGAAGATACGGCCGCCCAGGCCGGCTTGAATTTCATCGCCAACAACTCTGCGACACCCCAGAAGCACCAGATCGAGACCATGCTGGCGGGGGTAGCCGTCCTGGACTACGACGGAGACGGCAGACTGGACGTGTACTTCGTTAACGGCGCCGCGATTCCGTCGCTGCGAAAGGACGGCGAGAAGTACTCCAACCGCCTGTTTCACAACAACGGCGATGGGACTTTCACCGACGTGACCGCGCGCGCCGGCGTGGCCGGAGTTGGCTACGGCATGGGGGTCGCCGTGGGCGACTACGACAACGACGGGAAACCCGACATCTTCCTGGCCAACGTCGGCCCCAACCAGCTATTGCACAACAATGGCGACGGCACGTTTACCGACGTGACCGCCCGCGCCGGCCTTTCCGGAGCGCTGCTCGACGGAAAGAAAATGTGGTCGGTGGCGGCAGGGTGGTTCGACTACAACAACGACGGCCTCCTCGATCTCTGGGTAGTGAATTACTGCAAATGGGGGCTCGACCAAGACCCTTACTGCGCCATTGAGGGCACGCGCACTTATTGCGACCCGCGCTTATACGGGCCGCTCCACAACACGCTGTACCGGAACAACGGCGACGGCACATTCACGGATGTCTCCGAGGAGACCGGCATCGCGAAGCACTTCGGCAAAGGCATGGGCGTCTCGTTCGCGGATTACGACGGGGACGGCTACATGGACGTGTTTGTTGCCAACGACACAATGCCGAACTTCCTGTTTCACAATCTGCATGGCAAAGCCTTCGAGGAGGTGGGCGTTCAGGCGGGCGTCGCCTATGCCGATGACGGAAGCGAGCTATCGGGCATGGGATCGGACTTCCGTGACGTGAACAACGACGGCCTCCCAGACATCTGGCACACCGCCGTGGGGCACGAGACGTTCCCGCTGTTTCTCAACCACGGACGCGGGCAGTTCTTCGATAGCACCGCCATCAGCCGGCTGGGGCGCCTGACCAGGGACATGTCGGGCTGGGGCAACGGGATCATGGACTTCGACAACGACGGCTGGAAGGATCTATTCGTAGCCCGCTCCGACGTCAACGACAACGGGACTGAACCCGGAATGGGCAGGCAGCACCACGAGCCCTGTACGGTCTTCCGTAATTTGGGCAACGGCAGGTTCGAGGACGTCAGCGCCGATGCCGGTCCCAGCTTCCAGATTCCCGCGGCGCACCGCGGCGTGGCGTTCGGCGATCTGGATAACGACGGGCGCATCGACGCGGTTGTGACGGTATTGAACGGGCCTGCCAGGCTGCTTCGGAATGTCTCCCAGAATTCCAATCACTGGGTGCTGCTCCGGCTGGCCGGGACAAAGAGCAATCGAATGGGCATCGGAGCGCAGATCAAGATCACGACCGACGACGGCGCAATCCAGTACAACCAGGTCACAACCAGCGTGGGCTACGCCGGATCGAGCGACAGCCGCGTGCACTTCGGACTTGGGGCGGCGCGGCGGATCGCCGAAATCGAGATTCGCTGGCCCAGCGGCATCCGCCAGGTCCTCAACGACGTGCCGGCAGACCGGATTGTGACCATTGAGGAGCGGAAGCCGTGATCCTGATCGCGTGGCTCGCGCTGCTGGCCGCGCAAGCCAATCCCGACCAGGAAAGCCTGAAGACCGCGCAGCAGTTGATGGATGGCGGGCGCTGGGCGGAAGCCATCCCGGTTCTAAAGGGGCTCGTTGGCAAGCACCCCGAGGCGCCGGCTCTCACCTACGGCCTGGGTCGCTGCTACTTCGAGGTCGAGGACTACAACGCCGCCGTCAGCAGCCTGCGAGAAGCGGCCCAGCGCATCCCGAACTCGGCGGAGGTTCGTTTCTTTCTGGGGTCGGCGCTCGGGCTCGGCGGCAACTTCGGGGAAGCGATCCGGGAGCTTCGGGTTGCGATCGATCTGGATCCGGAATTCGAGCCGGCCTATCGGGCCTTTGGCATGTTCCGCGTGGAAAGGGCACAGTACCTGCCGGATGCGCTGGCGGCGCTCGAGACGGCCGTGCGGCTGGACCCCCAAGATGCGCGCGCGCTGTACTGGCTGGGCGAGTTTCACCGCGGCCTCGGCGAGTTGACCAAAGCTCGCCCGTATTTCGAGCGTGCCCACACGCTGGATCCAGATAGCCCGCTGATACAACTCGGGGTCGGCCAGGTGGCGCTCAATGACGGCGACGTCGATCAGGCGCTGGTGCATTTCGATGCCGTCCTGAAGCAGGCGCCGGGGCTGGCCGCCGCACTGCTGGGGCGCGCCAGGGCGCTCTACAACAAAGGGCAGTTCGAGCAGGCCCTGGCGCCGGCCAAGGCCGCCTGGGAGGATTCCCACGAGTTCGAAGAGCGACGGGCTTCGGGGTGGATCCTCGTCCGAATCTATCGCGCCCTCGGCCGCGATGCGGAGGCGCAGGCTTCCGAGAGGCAATTGAGGGAATTGGAAACGACCTCCGCCGCAGAGTTGGTCCGCCTCCGGGAGCTCAGCGACGAGGCCGCGCGCTACGAAGCCGAGGGGAGATTCGACCGCGTGGCGGAACTGCTGGAGGCCTCTGTGAAGATCCGCGAGCGGGACGACTCTCTCGCCCGGCTGGGCGACGCCTATCTGAAGCTGGGGCGGCTGGGCGACGCAGAACGTTGCTATGTCCGGGCAAGCGAGATTGGACCGCTCACTGACACCCTCAAGCAGCGCATGGCACGAGTGCGAGAGCTGGCCGCCCAGCACAAGCCCTAGGCGCTATCCACGGAATGGGCCGATAGAACAGCAGCAGGAGGCTGCCGGGCGCAGGACGACCGCGGCCGAAGCTCCCTGGCCTCTCAGGTAGTCGCGGATACCATCCCGGTGTTGGCGGTGCTGGGATCGGATGCCGGCGGAGAACGAAAACGCCCTCCCCGCCGCCTGGGCGATGGGGAGGGCGAAGCTTGTGCTTGAGTTGTGGTCTCAGAACCGCAGACGCATCGACAGTGTGACTTGCCGCGGGTCAAATAAGGACATCCCAAGGGTGCCGAAGTTGACGTTGGTGTTCTGGCCTACCTTAGTGCCCGTGGACGGATCCGCCAACACGGATGGGCTCACCCCAGTGTTGATCGCGCTGGGTTGAATCTGGGTCGCGTTCAGGAGGTTAGTGGCTTCAGCCAGGAACTCGAGTCGATACCGTTCGGTGATCTTGAATATGCGGTTCACCGTCAGATTCATGTTGTAAAACCCGGGAGTCCGCAGCCAACCTTCGTACCCGGAGGTGGAGCCCCAGGTGTATTGGTCCACCCCGTTGGTGCCGTTCGGGAACTGTACCATTGGCTGGCTGAACAGGTCGGGGTTATACAACAGGTAAGTGTAAGCGGCCGGTGTGATTGTGCGCCCATCCGGAAGCGTAACCGAGGTCTTGCCGTCGTACCAATGCTGGTCGGATTTGGGCACGTAGGTGGCCTCGCCCGGCACCATGTCGCAGCGTCCGTTCAGGGTGCCGCAACTGGGTCCCCAGGGCATTCCGCTCTGTAAGGTCACGACAGAGCCGAGTTGCCAGTCGCCGAGGATCGCCCGCAGCACGGCGTTGTGAGGATCGAGGGCCTTGCCTTTGCCAGTGGGCAGGAGATAGGACAACGTGCCCACGAAGCGGTTCGGCGTATCGTAGCCCAGAAGGCCGCGGTCGTTGTTCAGGTTGCGATAGTCCGCGCCGCCATTCCCGGCCACGGAACTGCCCTCCTGCGACTCGGCAAATGTGGAATTCCAGACACCACCACTGAGGCCGGTGTTCTTGGACCACGTGTAGTTGAGCATGAGCTGCAGGCCGTTCGTATACGAGTGCTGCGCGCGAATCTGCAGGGCATCGTAGTTGGAGGTGCCTACGGTGGCAGTGTAGGTCGCGCCGTTCAGCGCCAGGTACGGCAGCTCGGAGGTCAGCGCACTAATGGTGCCGCCGCCGCTGTAGCCGATCAACGAGGGTGCGGGGTTGGCAATCTGGGCCTGGGCGGGGTCGGTCACACCGTTGGAGGCGACCCAGGCGTTGCGCCAGGTTTGGAGGGTGGCGTTGGAGAGGCTCCACGTCCCCTGGACTGGGTAGTTGCGCCAAGGGAGGTCATGGCCGTGCGATCCGACGTAGCCGGCGGAGACCAGCCACGCACTACCAAACTTGCGTTCAAGGAAGAAATTCCACTGATCCGTTACGCCATTCAGATATGACGCCCGATTGACCCAGCCGGCAGTGCAGCAGTAATCGGACGGGGCCGACATATTCCCTGTCCCCGGGATAACCTGCGTGTCTTGCGGATCCTCGAATCGGCCGATCGGTATGCCGTTGGTGGCAGTCAACCCGAAGGGGGTCCAGTTAGCAGCCCCCGAGTAGGGCCCCGTGCCATAATAGTTGCCGTTGGCGTTGAAGCCGGTGTTACTGGGAACATAGATCCTGCCGTAACCGGCGCGCACGACCATGGAATTGCGCAATCGGTAGGCAGCGCCGATACGTGGCGAGATGTTGTTCCATTGCGTGTTCCAAAGGTTCCGACTGTACCCATTCTGACCTGGGAAGACGACCGCCCCCAAGGTCGCGAGAGGATTCGGATTGGCCACGCCGTTCAGCGCGGTGTAATAGGAATTGGGCACAGACAGATCGATTTCCGACATTTGGTTGTAGCGTTCCGTGGGCCCCGGCTGTACTTCGTAGCGCAATCCCAGATTGATGGTTAGCTTGTCGTTGACTTTCCAGTCGTTCTGGGTATAGAAAGCGGCGTACTTGGCGGCCAGGGCGGGCTTGGCCGCAGTGCCACCGGCCAGCTCGTAGCCGGTAGCGCCGGTTAAAGCGGTGGCAGCGTCAATGCCTCGGTTTGAAAAGTTCGGAATCAGAGTGAGATCATTGTTGCCGTAGATGTCCCCAAACTGGCCCGTCGAGGCGCTCCCCTGCCACATGCCAATAGCTGGCGTACCGAACTCAATATCGGCCCAATTGCCCAAGTAGACGCGGTACTCGCCGCCGGCCTTCAGGGTCCATTTGCCGAGGACATGAGTAATACTGCCGTTCACGGCATGATTGAGTTGATGCTCATGCTTGTTATCCCAACCATCGTCACTCAAGTTGGTCCAGTTGGCATTGTTGGTGGCGTTGCCGCTCCAGTTGCCAACCGAGGGCGAGTTTCCGGGAAGCGCGACCAAGCTCTGGACGTTGGCGGGCATCCCATAATCCGAGTAGCTGACCGCGCTCGGAGCAGTCGGGAACCCACCCTGGGTGTTGATGTGCGTCACGCCGTAACGCAGGTCGATCACTGTGGTTGGATTCACGGTGACGGTGTAACCCGCGGCGGCATAGGGATTATTGTCCTTTAGGTCGGGTAACCAATTATAGCCGCCAAACGGACTGCTAGCGCCCCAGTAGTTGGGCTGCACGGACGAGCCAAACGACTTGCCCCCAGAGAAATAGAACGAACTCTTGTCCCCGATCCGGTAGTCGCCCCTCAAGTTCAGACTGTTGCGGATGGTCGGAGTGGTCCCGGAAAAGAGATAGTTGTTGTCGCCGAACGCGTCACTAGGGGTGTGGTTCGGGCCTGGGTAGCCCGCCAGCATCTTCTCTCCGTATTGATCGGGGTTCGAAACCACACCTGCGACGGGGTAAGGCGAGCGCTGGACGATCAGGTTGCTGCCCTGGTAGAACTGCGCGCTCCAGGGATCGAACAGCACGACGGGCACCGGATTGCCATTGTTGTCCGCGACTCTCGTCGCGCTGAAGTCCCCAACGCGCTCCAGGGCGGTCGGAACCTTCGCCAAAACGTTGTCAGGATCCTTGTGGTTGAGCCGCTCGTAGGATGCGAAGAAGAACAGCTTGTCCTTGCCGTTGAATATCTTCGGGAGAATAACCGGACCGCCGACGTTGCCCCCGTATTCGTTCACGCGATATTTGCTGCGTGCGATGTCATTCTGGTTGTTATACAGGCCGTTGGCGTCCAGGTCCTCGTTGCGGAGACGGTAATTGAGCCCACCGTGGAACTGATTCGTTCCGCTCTTCGTGGTCATTGCGATCAGGCCTTGAGCATTGCCGGTGTCCGCCGAGAAGCTGTTGGTGACAACCCGCACCTCCTGGAGCGCATCGCGATTGGGGACCACGGCAGTTTCATGCCACGCCGCGCCCTGCACCGAGACGCCGTCCAACGTGAGGTCGCTGGTGCCGAGAGGTCCGCCGTTGATGCGGATGGCCGACATCTGTTGCCGGTCCGAAAATCCCACGCCCAGAACGTGGCTGTTGTACATCTGTGGCGCCGGCACCACGCCGGCTTCCAGCGTGGCATAGTACAGCGGGTTGTTGTTGATATTGGGGATATCGCCGATGATTTGCTGGTTCACAGCACCCTGGACCGTCGAGTTTTCGGTCTGGAGTGCGATGGCGTCGGCCTTGACCTCTATCGTGGTGTTAACGCTGCCGGTGGTCATGATGGCGTCGGCCCTCATCGTGGCTGCGCTATCCAGCATGATGCCGGTCCTGCGGTAGGTTTGGAAACCCTGCGCCTTGACCACGACCGCGTAGTGGCCGATGGGAAGGTATGGGACCACATAGTCGCCCGCGGCGTTGGTCTTGGTTTCTATTGCTACGTTGGTCTCCTCGTTCTGAACCGTCACAGACGCTCCCGGGACGAGAGCGCCGGACGGGTCTGTAACAGTGCCCGTAATTGCGCTGGACTTCACCTGTGCGAAGACGGCGCCGATGATCAGGCACAAGCCAATACAAACGGCGAATAGCTTGCACGGTATTTTCATTAAAGACTCCTAATCTTCGTTGCTTCGAAGCTAACCCCTTCGGGCTGGGAAAAGGATACTGCGGTGGTGGGCCCGGAGCAAGGTTCCGAATCGTTCGCAACCGACAATTTCGACGGTTCAGAACGGCGTTCAGAACGCCGACTGGCCTCGTACTGCGACGGCGCGACTGTAGAATGTGTGTGGTGCACTTGGTGCTTGTTGGATTGATGCTCAGCCTGGCGCCGGGTGGCGCGGAGGCGCAGAGCAATAGTGACCGCGTCCCACTGGAAATCCGCCTCGCCGCCGAGAACGCCATGACCGCCGGCCGCCTGCCGGAGGCGTTGGCAGCCCTCAAGAAAGGGTTGGCAATCGACCCGGCGTGGACCGACGGGCTCTGGAAGATGGGACTGATTTTATACCAATCCGACCAGTTTGAGGCTGCGCTGCCTTACCTCCACAAGCTCACCGAGTTGGATCCTGCCAAAGGCGCGGGGTGGGCGTTACTGGGGATGTGCGAACTCCAAGCCGGGCGCCCCAGACAGGCAGTGGAGCATATCGACCGCGCCGACCGCGTCGGCATCACGGACCAGTACCATTTGTGGGAAATAGCCTACCTCGACCGGGGCCTAGCCCATATCGCGTTGGGCGATTTCGGCGAGGCTACCGAACTACTGAGCAAGTTGGCGCCGCGCGAGGATCCGGACGAGCGCGCGCGTCTGGTGCTCGCCCTGGGGTTTGCCGCGATGCGCCTGCGGTTGGACGATTCGCTCTCCTCCGAGCAACGTGCCTTGGTGCAGGCAGTCGGGGAAGCCACCTATCTGAACTACGCTCGGCATCCTGCCGCCGCCGATGCGGCGTTCGCGGAGTTGTTTCGCAATTACCCGAAAGCGCCGCTGCTGCATTACGCTTATGGCGCGATTCTGTTAAGCCGATTCGATTATATCGGCGCCGAGCGCCAATTCCGCGCCGAGCTCGCCAACACTTCCGACAGCTTCCCGGCCCGGCTCGGTCTGGCCTTTGTGGCACTCGAGAACGGCGACGCCCGGGGCGGTCTGCCGCCTGCCGAGGAGGCCGTCCGCCTGCGGCCCGATTCGTCCCAGGCCCACCTGTATTACGGCCGGCTCCTGCTGCAGGTCGAGCGAACCCAGGAGGCCGTCGTGGAGTTGGAAACCGCCCGGCGGATTACCCCGGAAAACCCTGAAATCCGGCTCGCCTTGGCCACTGCTTACCGCTTGCTCGGTCGCAAAGACAAGGCCGCATTGGAGTTCGCCGAGTACGAGCGCCTGAGGCCCCCAACAGAACCGGCCAAAGCGGAGACGACGCCCAACGGCCCGGTTAACGCTGTGCCGAAGCCTTGACCGGGGTCACCGGGGAGCTCGGGTCCCTCGCAAGATTCAATTCGACTCTTAGAGTCCGATGACCGTCCACCAAAATATTCGACCGACTGGCGGACAAGAAGCCTTCCTTGCGGACCGCCAAGGTGTACTTGCCGGGTTTCAAGTCGGAGGCCGTAAACTCGCCCGAGCTGTCTGTCCGTAATCCAATGGAACTGCTCGTACTTTGATCGATCACCATGACAATTGCATCTGGAACCCGCGCCGATGCGCCATCGACAACGGCGCCCTGGATGGCGCCCAACCGGTTCCAGTCGCAGGAGGCCGCCAGCAGCGCCAACCCGAGCAGCAGCGCGCAGCCGAGACGGATGAGGATTTGGAGTCCGGGATCCCCGCTGTCTGACTCAGGACGGGCATTTGGCGAAGTCATGGAGTTTTAGTATAAACTGCTGAATTCAGATTTGAACGTTCGCGACGGTTCTGAGCGGTTGTTCAGCCGCAGTTCAGAACGTCCTGTCGGCCTGCCCTGGCACTCGCTGTTTTAGAATTGCCAGCCTCTGGCAGCGCTTCCGCGCCTGCTGTTGAGCTGCGTCGAGGCGAATTCAGCGTGAGTCCGCGCCGCCTGATATAATTCCAATCGATGCCAGAGGGACCGGACTACCACCAAGTAGTTCACAGGCCACATCCGTCTTTCGATGCATCCCAGCAGCAGGCGATCCGGCGTGAATTGACCCGCCTTCTGGAGAGTCCGTTCTTCCGCGCTTCAAGGCGTTCTCAAGAATGTCTGCGATTTATCGTCGAAAGAACGCTCGAAGGGAAACTGGACCAGCTAAAAGAGCGCTGCATTGGCGTGGAGGTGCTCGGCCGACCGACGGACTATGACACCAATGTGGACGCCGCCGTGCGCATCATCGCCAACGATCTGCGCAAGCGCCTGGCGCAATATGAGGCCGCCGCCGGCGAGGAGAGCGAAGTCAGCATCCATCTGCCCCCCGGCTCTTACGTTCCGGAGTTCCACTGGCGCCCGCCCGTCAGACGCGAAGCAGAGCAGGCCTCCGAACAACCCCCGCCCGCTCCGGCGCCGCGGCTGCCGTCGACCGCGAAGATCTTTCGCGGTATCCAACTCAGCCGGCTGCTGCGCAACCGGATCTTCCATTGGAGCGCCGCCGTTGTCCTGCTGGCTGTCGCCGTTCTCGCGCTGCTGCGTGGCGCGCCGAAGTCGCCGCTCGAGCTCTTTTGGGGACCGGTGCTGAAGAGCCCCAGTCCCACTATCATCACCATCGGACAATCGACCGTGTACCTGCTCTCCCAGCAAATGCACGAGAAGTATTGCGCCGGCAATAGCGAGGACGTCGAGGCGGGACCGCACGTTGTGAATTATGGCAACGCTTCGATTCCTGGCAAGGACATCGTGCCCGTCACGGACTTGTACACAACCGTGAACGATGCCGTGGCGCTCGGAAGGATCATGGAGATGTTCGGCCGGTTAGGAAAGCCGGTGAAGATTCGCCTGGGCGACCAGACTTCTTTCTCTGATATGCGCGATGCCCCCATGATTCTGCTCGGCTTCAACAACCGCTCGAACCAGGACGTGGCCCGGCAGTTCCGCTTCACCTTCGGGCGACTGCACAACCTCAAGGTGATGACGGACAAGACGCCGCCAGGAAGAGTCTGGTCGACCGAAATCGACCCAGCAGGTCATACCGTGGCAGATTACGGATTGATCTCGAGGGTTGTCAATGCCGAGACGGGACAGTTCGTCGTGCAGGCCGGCGGACTGGCGAGCTTTGGAACACAGGGCGTAGGAGAGTTTTTGACCAACTCTCAGTATTGGGGCCGGCTGCTACAGGATCTTCCGCGCGACTGGCCTAGCCGCAACATCCAGATCGTGATTCGAGTAAAGGTCAACCACAATGCCACCAGCGTGCCCGAGGTGGTGAGCAGTCATTGCTGGTGAGACCGGCGGCATGACAAGAGCAGAAGCTGAGTCCCGCGCCTACCAGTTCTCTACCTGAAGTCGCGGGAGGGCAGAGGCGGCAGGAAGTGGCCAAAGAGCTTGTAGAGGATCCTGAATTCGAAGCTAAGCTGAAGGCCGCGATCAGATTTCTCGCATCACGCCGCATCCGGCTGCCTGACCTCATCCCCAAGACGCCCGTTCCTTGACCGCGAAACCGCTACCGCTACCAATAACACCAGATACCTATTTCGTCCTCCGCACATCTGCCTCCGAATGTCTCCAATGCCGGCTCAGGTACTATGCGCTTGCAGCGTTCTCAAATGCCGTAGCGATGCGTTCGACGGCCTCGTCGGTCAATACAGGCGGAATCGCCAGGAGGCTGCTTCGCTCAACCAGCGAATCGAGTACCGGCAAGGCGCCTTTTTCGTAAGTGTACGCGGAGGCAAACTCATTCAATGGATCGCTCCAAGGGCGTCCCGCGGCATTCAACGGGCTCTTGCGCACCAGGCTGGCATTGTTGAAGTAGATATGCAGCCCCCAATCCGTCATGGGGATATTGTTGAGGCCCGATGGCCCGCAGCGTATGCCTGCGTTGCGCGTCTGCTCAACCATGCGCAGGCAGGTTTGCCGGTCCCTCCAGATAAGCAGCAGGAATGCGCCTGTATCTCCCTCAGGATCGATGATTCTGCGGAAAGACAAACCTGAAATCGAACTCATGCGCTTCTTGAGCGCGCACTTCTTACTCCGCATAGCGGCTGCAATCGCGTCGAGTTTCCTGAGTTGCGCCAGCATCACGGCGGCGAGCAACTCGGCATAGCGGCTGCCCTGACCCCACATCTGATAATTGGGGTCGGAAAACTCCAGCCTGCCATCCGCGTTGCGGGGGTAACCCAGGTCATGAACGGCCCAGGAACGGCGATACAAGCTTTCATCGTCGCATACCACCAATCCGCCCTCGCCGGCAGTTATGTTCTTGTTGAGCTGAAAGCTGAAGATCGCCATCTCTCCGAATGATCCGGCAGGGCGCCCTTTGCAGGTTGCGCCGTTGGCCTGCGCGCAGTCCTCAAGAAGAAACAGGTTATGCCTGGTGCAGATTTCGCGGATCTGGTGAACCGCGCCCATTGCGCCGCTCATGTGAACGAGCAGGACGCCTTTACTGTGCGGTCCGATTTTTTTCGCGAGGTCGGCAGGATCCACGCAAAACGTATCGTCTACATCCACCAGCCTGGGTATGGCGCCGCTGCGCACAATGGCGGAGATGCAGGAGATCCACATGTATCCGGGAACAAGGACCTCGTCGCCCGGTCCGACTCCGAGCGCCGCCAGGGCCAGCGACAGCGCGGCCGTTCCGCTGTTCACAGCGATGGCGTATTTTCTCGACAGCCTCTGGCAATATTCCGCTTCCAGCCGCTCGACACAACGCTGCAGATCAGGTCCGTAGAATCTGAAGGGACTGCGGGCATTCAGTACTCGCATTACCTCTTCAATTTCCTCGTCTCCAATAAAGTACGAGCCAGGCCACTCGTACGGTATGAGCTCCGCAACTTCAGTTACTGAATTGATCGCCATAGAAGTACCTTTCCTAGAACGACTGCGAACTTGGATCGCAGCCATGAACGATTTAACTTGCGCTCAGCAAGGCGACAGCCAGGATACCGATAACGACGCCGGTCCAACTTAGCGGGTGCATCTTCTCGCCAAAAAACAGTCTGCCGGCCAAGGCGACGACAAGAATGGATCCGCCGACCGCAACTGGGTAGACAACGCTTCCGGGAATCCCGAAATCCAGCGCGTACGACATGGCCAACTGACCGCCGAGACTCAGAACCGCGTACAATGCCCCCCAACTCACTTCCTTGAGCCCGCCGTGCGTCCCTCGGATCAACATCGGAATGCCGAGTATGGGGAGTCCGGCAGCGTACCAGATGGTGAGATAAGGGAACTTCATGTTTGGAGGAAGACCCCATGAAGCAAGAATCTTCAATCCAAACGCGCCCATGCCGTTGGTCAGCAAGATGAAGAGCATGAGCACGACCCAGTTGGTCCTACTTGGACTCTTCATGGATCTCCTCCCTTGCTTCAAGCCGGTTGCCCTGGAATAGGCAGAACAATGAAACCAGCGCCAGGCAGAAGGCGATGGATTTCAAGGCCGTCAATTTCTCGGCGTAGAACCAGATGGATACAAGCGCCGGAACCCCAGCCGATAGATTCATGAACAGCCAGCCCACGGTTACCTTGCCGATCCCGATAGAAATCTGGAAGGCAAGATAGGCCAGGATCGCGCAGATCCCGAACCCAAGGCCGAGCTCAACTACAGCCCAGCTGGCATGGACCCTGGGGGTCTGGATGAGCGATCGGCCAAGCATGAAAAGTGCGGCCCAGCAGGCCATCGACAGGACCACAGCCGAGGAATTGCACCGCCTTTTCTCGGCCATCTTGGAGACGCAACCCAACAAGCCAAACGAGACGGCGCCAAGGATACACATCAGTATGCCGGCATTCATGCGGTCCTCACTTTGGAAATCGAGTGCGAGCAGTTCACGGCACATTGGCGACCGGCAATGAAACATCCGCAAGTCATAAATTCTCTAGCCTATCACCGACCTAACCGCTTTTGCGCTCTGTCGCGGCACTCCGACAGTCCGTAATTACCGGCTTACGCATACTTCAGCCAGGCGCCATAACATCCGCGCGGCGGGGGACGACCACCCGGCTCAGCCACCGCCATTAAGAACATCGAGGTCCATGCCTTGCCCGTGCTCGTCTAGAACCAAATTCTTCGCACGTCCTCGATGACTTCCTTCGCCGCCATCTCCATCTGCTCGGCGCCCCATTCAACGTCGGTGTGATATCTGGGGTCCTGAGCTTCCCGCAATGTGTAGTCAGGTGTGGGAGCGCAATCGAAGGTATCGCCGTCCACGATGGCATAGTCCACATTGCGCAGCTTGCCTTCGGCCGGCAGACGGTAGATATCCGTGCAGCCCGGCCAGCACGATTCCAGCATGGAAGTCTCCTCGGAGGCCGCGTGGCCGATGGACCCGGCCAGAAGCGAGCGCGGGAACCCTGGGTACACCCAAAACACGCGCTGGGCATTCGAGGGGCCATCGTTGTAATCGTGGCAGATGCGGTTCAGCACATCCTTCTGATTGTCGGCCCCGTGCCCGTTGACGACCAGCACGTGCTGAAAGCGCATGCGATCGAAGAGGATCCTCAGAATGTCCCGCACTACCAGCCCGAAGGTCTCTTCACGAAAATAGGCGCTGGCCACGGAGTTATTGGGAAAGTCCATACCCTCCACGCGCGCCTCACGGTCAAAGCCCAGCGCCTCAAGAACCTTGGCCGGGCGCTGCCGTTCCGTACTTACCCAAAGCGGCGGGTAGTAAGGACATTCCAATTCCCGTGCCAAACGGCGTGCAAAGGCATGCGCCAGCAAGTTGTCGCAACCCATGGTCAGGTGCGGGCCATGCCATTCCAGAGGGGCCAACGGCAAAATCACCAACCCATTGCGCGCTCTCGCCGCCGCTATCTCGTCGGGGAAGAGAAACGCCATATTCCAGTCGCCGTCGTCGATGGGCCGTTTCCTTGTCGAAGTCATAATTCCGCACTCCTCGGTTCATTTCGCCCGCGAGCACCGCAGCTCCTCTGATCAACGTCATCAGGAACGCCGCCGGTAGCTCGTTTTTGCATGGCCTCGAAGAACCCTCGGTTGGTCCAAGGATAGGTCGCCAGGAGGCACTATGGCAAGTGGTCAAAGGGCCGGCAGGCGAACATCGATCGGCTCATGCTCGCGCATTTCAAGGCCGCAGCAGTTACAAACTCAGTCACAAAAATGTCACACGGGAATTTGGGGGGGCCATCAACTAATGGCCCCCAAAGAGATAAATTGGTGCGGGGGGGGGGACTTGAACCCCCACGGGATTGCTCCCGCTAGCACCTCAAGCTAGTGCGTCTGCCAATTCCGCCACCTCCGCAATGCCGCTCCGCCTGCTGCGTCCCCTGTCCAATGCCAGGGCTCGATTCCGAGGCGGGCTCTCGTGTCCAGTATACGATGCCCGCTGCGCCGCTATCCCTGCGCGAAGCTCGGCCCCGCGGACTGCGACACCTGCGGCGCCTCCGCCCTATTACTTGGTCGGCGCCTGAGAGGGCCTCGGGATCGCCTGGACCGGCGGTCCATTGGGCGGCCTGCGCCGGGCCGGGGCAGGCGCGCTGCTGGAGGGAGTTGTATGCTCCAGAACCGACGAGCCTGACGTGCGGCCGAGCCGCGTGTACAGGATCGATAAGGTCAGCGACGTCACCATGAACACGGCGGCGGCGATCGTGGTCGCCTTCGAAAGAACCGTGGCCGAGCCGCGCGGGCCGAACGCGGTCTGCGAACCCATGCCGCCGAACGCGCCGGCCAGATCGGCCGCCTTGCCGCTCTGCAGCAATACTACGATCACGAGGAAGAAGCACACAATCACATGAACGATAGTCACCATGGCGATCATCAGGGTAAGTCCTTCGGGAGAAAGCCCGCGCTGAGGCGGCGGCCGTCTAATCAACCAGTATAGCGAAGCAGCGGCCGGTTGTCGGCCCGCCGATTGCGCCACCGCGACTACTAGCGCTGCTTCCGGCCGAGTTCCGCGGCCCGCGCCAGGTCCTGCGCAGCGCCCTGGCGATCGCCCATCTGCCGTTTCAGCACCGCGCGGTTGAGGAAGGCGTTTTGATAGTCGGGCTTGAGGGCGATGGCCCGGTCGAGCGCCGCCAGCGCCTCCGTGAAATGCCGCAGGCGCATCTGCCCGTATCCCAGCGCATTCCAGATCAGGGCATCCGCCGCATCCGCCGCCACGGCCGACTTGAGCTTGGAAACCGCCGCGGCGAACTGGTCATTGTCCAGCAGTTCCCGCGCCTCGCGATGGAGCTGAGCCGCGGATGCTTGCGCGGGCGCGGCCGCGGGCAAGCCGGCCTGAGAATCGGCGGGTCCGGCCGCAGGGCTCGCAGGTTGCGCGGCCGTTTCGCCGGGCGGCCGGGCGTTCAACTCGGACTGGGGCGCGGCGGAGGGAAGCTCCGGCCGCAAGGCGACCGCTGGCGGGGCGACAGCCTGTGCCGGCGGCATTGCGCCCCGGGCGTCGGCATTGGCCGCGGTTCCGGCTCCCGCCTGGTCGCGCGCAGGAGACGCGGCTGCAACCGTCTCCTTCGGCAGGTTCTTCTCGACGTCCTGCAGGAGCCGCGTGGCTTCCTCGAAGCGGGCACTGAGCTGGAGAGCTTGGTGCAGATCGTAGGCCGCTTCCGCGTATTGTCTCAGCGTGGAATAGACCACCGCCCGCCCGTACCACATCACTGGGTTCTGGGGCGCGAGCTCGACCGCCCGCGTGCGGTCGGCGATGGCCTTGTCGGGGAATCCCAGCGCCAACTGCGTCCCGCCGCGGGCCAGCCAGACATAGGCGTTTTTCGGGTCCAGTTCCACGGCCCGGTCGCGGTCGGCGAGCGCTTCCTGGTGGCGTCCCAGGCGGTCCAGCAGTTCGCCCCTGGCCAGCAGCACGCGCGGGTTGTCCGGCCGCCCGTTCAGCGACGCGCCGTAATCCGCCAGGGCCTCGGCCGGGCGCCCGAGCGTGTCATAAGCCGCGCCCCGGAAGGCGTGCCCTTCGGCATCGTCGGGCTTCAGCCGCAGAAAGACCGACAGGTCGCGGGCGGCTTTCTCGAACTCTCCCAGTTCACCCCACGCCACGCCGCGCCGGAACCAGGCTTCGGCGAACTCCGGCTTGAGTTCAGTGGCCCGGCCGAAATCCTCGATGGCATCGCGCTCACGCTTCATCTTCACGAGCAGCAGGCCGCGCGCAAAGAACGGTTCGGGAGCATCCAGCCGCAGCTTGATGGCGGTGGCGTAGGCTTGCAGGGCGCCGTCATTGTCGCCGGCCGCGCCCAGGGCGTCGCCCAGTCTCTTGTACAGGCCGGTGTTCTCGAGACCGCGCTGGATCGCGTTGTGGTACGCGCCGGCCGCCCCGCGCCAGTCCGCGAGAGCGCTCAGGCAGTCGCCATAAGCGCTCCAGGTCTCCGCGTCGCCGGGTCTGACGACCAGCGCCGAGGCGAAATCGCGCGCCGCTTCCCGTTGCTGGCCCGTCTGGAGCAGCAATCGCGCCCTGTGCTGGAGGCCCTCGGGATGATTGCGGTCGGCTTCGAGCAGGTCATTGTAGGCGCCGATCGCCTCGGCCGTCTTGCCTTCCTTCTCGAAACGCAGCGCCCGCTCGTACAGCGGGCGTGTTTCCCTCACTGGCGGATTGTTGTCGCCCGCAGGCGGCACCTGGGCCGAAACGAGCGCAGGGCCGAACGCCACGGCGCCCGCGAGCAGTGCGCAGAATCGAAGGCCGTACATTCCCATCGGATTCCTACAACGAGCGTACGCGCTCTTCCAGCATACGCGCCTGCGCGGCGAAGTCCTCCCCCTCGAGGCACAGCGGCGCGCCGATGGTAACCCGGACCCGGCCGGGCCGCGCCAGGCCCGAGTCGGGATGCAGCACCCGGTTGACGCCGCGCACGCGGATCGGCACCACGGGAATCCGCAGGCGCGAGGCGATCATCGCGACGCCCGGCTGGAAGGGCAGGATCGTCTCGTCGCGGCTATGCCGGCCCTCGGGGAAAATCAGCGGGCACCAACCCTGCTCCACCGCATGCCCGAGCACCCGCAGCGCCTCGCGCGTGCCGGCCCCGCTCTGCGGGATGGGCAGGGCGTTGAACATCAGCAGCGAGAGCCAGTAGTTCAGCGAGTTGGTGAACCAGTGGAACAGCGAGTGCTCGCGCGGGTGGAAGTGAGCGTCAAAGAACTCCAGGCGCATGGCGGGCGCCAGCCTGTGCCGCCAGCTCCAGCCCAGGGCGATGAAAATCACCGGCGTGTCGAAGTAGCTCTGGTGATTGGATGCGAACAGCACCGGCCCGCGCAAGCCGCGCAGATGATCCCGCCCCTCGACCTGAACCCAGGCGAAAATCCGCGCCAGGTTCAGCACCCACAGGTTGAGGTTGACGACGCGGAATGCGTTGGCGAGCCAGTGCCGGTTCCACTGCGGATAGTGGAACGGCTCAGCTGCCGGCGGGGGTTTGAGCTGCCCGCTGCGCAGGGCCTCCAGGTCGGCGATGGTCCGGGTGGACGCAAAGACCGTCTCGTCCACGGGCGCACCGAGGGTATGCTCGAGAGCGACCAGCAACTCGACGCGGTCGAGCGAGGACAGCCCCAGATCGTCGAGCGAGGTGGCGCCGCTGACCGCGCGCCCGGCGGTCCACTTCTGGAGCAGCTCTTCCACGCGGTCCGCGGAACGCCGGGCGGCCGGCGCGGATGCCGGCGGGGCCTGGCGCGGCCCGATCAGCCGGTCGCGGATCTCGCCGCGCTTCAGTTTGCGCGTCCCGGCGGTGCGCGGCAGCTCGGCGTTGCGCCACAGCGTGTAGCCGCGGATCTTCTGGTGGTCCTCCAGCGCCGCATTGGCGCGGGCCACGATCGTCTCGGGATCCGCGCCCGCCTCCAGGATGAGGACGGCGTGCACCAGCTCGCCGCCCGGAGCCGGAAGACCGATGACGGCCGCGTCCCGCACGCCGGGCGCGCGCAGCACAACCGGCTCCACGTCCTCCGGGAAGACGTTGCGGCCGTCGGCCAGCACGATCATCTCCTTCTTGCGGCCCTTGATGATGAGATGCCCGTCCGCATCGAGCCGGCCGATATCGCCGGTGTGGAACCAGCCGTTCTGAAAGGCGGCGCGCGTGGACTCCGGATCGTTGTAGTAGCCGCTGGTGACATTGCCCCCGCGCACCAGCACTTCGCCGTCCGCGGCGATGCGGATCTCAACCCCGGCCAGCGGCCTGCCCACCGTGCCCCGCCGCGCGTGGAAGGGATGATTCAGGGTGACGATGGGCGCCGTTTCGGTCAGGCCGTAACCCTGGATGACGACGAAGGGAAGGTTGGCCCAATACTGCTCCAGCGAGGCGTCCAGGGCCGCGCCGCCGACAATGAAGCTCCAGAATTTCCAGCCGAACAGATTGTGGATTCTGCGGTAGCGCCACCAGCGCCACCAGAATCGCTCGCCGGCCGGCGCGGGCTGCGCGGTCTCGGGGTGGAGACCCACGACGTACTCGCGCAACACCTCGAGAATCTTCGGCACCGAGACCAGCACGGAGATGCGCCGCGTCTTGATCTGGCGCACGATCTCCTGCGGGTTGTGGCTGCGCTGGAAGATCACGGTGCCGCGAATCATGGGCGTGATGAACAGCGCCATCGCCTGCCCGAACATATGGCTCAGCGGGAGCAGGTTGAGGAAGCGGATGGGCGAGAAGGGCCACGCGTAGCGGCGGTGCTTCAGAACCTCGCGCTCGATGGGAACGATGTTGGCCAGGATGTTGCGATGCGTGATCAGGACGCCTTTGGGCTCGGCCGTCGCGCCGGAGGTGAACAGGATCTGGCAGATGTCGTCGGGCCGGGCCTGCGCTTCCTCGACCTCGCACTGGGTGTCCCAATCGAGAGACGCCAGCCGGAACACGGGCGGGCCGCCGGGAGCGCTGCGTGGCGGCAGTGGCACATCTTCTCCGATGAGGATCGCCTTGGCCGCGGTGATGCGGACGACGCGCTCGAGGAACTCGGGTGAGTGGCGCTCGTCGATCGGCGCGACGGCGACGCCGCGCAACATGCAGCCCCAGAAGGCGGCCACCCAGGCCGGGCGGTTTTCGCTCCACAGGACCACGCGGTCGCCAGGGCCGATGCCATGGTCGCGCAATTGCGCCGCGCAGTTGCGGGCGCAACGGGCGAAGGCCGCATAGGAGTAGCCGCGCGGGCGAAAGCCATCGTCATAGACGAGGTATTCGCCGCGCAGCTGCGCCACCGTCCGGAAGTAGTCGAGCAGCGTTGTGCGGACCATGCGTGGTGCGTTGCGGCCGGCCTTTTCGGACCACCTGCCGGTCATGCTGATTTTACTGGATCGTACTGGAGCCTTCCACGCCGATGTCGCCGGGGATCACATTGCGGTTGATGTAGTTGTCGAGGTTGATGACGTAAGTCTCCGGCGCGTCCACGAGAACCGGCGAGTGCGTGGCGCAGACGACGCGGAAGCGCTTCCGGTCGACGAGTTCCAGGAGCATTTTCAGGATGCGGCGCTGGTTGGAAACCGAGAGCGCCATCTCGGGCTCGTCCAGCAGCAGACAGGTGCCATCGGGCAGCGCCGGGAAGGTCTCGCGGAACATCGACAGCATCACCTGGCCATGGCTCACGCTGGAGACGAACTCGCGCATTGAGGGGTTGTTATCGAACAGTTCGAGGTGCATGCGCGGGTTGTGCTGTTCGGCATCGAAGAGGAACGCCTGGGGAGTCTCAATCCGGTTCTCGAGGCGGTAGATATAGCCGTCGATGCGGTCGTCGCGCAGGGCGTAGTAGATGGAGTGCAGCAGCGTGGACTTGCCGCAGCCGTTCTCGCCCGTGAGCAGGATCAGCGGATGGGAAAGATCCACCATGATCGGCATGTGGAAGTTCAGGCCCACGAGAATCGGATGCGCCAGAATCTTGAGAATCACGGTGGTCCGCCTTGCTTGGAAACTGCTGGATCAGACGCGAGTGTAAGACCAGGATAACAGCGCGGCGGCGGGCCTCAGAGTGTCAACACGCGCCCGGCTGCAACTCGAACTTGCGGAAACTGCCGGTGTTGAAAAACGACCCGAGGCCGACGCGGCCCGCACCGAGGCTGAGGTCGGCGCCCCGCAACGAGGGGTGCTGGCGGCCATCGATCCACGTTTCGACCAATCCTGTCGAGGCGTCATAGACGATCCGGACGCGAGTCCAGCGCAAGGCATCGGCGAGGCTCGCGGGGCCGTCGTCGCGGCTGATGCGGACGCGGTCGCCGCCATAGACGTGGAAGACGCCGTTGTGGACGGGTTGTTTCTGCGCCGCGTCGGTGGAGAGGTGGACGTAGTCGAAGTGCAGCGGGTCACGCCAGGCGTAGACGACGATGAGCGACGTACTGGCGGCGAAACCCCTGGCCTCGACGTTTAATGTTAAGCACCCGGCCGGCTCGTGCTCCAGGAGCGCATACTGAATGGGCGCGCGCGGATTGGCTTCCTGGGGCCGGGGCACGTTCAGGTTCAGAACCTCTCCGTCGGGCGTTTGCTCGACTTTCCAGTCGGCCGCCTCGTGCACCAGCCAGCGCCGGCCGAAGCAGGCGATCCGCTGCGCGGGCATGGGCAGCGCGGGCGGCGCCGCGAGCAGCGGCGTGGGCAGGAGCAGCGGCGCGGCCAAGGGGGGCAAAGTGAGGAAGATGCGGCGGTTCATCACTGGCTATTGTTCCATATCGCCACGCCGATCCGGCACGACGCCGGAGCCGCATTGCGGCCTGGGTCCAGGGCCTAGCCCGGATGTTTCACCAACCATCGGCTGCGGCGCGCGATAGGGCCGCATCTACTTCGTTGCGCTTGGTCGCCGTCCTCGACGTACCGCCAAGTACGCCTGCGGGCGGCTCCGGTCGCGCGCCTTGTATCTGCAACCCTCTCATCGCGCCTCGCTGCGATCGTGGTGCAACATCCGGGCATAGCGGCGCGGTCAGGACCTGGTTTGGCTCACGCGATCAGCGGCCGGCCAAACGGGATGTGAGGGGGTGCTGATGGAGCGGGAGACGGGATTCGAACCCGCGACATCAACCTTGGCAAGGTTGCACTCTACCAACTGAGTTACTCCCGCCCGGGGAGACTTCTTCATTCTTGCTCTGGCTCGGCGGATCTGTCAATTCACTCAGAAGCTTGCGGGACATTGGGAACATTTTGGTGCCAAAATGGCGTAGATTTCCACAGGCATGAGGAACAAAAAGGTGTTTGTTTTGAATGAATTACAAAAGTGTTTCATTCGGGCTTGGCAGAGACCGGAACTGTGGTATTCTGAGGATCGCCGGAGCGAGGGGGACCGCCTCATCGGGGAACGCGCCGGGCGTGGACAGCGGGGGCGGCAACTAGCTGCGGTGCATTCGTCGAATTCAAATTGAGTGGTTCCACAGCTTGAGAAACGAGTGGAAATCACGAGGGAGAGTTGTGGTCTGATGGTGGAAACTAATGCCTGGGAATTAGTCAAAGAAGCGCTCCACGTCAGGATGAAGGCGGAGGCTTTTCACAATTGGGTGGCGCGGACCGAGTTGCTCGAACAGGAAGGGAAACGTTTGCGCGTTCTGGTACCCGATGAGGTCACCAGATTGTGGTTGGAGGGAGAGTACGCCGGGCAAATCCAGAACGTGATTCAGAGTCTTAATCTGCCCATTCAAAAGGTCTACTACGAACTGGCCAGCAATGGCGGCGAAGCGCCTGTCGCGGCGGAGGAGAACGGGACTGGCCAGGGCCTGCAATTCCTGGCGGCGGGGGATCAACTGAATCCCCGGCTGACTTTCGATTCCTTCGTTGTGGGAAGCTGCAATCAGTTTGCGCACGCCGCGGCCAAGGCCGTGGCCTCGACGCCGAGCAAGAGCTACAACCCGCTGTTCATTTACGGTGGCAGCGGGATGGGCAAGACGCACCTGATTCATGCCATCGGCCATGCCGTGCTGCAGCGCTGGCCGGCTATGCGGCTGGTTTACACCACCGGCGAGCGGTTCGTAAACGAGATGGTCTACTGCCTGCGCGGCGGCCGGATGACGTCATTCCAGTCGCACTACCGGACGGCGGATCTGCTGCTCATCGACGACATTCATACCGTCGCCGGGAAAGAGCGTACGCAGGAGGAGTTCTTCCACACGTTCAATGCGCTGTATGACCATCAGAAGCAATTAGTGATGAGCAGCGACTCACTCCCCAAGGACATGAAGGGCCTGGTGGAACGCCTGCGGACGCGCTTCGAGTGGGGATTGATGGTGGATGTCCAGCCGCCCGATCTGGAGACGAAGATGGCGATCCTCGATATGAAGGCGCAGGAAGAGGGCGTGCGTCTGCCGGAGGATGTTCGGATTTTCATTGCAACAAAAACGAAAACGAGCGTGCGCGAATTGGAAGGCGCGTTCACCAAGCTGGTGGCGTACTCCAGTGTGACCGCCGCGCCAGTGACACTCGACATGGCGCGGCAGGTGCTGAAGCCGATCCTGCACAATGGCGAGCGCCGGGTAACGATCGATGCCGTAATGCGCGCCGTGGCAGAGCGTTTCGACCTGCAACCCTCGCAGCTCAAACAAAAGACCAACGCGCACGAGATTTCCAGGCCGCGGCAGATCGCCATGTATCTGGTGAAGGAGCTGACCTCCGCGTCCCTGCCGGAAATCGGGCGGCATTTTGGAGGCAAGCATCACACCACCGTGCTGCACTCTGTGCGCAAAGTGGACGAAATGCGTCAGACCGACCCTGATTTGAACAATCTCATCCACAATTTAATGGATTCATTCCATTAGGCTTATGCGTTTTTTGCACACGTAAGGTAGAGATTTGCCGGTGTACTTCTGTGGACTTCCCAGCAAGGCCGGATTGCCCTCAGATCCAGAGGGGTAAAATCACAGGTTGCCAAGCCGGGAACGCTCAGAGTTTTGTATAATTTAGAGAGATTTCGACATTTCCACAGGACTTATGAATACGGAGTACATAAGGAATTGTAAGTTCCTGTTTCAGGAGAGTCCTCGAAGGGGGTAGTCATCGCATGGAATTCTCGGTCAACAAGGCGGATCTGGTTCGGGAATTGAATCTCTCGCAGGGTGTTGTCGAGCGCAAGACGACGATCCCCATTTTGTCGAACATCCTGATCGAGGCTGAAGGCGACATGTTGACGCTGACGGCGACGGACCTGGAGTTGGGGATTCGATGTGAAGCTCCGGCGAAGGTGAAGTCAGCCGGGACGGGAACGATTCCGGCGAAGAAGCTGTTGGATTATGTGCGTCTGCTGCCTGAAGCCGAAGTTCAGGTGAAGATCGCCGACAATCACTGGATGACGCTCGTGTGCGGCCGGTCCAGGACGCGCATCGCGGGCATGTCGCGGGAGAGTTTTCCGGAATTGCCGGAGATGCCTGCGGTCATGACGAAAATTCCTGTGGGATTGTTGTCGTCGATGATTACGAAGACGATTTTCTCGATTTCCGTGGAGGAGTCGAGATTCACGCTGAATGGTGCGTTGTTGCAGCTCAAGGGCACGGCCCTGGCGGTAGTGGCAACGGATGGTCACAGGCTGGCGTTGGTGGAGTGCGAGAATCCTCTGGTCGAGGATGAGGGAGTAAATACAAAAGCGCTCTTGCCACGCAAGGCGATGAACGAGTTGCTGAAGCTGGCCGGCGAAGAGCCGGACCGCGAGGCGGGAGTCGAATTTGCCGCAGACGATAACCACCTGTTCTTCCGCCTGGGCAGGCGCCTGTTGATCAGCCGCAAACTTACGGGCAACTTCCCGGACTACGAGCGCGTGCTGCCCAAGGCACACGCGCACAGCGTGGAGATCGGGAAGGAAGAACTGCGCGCGGCGATTGAGCGCGTGTCACAGTTTTCGGACGAACGTTCGAGGGCCATCAAAATCCGGTTCGGCGAAAACGAAGCGGTCATACACAGTTCGATTAGCGAGAGTGGAGAGTCAGAGGAAAACCTTTCGGTCGACTATAGCGGACCGACGGTGGAGATTGGCTTCAACGCCCAGTACCTGCTGGATTTCCTGCGGGCTGTGACGGAGCCGGCGGTTGCATTCCACTTCAAGGATGCCCAGAGCGCGGGCGAAATGCGCCCCTCGGGCGAAGGTATCAAGTACAACTACCGCTACGTGGTCATGCCAATGCGCATCTGAGCCCGTGGCGGGATCCAAGGATAAGAGAATTTGAGCACTTCAGGGAATTACGATTCCAGCAGCATCAAAGTGCTGGAAGGGCTGGAGGCGGTGCGCCTCCGGCCCGCGATGTACATCGGCTCGACAGGCGAGACAGGCCTGCACCACCTGGTCTACGAGGTCGTGGATAACTCGGTGGACGAGGCGCTGGCCGGATACTGCACCGATATTCACGTCACAATCCACATCGACGACTCAGTCACGGTGGTCGATAACGGGCGCGGGATTCCGGTCGATATCAAGGAGGAATTCGGGATCTCCGCGGCCGAGATCGTGATGACGAAGCTGCATGCCGGAGGCAAGTTCGACTCGAACAGCTACAAGGTATCGGGCGGGCTGCATGGCGTGGGCGTCAGTTGCGTGAACGCGCTTTCGGAGACGCTGCACCTGGAGATCTGGCGCGAAGGCTACACCTGGGAGCAGGACTACGAGCGCGGGTTGCCCAAGGCGCCGCTGGCGAGGGCCGGCCGGGCCGGCCGGAAGACGGGCACGAAGATCACCTTCAAGCCCGACGGCAGCATCCTGGACGTGACGAAGTTCAACTTCGACACGCTGGCGCAGCGCCTGCGCGAGATGGCGTTCCTGAACAAGGGCCTGAAGATCACGCTGAACGATGAGCGCACCGACCCGGTGAAGACCAGCGAGTTTCATTTCGAGGGCGGAATCGTCGAGTTCATCAAGCACCTGAACCGCGGCAAGAACGTGCTGCACGAGAAACCGATCTCCATCGAAGGGCAGCGCGACCTGCCGGGCGGAGGAGAGCTCACGATCGACATCGCGCTGCAGTGGAACGACTCATACTCGGAGACGATCTTCAGCTTCGCCAACAACATCAACACCAAGGACGGCGGCTCGCACCTGACCGGTTTCCGCCAGGCGATGACGCGCACGCTGAATGCGCAGGCGCGTTCCTCGGGGCTGTTGAAGGACGACAAGGACGGCAACCTGAGCGGAGACGATGTGACCGAGGGCCTGACGGCCGTGGTGAGCGTCAAGCTGCCGCAGCCGCAGTTCGAGGGCCAGACCAAGGGCAAGCTGAATTCGGATATCGCGGGCTACGTGACGCAGATTGTCAATGAGAAGCTGAGCGAGTACTTCGACAAGAATCCCGCGGTCATGAAAAAGATCGTGGGCAAGGCCGTGGATGCGGCGCGGGCCCGCGAGGCGGCGCGCAAGGCGCGCGAGCTGACGCGGCGCAAGGGCGCGCTCGATTCCGGCGGCTTGCCAGGCAAACTGGCCGACTGCCAGGAGAAGGACCCGACGCGCTGTGAGCTGTTCCTGGTGGAAGGCGAATCGGCGGGCGGCACCGCCAAGAGCGGCCGTGACCGGCGCTACCAGGCGATCCTGCCGTTGCGCGGCAAGATCCTGAACGTGGAGAAGGCGCGCTACGACAAGATGCTGGGGCACGAAGAGATCCGCATCCTGATCACGGCGCTGGGGACGGGCATCGGGAAGGACGATTTCGACGTCGGCCGGCTGCGTTATCACAAGGTTATCCTGATGACCGATGCCGACGTCGACGGGTCGCACATCCGGACGCTGCTGCTGACGTTTTTCTACCGGCACATGCCCGAACTGGTGCTGCGCGGCCACATCTACATCGCGCAGCCGCCGCTGTACCGCATCAAGAAGGGCCGCAGCGAGAAGTACATCAAGGACGACAAGGAATACGTCCGCGAGATTCTGAGGCGCGCCACCGAGAACGTGACGGTGGAGCACGGCGAGAGCGAGACCAGGGGCAAGCTGGAAGGCGGAGAGCTGCGCCAATATCTGATGGCCCTGGACGAGTACCAGCAATTGTTCGGCCGTCTGGAGCGCAAGCTGAGCGATGCGCGGATCGTCGAGCTGATCACGGATCCGGCGCGGGCGATCGACACCAAGGCCGATTTCGGCGACGAAGCGAAGATCGCAGCCACGCGCGTGGCGCTCGAGGCGCTGGGCCTGCAAGTGCGCACGGAGTTCGACGAAGAGCACTCGACGTGGAACCTGGTCTATCACGATGAAGCGCACGGCGACCGTGTGATCGGCTGGGAGCTGGCGTCGCAGCCGGAGTTCCGGCGGCTGCGCAATCTCGGCCGGCAGACGCAAAAGTATAACCACCCGCCGTTTGTCGTATCCAAGGATGCGCGGCGTGAGCGGATCGCGGACTGGCGGGAACTGATCGGCTACCTGAAGAAGGAAGGCACGCGCGACTGCAGCGTGCAGCGCTACAAAGGGCTGGGCGAGATGAATCCCAATCAGCTGTGGGAGACGACGATGAACGCCGAGACGCGCACGATGCTCGAGGTGCGGCTGGAAGACGCGGTCGAAGCGGACCTGACGTTTTCGACGCTGATGGGCGAGGACGTCGAGGCGCGGCGCAAATTCATTGAGACCAATGCGCTCGACGTGCGCAACCTCGACGTATAACTCGGCGAAGTGCGGTTCGCCGCGGCGACTAGAGGGCGCCGTTCTCAGACATAAACACGCTTTACGCGCTGGCCGATGCCGCACAACACGCTGTAGCTGATGGTTTCGGCGGCGCGGGCGATGGTCTGCGCGTCGAGGCTCACATTGCCGTCGCTGCCGAGCAGCGTCACCGCGTCGCCGGGGGAAAGGTGCGGGCAGTCGGTGATGTCGATGCTCGTCAGGTCCATCGAGATCGAGCCCAGGATCGGCACCAGCTTGCCGCCGGCGATCACCTTGCCTTTGTTGGAAAGGCGGTGCATCATGCCGTCGGCGTATCCGACGGCGAGAACGGCCATGCGCGTCGGGCGCTCGCAGGCGAACATGGCGCCGTAGCCCACGCGGGCGCCCACGGGCAGGTCCTTGACTTCGAGGATGCGGGCCCTCCAGTTGAGCGCGGGGCGCACCGCCAGCAGCGGCGGCGGGGCCTCTCCGCGCGCGGGGCTCAAATAGCCGTAAATGGCGTGGCCGGGGCGCACCATGTTGGCCCACGCCTGGCGGCGGCCGTAGGCGATGGGGATGGTGCTGGAGAGATGCTGATAACGCGGCGTGAGGCCGGCCGCGGCGAGGGCGTTGCGAACGGCGTTGAAGCAGGCCAGTTGCTCGTCGGTTTGCGGAGATGCATAGTTGCCGGCGGAGGCGAAGTGCGTCATCAGGCCCTCGAATCGCGCGGCGTGGCAGGCAGCGATGGCGCGGGCCAGGGTGGAGGGCTCCTCGCGCGTGCCGAGCCGGCCCATGCCCGTGTCCAGCGAGAGGTGGTAGGGCAAGGGGCGCGCCAGGGCGGCGGCCATGCGATCGTAATCGAGCAACTGGGCGATGGATTGGATACAGGGCGTGAGCTCGAAGTCGATCAGAGCAGGGCGTTCGAAGGGCAGAAAGTCGCCCATGATGAGAATGCGGGCCGTGATCCCCGCCTGGCGCAGGGTCACCCCTTCCTCGACGTTGCTGACGGCGAGCCAGCGCGCGCCCTCCTGGGTCAGGATCCGCGAGACCTCGACGGCGCCGTGGCGGTAGGCGTCGGCTTTGACGACCGGCATTACTTCGACGGCCGGGCCGACAGCGCCGCGCACGGCGTGGAAGTTCTCGGCTAGCTGGCGGCGTGAAACCTCGACCCAGCAGCGACAGGTGATGGGCACCATCCTTCCATTGTCGGTCCCGGCCGGGGCGTCGCCGCAAGCGGATTTTAACGCCGGCGTGCGATGGGAGGTTTTCGAGGCGCGCGATTGCGCCACAGGCTGCCCGCCGCCATTGGCGTGCCGGCTCAGGCGCCGGCTTCTCCCCTCAGGAGATGTTCGAACAGGCGCTCGTATGCGGCAGTGACCGCGTCCCAGCTATAGCGCTCGCGCACGCGCTGGATGGCGGCATCGCGGTAGCGGGCGCGCTCCACTTCGCTCATCGAAAGCACGCCACGCATGAGCGCGGCGAGCGACGGCTCGTCATGGAAGGCGAGGCCGGCGCCGCCGGCGACCTCGTGGTTCTCGGGCGTCATCAGATATAAGACCAGCGCACCGCGTCCCAGGGCTTCAATCAGCGCCGGGTGCGTGCCGCCGACTTCGGTGGCATGAATGTAAGCGAAGCTGTGCGACTGCAGCTCGTGATAGCCGTCGCCGTAGATGGCCCCGGGGAAAACGATGCGGGCGTCGGGCGTGTCCTTCAACGCGCGGATGTAGGCCGGCGCATAGGGCGCATCGCCCACCAGAACCAGGCGCAGGTCGGTTGGAACCTGCTCGAAGGCGCGCCGGACCAGGAGGGCGTTGTTCTCCGGCTCGAACCGGCTGACGTAGAGGAAATAGCTTTCGGGTTCGAGGCCCAGCCGCGCCAGCGTGGGGCCCGGATCGACCGTGCCCAGGGGCGCTCCATAGGGAATGAACCACGAGTCGCGTCCGTAGCGCGCGCGGTAGTAGTCGTGGATGCATTGGGCATCAGTGACGATTTCGTCGGGACAAAATGTGGCCAGCGCCTCCGAGATGAGATACCAGGAGCGGGCGGCCAGGTTCCACTTCCTGCGGCGGCGTTCAATGCCGTCCACGTTGAGCGCGACGCGCATGCCGGCGAGGCGGGGCAGGGACGTGAACAGGGCGTTGGCAGCGTTGCAGTACAGGACGACATCGTGGGGGCGGCCCAGCACGTCCAGCGTGGAAACGAAGGTGTGCTGGAGCGTCTCCAGATACTTGTGCCGGAGCGGGCTGAGGTAACGCAAATGGACACCGCGCCAGCACGGCTCGGGGGGACGTTCGCGGCAGTAGACGGTCGCCTGGTGGCCGCGCGCGGCCAGGCGGGTGGAGAGTTCCTCGGCGAAGGTCTCAAAGCCGCCGTAACGCGCCGGAATACCGCGCGTGCCGAGGATTGCAATGCGCATGACGGGCCGGCGGCAGGGGGCGGCGGATTATGGCTCGGCGGCCTGCGTGGCCGTTCCGGGCGGGGCCATCGCCCGGGCGCTCTTGTGCGCCGGGCGGCTCACGGGATGGTAATGGAACCAGGTGGCGATGTACTCGTCGCTGGCGCGCCGGCGCTCCATGATCCAACGGCGTTTGGACCACACGCGGCTCCAGGCCCGGATGACCTCCCAAAAGGCCCTCAGGGAGTAATGCTCATACAGGAAACAGCAGCCCAGCACGACGAAGTCGCGGGTCGAGATCGAGAGCCAGCACCGGCCGTAGAGATCGCGCGTCATGTTCTTGATGCGCATCAGGAACCGGTTCTTGACCGAGTGCATGTTGATCTGGCGGGGCAAGGCCCGGCGGTTGCCGGGCAGCACCGCGCGAACATGGTAGCCGCGCGCGTAGGGCGTGTAGAGGCAGCGCCAGCCCAGCAGTTGCGCGCGCCAGGCGACATCGGCATCCTCGCGATAAACGAAGAAGTCGGGGTCGAAGAACTCGCCGTTGATGGAGACGTCGTCGATCATGTCGCGGCGGTACAGCGCGGCGGCTGCCGTGGCGCCGAAGACGTATTCGCGTTTCAGGTAGTGGCCGTTGTCGATCTCACGGCTGCCGCGGTCGAGGTGCCGCAGGTTGGGAGTGAAGTAGATGCCGGTGCTGTCCACGCGCGGCCGGGAATCGATGTGGAAGTCCGGGCTCATCACCAGAAGCTTGCCGCAGACCGCGCCCACGCCCGGGTCGGTCCGGCCCGCGTCAATCAGGGCCTGGATGAAGGACGGCATCAGCAGGACGTCGGGATTCAGAGTGAGAACCCAGTTGCCGCGGGTCAAACCAATGGCCTGATTCTGGGCGGCGGCGAAGCCTATGTTGCGCTGATTCTGGACAATCGTGCAGCGCTCCTCGTATTGCTCGAGGATGTCGCACGTCCCATCGGTAGAATTGTTGTCAACGACGATCACCTCGATGTCCGGGCCCTTTTGGCCGAGCACGGACTCGAGGCAACGCTTGATGAAGCGGCCGCTGTTATAGGTCACTATCGTGACCGAAACAAAATCCTTTGAGGCCATCCGATCAGGCAATCATCCCCGTTCAGTACTTTCCCCCCCCGGGCATCCTGCCAGGTCTTCGCACTTAATGCGCCGGACGGCCACAAAAGGCGCGGCCACCGCGCGGCGAAGGACGACGCCAGCCGCCCGCAACGGGTCCGGAGAGCCCCGCTGCAAAGCTTCCCACAGTCCTCGAACCGTCGCGCCGAATACAACGGTTATGGCCACCAGGATGAGTCCCGGCGAACGAAAGTGGAGGCCGGCAAAACGCAAAAGATTACCGTACCAGTATACCTGCCGCCGACACCAGTTCAAGCTGCCAACTGAGCGTCCACCCAAATGCACGGCGAAGGCCACAGGTTCGTAGCGGATCCGGAATCCGGCGTTCTTGATCCTGACACAGAAATCAACATCTTCAAACCAGACCGGACGGAAGCCCTCGTCGAAGCCGCCGAGGCGGGCCCAGGCGGCGCGCCGGATCAGCAGGAAGGCGCCGGCGGGCTGCTCGGCTTCACAGGCCTGGGACAGATCGAGATCGAGGCAGCGGTAACGGCGATTGACCGGATTGCGCGGCCAGATTCGGTTCAACCCTATGTTTTCAAAGGCTAGTGCCACAGGCGTGGGGAAGCGCCGCAGCGTGAAGCCGCGCTGTGGCGCGCCGCCCGGCTCGCACAGGGCGCCGGCAGCAATGGCGACCAGGGGATCGTCGAAACAACGGACCAGTGCCGCGAGGTCGTTTTGCAGAACGGCATCCGGGTTGAGCAGTAGGACGAGGTCGGATGATTCCAATACACAAAAGCCCTGATTCGCCGCCGCAGCGAAGCCCAGGTTGTCGCGATTGTGTACGACGGTCACACCCGGAACGCTAGCCGCCACACCCGCCGAGCCGTCGGTCGATGCGTTGTCCACCACAACCAAGCCGGCCTCCGGACGGGCGAACCGGAGACAGGCCTCGATACAGGGCCGCAGACAGGGAGCGGATTGGTACGCGACGATAACGACGCCAACGCGCATGCTGATCTTTACTCGCCAGCCAGGCGGAAGTACCAGCGCCAGAAGGCATCCCGGGGCGGGCGCTCCTGCCAATCCAGGATAGCCTGCTCCCAGGTGGCGAAGCAGGCGGCCAGGGGGCCGGCGTTGAAGGGCGTGCCGGTGCGGCGCAGACGCCGCCAGGACCTGAGGGCGTCGAGTTTGCCCAGAAGCCAGGCCCCGGCGACGCCATGCCGGAGGGCCAGCGCGCCCCACAGCAGTTGTCCCCAGAAAACGGCCCGGCCGAACTGGTGAACCCACCCCGGCGGGTAATGGCGCGCCACCAGGAACACCTGATTGCGCGACTGCAACCGCGTGCTGCGGGCGCTCCACGTCCCATACGTCGCGCTGCCGCGGTGCGCGGCCCGGGCATCGGCCACAAAAACGCCTCGCACCTGGCGCCGCTGGAGCCGCAGGGCAAAGTCCACATCTTCGAGATAGGCCTCGAAGGTTTCGTCCAGTAGGCCTGCGTCGATGAAGGTCTGCCGCCGGATCAGCAGCGCGGTGAGCGTTGGCAGCCAGGGCCCCTCCGGGGTGCGCAGGGTGGACACCGGGAAGCCGGAACCGGCGCGCCACGGGCACGCAGCGCGGGAGAGCAGGTCGTAGCCGCCGTCGAGAATGCCCGGGTCCTCGTGCCGGACCATGGGGCCGCAGGCATACTCGGCGCCGGCGGATTGGGCTGCCGAAAGCAACCGGGCGATCCACTCTGGCCCGAGCGTGACGTCAGTGTTGATGATGGCTACCCATTCCGCCGCGGCGTCCAGCACTCCGGCATTGACGGCGTGGGCGAAACCCTGGTTTCGACCGAGGGCCAGCACTCTCGTGCCGAGATTTCGGGCCAGCTGCGGACTTTCGTCCGTGGAGCCATCGTCGACGACCAAAATCTCGCCCGGCGGCAGGCTCTGGTGGAGCGCCGAATCCACGCATTCGCGGAGCAGATGCGCTCCGTTGTAGTTCGGTATGACGACAGTGATGGGCGCGGGCATAGCGGCCCAGGCGGGCCTCCGGAATGGTATCACGCACGTTCGGGCGCGGGCAAAGCCGCGGACGGGGCCGCTATGATGGGTGTGTGAAACAGCTTCCTGTGTGCGCGACAATCGTTTTCGTCCTGGCCGCCGCGGGTTCCGCGCAAAACGTCGCCCCGGCGAATCTATCCGAAGTGAAAACCGTCTACATCCTGCCGATGGCTACGGGGATGGACCAGTACCTTGCCAGCCGGTTGACGCGCGAAGGCGTATTGCAGGTGGTAACCGACCCTGCCAAAGCCGATGCGCTGCTCACCGATCATCTGGGGGCCTCTTTTGAGGCCCGCGTGAAGGAACTGTATCCCGAGCTGAAGGCGGTTGCGGGCACTGCCGGCGCCAAGGGCGAGGCCGCGACTCAAAAAGCAGACGATAAGAGCGAGGCGCAAGCGCCCGAAAAGGCTGCCAGTGGCAGAAGCGGAGCCCTAGGCGGCTTCGACCTGAAGACTCCGGATATTCAACCAGTCCACGCCCCGTCGCGCGCGCGAGGCACGATCTTCCTGGTCAGGCGAGGCAGCTGGGAAGTGCTGTGGTCCGCCTATCGCGAGCCGCGCGGCCGGCAGAGCAAGGAACTGGAACGGACGGCGGGGGAATTCGTCAAGGAGCTGAAGGCGTCGCTCCAACCCGCTTCTGCGACAAAGCCAGACGGTAAGTAGCGAGCAGCCGCTCGGTCATCGCGCACAGGCCGCGGGCCTGCTCGATGAACTCCCGGGCGCGCAGAGCCATCCGGGCCGCCTCCTCGGGCCGCTCGAAGATATCCAGAATTGCCTGTGCGAAGGCCTGAGGTTCGTCGGCCAGCCGGCAGTACAATCCATCCTCGGCGCCCAACCCTTCGGCGCCCAGCACCGTTGAAACCGCCGGGATGCCCGCCGCGAAGGCCTCCTGCAGCTTCATGCGGACGCCCGAGCCGCTCAGGATGGGACAGACAAACACCGCCGACTCAGCCAGCGGCAGCGCCAGGTCCGGGACGAAGCCCTCCAAAGCGACCGCGCCATTGAAATCCGGCAGTGTGCCTGGAGGAGGCGGATCGGCGCCGATTACCTGCAGGCGCGCATCGGGACAGCGGTCCCGCACGCGCGGCATCACGTGGCCTAAGAACCAATCCAGGGCCTCGGCGTTGGGTTTGTGGCGGAAGCTCCCCAGGAACAGCATGCTGTGGGGGCGCCGGCCGTCGAGCCGCAGCTCGAAGCGCGCCAGGTCCATGCCGGCCCGCACGTCGCAGTCGATGCGGCCCTTCAGCCGCGGCTCGTAGGAGAGCAGGAAATCGCGGTTTTGCGGTGTGCAGACCTGGGCGCGGTCAACACGCCGCAACAGCCGCAGTTCGTAGCGCAGCGCACGAAGATATTCGAAGAACGCTTTCGCCCTAAGCACGCCGCGCCAGGAGTGCAAGCCGCTGTGAATCGATTGAAAGTAGATGTCGTGTTCGAACAGAATCCAGACGATGTTCCTGCAATCGGGTTTGAAATACTGCCCCATGTTCGTGTATTCGATTTGCACGATGTCGATCGAGCGGCGCAGGATCTCGCGTTCGATGACCCAGGCGACGTTATCGTCCTGGAATTCGCGCACCGCATGAGGTTCGGATGAGCCCAGGCGCGGCGCAACCGCAGTCCGGCGCAGTAATGGCGTCACGGAGGCGGCGATCGCCCCGAGCTGAGTTTGCTCCTGCACCTGCCCGGGCGTTTCGCACAGGATCAGCAGGTGCGTCTCGGCGAACTCACTGAGGTGCGCGACAGTGCCGTAGATGGAGATGGACCCGCCGTGAATGGGCGGCCACAAGGCATACGGACAGACGAACAGAACCCGCGGCCGCGAGGGGGCCGTTTCGAAACAGGAATAGCGATCGTGGTAGTAGACCGGTTGTGAGCGCCGGAAGGCCTCGTTTTCTTCAACCACGGCGAGCGAGCGGGCGCGCCAGCGGGCGCCGAGCGCGCCGGGGAGTTGGAGAAACGCTTTGAGCACAGCGTGGCAGCTCGCGCGCTCGAGCGACGGCCCGGCCAGCCAGGAGTACAGGCCGCCCGCGAGGATCCACCCAAAATGCGCCAGCAGGCGCGCGGGCGCATGCGCATTCTTCCAGGCGTAGAGAATGGCGTTCTTGCGGATGACGCCTTCGATGTAGGAGCTGGAGAAATTTTTGCCGATCGTGCCCCGGTGCTCATGCCAGACCCGGCTATTGGGCTGGTAAAAGATGCGCCAGCCGCGCTTCCATGCCATCAGGCCGAGGTCGCTGTCCTCCATATAGAACGGTCGCAGCAGCGGGTCGAATCCGCCCAGCTCGAGGAATTTCCGGCGGTCGAAGGCGCACGAACCGCCGCCGCCGTAAAAGCACGGCCAGAGAGTATCGATCGAGTCGTCGGCCTGATGCCGCGCGCGGAGCAGGCCGCGTTCCCAGCAGGCTTGCGTCAGCCCCGTCTCCTCGCGGCGTCGGGTTGGATCGGCGAACAGAATCTGGCAGGAGACGGCAAACACGTCGGGCGAGTGAAAGCCGTCCAGCAGCGGCTGGAGAAAATCCTCGGCCACCCGCATGTCGCTGTTGAGCAACACGACGATGTCGTTGCGCGCGGCCTCGATACCGCGGTTCGACCCGCCGCCGAAGCCATAGTTACGCTCCAGCGGAAGCACGCGGACCTGGGGAAAGCTGGCCTGCAGGAACGCCACGCTGCCGTCGCTCGAAGCGTTGTCCACGACGATCAGCTCGTGGCGCGGGTTTGGGCCGAGGGCCGCGAGAATCGAAGGGACGTACTTTTCAAGAAGGTCGCGGCCATTCCAATTCGGAATCACCACCGAGGCGGCGGAGTTGTCGGGCTGAACGTCGTGTGGCGGGCGGATGCGGCCGAACAGTTTCCACAGCAGATCGCAGGCCAGCAGCGCAACGGCCGCGATGGCCGCCAGGAGCGGCGAAAGGAGAACGAGCGGGATCGCTCCAAGAAACCGAAGGAACTTGCGCATGACTTACAAGCGGCTGAGATCGGGACCGACCTTGATGCCGCGGCCTATCTTGAGCCAGCGGGACTGTTGAACAAGAGAGAGGATCTTGCGGAGGCGTTCGATTTCGTCCCGTGCAGCCTGGCGGCCACTTTCCGTCTCGGCAAGGCGCTGGATCGCTTCGTCGAGCACGGCCACCAGGCGGGCGATCTCGGTCGCGGCGGCCTGGTGCTGATCCCCGGTCTTATCGGGATGCCGGCTCAAGGTGCTCAGGTCCTCCTGGTGGCTGCGCTCGCTAACTTCGAGCAGGGCTTTGTAGCGATCGGAGGTCGCTTGCAGCTGGCGGAGCACGGCCTCGAATTGCTCGTGTTCGGATTGCGCCCATTTCAACGCCTTCTCGAGCTCCTGGGCCCTGCTATTGAGGAGTTCGTTGGCCGCGCGGTCATTAGCGGCGAGGCGGTCTTCGTAGGACTGTACCGCCGCCAGCAATTCGCGGCGCGAGGCTTCGAACTGCTCATGTTCGGATTGCGCCCAGGCCTGGGCGGCTTCCAGTTCCTTGGTCCGGCTGGTGAGGAGTTCGTTGGCCGCGCGCTCATTGGCGGCCAGGCGGTCTTCGTAGGACTGTACCACCGCGCGCAATTCGAGGCGCGAGGCTTCAAATTCCCTGGTCCGGCTGGTGAGGAGTTCGTTGGCCGCGCGCTCATTGGCGGCCAGGCGGTCTTCGTAGGACTGTACCGCCGCCAGCAATTCGAGGCGCGAGGCTTCGAACTGCTCGTGTTCGGCCCGGGCCCACTCCTGCGCCTGCTTCAGCTCGGCTGCCTGTCTGTCGAGGAGTCTCTTTGCCGTGCGTTCACTGGCCGTGAGGCGCTCCTCGTAGACCTGCACCGTCTCCTGTAATTCGAGGCGCGCGGCTTCGAACCGCTCGTGTGCGGCCTGGGCCCATTGCTGGGCTTGCTCCAGTTCCTCGCTCCTGCGGTTGAGGAGCTCATCGGCCGCGCGCTCATTGGCCGCGAGGCGCTGCTCGTAGGATTCGCACGTCGCCAGCAATTCGCGGCGTGAGGCTTCGAACTGGTCGTGTTCGGACTGGGCCCAGGCCTGCGCACGCTCAAGCTCCTGGCCGTGCTGGCCGAGCCAGGTATCCTTCAGACGGATCTCATCCTCGATCTTCCGGATGTGCTGCTCGCGCTCGCGCAGAACATTCGCGGTGGATGGGAAATGGAGGAACGGCGGGGCGCCGGTTTGCCTGGCCGCGGCGCAAACGGCGACAAAGAAATGAGCCTGGCGCGGATCGGATGGCGAGAGCTCCAGGTGCAGATCCGGAGATTGCGCGCTGGGCGCGGAAACAGGCTGGAAGCTGAGGCCGCCGATGTGGTTCTGGAGGTACAGGGTAACCGAGGGGAAAACGGAATTGAGGGCCTCTTTGAACTCCTCATATTCAAACTCGTGGATATGAAAAGGGTTGGGGCCGACCTGCTCGCGCGACTCGGCGTAGTACAGCTTGTTCGGCGTGGAGACAATGAACTGGCCGCCGCGCGCCAGCAACCTGTGCGCTTCCTGTAGCAGGGTTTGCCAATCGGCGAGATGTTCGATCACCTCGAAGCAGGTGATGAGACGAAAGGCGGCGTCATGGAAAGGAATGGCGCTCGCCGAAGCAACCAGGAAATGAAGGTTGGGCACGGGGTACGCTGAGCACGCCAGGGCGATGGCCTCGGGGGAAGAATCGAAGCCCGCAACGGAGGCCGCCACGCGGGCCAACTCCGCAGCTCCATAGCCCGTGCCGCAGCCGATGTCGAGCACTCGTTTGCGCCGCGCCAGGCGGGCCGCGAAGAGATAACGCGCGAAATGCTCGTTCCACAGGTCGCAGTCGACTTGACCGGGAACGACACGCTCGCCGGTGAACTCAAGCACGTGGAAGCTCCTGGTCGAGAGAGGGCCGGGACCAACGCACTCGAGCCGTCACATGCAGGCTGCCGTACACCTGCCCGGCCGCCTTTTCCACCTGCAAGGTGAGAGCGTTGTCGATCCAATCGCAGGGTTCAAGGTCGGAAATGTCGAGGCCGGCCGGCGCGAGGACCGAGGGCGAGAAAGAGAAGAAACCAGGATAGAACTGAGGCAATCTGAATCGCAGCTCGGCCGTGCAGCGCTGTCCCGGCGAGAGAGCTGGCAGCGGGGGACTGGAACGCCGCGTGGAGACGCCGGAAAAAGCCATGCCGAGGTGATTTCGAATGAGAATGCCGGCTTGCGGCCGCTCGATGGCTTCGAGCGCCTGGAAACTCAATTTCGCCATGTAATTCTCGTGTGGGACGAGGTGGGTGGCGGGGCGGCCGAAAGCGTCGAGCAGCGCGAATCCACTGATGCGGGCGCGGCCATTGCCCCGGCGGCCGTCGCAAGCGGGCAGATTGTCCAGCCAATCCGGCTGCGGCGTGTTCGAGGGGGAAGGCTGTCGCGGCGTGCCGGATACGTCGGCCAGGGCGGCCAGATAAGAGTCGGCGACGCGGTCTGCCGGGCCGAGCTCGCGCGGCCTGCCGCAGTCGAGCCATAGCGCGCGGTCGCCGATTGATTTCACGTCTCCCATGGCGTGGGACACAAACAGGATGCTGACTCCTCTCGAGCGCAGCTCCTGCACCTTTCGCAAGCAGCGCTGTCGGAATGCCTGGTCGCCGACGGCCAGGGCTTCATCCACGATCAGAATCTCGGGGTCGACGTGGATCGCGAGGGCGAAGGCGAGACGCATCAGCATCCCGCTGGAGTAGGTCCGCACCGGGCGCTCCAGAAAATCGCCAATGCCTGCAAATTCCGCGACATAGGGGTACAGCCGCTGGGCTTCGCCAGCGCTGAATCCCAGGATTGACGCCGCCAGGAGGACGTTTTGCCGGCCCGTGAAATCGGGATGGAAGCCCGTACCCAGCTCGAGCAGCGCCGAGACGCGCCCCGCGACGTGGACCGCCCCGGAAGTCGGCTTCGAGATGCCGGCGACTAATTCGAGCAGTGTGCTCTTGCCAGCACCATTGCGGCCGATGATGCAGAAAGTCTCGCCCCGGCGGACGTCAAAACTGAGATCTCTGAGGGCCGTAAATCTGGGGCTGGAAACGAGCCGGGGGAAGAGCAACGCCCCCAGCCGGCGCGCATTCGAGTCCTCTAGCAGATAGGACTTCGAGACCGCGCTGAATTCAACCACGCTCATGCCAAGGGGGTGCTAAGTTACGGAAAAATATCGGCTGAATGCTACTCCGACTGTAATAAAGGCCAGAAATGCTTGTCAATGCGGCGGCCCAAAGCGAAAGGGCGGCCGCCTCCCCTCCTTCCGCACCCCCTGGACCGCTCTGCAGCGGCCAGGCTGGCCTGTGGTGGGCCTCTATCGTGCGGTGCTTGATCCGCGCGTCTGCGGCCCGAGGGCCGGTCGGACGCTGGAGGTGCACAACCAGGCAGAAGAAGTGGGTGGAAGCCGCCCTATGAAGTGGTTTATGTCTTCGATGGATCAGCCTCCTGTTGACCCGGTCAAAAGACCGGGCATTTTTGCCGCTGGCCCAATAGCCATGCGGCCGAGACGCTCCTTCGGTTGCCGTCTCTGCCCCAACTATGGAACTGTTTCAACGGTGTGTCAAGAAGCCGAAACAGGACTAATAGGTATGAAAGTGCCAAATTGACAGAGTGCCTGGGAGATCCTAGGCTGAGAAGTGACGCCGGTGTAGCTCAGGGGTTAGAGCGACGGTCTCATAATCCGTAGGTCGTAGGTTCAATTCCTACCGCCGGCACCATTCCTCATTTATCACCGACGATCATCTCGTAGATGCGGTGAAGATCCTCCATCGAGTAATACTCAATCTCGAGTCGTCCGCGTTGAGCCGATTTCTCGAAGATACGCACGCGGGTCCCAAGCACGCGCTCCAGGTGCTCGATGGCGGCCTTGACATTGGGATCGGGCTCGACCTGTTCAACCTGCTTTGGCTGGCGTGACTCCGTCATCTTCCGGACCAGCCGCTCGACCTGCCTGACGGAAAGGCCTTCGGACGAGATCCGCTCCGCCAGATGGATTTGCATTTCGGGCGTGGGGAGGCTCAGCAGAGCGCGGGCGTGGCCCATGGAGAGGCGGTGTTCGGCCAGGAGAAGTTGAATATCTCCGGGGAGGCGCAGGAGCCGCAGCATGTTGGTGACAGTGGTGCGGTCTTTGCCTGTGCGCTCGGCGATTTGCTCGTGGCTGAGTTGGTGGTCCCGTGTCAATCGTTCGAATGCGTGGGCCACTTCGATCGGATTCAGGTCCTCGCGCTGAATGTTTTCGATCAGAGCGACTTCCATGAGTTGGTCATCGGCGTAGTCCTGGATGATCACCGGAATGTGCGCCAGGCCTGCCATCTTGGCGGCGCGCCAGCGCCGTTCGCCCGCGACCAATTGGTACCGGCCCGAGGCAGAGCGGACGATCAGGGGTTGGATGATGCCGTGCTGGCGAATCGATTGAGCCAATTCGGCCAGGCGATCCGCCTGGAAAGCGCTGCGCGGCTGGAGCGGGTTGGGGTCGATGTCGTCGATCGGGACGCGCAGCGGTGCTGGAGGTGCAGCAGGCTGCGCGGTGGGCGTTTGTGGCGTCAGCGGGCGGTTGCTGGGGAGAAGGGCGGAGAGACCTCTACCGAGCGCTTTGCGGGTGCTGTCGGCGTTGCTCATTGGCTACGATCTCCTTGGCAAGTTGGATGTAGCTTTCGGCCCCTTTGGAACGGGGGTCGTAAGTAAGGATCGTCTTGCCGAAACTGGGCGCTTCAGCCAGGCGGATGCTTCGGGGAACGATCGTTTGAAAGACCTCTCCCTGAAAAAAGTCCCTCAGGTCCGCAGCCACTTGGCGGGCCAGGTTCGTGCGGTCATCGAACATGGTGAGGAGGATTCCCTCGATGGCGAGGTGAGGCTGGAGGTTTTCCCTTAAACGGTCAATGGTGTCCAGCAATTGAGATATGCCTTCGAGGGCGAAGAACTCACACTGGATGGGAATCAGAACGGAATCTGCTGCCACAAGTGAATTGACCGTCAACAGATCCAGTGCGGGCGGGCAATCGATAAGAACAAAATCGAATTGGTCCTTGATCGGCGATAGCGCTCTGGAAAGGTGAAATTCGCGCTGGCCGGTACCGACGAGCTCGACGTTGGCGGCAACGAGGTTCGTGTCGGAAGGTGCAAGGTGAATCCCATCCGGCTGGATGTGCAGGAGAATCTCACTGAGTTGGGCTCTGTCCGAGATGACGTCGTAGACGGTGGGCAGGCTATCGCGTTTCGTGATCCCGAGGCCTGTCGTGCTGTTCCCTTGCGGGTCCATATCGATCAACAGGACCCGGAGGTCATTAGCGGCGAGGGATGCGGCGAGATTGATGGCGGTCGTGGTTTTACCCACGCCGCCCTTTTGGTTGGCGATTGCGATGACTCGGGCCATTCAGGTCGTCCCGCGACACGTCCATGCTATCACGGCAGCCCCTGCCCGACGTTTCACGTGGAACATCTGCCGCTAACGGTTCTGGAGTGTTTCACGTGGAACGGTGCCAATCAGGGCGACAGAGGATGGATTCCATGGGAGCGCCATTATATGGAAGTCAATCCTGCTGGCTAGAGCCTCGGCGTCATTACGCGATAACAGGATGCCGATCCAAGCCGCGACTCTGCGCGCCGTGGCCACGATTTCAGTCGGACGCACTGCCCGCCCAATGACCCCGTCGCACTTATCATTCAGCAACTCAGCCCGAACACACCGAACATGAATGTTGCGCACCAGGTCCGAAGCCTCGCGCAAAAACGCAGCCTTGCGCTGGTCTGATTCGACAAGCGTTACCTCAACATCCGGCCGCAGGACTGCCACTGGAAACCCTGGAAACCCTGCGCCGGAACCCACATCCACAACGCTCTTGACCCAGCGAGGAACCAAACAAGCCAGGAAAAGCGATTCCGCGTAATGTCGAACGATCGCCTCCTCCAGTGTCGCCCTCCCCGTCAAATTGATCCGCCGATTCCATTCGCGCAGCAGCTTGTAGTGCATCATCAGCACCCGCGAATCCTCGCCACGAATGTCCGCGAAGGTCAAGCACTGCTCACGAAGAAGCCCGTCAAACCGCTCCTCCTCGGTCATCCGTTTGGCCTCTGCATGAGGCTTAGGAACACGTCCAGCACGGCGATCGCAGCAGGTGTGACCCCCGGGATTCTTGAGGCCTGCCCCAGTGTTTCTGGACAGACCCTCGTCAGTCGATCTCTGACCTCTCGGCTCAGGCCCTGAACAGTCGCATAATCGAGCCCCGGCGGAATCTGCCTCGCCTCGGCTTCCCGCAGTCTCCGAACCTGCCTCTCTTGCTGCTCCATGTACCCCTCGTACTTCACCTCCGTCTCGATGGTAGTCAGCCCGCCGCACACCGCCGGTTCTCCCAACTGCTCCTCAATCCACGTTCTCAAGTCTCCTAACTTCGACTCGGGCCGCCGCAGCCACGCCTCCAGCGTCGGCCGCTCGTCTTGCGCACCAGCCGTCAGACCAAACTTCTTGGGATCCATCCGATTCTCAGCCAGCAACCGCCGGATTCTCTCCTCTTGTTTCAATTTCTTCTCAAGCAGCGCCCATCTCTCATCGCTGACCAGTCCAGCCTTGCGGCCGATTGGCGTCAGGCGTTCATCCGCATTATCGATTCGCAACTGCAGCCGGAATTCCGCCCTCGACGTGAACATCCGGTACGGCTCGTCCGCACCCTTGGTGACCAGATCGTCCACCAGGATCCCCGCATACCCATCGGTCCGGCTCAGCACGACAGGCTCACTGCCGCCAATGCTCGCCGCCGCATTCAGGCCTGCCAGAAGCCCCTGGCACGCGGCCTCCTCATACCCCGACGTCCCGTTGATCTGGCCGGCCAGAAACAATCCTCCGATCGACTTCACCTCCAGCGCGTGCGACAGCTCCCGCGGATCGACGGCGTCATATTCTATGGCATATCCCGGCCGGATCATCTCGGCTCTCTCCAGTCCGGGAATCGACGCGATCATCGCCTCCTGCACGTCAATCGGCATGCTCGTGCTCATGCCGTTCACATAGACCTCATACGTGTCCAGCCCCTCCGGCTCCAGGAAGATCTGGTGCCGCGTCTTGTCAGGAAACTTGACGATCTTGTCTTCGATGGACGGGCAGTACCTCGGTCCAATCCCCTCAATCTGGCCGCTGTACAGCGGCGACCGCCCGATGGCATCCCGCAGGATCCGATGCGTCTCCTCCGTCGTATAGGCGATATAACAGTGGATCTGCTTCCGTTCGATCTTCTCCGTCAGGAACGAGAACGGCGTCGGCGCCGCGTCGCCGGGCTGCGCCTCGAACGCGCTCCATTCAATCGTCCGCCCATCCAGCCGCGGCGGCGTCCCGGTCTTCAGCCGCTTCCACGCCAATCCCAAACTCCGCAGATGGTTGCCCAGCAGATTCGCCGGCGCCTCGCCGTTCCTTCCGCACGCCGACTTGTTCTCTCCGATGTGCGACAACCCGTTCAGGAAGGTCCCGGTCGTCACCACCGCCGCCCGCGTCTCCAGCATCCGCCCGTCTCGCAGTACCACGCCCCGCACGCGCCGCCGGTCTCCTCCGGCCTCTTCATATGCCAGCTCGGCCACTTCCGCCTGTAGAATTCGCAGATTCGGTTCGGCCTCCAGCACCTCACTCATCCGGACGCGGTACTTCTGCTTATCCATCTGCGCCCGCGGACTCCACACTGCCGGGCCGCGGCTCGTATTCAGCAGCCGGAATTGGATGCCCGTCGCGTCGGCCACTTCGCCCATCACGCCGCCCAGCGCATCGATCTCCCGCACCAGGTGGCCCTTCGCGATTCCGCCGATCGCCGGATTGCACGACATCTGCGCAATCAGGTCGGCATTCATCGTCACCAGGGCCGTTTTCAACCCCATCCGCGCGCACGCCCGCGCCGCCTCACAGCCGGCATGCCCGGCCCCGATCACCACAACGTCGTAAACCATTTGTCGCGTTGGCGGCGGCATCTCCTTACAGATATCCTAAAGAATCGTCAGCCCAGGAGACACTCCCGTGAAAGTCCTTGTTATCGGCGGCGGCGGTCGCGAGCATGCCATCGCCTGGCGCCTCCAGCGCAGCCCCTCCGTCCGCGAGGTCGTCGTAGCCCCCGGCAATCCCGGTTGCGCCCAGGTCGCCACCTGCATCCGCCCGCCTTCCTCGAAACCCCACGACCTGCTGGACCTCGCTAATCATCTCCATCCCGACCTCACAATCGTCGGCCCCGAGGCGCCTCTCGTCGACGGCGTCGTCGATCTCTTTCGGAGCAACGGCCACCTCGTTTTCGGACCCTCTCAAGCTGCCGCCCGCCTCGAGGGCAGCAAGATTTTCGCCAAGGAATTCATGCTCCGGCACCGCATTCCGACCGCCCGGTACGTCGTAGCAGTAAGCGAAGATGAGGCCAATAAAGCGCTGGACTCGTTCTCGTATCCCATTGTATTAAAAGCGGATGGACTCGCCGCCGGCAAGGGCGTCGTCATTTGTCCGGATCGCGCCGCCGCTCTTTCTACACTTCATGATATGCTTTCCGGCAACCTCGTCGGCGCCGCCGGCCGCCAACTGGTGATCGAGGAGTTCCTCTCCGGCGAGGAGATCAGCTTCATCGGCCTGTGCGACGGTGAGAGCGTCCTGCCGCTCGAACCCTCCCAGGATCACAAGACGATCTTCGAAGACGATCTCGGCCCCAACACCGGGGGCATGGGCGCCTACTCCGATTCCCGCCTCCTTTCCACCGCCGACCGCGAGCTCGTCGTTCGTACCATCATGCAACCGGTGCTCGACGGTATGCAGGCCGAGGGTTCGCCCTTCGTCGGCTTCCTCTATGCCGGTTTGATGATGACCACCAACGGGCCCCAGGTCCTCGAATTCAACGTGCGGCTCGGCGACCCCGAAACGCAGGCCCTGCTGCATCGCCTGGACTGCGACTTTGGCGCTCTCGTCCACGCCGCCGCCCTCGGCCGGCAGGATCCGCGTCTGCTCCGCTTCCGCCAGGAACCCTCCATCTGCGTCGTACTCGCCGCGCACGGTTATCCAGGAGCGGTTCGCTCGGGCGACCCCATTTCCGGCCTCAAAGCTGCTGCGGCCACCGGGGCCACCGTCTTCCACGCCGCAACGCGCGATTCCAAATCCGCTGTGCATGGTGACCAACTACCGGTCGAAACCGCCGGCGGCCGGGTCCTCGGCGTGACCCACTCCGGTTCCACCCTCCAGCAGGCCATCGCCAACGTCTACGCCGCCTGCGACACGATTCACTTCGACGGCCTGCAATTGCGCCGCGACATCGGGCGCAAGGGCCTCAAGCGCTGGCACTAGCCCGGATGTTGCACCACGATCGCAGCGAGGCGCGATGAGAGGGCCCCAACATCAGGCAATGCCACAAGGCGCGCTTGCGGGAGCCGCCCGCAGGCGTACTGGACTGCTACTTCGAGGACGGGGGGCGCCCTCTGGGCCCAGCGCAACGCAATAGATGCGGCCCTATCGCGCGCCGCAGCCGATGGTTGGTGAAATATCCGGGCTAGGGTCGGGTGGCCGCTCTGGTCCCACCTTCCCGCCGCTCTCCCACCCTCCGCATTCCGCAGCATTTTCCAATTCAAGAATGAGCCTGAAGGTGTGCAGCATTATCCAATCCACAAATGAGCCTCAAATCGGAGAGTGATTCCAATACAAGAGGAGCCTGAAATTCAAGGCCTGATTTCGGGGTTCTGACCCTCCTTTCGTCGTTTGTTTGGGGGAGTGGGG
>JBKQPG010000095.1:0-19939 GCA_052145115.1 Bryobacteraceae bacterium
GCGGGGTGGAGCAGTCTGGTAGCTCGTTGGGCTCATAACCCAAAGGTCGGTGGTTCAAATCCACCCCCCGCAACCAAGTTTCCCGGCTGAACCGCCTTCACGCCTCGCCGAGCCGGAGCGTCTATCCACCACCACTTGACCGGGACCTCGCTGTGATGACGGTAGCCGGCTGCACGCGTCTGGAGAGCCTCTAGCGCGGAGAATGGGACGTTGCCCTTGGACCGATCATCCCCGCGCGCTGTCGATTGTGCATCCACACAGTTACACATATACTGTGGTTATGAAGAACATCACGCTCAGCGTGGACGAGAATGTCCTGGCTACTGTTCGCCGCCATGCCGCCGAACGCAACTCGACCGTTAACGCGTTGGTGCGTGAATACTTGACCGGTCTCGCCGCGCACGAGGATCGGGCCAAGCGCGCCCGGGTGCGCTTGCGGCAGTTGAGCGCGCAATCTCAAGGACGGCTGGGCAAGAAAACGTGGAGCCGTGAGGAATTGCATGATCGCTAGGGTCTTCTTCGACACCAACGTTCTCGTCTACGCGGCGGTAGGAACGGGCAAAGACGAACCGAAGAGAAAGCGCGCCATAGAGCTTGTTGAATCGATGGACTTCGGTACTTCGGCGCAAGTGTTGCAGGAATTCTATGTGACCGTAGTGAGGAAGGCGTCGCGCCCGATCTCCGCCGCGCAAGCCTTGGAGTGGATTGAGCAGTGGACGGCCTTTCCGTGTCAGACCATTGACCATCAGTTAGTGCGAATCGCCATCGAGCGATCCGAGCGATTCGCGCTTTCCTATTGGGACGCAGCGATCCTCGCGGCTGCCGAGGCGCTTGGAGCCGATACTGTTTACTCCGAAGACTTGAGCCACGGGCAGCGATATGGACGCGTGCGGGTCGTAAACCCCTTCGTTTGATGGTTCCCAGAATTCCTCACTGCCCTGGTGTGCGAGTGCGGCAATGTAGCCATCCTTGGGATGCGGGGCGCGTGGATCGAAACCAATCGGCACAACCGGCAGTTGATCGCAACCGCTGCTGCCTGCTCATCGCGCCTCGCTGCGATCGAGGTGCAACATCCGGGCTAAGATCGAGGGAATGGCAAACAGCAATTTGGACGCTCAAGACGCACCGCCCCTTCTGCCGCCCGGAGCCTGTCTCGGGGTCATCGGCGCTGGGGTCATGGGCCAGGCGCTCATTCAGGGCATTCTCCGCGGCGGCCTCCTGACGCCGGATCGGATCTGGGCCGCCACGCGCACATCGGCTTCGGCCCAGGCGGTGGAGAGTGCCCTGGGCGTTCCCGTGACGACGCGCTATGAGGAGCGCCTGCCGCACACCGCAATGGTCCTGCTGTGCGTCAAGCCGGCACACGTTCCAGCGGCGATCGGCCGCCTGGCGCAGAGTGGACTTCCGCCTGGGACGCTGCTCATCTCGATCGCCGCGGGCGTTTCCACGGCGCGGCTCGAGCAACTACTGGGCGTACCGAACCCGTGGATTCGCGCCATGCCCAACACTCCGAGTATCGTGGGCGAGGGCATGACGGTCATCTGTGGGGGCAAACACGCCACGCCGGCGCATCTCGAGCAGGCGCAATCGCTGTTCGCCGTGGTCGGCCGCTGCCGGCAGGTGGACGAACAGCATTTCAACGCCATCACCGCACTCAGCGGCAGCGGGCCGGCGTATGTCTATCTGATCATCGAAGCCATGGCGGATGCCGGCGTGCGCGTGGGGTTGCCGCGGCAACTGGCCCTCGATCTGGTCGCGCAAACAGTGGGCGGCGCCGCTCGAATGGTGCAGACGACCGGACGCCATCCGGCGGCGTTGCGCGACGATGTCACCACGCCGGCGGGATGCACGATTGCCGGGCTGTTGATGCTCGAGGATGGCAAGATCCGCTCCGTGCTGGCGCGGGCCATCGAGGAGGCCGCACAGATTGCCCGGGGCCTCGGCGAGACGCGAAAAGACTAGCCGTTTGGCGCCCGCTATCCCTGTGGATCGAACAGCAGCGGGAAGAAGGTCCCCTCCATTTTGCTGCCGCTGGGGATGGGTGGAACGCCTTCCAACAGGGGTGCGTCGGAGGCCGACCGGACGCCATCGCGAAACACATTGATCACCGTCGCCCGGCGCGCCCGCGCGGACCGATTCTCATAGGAGCCGTGGACCAGCAAGGGATGGTGGAAGCTGCATTCCCCGCTCTTCAACTCGATCGAGACGGGACGGAAAGCCTGCTTCTGTTCGAGCGAGAGCACGGTCTGAATCTCGTCCATGTCGCCGGCCAGACCCGTGACCGGGAGCAGTTTCCAACGATGGCTGCGGGGCACGTAATGCAGGCACCCGTTCTCGCGAGTGCTGTCGTCCAGCCCGATCCAGCAGGTCAGGTGCGCCAGCGGCTGGGTGCGCGTCCAATAGGAAAAGTCCTGGTGCCAGGCCACGACTCCGCCGTGCTGCGCGGGCTTGCAGAAGAGTTGATCGTGCCAGAAGCGCACTGCGCCGCCCAGTAGTTGCGATGCGGCCATGACAAAGGGCGGGCTCCATAGGACGTCGTGGAATGCAGGTTCGATTCTCCAGGCGCCCAGCGCGTGGAACAGCACTGTTTCAGGATTCTGCGACTCATTCGAATGGTACTCGTAGAACAACGAATGGCCCGGATGGGAGGTAGAGGCCAAGCCGGCGAGTTGAGATCTCAGCAGCTCCACCTGCCGATCGTCGAGCACGCGCACGCCGGCCAGATAGCCGAATTCGTGGTAGAACGCCACTTGCTCAGCGCTGAGGCGGTACTGGTCCCACTCCTCCCGGCCCTTCGGCCATTCGAACAGACTCCCCAAAGGGTGATGCACTTCAGCCAGGTCAGTAGGCATTCTTATTCTCCTGGGCCAACCCGAAACACTCCTGGGCGATGCGCCGCAGAACCAGCGCCTGATTCCAGCGGTCGCCTTCCTCAATTCTCGCCGAGCCGCTGAGGGCGAGGCGCCGGGCGTAATAAATGCGCGGACTCAACAACTCAGGCACGAACAGAATGTAGTCGCCCGGCCGGGCCCGCGCCAGAAACCCCGCGAACGAGGCCGTCCACAACGCGCGAAAGTCCGCGACATAGGGATGAGTTTCCACGTCACCGGATCCAATATCAACCTGCATGGAGCCCGGGTCGCCGATGCGCCCATGCAGGAAACCAACTCGCTCCAGCACCGGGCGAATGAACTGGAGCTTGTTCTGGAATCCGCCATAGACCATTTCGAGCCCGGTGTACCAATGGGAAAAGTCGCCGTTGAAACGAAGCTCGGGGAAGCGCTTGACAAACTGCACGGTCCGCCACATGTCCTGAAACAGCGTGGCGCGGTGAGTTTCCACGTAAAGGGGCACGTGGTTGCGGCTCGACGCGGCCAGCACGGCTTCCAATAGGAAGGCCGCCTGTTCGTCGTCCTCCATCCCCCATCCCACGTGCAGCGTGGCGCACTCCATTCCCTCGGACGCGAACCGCGTGGCCAGTTCCTGTGCATCCTGCGGCTCATTGACCCGGCCGGATCCTGCTCTCCCCAGGTTCAGTCGAACGCAGGCGGCTAACTGCTCCTTCGTCGCCGGCTCGATGAACTGAACCCCTTCGTACCCGGCCTCGCGAATGGCCGCTAGCGCAGCGTCCCAATCCGCGGCACCCGGCCCGGATGCATGGGCTGGCAGATCCTCGAGAGTCATCAGGTTCAGGTAGCAGCGCATTCGCGGCGGCGCCGGGCTACCGTCGTTGGTGTTGGGAATCATGGTTTCCGGCTGCTGGTCAGGCTCGATGCGCTCACGTCGCGGACGGGATCCAGCCACGCCACGTCCGCGTGGCTGTCCGCGAAGCGGCTCATCCCGACGCTCCTGATCATCGCGTCGTCGACCTTGCTCAGCGGCGTGTAGCGCGGATGGTGCGATTCCTTGTACGTGTCGTTGCGCGTCGCGTTGTAGCAGCAGATGAGAGACCAGCGGGGATGTTCGGAGCGGTTCTGATCGCTGCGATGCAGCAGGTTGCAGTGGAAGAAGATGGCGTCGCCCGGCTCCATCTCCACGTAAACCAGTTCCAGGCGTTTGGCCAGCTCCTGCACGCGCTCGACGTCGGCGCCGGCCTGATCTCCGGCCAATACATGGTCGATGCGCCCCGCCAAGTGAGAGCCTTTCAACACCTGCAGGCAGCCATTCTCCCGGGTGGCCCGATCCACCGCGATGAACGCGCTGCACAGAAGCGGAAACATAACGCCGTTCTGGTACCAGTAGCCGTAGTCCTGATGCCACGTCCATGCGCCGCCGACCCGGGGCTCCTTCATGATCATTTTCGAGTGGTAGTGGTACACCTCGCCGCCCAGCAGCATTTCGGCCGTGTCAACCACGGAGCGGCAGCGGGCGAACATGCCATAGATCGAGTCGCCGGGGTGATTCCATAAAGCCAGCCGGATGGTTCCCCCTTCCGAGTCGGCTCTGCCATAGGCATGATCATCCAGGGCCTTGTCCTGCTTGGCGGATCGGCGCAGAAGTTCGATCTCTTGCGCATCGAACATGCCGCCAGCCAGGACGTAACCATCGTTTTGAAAAGATTTCAGCGCGTCTTGACCTAAGGGCCCGCTGGCCATCGACGTGGGGCCTCCACCCCGGGAATCGCCATCCCGCGCGATCGTATCTCAGATCAATAGCACGAAATGAGCAGGCGCAGATACCCAAAGTCTTCAGATCGGAATATCCTGTTCCGTTCCTGGCTTCGGTTGGCGCTTGACTCCGCCCATCCGGGAAATCCATGTTGGGCGCATAATAGATAACACGAAAGGGGGGATTCCAATGAACCGCAGGCAGGCTCTAGGCGTATTGGCAGCTCTAGGTGTGACTGCATCGACGAAAGGTCAATCGAATGGAATGACCTATCGCACGCTTGGCAAGACGGGCGAAAAAGTCTCGGTGATCGGCGTGGGCGGCTCGCACGCTGGATTCGGGTCGGATCCGGAGCTTACGACGCGCATCATCCGCACGGCGATCGACCGCGGAATCACGTTCATGGACAACTGCTGGGACTACGCCGAAGGCGAATGTGAACGCCGCATGGGCAACGCCCTCCGCGATGGCTACCGGCAGAAGGTTTTCCTGATGACCAAGTTCGACGGCCGCACGCGGCAGTCCACGGCGCGCCAGATCGACGAGTCGCTCCAGCGCCTTCAGACCGACCACGTGGACCTCATGCAGTACCACGAGAACATCCGCCTCGAAGATCCCGACCGCTTCTTCGCCGCCGATGGCCCCCTCGAGGCTCTCGTCGACGCCAAGAAGGCGGGGAAGATTCGCTACATCGGGTTCACCGGCCACAAGGACCCGTTCGTGCATCTGCGCATGCTGGACCTGGCCGCCCGGCACAACTTCCATTTCGACGCCTGCCAGATGCCCCTCAACGTGATGGATTACCATTTCCGCAGCTTCACGCGTCAGGTACTCCCCAGGTTGGTCGAGCAGGGCATCGCGCCGCTCGCCATGAAGACCATGGGCGGCGGATTCATCCTCAAGAGCAACACCGTGACGCCCATCGAGTGCCTGCACTATGCCTTGAGCCTGCCGATCTCCGTTCTGATCACCGGCATGGATTCCCTGGAAAGGGTCGATCAGGCGATCGAGGCCGTCAGGACTTTCAAGCCCATGAGCGAGGAGCAGGTGGCCAGGCTTGTCGCGAAGACCAGGGATGCCGCCTTGACTGGCGAATTCGAGCCCTTCAAGACCAGCCCTCGTTTCGACGGCACCGCTCATCATCCCCAGTGGCTGGGATGAACCATTTCGGGCGCCATCTCCGGGTCGCGCAGTAACACCAGCGGGTCGCTTGCCTCGGTGACGCGAGGACCAATTGTCCAGCTCCTGCCCGGCGGAATCCTCCATCCGTTCATGCCGCGTGGTCCGCTGAATCGAGCCTTTGAATGGCCCGCATTCTCGAGCGGGACAGGTTCGCCGGCGCCGCGATCGAAGCGGGTGTGGAACGATGCGCTTCCTCAGCCGCCTGCAGGCGGCTGATCGTGGCTTGCATTCAATGCGCCAATGGCCCTAGAGAGGAACGGCCTCGCGCGCCTTTTTGCGCCTGCGATGTCCAGGCTTCCGGGATTAGTCCTTCGCATCCTCAATCCGCAGATCGCCGAACAGGGCCTGATTCCAGCCCGTTCCGAGCGCCACCAGTCCGTTCCTGACGCTGCTGTCCGTCGCGGCGGCAAGGAGGTCGGAATCCAGCCACGCGCTCACCTGGTCGCCTTTGAGCCGGAGTGAGAGCTGATGCCACGCCGCGCTGCGAGCGGACGACGTCCCGCTGGCGAGCGTTTTCTCCCCTGCCCGCAGCGTCCAGTGCCCCGCGTGATCCACCTCGATCCCGTAACCGGTGATGCGTTCACCCCACGCAAACCCGTTCGCCCTGCCCGTCAGCTTGACCGATCCCGTTCCGGGCAGAAAATAGTCGATCGACACGCGGTAGTCTTTCCAGTCGACGTCGCCTATGATCGTCCGCGGATAGTCGTAAGTGGCCCAGCAGATTCCCTGCTGCGTCACAGTCTGCGCCAGGCACTGGCCGCTGCCGTCCGGCCGCTGCGCTACTTCGAATGTGCCGTGCTGGTCGCTGAGATAGCTCGGCGTGCGCCCGACCGGCACGGCCTGAAAATCGTCGTGGTACGGGAACGGAAACGGCCGGTCTGGCGGAATCACCGTCGCGAACCGGCCCTTCCGCTGGCCGCGTGTCGTGGTGAGCGAATACATCGCATTCGGCTCCAGCCCGAGTGTGAATGTCCCATCTCGCGCCACGATGTCGTCCAGTCGCAGCAACGCCTCTTGCCCGAAGCGCGAGCGCCACACCGCCAGGTCGCCCGTTGACAACCCCCCGGTCACGCGGAACGTCACCGTCTGCGCTTCCTTCGTATCCATGGTCTCCACCAGGATCGTGTAGTCGTTGCTGTCGGGGGATTTCAGCGCCGTGATGGAGAAGCCCTCCTTGGGCGACTCCTCCGATTCGCCGGCAAAGTATTTGCACGCGCTGTCCAGGTAATGCCATCCCGGCTGTGTGAATTGGGTGAAGTGCGCCAGGATCCACAGGGGAGGCTGCACCTCGTAATGGCCCGACCACGGCGTCACGGCCCGCATCGGACCGGAATGCGGCACCGGCAGAAAATCCTGGTAGGAGCTGATCAGGCTCCACGAAACCAGCTTCGTGATCCGGCCTATCGGATACGCCCGGTTCTGCCGCGCATGATGCGCCGCTGCATACCAGTTGCCGCCGTAGGCGTGCACCTCGCCGTCCCAGATCGGCACCCCCAGCTTCTTAGCATTGGCGGTGGTGTAAAAGCTGGTGTGGGATGTGACGTGCGCGCTGATCGCCGCCACGGCTTTTCTGAGTTCCGCATCCTGGGTCATGGCGTCCGCGATGGCCCATTTTGTTTCTGGTTCCCACAGGTCCGCCGCCACGATTTTCACTCGCTCGAGGCCGCTCTCATCCAGCACTTTCCTGAGCAGCTTGATGTACCCCGTGTCGTACATCACTTCGTTTCTGACACCCACGTAGTCGACATCCACGCCGTGGTAATGCCGCGCGCCGTTGACGAATGCTGCCACAAATCGCGCGTTGTCTTCCGAATAGAAGTGGCCGTTGCCGATCCACCCCGGAGCCCCCCATTGCAGCGCCTCGATCAGAATTCGCGGATTGCGTTTGCGCGCCTCCTCCATCAGCCACCACTCGTAGCCGCGCTGGAAGTACTCCGGCTTCGGGTGTTCGAATTCCTCGCGCGTCCGCGCCTGGCTCGGCTCCGACCCGTCCGTCGAATTGACGTCGCCGCCGATCTCCACCTTCAGGTGATGCAGGCTCGCGCCGAAGTTGGGCTTGAACAGGTAATCCAGGATCTCCGCGCGTTGCGGCTCCGGATAGTCGCACAGCAGCCGCGAGGAGGCGCCAGCGCTCAATGCCCCCAACCCCTCCCATACCCGGCCCTTCGACTCGCCATCGACGGTGATGCTGAATTCGCCTGCCGTTGCCGGTCCCGCGGAGACCGCCAGCGGCGCCAGCAGCGCAAAAACTTCTCTGCGTGTCATCTCAACTCCAGACCTCGAAATATGTGCTCGGAAGCGTCTTGCTTCACGCCGGCTGCACCACCACCGGCCTCTCGGATTCTGTGCGGATCCGGACAGTGTTTCTCAGCGGACGCCCGAATCCTTGAAACGCGATGACCATCACGTCGCCGTCCCGCAGCTCCACTCCCGCGCCGAAACTGAATGCGTCCGCCCCGAAGAAGTGCACATGCACGTCGCCCGGCCGCCGGTGCTGCGGATGCTTAAAATGATGGTGCTCCAGGTTGGCGAGCGAGTGCGACATGCGCTGCTCGCCCGATCCGATCTCCTTGCTCCACACGCTCGCGCCGTCCCGTTCGATGCTGACCGTACCCGCCATAAGCGTGAAATCCGGGTCGACGATTAGTTCCGGGCCCAGCGAGCACTGCCGCAGTTTGGATGGCGCCAGGTACAGGTAGTTGCGCCGCTCGGTCTTGTGATCGGAGAATTCGTTCCCCATCGCCATCCCGATTCTCCGCGGTACTCCCGAATCGTCGATGACGTATACGCCCGCGATCTCTGGTTCCTCGCCGCCGTCTTCGGCGTACGCCGGAACTTCCAGCGGATCGCCGTGCGCGCGCAGGATTAGACCGCTCCCTTTGTAGAACCACTCCGGCGCGGTGCCGATCTCGCCCGCGCGCGGCCGGCCGCCCTCCACGCCCCAGCGATACATCCGCATGCTGTCGGTTTCCTGCTCGCCGGCGGCATGCATCTTCTGCCGTGTTTCCGCGCTGGCCAGATGCGTCAGGCCGGTGCCGCTCACCAGGCAGCGGGCCGGTTCCGCAGGGTGATCGAATGGCACGAGAATTGTCCACGCGCCGCGGCCCTCGTAGATGTCGTCATACGGCACAACGGATTCCACCGACAGCGCGCCCAGCAAGGCCGCCAGCGGCTCGCGCCGGTCGAATGCCGCGCGGGCCGCTTCATACGCCGTGGCGCAGCCGCCCAGGATCGAAACCGTGTCGTCGGCCACCAGGCCGATGCGCCGGCCATGGTCGGGATGCGCGATTTGAATGAACCGGAGCACCGCTTACTCCTTTGCCTGCCGCTTGTGCCAGTCTTCGGCGAACAGGTCGAAGTGGACCCGCTCGCGCGGGTGCGCAGCGATGAAATCCTCGTTGAGCGTGATGCCCAGGCCGGGACGCTCGGGCAGACTGAAGTACCCGTCCACGACTTCGGGATAGCTGTCCACCGCGCCCTTCACCCATGCGTCGGCGAAGTCGTTGAAGTGTTCCTGGATCTTGAAATTCGGCGTGCAGGCCGCCAGGTGCACGTTCGCCGCTGTGGCCACCGGGCCGCAGACGTTGTGCGGCGCCATCAGCATGTAGTACGACTCGGCCCACGCCGCCAGCTTGCGCGCCTCGGCAATGCCGCCGAAATGCGACAGGTCGATCTGCACGATGTCGCACGCCTGCAGCTCGAACAGCTCCCGGCATTCGAACCGCGTGTGGATCCGTTCGCCGGTCGCGATCGGAATGTGCACCGCTTCCGCAACCTTCTTGAGCGCTTTCAAGTTTTCCGGCGGCACCGGCTCCTCGATCCAGCCCGGCCGGAACGGCTCCAGTTCCTTCGCGATCTGAATCGCGGTGGCCGGGTTGAATCGCCCGTGCATCTCGACGAAGATGTCGAAGTCCGGGCCCGTTTCGTGCCGCACCGCTTCCACCAGCGCGATCGATCTCAGCCGTTCGTGCCGGTCCAGCTCGTAAAACCCCGCGCCGAAGGGGTCCAGTTTCGCGGCGTGGTATCCGCGCTCCACCACCCGCCGGGCCGCCTTGGCGAACTCCTCCGGCGTCCGTTCCACCGTGTACCAGCCGTTGGCGTAGGCCTTGATCTTCGGCCGCACCGCGCCGCCCATCAGCCGGTATACCGGCTGGTTCAGCGCCTTGCCCACGATGTCCCAGCACGCCATCTCGATCAGCGCGATGCCGCTCATCGCTACCTCGCCCGCGCGGCTGTAATCGTGCAAGCGCATGTTATCGACGATCAGCTCGCGGTCGAACGGATCCTTGCCGATCGCGTAGCGCGGCGCCGCTTCCGCCAGATAGCCCAGCACAGCCTCCGTGTTATTGATCATCCGCACTTCGCCGACGCCGCTCAGTCCTTCGTCCGTCTCCACCACCACAAAGGTAAGGTTGCGCCAGGGAGTGCCCATTACGAGCGGTCTGACATTGGTAATCTTCATGGCTCGAGTGCGGGCGGCCGCTGAACAGTCGTCCGATTTGAGTATATGAGAGCTGTGGATGCCCGGCGCCCGGGCCGCGTGGCCCTACTGCCTGGCGCCGAACTCGTCACTGAAAATCAATTTGCCGCTCGCGTCCCACACCCGCACGTAATCCACTCGGATCGTCTGCGGAAACGCAGCCGGGTCCGGCGCGCCTGCCGCATCGTTCTCGAATTCCGTGCTGATGATCGGGAACATGGGGCGGTACGGGATCTCCGTGTTGAATCTGGTTGTTGCCACGCCGTCGATCGAAAAAACCAGCTCCGACGCCGACCAGTCCAGCCGGTAGACGTGCCAGTTCTGGCTCACGTCCGTGGTCTTGCCGTTGCCATCGTGCCATTTCGCGGAATCACCAAAGAAGTTCTGGTAGACCGTCGTCAGCCCGCCCGACTGGGGCTTGATCTCCGCGATGTCAATCTCGTTGTTGGGATTCGGCCACGTGTGATTGCACCAATAGGAATGCTGGTACATGATCGGCTGGCAGCCGGAACCCATCATCCACAGCAGCCCGGAATGCACGCCCCAGCCGGCTGATTTGATCCGCGCCTCGATCGAGCCGTACAGGAAGTTGAACGACTTCGCGTAGATCGTGCCTCCCGTCCACTCTTTCTTCGACGGCCCGTAGTCGACGCCCCCCTTGCACAGGACGGTCTCGTGCTTCGCCGTGAGCGTCAGCACGCCGTCGGCCACGGCGACCGCCGACGCCAGGTTGCAGATCTGGTCTCTGTTGGGCCGATCAATCCATGCGCCATCCACCACCACCCACTTCGTCGTATCGAGGCCCGACTGTGCATGGACTGATAAACACGAGAACAACACGAGAGCCGGCAGGCACTTCATCTTGATCACCATGGCCTCCGCCAGGTTAACTCTAGCACTTGCTGGCGCTGCCGAAAGTGAAGCACTGTCCCCCGGCGATCCCACTCGCTTGTTCAGACACGATCTCCTGTCATTGCCTCGGGCAGGATCCGGACCAGGACCCTACACGGGTCCCCAGTTGAAGTGACTGTACAGTGTATAAGAAAGGCATACACTGTACAAAAGAACCTCTCGTGAACAAGAAGCCAACCATTGATCGGATCAGCGAGGCCGCCCTGGATCTGCTCGAAAAAGAAGGTCCCGACGCAGTCACCATGCGCCGCGTGGCCTCCTCAGCGGGCATCACTCCGATGGCCATTTACTACCACTTCTCCAATCGGGATGCCCTTCTCAACTCCTTGACGGAAAGGGAATTCCTGAAGCTGAAGGAGACCATCGAGACGACCGGCTGGCGTCAGTTGGCGGCCCCTTTTGACCGTCTGGTCCGGATGATGGAAGGCTACTTTCTCTACGCCCTCGCGCATCCCCGGGTGTACGACTACGTCTTCTCCAAGCCGCGCCAGCAGGCCCGCCGCTTTCCCGAGGATTTTCGCGCCCGCCGCTCGCCCACCCTGACGCCCATCGCCGATTGCGTGGCCGAGGCCATGGGGTGCGGCGCGCTCAAGCAAGACGACGTCTGGGAGGTCGCCCTGCAGCTCTGGGCCATCGCACACGGCTACGTGGCGCTGTATCGCGCCGGCCGATTCACCCTGAGTGAAAGAGGATTCCTGGAGCTGTGCGGCCGATCCGTGAGCCGGCTTCTGGATGGCCTGGCCGGCTGAGAAGAGGCCCGGCGTCATTGCGGCTTCGCGGGCCCCGCTCCGGGAGACGCCCCGAACAGCACGATAGCCGTTCCGGGCTTGGCCAGCCGGACCGTCAGCCGCCCGCGGCCCTGGGCATCGTAATCGACGGCCACCTTCGCGTCCGCCCCGCCCGTGGCCCAGTATTGCTTCACCACGCGGGCGCTGGTGACGTAAGAGAACTCGCCCGGCGTGGTGGCGAACAGCACCACCGCGCCCTTGCCCGTTGCGGCGATCTTCTCGTGGATCTCGGGCGTTCCGCCCACGACGCCCGAGCGCACCGGCGAGGCCGCGGTGATGTCCTCGCGCACCTGCTTGAAGTGCGCCAGCGTCTCTCCGATGCGCGCCACGCCTTCCGCCGACACGGCCGGCAGATCCCCCCAGATGCCGTCCTGTCCGAGGATCAGCGAGCCCAGATTCACCATCTGCGAAGACTCCGGATCGTCGGGAAAGTAGCTCGTCAGGAACAGCACCGAAGGCAGCCATCTGTCGAACGTCAACGGCAGGCGGCAGATCCAGGTGCGCGCCGGACCGGGCCAGAAGAACAGGTTCCAGTTCTCCCTGTCGCGGTCCATCGGCAGATCGTAGTTGAATTTGTAGGGGCCGTTGTTGATCAGGAAGTACTTCCCCGCCGACAGATAGCTCAGCCCCACGGCGCGTCCGCTTTCGGTGATGTCGAAATCGATGATCACGTCCGGGACCGCGGCCTGCACGCGCTCCACGATGTGCACCAGCGCCAGCGGCAGCTGGAAGGCGTAGGAGTCGGCGCGTTCCTGCTGTGTGTTGGCCTCCGTGCCGTGGTTGTGATGCGGCGAGTCGCACACGTACTGGTCGACGGCGTCCCAGGTGAAGTACCGCGCGCCCGTCTCGCGCGCCACTTGAATCAGCTTGTCGGCGAATGCGTCCGCGTAGCGGCTCACCAAGCACAGCGTATAGCTGGCCTCGGTTTCCCAGATCTCTCCCGGCTGGTTCTCCTTCCCCTGCCACGAGACTACCGAGTCGCGATGCTCTTTCAGCATCTGGCTCGACAGCGCCGCCGCCGTCGGGTTGAACCACAGGCCCAGCCGCATGCCGTACGACTTGAGCTTCTCCTGGATCGGCGCCAGGCCATGCGGGAAGCGCTGGCGGCTCACCGGCCAATCGCCGGTTTTTTCGAGCCACCCCGCGTCCAGCAGAAAGGCTTCGATGCCCATCTTATGGGCCACCTCGATCTCCTCGAGGATGCGCTGTTCGTTCATCGACTCCAGATACGGGCGGTGATTCCACCACTTGTTGCGCTCCTGGAAATTCCAGGTGTCGTAAAAGATGTACGGCTTGCGGCTGGCCCCGCTGACGCTGAAATCGCGCAGCACGAAACGCCGGTAAGCCGCCGCCAGCGAGTCCATGCCGCCCGCCACCGCACCGGCCTGCATCCACACCGTGCGATACGGCAGCGCCTGCCCATTAACGTAGTTGCCCTTCACCGCCGCCAGCGTCACGCGCCGCTGCGGCGTGAGCCGGAAATCGAGGAACGCATCGGGGACCTGCGAGCCGTGCTCGTAGGCCAGCGCCACCGACGTCCGCCCGTCGGAGGCGGCCAGCAGCGGGCCCATCAGCCGCACGCGGTTGTCGAATTCCTTCTGCGCCACGGTTCGCTCGGAGAGCGTGTAACTGTGCGTCAGTTCCTGGAACTCCGAGAAGCGGACCTCGCGCAACGCCGGAAACGCGGCCAGGGAAACGACATAGTATTCCAGCCGGTCGACGCCCGCCGCGCGGGTCAGCTTCTGCGGCCCCGTGGCGCTGATTTCATAGCGGAAGCGTACCATGGGGCTGTCCGGCGCCAGGCGGAAGATCACGGCCGCGTGCAGCTCCGGATGATGCGTGTAAACGCCCTCGACGCGATACTCCATTACGCCGTTGGCCAGGCGCGCGGGCGGCGCGCTCTGTTTGAGCCCCGAAAGCGTGTCCGCGACCGGCGCGCCGTCGATCTCCAGCACCGGCCCACCGAACTCCAGCGCCTCCGCGCCCTGCTTGGCCTGGTAGCTCCACCACTGCTTTGCCTGGTTGGCCAGGCGGATCCGCACCTGCGCGTTGCCCAGCTCCACCTCGGCTGGCTGCGCGGCCCCGCTCAGCGCCGCCAGAAGTCCCATCCACAAGCCGATCCCAATTCCAGTTCGCATCGTCCGCATCGCATTTCCTCCCCTCGAATCTGCACCGAACCGGCGAACCGGCACGGGCTGGCGCCCAACGGCCGGGAGCGGCGCAAAGCTCACACCCGGCCGGCTGAGCGGGTCCGGCTATTGGCGCTGCGGCGCTTGCGGACTCCCGCCGATCCGTAACGCGGCCGCGCGAGAGCGGTGGATTGCCGCAGGATCAGGCTGGTGTCGAGGATGTACTCCTGCGCGTCGCCCTTGCTTGCGGTCTTCTCCAGTGCGTGGACCAGGGCTTCGAACGCCAGCTTGGCCAGCTGGGTTTGGGACATCCGGACGGTGGTCAGCGGCGGAATCATGAACTCCGAAATGCGGATGTCGTCGAACCCCACCACCGACAACTGGTCCGGCACGGACATGTCGTATTCATAGGCCTCGCGCATCACGCCGATGGCCGTCATGTCGTTCGAGCACAGCACGGCCGTCGGCGGATTGCCTAGCCCGGCGACGCTCACCAACGCCCGCATGCCGCCGGCCATCGTATGGTCTCCGACCACGATGAGCTCGGGAGCCGCTTCGAGCCCGATTTCGCGCATCGATTGTTCGAAGGCCGATTTCCGCGCCAGCGCCGATTTCAGGTGCGGCGGCCCGGTCACGAACGCGATCCGGCGGTGGCGCAGCGCCGCCAGGTGCTGCACCGCCTGGCGGATCCCGCTCATGTAGTTGATGCGGATGTTGGACACGCCCGGGACATGCGGCCCGACGTCGACGAAGACCAGCGGCACCTTGCGGTGGCGCAGATCTGCGATCAAAGCCTCCTCGAAACCGAAGGTCAGGATGGCCACTCCTTGCACGCGCCGCTCGATCATGCGGCGCACGGAGGACTCCATGCGCCGCGGATCGTACACCGTCGAGGTCAGCAGCATCTCATAGCCCAGGGAGACGGCGAGCGCCTCGAAGCTGTGCACGATCTCGGGGAAGAACGGATTGGTCAGCTCGGAGACGATGAGGCCCAGAATCCGGCTTTTCCCCGACGCCAGGCCGCGGGCCTGGATGTTGGGGTAGTAACCCAGCTGGTCGACCACCTTCCACACCCGTTTGGCCAGCTTGGGGTCCACGCTGGGGTTGCGGTTGATGGTCCGCGACACCGTCGCAGTCGAGACGTTGGCGTGCTTTGCGATTTCACGGATGTCCACGGCGGAGTCGCTCTCACAGTGAATATAACGCAGAAAGCGCTTGCTGATCAGAGAATTTTTGACGGGCATGCGGGCGGCCGCAAGCTGGACTCAGGGGGTCGAGACACCTGCAGTCCGCTGCATCATTAATCAACGGGGGTGTGCGTTTCTAAAGGGAGCAGAGCCTTCCGGCGCGGCGGGAGGTGCGCTGAAAAGGTGCCTTGACACTCATCATTAACGGAGTTATATTTTTCCAAGTAAGCGCTTTCGCGTATTCGTCTCAAGACATTTCAGCACAGGGGGTGAGCGATGAAGCGTATTCTTCCGGCAGGCGCAGCCCTGCTCGCGGCGGCGTTGCTGAATCTGCTGTGTGTTGGCCCGCTCGATGCGCAGCTCAACCGGGCGACCATTACCGGGACCGTGACGGACAGCACCGGCGGCGTGGTCCCCAATGTGGAAGTGGTCGCCACGAACGTCGACACCGGAACAGTGACCCGCGTCCACACGAATAGCGTGGGCATCTATTCGATCCTCAACCTGGTTCCCGGCAAGTATTCGCTCAAGTTGAGCCATGCCGGATTCACGCCCATCGACGTTCCTGAGATCATCCTGCAATCCACGCAGGTGGCCAAGATGGACGAAACGCTTCAAGTGGGCGCCATCGCCCAGAGCGTGGAGGTGACGGACCAGGCGCCGATCCTGGAGAGCCAGACCAGCAGCGTCGGCAACAATATGAGCGGCCAGGTGATGACCGACATGCCGCTGAGCATCGGCGGCGGCCGGAACTTCGAGACGTTCGCGGTGGCGCTCACGCCTGGTTACTCGCCCAGCAGCAACCCGTACACGGCGGTGATCAACAACAACCAGGTGTTCACGAAGGACTACACCGTGGATGGGACCTCGGGGACGTCCCAGATCCAGGGCGACAGCGATGAGACCGCGCCGAGCATGGAGGCGGTCGAGGAGGCGGAGGTTCAAACCAGTGGTGTCGAGGCACAGAACGCGATCACCAACGGCGGGGTGATCATGCTGAACCTGAAGTCGGGCACCAACCAGATCCACGGAAGCGCGTTCGACTATGGCCACAACGAGATTCTGGATGCGCGGACGTGGGGCGATCCCGACAAGCCGAAGGACCGCTTCTGGGACTACGGCGGCAGCGTGGGCGGCCCGGTGCGGAAGAACAAGACCTTCTATTTCGGCGCCTTCGAGCGCTACCAGCAGAACAACTTCGCGCTGGGCACGCTGGGCGCAGGCACCGGCGCGGCGACGGTTCCGACGCAAGACTTCCTGACCGGGAATTTCAGCGCGCTGCTGAACACGAGCAAGCAGCTGGGCACGGACAAGTATGGCAATCCGGTGTATGCGGGAGCGATCTTCAACCCGACCGATCCCGGCGCGGTGTTCGGCGGAAACATCATCCCGGCCAATATGATCAGCCCGATTTCGCAAAAGATCATCAACATCTACGAAAAAAACTACGCGCCTCAGTCCGATTCGCTGATCGGGAACGAGCGATTCACCGTCACCAACAGCCCGTCGCAGACGCCCGATCAAATCGTGGTGAAACTCGACCATAACCTGACCGATAAGCACCGCCTGTCGGGTTCCTGGGTTTACAACCACCGGCCGCGGCTGCTGGACGACAGCGGAGGCGTATGGCAGTTGGGAAGCACGGACGGCGGGCCGCTGGCCGCCGACCGCTACCAGTTGGTGGTGTCGCATCAATGGCGCGCGAGCGATTCATGGACCATCACCCCGAACCTGCTGAACATCGTCAACGCGACCTACAACCAATACTGGAACGGGTCGGTGCCCACCAGCACGAGCACCGACTGGAACTCACAGTTAGGCTTTGGCAACACGGGCGCCAATAACTTCCCAGCGCTGAATTTCGGAAACGCGGTGAACGGCTATTACGAGACCGGCCTGGGCAATACCTGGGAGGGCCATTACGTCTCGGGCAACTTCATCTATGCCGACACCCTCTCGTGGACGAAGGGCAAGCACACATATATGTTCGGCGGCGATTTCCGGGCCATGCTGAACAATTCGACCTCGGGTTCGGGCGCGCTGAGCTTCGGTTTCAACCCCAACACGACCGGCGCTCCCAGTGAGCCTTGGGGCAACCAGGTAGGCTTCGGATTCGCGAGCTTCCTGCTGGGCGACGTCCAGTCGGCCAGCCAGACGACTCCGATCAACCTGTACGGCCGGCGCAAAGCCATGGACCTGTTCGCGCAGGATAGCTGGAAAGTCACGCCGAAACTGACGGTGAATCTCGGCCTGCGGTGGGATGCGACCTTCCGGCTGCATGAAAAGTACGGCCACTGGGCCAATTTCGATCTCACGACGGTCGATCCCAACCTGGGCATCCCGGGCGCCGTGGTGTATGCCAACGGCGGCGGCGATAGCTTCGAGACATTCGAAGACTGGCACAACTTCGGCCCCAACATCGGCGTAGCTTGGAATCCGTGGAAGAAGTTTGTCTTCCGCGGGGCCTTCAACATGCTGTATGCTCCCATTGGCATTCAGTACTGGAGTGGCATACCTTACGGCTTCGCTCCGGGATTCCAGGGCGTCGATGCCGCGACGACTCCGTTCAACTGGACTAGCGGCTATCCCGGCGTGTTCACGCCCGGCACGATGAGCACCACCATGCCGATCAACATTCTTGGCGCGACGATCGACCCCAACTCACTACAGGCCGGCTACACGGATAACTGGAATATCGGCGTGCAGTATGAGCTCAAGAAAAACATGCTGATCGATGTCAGTTATATCGCCAACCGCGGACATCACCTGCAGGATACGGGCTTGTGGAACAACGAAACGACGCCGGCGGAGTTCCATTCGCTGGTGCACAGCGGCAACGCCCTGAACTGGGTGTGCGATCCATCTACCGCAGCGTCCTACAACGTGCCCTATCCGTACCCGGGATTCTGCGCGCCGGCGCTGGCGGCGGTGGCGCCTTATCCGCAGCTGGCCAGCGGGGAGGCCAACTACTGGTTCTACCCGAACCTTTTCTATGTGGGGCTGCCGACGGGGCAGTCTTACTATGACTCGTTGGTGGTGCGGTTCATCAAACGACTCGGCGCCGGACTGGCGATGGACATGAATTACACGCTGTCCCGGTCGACAGGAGACGTGTACAGCGCCTTCGGCGACAGTTACGACACGGCCTCGATTCAGGACTTCACGAACCTGGCCCAGGAGGCGCATACGCTCACGGGGTACGATCAGAAGCACGTGTTCAAGGGCGGAGTGACTTATGAGCTGCCCTTCGGGCACGGCCGCATGCTGCTGAAGTCGGCGCATGGCCCGCTCAACGGCCTGGTCAGCGGCTGGCGGGCTTCGGGGCTGGTGACATACGCCTCCGGACTTCCGCTGAGCTTCTATTCGACCAACTATTACTACTACCCGCTTTGGGCGGCAACCTATGTCAATTACAATCTGTCCGGGTACACCGGCAGCCAGTTCAGCTCGGGGAACTTCCAGATTGTAACTGACGCGAGCAACCCGCCGGCCGCGGACCGGTACCTTCCGTCGACGATCGCAACCAATCCGGCGTACGGAGATTTCGGGAGCGGCCCGCCGCGCATCGACGCGCTGCGCGGGTTCGGCATCACGAGCGAGAATGTCAGCCTGCTGAAGAATACGACCTTCGGTCCCGAAGGCAGATACCTATTCCAATTCCGGGTGGAGTTCTACAACATTTTCAACCGGCACACGTTCGCCAATCCGATTACCGATCTGTCGAGCCCGGAGTTCGGTTATGTGCCGGGCGTCAACTCGGCGCCGCGCCAGGGACAGTTCGGCTTACGGTTCCAGTTCTAAGGGCTGGGACGGAGACTTAGCACAGACGCGACGGGCCGCGTACCGGCGTGCGCGGCCCTTCATGCGCGGGGCGGGGCCGGTTGAGGCGAAAGACTGCGCCAGACATCTCCAGACAGGTCCCGACAAGCTCCCGGCGAGTGCGAGCGTTCAGGTAAGATCAGAAGTCCGTTCGGCGGCAAGGGGGAAAGATGCGTGGAATCGCGCTGGCGCTGGTGTGGGCGAATCTGGGCGGCTGCGCGTGGTGCGCGGACTACTACCTGAGCGCCAAGGGGACAGACGCGGACGCGGGCACGCAACAACGGCCGTGGAGGAGCCTGGTGCGGGCTAGCCGGCAAGAGTTCCATCCCAGCGACCGGCTGCTGCTGGAGGGCGGCAGCACGTTCGCGGGCACGTTGCAGCTGAGCGCGCGCGACAGCGGGGCGGCCGGGCAGCCGCTGATCATCACCTCCTATGGGCAGGGGCGCGCGACGGTCGATGGCGGCACGGGCCGGGCGATTTCCGCGGTGGGATGCCGGAATGTGGCATTCCGGAACCTGGTGCTGCGAGGCGCGGGGCGCAAGGGAGGCAGCACGGAATCCGGCCTGTACTTGGCAGACGGGAGCGGTGTGGAGGTGGATGGGCTGGATGTGGCGGGGTTCCGGAAATCGGGAGTGGAGATTGAAGGGCTGGAGCGCGCCAGGATCCTGCGGGTGCACGCCCACGAAAACGGGTTTGCGGGCATCAGTGCCGGCGGCCATCCGTCGCGCGATCTGTACATCGGCTATTCGCTGGCGGAGAATAATCCCGGCGATCCGACGGTCCGCGATAATCACAGCGGGAATGGGATCGTGGTGGGGTATGTGCACGGCGCGG
>JBKQPG010000096.1:0-91960 GCA_052145115.1 Bryobacteraceae bacterium
GGGCCAAGCAACGAACGCATCGTTTACATAAACATCTGTGCCGTTGGCCCAGCGGAGGGACGATGAAGGCAATCGGGCGGAGGTTGTGCCGGCTTGAGGATCGGTTCGCGCCGCCGGACAAGCCACGCGAGCGTTATCGACTGGTGGTGGGCAGGATTGGCCCGGAAGAAGGCTTACAGAATGCGACGTGCAAGCGTACGCTCTGCGCGAACGGATTGCTCATGGAAGTTGTGCGTTTGAATGGCAGCAGTGACGGCTTGACCGATGAGGATTTGGACAGGTTCGTCGAGAGCTTCCCGATAGAGCCGGTCGGAGGCCACGTCAGCCGATCCTGAAACGGCACGCTTGCCCAGCCAGTTGCCTACCGATATTGACGGATATCGTTCCTGACGAAGGACTGCTCACCGGCAAGTGATCCGGTCGCGCTCCCGAAGGTCCATGCGCGTCTTGTCGCCATCTATCGGATGAAACGCATCCAACCCGGGCCGCTGCCGTGCGTCTTGCCATTTTCCGTAAACGCCGTTTATCGACCACTGGCACGGTTTCGTAGCGCCTCGTGTTTCATTCGCGGCCGATTGGATAGGGCGCCGCAGCGGAGAAACGAACAGGTCGGAGAACGGAGGGGAACGGAGAGGCGCTTTGGAAATTGTTTGAAATGAGGCGATTGCCGGTTTTCCGCTACGCGTAGGATCCTGCTGCCTTTCAGCGACTGGGCAAATCATGCGCGCGCGCCATGCAGTCAATACTTGCAGTCGCATTGTCGACTCGTCAAACGTGAGAGCTGCGCCTAGTAAGATGTAGACCTGATGTCAAGTAGAACTGCGGTACTGCTTTGCGCCCTGACGCTAGCCGGCGCGGACGCACGGGTGACGGAGCGTTTTCAATGCCCCGCCACGGCACACAACTGGATAGGAACTCCGTCTTGGATTCCCCACCCCGGGCAATCCCCGAACCACGGCGCAGACAGCGCCCTCCTGGTCAGCGGCCGCAGCAGCTACGCGCTGCTGGCCTTCGATATGTCCGCAGTCAAAGGACTGCGCATCGAAAAGGCTTTTCTTCGCGTTCACCGCAAACCAGATCCCACACCGCTGACCCTGGTGGGCATTTCCACCATCAGCGGCTCCGAGCCTTGGATGGAAAGCGAGGCGAACTACTTTTTCGCCAAGTCCGGCCATCCTTGGGCATACGACGGCTCGGACGTCGCCGACGTCACCTTCGGTCTCGGCGGCAGCCTCTACGCTTACGTGAAGGCGCGACCTGCCGGGGACGACTGGTATGAGATCGATGTCCCAGTTCAGATCGCAACCGCCCTGGCCATCGGCGACCAGTTTGGCCTCATGCTGAGCGACGAAAAGGGGCAGACTCGCACGCGCCACGCGATCGGCAGCCGCGAGAGCTCCGATCCGCCGGTGCTGATCGTCGAGGGCGTCCGTTCCAATGCCAAAGCCGGTCCGGTGCACGCGATGGCGCCGCGTTCGGCCACCGCGCTGGGCCGCACTTCGCTGCAGCCCGGCAGCGTTATTCTCCATTTCGGAGGCGCCAATGCCGCGCGTTACGAGCTGCGCTACTCAGAATCTCCGATCACCTCGAAGAGCTTTGAGGCCGCCTCGCCAGCGCCGCGCTGGATGCTAGACCCGCTGGCCCCCAAGGCCGAGCCGATGGCCGTATCAAATGCGCTCCATGACGAAGTGAACGCTGTGGTCGAACAGTTGCAGCCCGGCAAGCTCTACTACTTCGCCGCGCGCGGCGTGAGTGCCACGGGCCACCCGGGCCCGGTCAGCGCGCTCGGTAGTCTGCGAGCGTTCGCACGCACGTGGCCCGAATTGCCGAAGACGGCCCAGACATCCCAGACGGAGGAGCGATCCGCCGGCGGCGGAGTGAAGGTCTGGTCATTCTCCGAGTTGCACAAAGTGAACCCGCAAACCGGCGTGCTGCTCGAAAAGGGTCCCGTCTGGACCCGCAGCGTCAAGCTCACCGGGGCGCGAAACGAGTTCGTCGCGTTCCAGGTGGCAGTTGAGAGCGAGATTCCAGTCAAAGATATAGCAGTCACGGTGGACCAGCCGCTCTTCGCCGAATGCAAGCTGCCGCTCGTCTTCCAGAAGACCGGCGCCGTGCAACTCTACCGCGAGTGGATGGTGCCGGACGACAAGGACACCAGCCCGAATCGCCCCTGGTATCCCGATCCGCTCATCCCGCTCAGCGGCGTGTTCGATCTGCCCGCCGCCGATAACGGCGTGCCGCGCCAGCGCGTGCAGCCGGTTTTCGTTGATATCTACATCCCGCACGACGCGGCGCCCGGCGTCCACCACGGAAGCATCGCGGTGCGCGCCGGCGGCCAACTCATCCGCAATGTCCCAGTTGACGTGGACGTGCTCCCGTTCGGGCTGCCCGACAACCTGAACTTCCTCGTGGACCTCAATGCCTACGGCGGCGTCAACGGCGGCTACGACATCCAGCGAGGCACTCCCGAGTACCACAAACTGCTTCAGGCATATCACCGAATGGCGCACCTGAATCGCGCAAACCTGGATTTGCTCGGCTATTCCCACTCGGGCACCACCGAGCCGGACCAGGCGCCGCCGCTGGAGGGCGAGGGCGCCGCCACCAAGGTCGCGAACTGGGACGCCTGGGACGCGCACTTCGGCCCGTTGGTTTCAGGCTCCGCCTTCGCCGACCTGCCGCGCGCCTCTGTCCCCGTGCCGATCATCTATCTCGCGCTGTTCGAGAACTGGCCCGGCGACCTGCGCAAGCAGTACAAATGGAACATCCCGGAGCGGCCCAAGACGAAGGCCGAGTACGACGAACTGATCGCCCGCCAAGCCCTTGAAAGCGGCCCTATCGACGAGGGGTTCCCGCAGGATTACCAGGAGCGATTTTCGGCTGTATCCCGGCAGTTCGCCCAGCACTTCCGAGAGCGGAAGTGGCTCACGACCCAGTACCAGATCTTCTTCAACGACAAGTATTACTACAAGGACCCGACCCGCATGTCTGCCGCCAACGGAGTTTCCTGGTGGCTGCTGGACGAGCCTAACCATCATGACGACTACCGCGCCCTCAGTTTCTTCGGCTGGCTCGGCAAGCGCTCGTTGAAGGACTACCCGGATGTGCCGATGGTCTTCCGCGCCGATATCAGCTACGTGGATTTCATCCGCGATCAACTTGCGGACCAGATCGATATCGACTGCACCAGCCAGCACTTCTGGACCAAGAACCGCTACCTGATGGACCACCGTAACCGCTTCGGGCGCACCTACTGGAACTACGCCAGCACCAATCACCCGCGCGAAACCAACGTCGGGATGCGCGCCTGGTGCTGGCGCGCGTGGGTCGCCGGCGCCGATGGCATCGTGCCCTGGAATACCGTTCATGGCAAAGATGCGTGGGACCGCGCCGAACCGCTGACCGTCTTCTACGTGGGCCAGAAATTCGGCCTCAACGAGCCGTTCGGTTGCCTCCGCCTCAAGGCCTTCCGCCGCGGCCAGCAGGATGTTGAGTATATGACTCTGCTGAGCCGCAAGATGGGCTGGGACCGGGAGGCGGTGCAGCGCGCAGTGGCCGGGGCGCTGGACCTTTCCGAGGACGTGCGCTTCCAATACGAAGAAGATGCCGGCGGCATCCGTTTCAACCGCATTGACGACGCGCAACTCGACCAGGTGCGTCTCCGCATCGCGGCCGCATTGACCGCAAAGTAAGCGCAAACCGCCGCTACGTGTCAGTAGTCAGAACGGAATCCGCGGGGCGGAGCGGCGCTAGCTAACCATGAGCCAGGCGACAAGTGCGTCTCCCGCAGGGACCGAGCGGGCAAACCCCGCCACCGCCGTTGTCTCCCGTTACCCCACTCAAGGCAGCGGGTCCAACACGTCTCCTGAAAGCTCGAAGCGCGGAGCCAGCAACTCGGGCTGAGCCTTGACTGCATCCTGCATCAGCCGGCGCGCGACTTGCGTCTCCCCGGCGTTCTTCTGGGCCAGGCCAAGCAGGTAGCGCGCTTCGGCGCGGTGGTTGGGACGGGGCGCGTCCATTTCCGTCTCCGCGAAATCTACGAAGTGCTTGGTCAGTTGGCTTGCTTCCGCCTTGCGGCCGAGCCGCTCGAGCGAGAGCACCATATAGAAGTTCTCACTGTTCCAGCTGTCGCGGTCGCCCGACAGTTGCTCCACGCCCTCGAGGCCCTTCTCGTAGGCCCGCCGGGCCTCTGCCTGCCGGCCCAGCGCATCGAGAGTGCGACCGAGGAAGTACTGCAGACGCGGCGTGGATTGGAACTGGAAGGTGTCTACGCCCAGCGAAACGGGCGGTTTCATGGACGACTCGAAAAGCGCAAGCGCTTCGGCATAACGGCCTTGGTTGAACGCCGCCGCGCCCATCCCATAGCGCATGGCCCGGAATTTGTCCCGCAAGCCGTAGCTTCTGTGGCGGGGTTCGAACTCATGTGTGGCGATGAGTTTCTCAGCATCCTGATAGCGACCCTTGACCAGGTAGGCGGCGATCAGCGCTTCGGCCAGATCGTCGTCCTTGGGCGAGCGTTCGAAGGCCTTCGTCAGCAAGGCGAACTGCTCGTCAAAGCGGCCGGCCCGGGCGTACAGAGCACTGAGGTCGTTGAAGGTCCGGACATGCGCCGGGTTCAGTTGCGTGGCGGCTTCCAGCTGCGCGGCCGCCTTTTCCAGCGGGTAGCCCTGTTCAGCGTAGGCCAGGCCGAGCGCGCGGTGCGACTGAAAGTCGCGCGGGCCAGCCTCCACTGCGGCTTCCCACTGGCGAATCGCCTCGGCGGGCCGTTCGTGGTAGTAAAGCAGGCAAGCCAGATTGAACCGCGCCACGGTATCCTTGGGATCGGCCTCGACCGCGGCTGCCAGCGGCGCTTCACTTTCTTCGCGATAGGGGAAGCGGTCTATGTTACCACTGGCAGTCCGGGCCTTTTTCAGATACTCGGTCGCCCGCGCCGCGTCGCCGTCCTTTTGCAGGCAGTAGGCCAGCGTGTAGTAGAACTCAGGCGTGGTGCCCCAGGGATCCCGGTTGTCGTGTTCGACGATTTCCAGAATCTGGGCCGCGTCCTTCCACTTCCGCAACTTCTCGTAGAAGATGGCCAGGTCCAGGGCCTCCTGACTTTGTCCTCCGGTGAGACGCAACAGCTCGGCTTTGCCCCCGGGATCGCCTGTCAGAAAGTAGTGCTCGGCTGCGGCGAAACGGTCCGATGAGTCGATGCGCTCGATTTCGGCCAACTGCTTCAGCGCGTTCGGCGCGTTGTTCTGCTCACGCCAGGTCACGGCCAGCAGCAACCGCGAATTCATGTCGTAGCCGTTGGCCATGATGGCTCGTTCCAGATGGCTCACGGCGGAATCGAGGTTCTTGCCGAGAAACGCCAGGCGTCCGAGGTGGAATTCGCGCTCTCCGAAGTACGCGCTCTGCGGCCAGATGTAATAGAGATTGCGCTCGGCGTGCTGGTCATCACCAAGCGCGAACTGGCTCATGGCGAGGTAGTAATAAGCTTCGTCTAGGTAGGGATCGCGCTCGATGGCCTTTTGCAAATGCGTGATGGCGCTTTCGTACCGGCCTGCTGAGAAGTGATAGATGCCCAGTTGCAGGTGCGCGCGCGAGAAGCCCGGATCGCGCGCCAGCGACTGGTTCAGCAGTTCCTCGGCCGCAGCGTAATTCAGTTCCTTGAGTTTGAATTCGGCCGCCACCACTAGTTCTTCTGCGCTCATCTGCCCGGGGGACTTACGCTGTCTTTCAAGCGGCGCGGTGAAAGAGGTGTACTCCTTGCGTCCGGGATCGCTGTCAGGGCGGTGATAGGTCATCAGCTCACGGCCGGCCACATCCGTCACCCGAACCACCAGGCCCTTCGTCTGCGCCGCTGTCACGCGGGCATCGAACGGCTGGCCGGGCGCGAGGTCGGCACGCGTGCTGATAAGCTGAATGCCGTCGGCGGTGACGATCACGCTCGCTCCGTTCAGCACCCGCATGGCCGCGAGACGAACGCGCACGTCATGATCCTGGACTTCCAGGTTCAAGGCCACATCGCGCGTGGTCGTGGTCAGCCCGCCAATGCCGGACACCGGCAGCCACCATTCGCTCCACTGCTCCACCTTGTGCGGACCCACGTACTCGTAGTGACCGTCCCAGACGTGCCGCCCGCTCTGCACTTCGATATACGGGCCGGCATGGTCCGTGTAGGCACGCTCCAGGGCACTCGCGCTGTCACTGTAGCCGAATGTCCACAACTTCATGCCCTGGACGATGCGGCGATCGGCGTATCGAAAAACGCCATAGTCCAGGTCGAAGTGATAGGCGCCTTGGAAATTATCGTATGTGTCGATTCCGAATACGCCGAGCATGTGCTTGTTGTTGCGGTCCCAACTGTAGTCGATGCCGTTGAACACAGGCCAGTCCGCGATCTCGGCAGTCGTATGGCCGATGGTCCGGCTCATGGGGTAGATAAAGCGGGTCCCCTCGGTGGCGGCCAGGCTGCCGCTGATCCAGAACATCTGCGGCATGCGGCCGTCCCGCCGGTTGTAACAGAAGACGCTCATCTGCAGCGCCGCGATTCCGGGATGGAGCGTGGCGATCAGATTCACCTTCATGTGATACACGGGATCCAATTCGCCCAGTACCAGCGAGACGCTGCCATCTTCATTGCGGACGACTTTGTTGGACCAGAAGGGCTCGCCGCGCAAGGTCATGGAGTGCAGATCGTGCGGGCCGGTCAGTTCGATTCCAAACAGCGGAAAGCTGTCCTTAGGGTTGTAGTTGGCGGGCTTGATGACGTCGTTGCGGTAGAAGACCTCGCGGCTGTGGACCTTGTCAAAGAGAGAGAACAAGCGGCCGCCGAATTCGGGAAGATAGGTGATCTTCAGGTACTCATTTTCGATGAAGATCGCCTGATAATCCCGCGGTATCGGACTGTCCTGCTGGAAGGGATGTAGGTAAGCCGTGAAGGGATACAGGCCGGTCACCGTGGAGTTGCCGAACAAGGCCGGCGCGGTCTCTCTGCTGCTGTGTTCGTAAGTCGGTAGGGTAAGGGTGCCTTCGGAAACCCGAATCGATTCCGCGGGCGCGGCATGACAGGCCAGCGCTGCCAGAACGAGCACCGCCAGCTGGTTCGATAGCTTCATTGCGGTTCTCTTGGGGGATAGTATTGCTTCATTTCACCTCCAGACTGCGAGGCAAGGAGACGGCCATGCAGTTGTTGGATTCGTAGTAATCGAGGTTGTGCAACGGAGCATAGGCGCATGCACCTGTGAATGGCCGGTCCCGCCTATAGGTCCCGAATCCCCTGGCATCCAGCAGTGCGATTACGTCGCTGGCGTCTCCGCTCAGATCCGCGCCACGGGTCGTGAGATCGGGGTTGTTGTCGTCAGCAGACAGAACGACACGGAGCAAGTGGCCGTCGATCATCCCGCATTCTTTCACATTGCCGGAGGGCAGGTTGCACTCCTGGCCGTTCCCGGCTGATCAAACGTGCTGGAAACTACTCTACCGCTGCGGCTATGACACGGTCCCGGAGACATCACGCGACGACCTGCCGGAGATTCTCCCACACCGTTCCGACCGGCTGTACCCCTGTAGTCGCCTTTCAAGAGCGTCGTCAAGGCTTGCGGCCTTAGACTAGGAAACGGCGCTGGATGGGAATCTTCTTGGTTGGTAACGTTAAGTGGCGTTTCCGGACATTAGATGACCTGGGAGGGCGTTCAACCAGTTCTTGCCGGTAGTGGAACGGAGAATCGCACTGCTTCCGAATGACCTGGCGGAAGCTGCCGAGCACCATCTTCATGACCCCGGCCCCTTGCCCGAATGCTACCGATATTGACCCTTAACGTTCCGAATCGGGCCATGGCGCGTGCAAATAAGAACTTCGCCAGTCCCATGTTCCGCCTACGCCGTCACATGTGCCTCAGATATCGCGACAGAATCATTATGCCCTTGCGCTGTCGAAGGCCCCCAAACGCTCCTGACCACCCGCGGCGCCTAGTCCGCCCTCAGACCATGTCCGCGCCGCACTCACACAGTAGTGCTCGCAAGACGGACCGCTGGCAGCGGCTCTTTCCCTCACCCTAGCAGCCAGCGACCGATTCGCCTGACCCGCGCGTTACAGCTTGACAGTGACTGTTTTCACTTCCGTATACTGCTGCAGACCATACTCGCCGAGTTCTCGTCCAAGGCCAGACTGCTTGAAGCCTCCGAATGGAGCCGCGGCGTCGAAAACGTCATAGCAGTTCACCCACACCGTGCCAGCGCGGACTTTGTTGGCAATCGCGTGAGCCTTGGTAATATCACGGGTCCACACCGCCGCCGCGAGGCCGTATATCGACTTGTTTGCCCGCTCGATGACTTCGTCCAGATCCTTGAATTTGATAATGCTCATGACAGGTCCGAAGATCTCTTCCTGGGCGATCTTCATGGTGTCTTTCACATCCGCGAAGACTGTAGGTTCGATGAAGTAGCCGCGATCCCCGACACGTTGGCCCCCACAGAGCAACGATGCGCCCTCGCGCTTGCCGGATTCGATGTAGGACATCACCTTGTCGAACTGAACATCGTCGACTTGCGGCCCCTGCTCGGTTGCTTGGTCGAACGGATCGCCAACTGTGCGTTTCTTCGCCCTGGCAACACTCTTTTCAACGAATTGGTCATAGGCCTTCTCTTCTACGAAAAGCCGGGAACCCGCGCAACAGCATTGCCCCTGATTGAAGAACAAGGCGAAATGACTGCCCTCTATTGCCTGGTCCATATCGGCATCAGCGAACACGATGTTGGGGCTCTTGCCACCTAGTTCGAGAGTTACTCGTTTCAGATTGGAGTCCGCGGCGGCGCGCATGATCAAATGGCCCACTTCCGTAGAGCCGGTGAAGGCCACCTTGTCGACGTCCATATGGCTGGCGATCGTAGCGCCTGCTGTCGGGCCATAACCAGGAAGGATGTTCACTACTCCAGCCGGGAAGCCGGCTTCAACAATCAGTTCGCCGACCCTGAGGGCCGTGAGAGGAGTCTGCTCCGCCGGTTTGAGGATTACAGTGTTGCCCGCCGCCAGCGCAGGCCCCAGCTTCCAGGCCTGCATCAGCAACGGGAAGTTCCAGGGAATGATCTGTCCCACGACGCCCACTGGCTCGTGTCTCGTATAGCAGAAGTAGTCGCCTGAAATGGGAATGGTCTTACCTTGTATCTTGTCTGCCCAGCCGGCATAGTACCGGTAGCAGGCGATCGTCAGAGGTAAGTCCGCGGCGCGCGCTATGGCAACCGGTTTGCCATTGTCCAGAGTCTCAAGCCTCGCGAGCTCGTCTGCGTTGTGTTCGATCAGATCGGCCAGCCGATAAAGCAAGCGGCCTCGCTCTGACGCGGACGTCTTGCGCCAGGGCCCGTGTTCAAAGGCTCGCCGGGCCGCCTTAACCGCTTTGTCAACGTCTGCGGCGTCGGCTTCAGCCACCTGCGCGATTTCCTCCCCTGTCGCAGGGTTGATGTCTGCAAATGTCTTACCCGATTCGCTCTCAACCCATTCATTGTTGATCAGCAGCCGGACGGTCATTGGTGCGGCCGATTTCTCGCTGGCGGGTGACGCTAAAGATGCCATACGCTGGTTCTCCTTTCCATTGATGCCCCCTATCCACTGGTTGCCACGAGATCGAGATTGATCCCATTCTTAACGCAACTTTCCATTTTGGCTCCTGCGCTGAATAGTGTACACCCAGCCACCATCATTTGAACCTGCGAGCTGTAGTTTTTCCCTCCGGGAGCCAGCTTCGCCCCCAAGGCGCGGTTGTCGCTCTGCAGGAGGAATCCAAAACAAGAAAATCCTGTCTTTTCAGCGTATTGCACGGACAGCTCGCCTACCCTCACGTCCGCGTCGCCCTGATTTCGCTGCGCCTATCGCCTGCTTCTAGCCCGTCGGCGCCGGCAACGCCTGCCTGCCCGGCTTTCCTACCGGCAGCCGGGCTGGCGACGAGGATGTTCAGATCTACGCCAAGCACGTCGCCTCGAAAGTGGACCGGCCCCGTCTGCAACTTGTCGGATTCCAGCGCGTGTCGCTTCAGCCCAACGAGACCCGGACGAAGGAGATCCCAGTTCCTGTGTCGCGGCTGGCCTACTGGAATACGCAGGTCAAGGCGCTCCAGGTGGAAGAGGAGCGGGTTCGTCTGCTGGCCGGAGACTCTTCCGCCAACCTGCCGTTGAACACGACCGTCGAGGTCAAATAGCCACGACCGGTGGGGCTGCCGCCGTACCCTTCCGCACCGACGATTGGCCCGGCATCACCGAAGGCCGGCAGCTTGGCTGACAGAAAGTTGATCGACAAATTCGATCAATACGGAACTACTGGTTTGTCTTGTCCCTCCTCGGAGGGCTCTGTATAGTGGGACTTCCCGGCAGGTCGCGCCGGGGAGCAGGAGACGCCGGTCTTCGAGGGATTCGATATGGAAACTGGAAAGGAAATCCCATGCGTGCATTAGTGCTGATGGTGATGGCGGCGGGGCTCGCGGCCGGGCAGGCCGCGGACGAGGGCAAGCCTGCCAGCTCGAACATCATGAACGCGGAGTACCCGAAGGTGTACGCGGATCTGAGTGTGGCCTTCCGGCTGAAGGCGCCGGATGCGCAGAAGGTCCAGGTGGACATCATGGCCAAGAAGTACGACATGGCGAAGGGCGCCGACGGGGTGTGGACGGTGAAGATCCCGCCGCAGGTGGTGGGCTTCCACTACTACCAGTTGTGGGTCGACGGCGTGTCGGTGCCCGACCCGGGCAGCGACACCTTCTTCGGCGTCGGCCGCCAGTTCAGCGGCATCGAGATCCCCGAGGCGGGCGTGGACTATGACGCGGTGAAGAACGTGCCGCACGGACAGGTGCGTAACTTCCGCTATTACTCAAAGACGGTGCAGGCGTGGCGGCGCGCGTTCGTGTACACGCCGCCGGACTACGACACCAATCTGGAGGCGCGGTACCCGGTGCTGTACCTGCAGCACGGCGGCGGCGAGGACGAGACGGGCTGGCCGAAACAGGGCCGCGCCGACCTGATCCTCGACAACCTGATCGCGGAGAAGAAGGCCGTGCCGATGATCATCGTCATGGACAAGGGCTACGCGATGAAGCCGGGCGAACACCCGCCGCAGCCGCCGGGCCCCGGCCGGCCGTTCCGCTTCGTCTTCACCACCTTCGAAGAGGTTGTGACCAACGACCTGATTCCGGTAATCGACAGCACTTTTCGCACGCTCACCGACCGCGAGCATCGCGCCATGGCGGGTCTCTCGATGGGCGGCATGCAGGCGTTCCAGATTACAATGGCACACCTGGACAAGTTTGCCTGGATCGGCGGCTTCAGCGGTTCGGGCGGCATCGGGCCGGGCGGACCGTTCGATGCCAAGACGGCCTACAACGGCGTGATGGCGGATCCGGCGGCGTTCAACAAGAAGGTGAAGCTCGTGTGGATCGGCATCGGCACGCAGGAGCCGGAGATGATGTACAAGGGCGTGCACGCCTTCCACGACGCGCTGACGCAGGCCGGCATCAAGCAAGTCTATTGGGAGTCGCCGGGAACGGCACACGAGTGGCTGACCTGGCGGCGGGATCTGCACGAGTTCGCGCCGCTGTTGTTTCGTTGAGGCCGAACGAGACGGACCATGAAGGCACTTTGGGTTGCGGCCGCCACGACGCTCGCGCTGGCGACGGCCCTGGCGCGGCCGGTGAAAGTCGCCGGCGGCCAGGTGGAAGGCACGGTCGACAACGGCCTGACGGTTTACAGAGGCATCCCGTTCGCGGCGCCACCGCAGGGAGATCTGCGGTGGAAAGCGCCGCAGCCGGCCGCAAGCTGGCAAGGCGTGCGCAAAGCGGATCACTTCGCGCTAGGCTGCATGCAGTCGCTGGGCGGCCCGCCGCCCAGCGGTCTGAGCGAAGACTGCCTGTACCTGAACGTGTGGACGCCGGCGAAGTCGCCGAAGGACCGCATTCCGGTGCTGGTATGGATCTACGGCGGCGGCTTCAACGGAGGCGCGACCTCGACCCCGGATTACAGCGGAGAGAAGTTAGCCAAACGCGGCGTCGTGCTGGTGACGATCGCTTACCGCGTGGGCGTGCTCGGCTTCTTCGCGCACCCGGAATTGAGCGCGGAGAGCGCGCAGCAAGTCTCCGGCAACTACGGCCTGCTCGACATGATTGCCGGACTCCAGTGGATTCAGAAAAACATCGCCGCGTTCGGAGGCGACCCGAAGCGCGTCACAATCTTCGGTGAGTCCGCGGGCGGCATCGCCGTGAGCATGCTCTGCGCCTCGCCGCTCGCCAAGGGACTGTTCATTGGCGCGATCTCCGAGAGCGGCGGCTCGTTCGGCCCGGTCAGCAAGAACCCGTCGCCCGGAGAGAACATGCGCGTGCTGGCCGATGCCGAGGCCTCGGGCGAGGAGTTTGCCAGGGCCACCGGCGCGGCGTCGCTGAAACAACTGCGGGCGCTTGCGCCGGAGAAGATCCTCGACGCCGGACGGAAGCAGCGCGGCATGGCGTGGCCGATCGTCGACGGCTGGGTGATCCCTGACGACCAGCACAAGCTGTATGCGGCCCGGCGTTTCAACGACACCGCGATCCTGGTCGGCTACAACTCGGACGAAGGCCTGAGCTTCACCCGCGAGCGCACGGCCGAAGCCTACGCCAACGGCGTCAAAGCCCGCTACGGCCCGTGGGCAGACAAGCTGATCGCGGCGTATCCGACCAGCGGCGACAGCGTGACGAAGACAGCGCGCGACCTGGCGCGCGACTCGGCCTTCGGCTGGCACACCTGGGCCTGGGCCAGGCTGCACTCGGCCAAAGCAAAGCACAAGGTGTACTACTACTACTTCGACCAGCATCCCGAGCACCCGGCAGGTTCGCCGCAGGCGGACCAGGGCTCGCCGCACGGTGCCGAAGTGGCCTATGTCTTCGACCATCTGGTCGAGCTGCATCGGCCGGCGACCGAAGCGGACCAGCGCATCGCCGAGGCCATGGCCACCTATTGGACCAATTTTGCCAAATACGGCCGTCCCAACGGCAATGGGTTGCCGGAATGGCCGGCCTTTAGCGACAGGAATCCAGTGGTGATGTACTTCAATGGAACAGCTCATACGGGGCCGGTCCCGAGTGAATCGGCACTACGCGTGCTGGACGGGTATTTCGCCTGGCGCCGCAGCCCGGAGGGAGAACAAGCGAAGACGCCGCCAGAGCGCCACTAGCCTACATCTGGCACGACGGTAGCACGACGGCGGATGGAATGAGAACGGTCCGTCAACCCTGCTTGCTCGCACGCTACATGTAGGGCTTGGACGACATCTGAACTGCTTTACTTCACGGCAATGGTAACTCCTGATTGGCTCCACAAGGCGCCGACGGAGACGACAACTGGCACGGCCGAAGTTGGCGAGACGGGGACGAGTCTTTCCACGCTGGTGATCGGCTCAGCTATCACGGCCGATAACACCAGATATCGCCGCGTTGGGCCTGCGTCGAACCGCCGGCAATAAGGCGAGCGGGGTGGCCGAATGGAGCCCGCTTCTCTTTGGGTGGTGGCGCGAGGTGCTACGCGCGTACTTCTCGATTCGATAGCCGGTGCCCACGCGCAGGGCTGTTGGTCGGACGCAAGTGCGTTTGTCAGTACTGATCCCAGGTGTTTCCCGGAAAGTGCACTTTGGGGCTTAGCGGAGTCAGATCCGGATGTCGTCTTGAGCCAATGATCCCGTCGTAATTTGCGCGAGGCATTCTCCGGCCGCAGTCCCTGTCAGACGCGCTGCGCCGGGCTTCTCGTTACGGCTCCAAGTACCACGGAACATTCACGACTACTATGCGCTGGTTCCCGCGCATCATCAGCAGAGTCTTTAAAACCTCAGCCCGCTGGTTGTGCAGGAAGTAGTGGTACCAGTGGCGTTCCACCAGTTCGGGGACGACCACGGCGATCTGGCGATCCGGGTTCTGGCGCTCGACCTCGAGGGTGAACTCGAGAATCGGGCGCAGGACCCAGCGGAAGGGCGATGGCAGGACGGAGAGCTGCGCGGCCGGTAGTCCGGCGGCGAGGGCCGGGGCTTCGGCGAAGCGGGCCCAGTCCTCGCAGAAGCGGCTGGAGGTGTCGCCCTCGACATGGATGTGCACCGCGACGATCTCCAGGGAGAGCGTGTAGCAGAATTGCAGCGCCTTCTGGCTGATCCGATTCCACTCCTGGATCGGCATCACGACCAATGGGGGCTTGATACCGGCGAGCTCCAGCGGCGCATGGCTGGCGACCTCGATGGCCACGCGGTGGTAGTGGCGCCGCACCCAGCCCATCACGCCCAGCAGAAGCGGGATCAGGAGCAGCGTGACCCAGGCGCCCTGGACGAACTTGGCGACGAGGATAACGACCACCGTCATCCCGGTCGCGAGCGCGCCCAGGCCGTTGATCAGCAGCGGACCCCAGTGGCCCTCGCCGCCGTGTTTTCGCCAGTGCACGACCATGCCGGCCTGGGAGAGCGTGAAGGCTAGGAACGCGCCGACGGCGAAGAGCGGGATGAGGCGGTCGGTGACGCCGCCGAACAGGATCAGCAGTCCGGCGGAGAGAATGGCGAGGACCCAGATGCCCTGGGAGTAGACGAGCCGCCGGCCGACCGCGCCGAAAGAGCGCGGCAGATAGCCGTCCTGGGCGATGATGCGGCAGAGACGGGGGAAGTCGGCGAAGGAGGTATTGGCTGAGAGCGAGAGGACCAGCAGGATCGCCCCGATGCTGACGTAATAAAAGAGGCCGCGCCCGGCCACCGCGCCGAGCATCATGGAGAGAATGCTCTGATAACCGGGCTTTCCGGGATCAGTGGCGCCGATGCCGTAGGCTGCGGCGAGGTAGGCGATGCCGGCGAGCAGCAGGATCAGGAAGGCGATGATGATGGTCAGCGTGCGTTGCGCATGCTGGACGGCCGGCTCGCGGAAGGCCTTCACGCCGTTGCTGACGGCCTCCACGCCGGTCATCGCCGTACAACCGCTGGCAAAGACCTGCAGCAGCATCCAGGCGCTGAGCGTGGACGTCGCGAGCGGCATGACCGGCGGCGCCACGACCGGTTGCGGATGGCCGCCGGCGGCGATGGCCTTGATGACGCCGATCGCAATCATGATGAGCAGGCAGCCCAGAAAGAGATAGGTCGGAACCATGAAGAAGAGCCCGGCCTCGCGCACGCCGCGCAGGTTCACGATGGTGATGCACAGAAGGGCAGCGAGACAGATGGGGAGGGTCCAGGGCAGCAGGGCGGGGGCCGCGGAGACCAGCGCGCCGACGCCGGCCGAGATGCCGACGGCCACGTTGAGGACGTAGTCGATCATCAGCGCCGCGGCCGCGAGCAGCCCGGGGAAGGTGCCGAGATTCCTGCGCGCGACGGTGTAGGAGCCGCCTCCCCCGGGATAGGCGGCGATGGTCTGGCGGTAGGACAGGTAGACGATGGCCAGCAGCACGATGATGCTGAAACTCACCGGCAGGATGTAGGCGATGCCGGCCGCTCCCAGCGGGATCAGGAGGGTCAGCGCGGCTTCCGGCCCGTAGGCCGCGGAGCTGAGCGCGTCCAGGCCGAAGACCGGGATTCCGGCCGATGGTCCGATCTTCTGCGCGCGCTCCTCATGCGATGCGAGCGAGCGGCCGAAGATGACATCGAGGAGAGACATACCCTCACATTATCGTTGGGAATACGCGTACTGGAGCGCTCGCCACGTTGCTGCGGCAATTCCGTGGCTCCGCTCGCGGATCGGTCCGCTAGCCGCGAGGTGCTCGCTGTTCGGACTGATGATCCGGTTCTCCAGACCCTGGTGGTTCCGTTCCCCGTGGTAGTGTGCCACGTACTCATGGATCGCCCTCCGCAACGAGCCCTCGCCGAAGAAGATCATCCGCTCCAGACAAGACTCTTTGATGCTCCGCACAAACCGCTCGGCGTGCGCATTCAGATTCGGCGATCGCGGTGGCAAGTTCACCGACTTCACTCCGGACTCCGCTAGTAACCCCAGGAACTCGCCCGTGAAGAGAGGATCGCGATCGTGAATCAGGAAACGCTTGCCCGCAAGAATGCCCGACTCAGCATCGGTAAGGTTTCTTCCAACCTGTCCCATCCACAGCCCGTCGGGCGTCGGGGCGATACCGGCAATCTGTACCCTGCGCTTCGACAGCTCAATAAAGAACAGTACGACGAACCGCTGCAAACCCCGCCGGGTCCACACTTCCACTGTAAAGAACTCCGTCGCGACGATCAGTTCCCAGTGGCGGCTGAGGAACTCCTTCCAGGCAGTCTTCCGGTTTCGCTCCGGTGCTGGCTCGATGCCGTGGCGCTGCAAAATTCCGGCGATGGTGCTGCGGGCGATCTCGTGGCCAAGATTCGACAGAGCGCCCCGGATTCGACGGTAGCCCCAGTCGCGGTTCTCCTCCGCCAGACGAACGATCAAAGCTTCGATCTCTCGAGCTTTTCGCGGTCTCCCGGGCGCGCGGTTAGCGCTCCCGTCGTACTTCTGGGCGATCAGCCGCCGGTGCCAAGCCAGCAAGGCTTCGGGGGGCACAAGAGTTGCCACCTCAGCTAGGACCCTTCTCCCCAACCCCTTCGCCTTGGCAGCCAGCCGACGACGCTGGTCGTCAGTCAGCCTCAACCGCCGATCGCCGAGTTGTTCGCGAAGGACACGGTTCTCCTCGCGCAGATAATCGATGGCCTGTAAGTGACGCTGGCTCAACCGGCCCGCCAGGCAGATCACCAGGAATCGAAAGGAATCCAGGAGTTTCGCCATCGGATCGATTCATTATCCGCCGGCCAGTGCTGAATCGCGTCCAGATTCAAGCGGATCGAATTTCCGGGCCATACGAGCTATGTTTCGAATAGTGGAACACTACTGAAAAAAGCGCAGGGGATGGCTTCCCTAACCCGGTTCACGCACGTGCAGGATTTGGTCGGCGTGGGGCGCGGAGATCGTTTGAACAATACCAGAGGGCCAGCGGATCTCAATCGTGTGGATGGCCGACTCCGCTCCGAGCCCGAAGTGGACCCGCCGGTCCGAGGAACTCAGCAGGCCGGAGGCGGGGGAGACGTGATTGTATAGCGTCCGGCCCGCGGCCGTGGTGAGCTTCACGGTGGCGCCGATGGCGTCGCGGTTGGAGCGCACCCCCTCGAGGTCCAATAGCAGCCAATGGTTGCGGTTGCCGGAGTTGATCAGGATGCGCGGCGTTTCATTAAGCCCGGTGACCACCAGGTCGAGCGCGCCGTCGTTGTTCAGGTCGACCACGGCGCTGCCTTTGTGGTGGCCGAGCGCGAGGAAGTCGGGACCGAGGCGCGCGGAGACGTCCTCGAACGTGCGGCCGCCGATGTTGCGCCACATCGTGTCGTGCTGGCGGGCATTGTCGCCGATGTAGTCGACGTCGCCGTTGGCGGAGAAGATATCTTTCCAGCCGTCGTTGTCGAAGTCGACGAAGGCGTTGCTCCACCCGGAGAAGTGGCGGCTGAGGCGGGCGACAGAGCTGGCGACGCTGACGTCGCGAAAAGCGCGGCCGCCCTCGTTGTGGAAGAGTCCGAAAAGCTGCATATTCAGGTCGTTGTAGAAGACATCGGGAAAACCGTCGTTGTCGTAATCCTTGGCGTCCGCGCCCATGCCGGAGACGGTGATCCCATCCTCGTCGTAGGCGACGCCGTAGGGCAGCCCGACTTCCTCGAATTTCCCGGCCCCGCGATTGAGATAGAGGAAGTTGCGCTCTGTGTCATTCGAGATGAAGACGTCCATCAGGCCGTCGCCGTTGAAGTCGGCGATTGCAATGCCCATGCCCTTGCCGAGCGATCGGGCGAAGCCGGAGCGCTCGGTGACGTCCTCGAAGCGGCCGTGGCCGAGGTTGTGATAGAGCCGGTTCGGCACACTGGGGTAACGCTTAGGATGGCAGTAAACGTCGCCGGTGGCGCCAGGACCCAAGCAGCGGATGTCGAGCTGCGGCGACCAGTAAGTATATTCGGAAACGACGAGATCCAGCAGGCCATCGTTGTCGTAGTCGAACCAGGCCGCGCCGACGCTGAGCGTGTTGGGCGGCTTGGTGTCCAGGCCCGACTCGCGCGTGACGTCGGTGAAAGTGCCATCGGCGTTGGCGTGGTAGAGCGTATCGCGGCCGGCGTTGGCGAGGAACAGGTCGGTGCGGCCGTCGTTGTCGTAGTCGGCGGCGGCGACGCCGAGGCAGTAGCCCAGTGTCGCGCCCTCCAGTCCGGCGCGCCGGGTCACGTCTTCGAAGGTGCCATCGCCGCGATTGCGCAGGAGCAGGTTGTAGTACTCGGGGCCGGTCTTGACGTTTTCGGGCAGGCGCGCGCCGTTGGTGAAGAAGAGATCCATGCGGCCGTCACGGTCGTAGTCGAGCACGGCGACACCGCCGGCCATGGTGGCGACGAAGTACTTGCGATCGCGATAGTCGTTGAGCGTGCGGTAGGCAATATGCGAACGAGGGGCGATGTCGGTGAAGTGCTGCGGCACACCCCGCGAGAGGGGTGGCAGCGCAGCGGCGATGGCCAGCAGGCAGGCGCCGAGAGTGGCAAAGATCGGCAAAGCCCATTTCAGTGTGCGTTGATCCATTGTTCGTGTTCGCGAGCGGCGGCCTCGTCGCCCATCAAATGATAAATCCGACTCAGAAACGCATGCAGCGGCATTTGTTCGTCGACGCCGGGCGCCAGCTCCAGGGCGGTCCTGGCGGCAGCGACGGCGGCGGCGTTGTCACCGGCGCGGGCGAAGAGCTTCGCCTGGGCGAAATAGGCAGGTCCGAAGCGGGGCGCGTCGCGCATGATGCGTTCGAGCAGTTCACGCGCCTCGGCGGCCTGGTCGCGGCGGAGCAGGTACTGCTCATACTCCCACTGGGCGTAAATCGGGTGCCCGGGCAGAGCTCGTTCAATTTCAATGGCCTCGGCATAGGCCTGACCGGCAGCGGTGTCGTTGTTCTGGCTGTCGGCGGCGGCGGCACGCAGTCGCAGGACACTGACGCGGTCGGGGCTCAAAGGCCTGGAAAGCACGTAGGCTGTGGCGAGCAACCGCAAGGCTTCTTCCTCGCGGCTCGCGGCGAGGAGCCATTCGGCGCGATAGCAGCGGGCCTCAACATCGCGCGGCATGGCCTGGACAGCCCGGCCGAGCAGCTCGCCCGCGCGCACGCCTTCGCGGTCAAGCTCCAGTTCGATGCGGCCAAGCGCCTTGAGCAAAGGACCACCGTTGGGCGCGAGAGTGAGAGCATGCTCGAAGGCGCCTCGGCGCTCGGCGGGCAGCAGGGCCGCGGCTACGAGCGTGACGTAGTACTCCTCAAGCGGCACAGAGCGCGGGAAGGCGCGGAGTCCGCGGTCGGCAGCATCGAGAGCCCGCTGAGGCTCGTGGAGATTGAGCCAGGCCGCAGCGAGCAGGCGGTACTGATCAGAATCGCAGGCGGGCAAGCGGGCCGCGGTGGCTTCGAGCAGATCGATGGCATTGCGGAAGAGGCCGGCGTGTATCAAACGTTCAGCCCGATTGATGTTTGAAACAAGAGGGCACGGCGCTGACCACGACGCCACAGCAGCCACGAGGAGGATAACGCACGCGCGAATGCCCTGGATGGCGCTCTCACGACGGCTGGGCGGAAGCGGCTCAAGGTTGATCGTCGATCCAAGTCGCATGGCGCTCAGCCTCTTTGGTCTCGCCGAGTACTGCGTAAGCTTGTGCGAGAAGCACGTGCGCGCCGCGCCGCGCCGCCACGCCGCGCGCCTGTTGCAAGGCGAGCAATCCGTGTTCGACGGCCTGCTTGGGCGAGCCGGTGCGCATCAGTTGGCGAGCGCGCGCGAGGTGCGCCTCGGCGCTGCGCGGCGCCGCTGCCAGCACTTCGTCGAGCACGCGCGCCGAGTCGGCCGCGCGCTGCTCGCGTTCGAGCTGGTTGGCCCACACAACGGCGCTCGAAGGATCGCAGACGCCGCAGCGGCGATTCGCCGCCCAGGCTTCTTCGAACGATGCAAGGGCGGCAGAACGGTCACCCAGAGCGAATTCACTCTGGGCGCGGATCGTCATGGCGGCTACGGCCACAGGTGCATTCGCTGGCGCGAGTGCGAGCGACTGGCGCGCGGCGTCGCGGGCCAGTTCGTTTTCCTTGCGCATGGCCTGCCATTGAGCGGCGATGGTCCAGGCGGCCGGATCTCGCGGAAGCCGCTGCAGCATCAGCTCAATCAACTGCGCCGTACCCTCGCCGTAGGCGTCGACGATGGTCAGCGTGCGCGCGGTGGCCTTGAGATAAACGGCAGAGCCAGGATGGTTGCGCAGCGCCTCCCCCAGTTGCAGGCGGCAGGCCTGGCTGTCGACACAATCGAGCAGCAGCTCGGCGTGTACCTCCTGTAGGGCCATATCTTCCGCCGCAATCGCGAGGCCGCGCGTGACGAGATCGAGCGCCTTGTCGTGTTGCCACAGCTGCCGGGCGGCGCGGGCCGCGAGTGCGTAGAGTTCGGCGGTGTCTTCGACTCCCGGAGCGGCCAGCAGTGCCTCGGCGCGCTTCAACGCCGCGCCGTCGTCGTGCACTTCGAGATCGGCGCGCAGCAGCGCAACGGAGGCCTCGGCGAGGCTGGGGTCGAGCGCCAGCGCCTCTTTAAGTTGCACCCGCGCATCCTCCCATCGCAACTGCGTCGTGTAGAGCAGGCCGAGCGCGGCGCGGCCGTCGGCGGACAGCGGCTGGTAGCCCAGGTACTTCGTCAAGGCCGCTTCGGCATCCTGGGCGCGGCCAATCTGTGAATAGCAGACGCCTAGCGGGAACCAGGCCTCATAAAAGGTCGGCACCAGGCGCGTGATGGTTTCATAGGGAGCGATCGCCGAGGCGCAATCGCCACGGGTGACGGCGGCTTCGGCGGTGCTCAGCGACTCGCGCAGTTCGCGCTCGATGGCGAGCTGCGCATTCTCCGCGGCGCTGAGCTGCGCGATGGCGGCGGTCTCGGCGGCGGCCCGCTTAGCATCGCCCTGGCCGCGATAAATGCGCAGCAGCAGCAGACGGATGTCGCGGCGATTCCCGGCCCGCTTGAGCGCCTGTTCGGCATCGGCGGCGGCGTGCGGGTAGTCTCCCAGACGCTCGTAGGAGCGTGCGCGTTCGTAGACCGCGCGCCAACCGGGGGTGCCCATGGCGATGGCGTGGCTGATGGGCGCGACGCTTTCGGCGGCATGGCCCGAGTCGCGCAGGAAGCCGCCGTAGAGCACAAGCACGTCGGCGCTCGGATGGGATGCACGATCGTTCAAAGCGAGCGCGCGGTGGAAGCAGCGGTTGGCCTCGGCCTCGTTGCCGTCGAGTCCATAGCTGTAGCCGAGACCGGCTGACAGCAGCGCGTCGGTGGGACGCAAGGCGACGGCGCGGCGATAGGCGTCGATGGCCTCGCCGGCCCGTTGCTGCTCGGCGTACATGGCACCGAGTTCGTGCCAGATGGAGGGATCGCCGGGCGCAAGCTTGGCGGCGCGCAGCCAGAACTCCTCGGCGCGGCGGCGATCGAGTGCGACGGTGTCGGTCAGATGCGCCAGTTCCCTAATCACATTGATGGCATTGGGCTGCTTCTCGGCGAAGGTCTCGAGTTCCAGGATGCCGTCGAAAGGCTGGGAGAGACGGGCGAGCGCCTCGGCGTGGCCCACGGCGCAATCGGCCGCGGCGGGCTGCTGTTGAAGGCACAGACGGAAGTGGCGCTCGGCGGCGGGCCAGTCGAGGCGACGCGCGGCGATCTCCCCTAAATCACGAGGAGTGGATGCAGCGAGGGATGCGTGAGCTACAGGGGGTGCTCCAAGAGCAAGACATGAGAGCGTGAGCGACGTGGCGATGCCGTGGAGGGCGAGGTGGGACAGCACGAAACAATCCAAGAAGCGCGAGAGCCGCGCAACACTTAATTGCACTCTACTACAGATCGGACAAATCGGGTCCGAAGGGCGATTGCACACCCTTCGGACCCTGTGATGCCAGTCATGCGGGGGTAGTGCGGCGGCCAGGAGGGAGAGCCGCCGCACCAGGGATCGCAGGACTAGAAGACGATTCGGCCTGAGATCTGCATAATACGTGGCTGGCGCCAGGGGCTGTTCGGGTCGCCGACCATCAGCCCGTAATTCGCCGTGCCCACCTCGGTCTGGTAGTTAGGAAAGCCTCGCTGGTTGAAGGCGTTGCTCGCTTCGACGCGCAGTTGCAGAAAGCGCTTGCCCTCCGCTCCGAGGCTGAAGTCTTTCATCAACGAGAGGTCAGTGTTGAAGAAGCCGGGCTCGCGGATCGCGCTATAGATCGGGTTCAGGTTACCGAGCACATACAGGCCGGCGTCCTGCACTAGCGATGGATCGAGGCGGCGCGTCGTGATCGTCGAGAAGTTGGTCCCGACGGGCACGAAGACGCTGTTGTTGCCGGAGAAGCCGGACATGCCGATGTCGTGGTTCGACGTGGCGTAGCTGCCCCAGGTGTTGATAATGCGGCCGAAGGAGTTGCCGACCTGCTCGCTCGCGAAGGTGATGTTCAGCGGATTGCCGGAGTTCCAGGTGTATATCCCCGCGAACTTCCAGCCGCCGGCGACGCCGTCGACGATCTTGCCGCTCAGGCCCTGCGGATGGTTGAGCCATTGGCGGCCCCGACCGAACGGAAGCGCGGTGGTGAAGCTGGCAATTAGGCGATGGGTCTGATCCAGCGGGCTGATAGTGTAGTCGGCGGCGGCCGGTTCCACCGACTGGACGTAGTGCCCCCCAGTACTGGTCGTGTTGGCGATATCGGTTCCGAAGTTCGGTCCGCCAGTGTTATCCATCAGTCGCGAGAGAGTGTAGCTGCCCATGAAGCTGATGCCGTGGGACATGCGCTTCTCAATTCTGGCCACGAGCGCGTTGTACATCGAGTGGCCCAAGTTGGTGCCGATCAGTGCGACCGGGCCATACTGCGGATACTGGTATTCGAGGAACGCGAGCTGCTCGGTGTTGCCCCACTTGGCCTGTGTGGCCGGCGTAAACGGGGAAGCCATGTTGGTGGTACCGTATGTGGTTGCGTTCTGCGGTTGGAACAGAGAGACGGGGAACTGGCTGATCTGGTTCTGCATCAAAAGGTCGGCGCCGTGATTGCCGTTGTACTGCAGTTCGAGCATCAGGCTGCCGGTGAGCTGGCGCTGGAATGAGAAGTTCCAGTTCCACTCGTGCGGCATGTGCGAGTCGATGGAGTACACCACTGGCACGGCCTCCCCGCCGGTCTCCTGGAAATTCGCCTGCGTAGTGTCTTTGGTGTACGTGAGGATCTGGCTGGCGTTCGCCACCGGATTCGAGAAGGTGAGCGTATCCACCAGCGGCACGCCTCCGGGGTAGTGCCACAGTTGGGGGATCGAGTTGGCTTCCGAGAAGCCCAGTCCGCCACTGGACTGCGCATAGGCGTTGCCGGAGGTGCTCAGGTACATCATGCCGACAGAGCCGCGCAGGACGGTCTTCGGGGTGAGCTGATAGGCGGCGCCGAAGCGCGGAGCGAATTGCAGCGGATGGTAACCCGGTCCAGAGCGCGAGGGCCACTGCGGCGTGTCGGCCGCAACGATGGCGCCGTTGGGCAATTTGCCGTTGGTCGCCCACGCCGGCTCCTGGATTGTGGAGGGGTTTAGGCCGGCGGCGCTGACCGCGCTGCTCCAGTTGAAGCTTGGATCGAGCGCGAAGACTGGCGACAGGTTGGGATCCCAGAAGAACAGGTTGTTGTGACGCTCGGTGAGGGGCGTCTCCATCTCCCAGCGCAGGCCCACGTTCAACGTCAACTTGGGGCTGACCTTGAAGTCGTCTTGAATGTAGGCCGCGTGATAATTGAAATTCATCGCGCGGGTCCCGTAGCCGCCGACCTCCATTTCATCGGCTTGGCCGAGCAGAAATGCGCCGTAGTCGGCGGCGAAGGCGTCGTTGCCCCACGGGTTGTCGACGGCCGTGCGCCGGACGCTGTCGCCGTCGGCGATCATCCAGCTATTCCCGTTGCCATTCTGAAAGAAGTTGTCGTAGTAGCGGCGGTGCTCATAACCGAACTTGAGGGTGTGCTTGCCCAGGATCTTCGTCATCGCGACGTTGGCCTGGTACGTCGCCGAGTTGGTCACGCTGTTGCCGCCGTTGCCAATGAGGTCGGTCCCGCCCGCGCCCATGTTCGGGACCACGGTCCACGGAAGGGCGCCGGGACCCATCAGCGAGTCGATGATCGGGGGCAACGCGGCCTGGATCGTCTTGACCGCGCTGGGATCCCACAATCCGCCGCTCTGGTTGGGGCTGAAATTGTAGCCCGCGCGCGCCTCGAACAACAAGGTCGGGGAGATGGTGTTGGTGTAGTCGAGCGTCAGGCCCGACGCGCCTTTTACCAAGGAGGTCTGCGGCGCTTGCAGCGGGCCCCACCAGCGGCTCTGGCTGTTATTGGTGTAATCCTCGTAGGTAAAGCGCGCGAAGATGCGCTGGTTGTTGGTCAGCATCTGGTCGATGCGGCCGCTGTACTTGGCGTCCTGGGAGTTGGAGTTCGTGTAACCGATGTAGTCGTTGCAGTAAGTGCAGTTGGCGTCGGCCGTGCGGTTCGGCATCGGCAACAGCTTCTGGATCGCGACCGAGACCGGGTTGAACTGCGCGGCGGGGATCACCGTGCCCGTGCCGACGAGCTGCGTGCGCTCCGGGCCGGCGGTGGAATCCGACGTGTTGTAGACGCAAGTCGAGTCGAAGGGTAGGCCGGTCGTGCTGCAAATGCTAGGCCCATACTCGTTGTAAATCATGGCCGGCGTGCCGTTCACCTGTACCGCGCTCATGTCACCGTTGCGCATCGCCTCGGTCGGCTCACTGGCGGTCTGGGCCACGCCCGCCGTGTTATACCGCGTGCCCTGGTAATCGAAGTAAAAGAAGGTCCTGTTGTGGCCGTTGTAAATCTTCGGCAGCACGATCGGCCCGCCCACCGCGCCACCATAAAGGTTGTACTGGAACAGCGGCTTGGCGTTGCCTAGAAAGTTCTGACCCCAGGAATTCGCGTTGAACTCGCGGTTCTGGTCGTATTCGAACAACTGACCATGCCACTGGTTGGAGCCGGACTTGGTGACCAGTTCCACCGCTCCACCCGACATCCGGCCGTATTCGGACGAGATGCCGTTGGTGATGACTTTGAACTCTTCCGTGCCCTGCATCGTCGGCGTATCGTTGACCACGCTGTGGCCCATTCCCGTCTCCACAGCGATGCCGTCAACGAAGTACTCAAGGCCCAGTGGGCGCCCCCCGTTGATGCGGTTCAACACGTCGTTCTTGTCGCCCGAACCGACAAAATTGCTGGAAAGACGAAGCAACTCGAGCGGCTCGTGATCGACCACGGGCAGATCCATGATCGAGTTGTTGTCGATCACGTCGCCGACCTGCGCGTCCTGCGTGCGTAACAGCGGCGCCTCCCCCGTGACGTTGATCGTCTCCGTAGTCTGCCCGATCTCGAGCTTCAAAGTGACCGTTAGAAAGTCGTCGACGCGCAGCGTGATGCCCCCACGCTCCAGTTTCTTGAAGCCAGGTGCATCCGCGGCCAACGAATATTCGCCGGGTTTGAGTTGCAGAATTTCGTATTCGCCCGCCGCCGACGCGACAGTGCGCCACACTTCGCCCGTGGCCACATTCGTAGCCGCGACCTTCGCCGCTGGAATCACGCTGCCGGTCGGATCGAGAACGCGACCGGCTATTCTGCCGAATCCCGCCTGTCCGTAGGCTGCGCAACTGCCCAGCAGGAGGGCCATCAATGGAAGCAACTTTGTTCGCATGATTCTCCTTGTCTGATATGTATGACCAACTTCAGCCGTGACTCGGAGGCAGTCCGCCTGGCCCGCGCGAACGCGAGTGAGCAGGAACAAACACCCCCTCCTCTCATTCCGGTCCTCCCGGCCGAGAGGCTTTTGTGTCGTTCTTGACTCTGGTCTTACTCCCACCAAGAGCCATTTCTGTGCGCCCACCTGCATTGTCCGCCGGAGAGCGAACGCAACTGTCTCACTGTCGCTGTCGCCTTGATCTCCGACACTCGACCGGCTCGCACACAAACCCACTGTTCTCTCGCATGCCAACGAAGGAGCGAGGGAACCCGGGCAAATACGATAATCTCAACTTGACCCGATTTCGATTCGCGTTCAAGGGAGCTAGCCGTGAGCATTACTGTGAGCCGCCTGTGAATTGTCCTTAACACACAGATGAGCAACAACTTATCAAAAACTAGGCAGGGCTGTGAACAGGCCTGTTAACACCTGCTTTCTCCCCGTGCGAAAGCTCTCTGGCGTCGCGATTTCCGACCATGAAGCGCCATCGCGGGCCCGCGCGGCAGCAGTAGCCGGCGCACCGCTGCGGCGCCGGCCCAGGTCGCATTGCGCCTTCGTTTCCTGTAGAATCCGCAGTGAGCCGGTCAGGTTTAGCCCAGGCAATCATGAAAAGCTGGCCGCAGTCGGTCGGTCGGGAAATGGGCCCGCGCTGTGCAGACGAAGAATTCCATAAGCGATACCCGCCGCCGGCTGGTCGACCGGATCGCCGATAGTTCCCTGTTTCAGAAACCATCCCGGTTGCGGGATCTGTTCGTCTACATCTGTGACCACAGCCTGCAAGGCCACTATGAAGAACTCCGCGAGCAGCGCATCGGAGAGGTCGTCTTCGGCCGCGGTACCGACTTTCGTCCCAATGACGACACCATCGTCCGCGTGGAAGTCCGCAAGCTGCGCCAGCGCCTGGAAGAATACTTTGCCACCGAAGGGAAAGACGAGCCCATCGTCATCTCCATCCCAAAAGGCGCTTACATCGCCAGCTTCGAGGCCCGGACTCCGGCCGCCGTCCCCCCTGAACCGGCGCTGGACGCGCGTCTGGGGCAGGCCGATCTCCCCAGGCTCAGTTCAGAGAAAAAAGTGGAAGCATCTTTCGTTTGGGCGGTGGTTCTAGGCGTCACGACCTTGCTTTTCGGCGCGCTGGCGGCCTGGTATTTCGTGCGCGACCAACGCAACTCCCACGCGCCGCCTCCCGCCGCTCAAGCCTCCGCTCCGAAGAATCCGCTCTGGGCCGCGCTATTCAACAAGGATCAGCAAACCTATATCGTCTGCGCGGACTCCGCATTGGTCCTGTACCAGGAAATCACGGATGGTCCAGTTACCCTGGCGCAGTACGCCAACCGCAATTATCCGCCCGGCGCCCAGGGCTCGCCGCCCGAGATGGAGTCTCTTCTCAACATCCTGCCGCAGCGCCAATATACGGATATCTCGGATGTCCGTCTGGTGCAGGAGATTCTGCAGCTCAACCAGGAGTACCTTGGCCATTCCACTGTGCGCCATGCCCGCAACATCCAGTTGATCGATTTCAAGAACGGCAACTTTATCCTGATCGGTAGCCGGCGCGCCAACCCGTGGGTGGAGTTGTTCGAACAGTCGCTCAATTTCCGCGCGGTTTACGATTTCAAGATGAAACGCCCTGGATTTCACAATATGAATCCTCGGCCGAACGAAAAGAGCGTTTACTGGCGCGAAGGCAACACCGCCCAGTCCGGTGAGACCTACAGCGTGATCTCCCTCGTCCCCAATCTCGCTCATAACGGCAGGGTTCTGATGATTGCGGGCGCTACGGGTGAAGGCACGGAGGCGGCCGGAGAGTTCACCACCCATGCTGAATTGTCTCAGCAGATGTTGAAGACGATCCATGCCATCGATCACGATCGCGTTCGATATTTCGAAGTGCTGCTGAAATCTGGAACGCTCGGCGGCACCTCCGAGCAAGCCGAGATCGTTGCTCACCGTCTGTTGCCCGACGAAAAATCAAAGGCGGAGTAACAGGAAAGCATCGTCAGAATATCGCCATTCCACCGTGCAATCATCGCCACAACACCGTCTCCGTTGAAACACGGTGAATTCCCAATAAGTCCTTATATTGCAATAGATCCACCGTGAAACACGGTGAATGTGCCAAAACACGCCCGTTAATGTTTGTAACCCCTTTGTTTGCCATACATCCACCGTGACGCACGCTAATGTGCGCTAAAATGCATGTCAAATCTGGCTAAGTCCTTTATTTATATCAGATCCACCGTGAGCCACCGTAACAATCGAGTAACTCCTTTAAAATTAAACACTTGCGCGCTCCGGGTGCGCACACTTTCCGCGCAAGGCCGCTAAGTTCTTTAGAAAACGATAGATACGAGGAATCGCAAAAACCGCTGTTTCACGGTCAAAACACGGTAAAAACCGGCGTTTTCGCGGTGAATTCACGCTGCGGATGCCTCCGCGGTGGGGCAGGCGTCCACGTCCGCGCCGGACTTTCAGGTCCGACTCCCGCGCTCCGCGCCCCTCTTGTGGGGCTGGCTTTCCAGCCGGCTCTCTTGAGTGCTCCCCACCCCCACCCTCGGCGGCCTCCGCCGCCTGCGTTATTGGAGGCGGTCCGCGAACTGCTCCGGCCAGGGCAGGATCTTCAGATCCAGGCTCCTCGATTCGCTGGCCGCGAGCGTCACCTTCGTGCTCTTGCTGGCGATGGTGGCGAGCACTTCAGGATCCTGGAGCGCCGGATAATCGTACTCCTCGAAGGCGCACGCGATGTAGTCGCCCGGCCGCAGGTTCTTCAGCTCGTAGCCGTTGTTCTGGTTGAGCTGGGCAACGTGGCGCGGATCGAATTCCCTCAAACGGGCATCCGCCGGCAACAGCACGATGGTCGGCGACTTCAGCGCCGCCTTGCGCTCCTCCGGGATCTCCACCGTCCCGCTCAGCGTGGCCGCATCCAGCCGGATCACGATTTTCAGGCCCCCCGCCGCGACGGCCGCCCCCTCAACCTCTTTGCCGTACACATCCTCGCTGCCCAGCAGGATCGATTTGACGTAACCTGCGCCCGATCCCGGGTAGACACTCACGGTGAAGCGGCCGGGCCCGATCCCCGACATCGAAAACGTGCCGTCCGTCTTGGCCTGAGCATACCCGGCGTAGGAGTATTCGTCGCTGGCGGACCGCAGTTTGACCGCGAAGCCGGTAAAGTCGAAATCCTTCCGCTCCGCGCCTTCCAGCACAAACGCGCCTTTCGCTTCCAGCGCCGGCTGAATCTGCAGCACGACGCCCTCCAGGCCCGCGTCGCCCACGCTGACAGGCGTATCGGTGCTCTGCTCGTTGTCCGGGCCGTTGTACTTGAATGCTCTGGCATTGTACTGCCCGGGCGGGACATTGTCCGCCGCGAATGCGCCCTTGTCATCGACCATAGCGGTCACTCCGGTGTGGGCGCCGGTTCCATCCGCAAGCGTGAATGTGACCACGGCTTGCCTGGCGGGTGATCCGCTCGCGTCCGGCACCTCGCCGGTCACCTTGACGACCTTCTCCTTCCTCAAGGCGATGTCCCGGCCGGAGAGTTCCTGCCCGGGCTGCACCTCGATCGCGGCGGCCTGGGCGAACTCGGGTGCGTTGGGGAAGTACCTGGATACAAAGGCGGTTCGCGGGGCGTTCGCCGCGGACGGCGCATCCGGCGGTGCACCGCCTGTCATCCCCATGCGCCGGGCATCGGCCATCAGATAATACTCGCCGGACTGCACGTCGGTGAATCGGAATTCTCCGCGGTCGTTGGTCTGCTGCGGCCGGCCTGCCGAGGACGCACGATAGGAACCACGGTCGTAACGGTACCGCAGCAGTATCACGACAGCGTTCTGCACCGGCTCGCCGTCGTCGTCCACCACCCGCCCGGTGACGATCGCCTGCGGGCGCAGCGCATAGCGCAAGCCCGTGAGCGACGCGCTTTCGGTGACCTTGAGAATGCGCGCCGACATCCCGCAATAGCCGCGGGTCATGAGGAAACCGGCCTTGCGCAGCATCACCGAGTAGTCCCCGGAGTCGATGTTCTCGATGCGGAACTTGCCCGCGGCATCCGTGACGCCGGAATCGGGGTTACCGCCCCGGCCCTGTTTCTGCAGGTTGATCTCCACGCGCCGGATCGGCTCCTTGGTGATCTCGTTCACCACCACGCCTTCTACTGTCGCCTTCTTCGTTGCCTCCGTAGTGGAGGGAGCAGTCTGCTGCGCGGCAGAGGGCGTCTCCTGGCCGCACGCAAGAACCGAACTGACGGCGAGGAACAAACTCAGCCTGGACATGACCCGTTGATCCTCGACCACAGACGATTACTTGGAATCCAGGACGTCCCTTCTCACTCCCGAGTTGCTCGCTCGGGGGTGTCCTTCAAGACGCTGATTTCCATCTTCACGTCCTGGTCGCTATCAATTGTAAATCCAGCCGCCCCCCTCGGAGCCGTCGGTCTCATGCCTCCGTCCCGAACGCCTCAGGCGGCTTTCCGCTGGGACGCGAACATGGGAATCTTCCCGGGTGGATCGAGCGCACCGCAGGAGCCCAATGGCCCAACTTGGGCCATTTTGGTCTGTATCTTACTGATTCTTCGTTCACGAACGGCCCAACTTGGGCCGTCTTGCCTTTTGAACCAAGCGCCGCCATCTTCGCCCTCCGCTGCTTGAAGCTCAGTAGCCGGGTTAAGAACCACTGGGAGCGTCGGCCAGAGTGCATGACTGATTGATTCGCCATCTCCTCGTCGCGCAGGCAGCCGGCATGCATGGGGCGACGCGAACGGAGAGAGAATCGTAGACGCTGATGACGCGCCGCCCACAGCGTGCGTATAGCCTCGACGTCGATCGGGATGGTCCCCCGTTGCTGACCACCACGCCGGCCACCACGTCGCCGTCGAGCCTGTTCGGTTGGGACGCTGCCAACTGGTGCAGAATAGGGTCTGCTGTCCAGGAGGGTGCGCTGGGCCGCGGTCCCTTGCAAAGTCTCAGGGCGGCTGCGGCACCGGGAGACACGCCGGCTTGGGTTCTGGAATCGAAGGAACACGGTCCATCAGCGGGCCGGAACAGCGCGCCCGGTGAGCGTATGCCATCGGGGTGAAACTTCTGTTTGTTGTTTTGCTATTGACTCAAAATGCCCCATGCGAACTCCAACACTCTGCTTTTCCACAATCTCGGCGCTGCTCTTCGCGGCCGCTATCCCGCCCCTCTCCGCCGCTGACTTGACGCTCAAAGATGCGGGCGTGCAACTCCAGTTCGACCACACTGCGGACCGGCTGCGCCTGCTCCAGATTCGCCGCGCCGACGGCACGCCATTGCTATATAGCGACAAGGCCGTGCGCGAGCCTGGCCCCGGGCCGGTGGGCAATCCGCTGGCCGCCGTCGTGCGCGACGGGCGCTACAAGGGGGTGTACGGCATGGAGCGCTTTCGGGTGAAGAGCCTGACCAGCTCGCCGCGGCGGCTGCTGGTCTACTTGGCGCATGAAGAGATGCCGCTCGAACTGGCGCTGGAAATCGAAATCGACGGCAATGTCGTGCGCTGGAGCGGCCAGGCGTTCTGGAACGGCGACACAGCCATCGATCTGGACATCTATTACCCGCTGCTGTCGCGGGTGCGCTTCGACGCGCCGGAGCGCGATCGGATTCTGGTGGCGAAGACCTCCGGCCTGACGCTTGGCCCGTTGAGCGAGTTGAACTACGGCGAGACCTACATCGGCAGCTTGGCCGCGCCGGTGATGCTGGTGGAAGGCGGAAACCGCGGCCTCGCCTTTGTCGACAACAACCGCACGGATTGGGGGCCGGATCCCTCGGCGGCGGCGCAGCACGGGCAGGTTGCGGGCAATACGTTTCCGCTTTCCGGGGAACAGAGAGGGCGCTCGGAGGTGAAGGGTGGCGAGCAGGGACCATACGCAGGCATCCGCACCACGCGCTGGTTTCGGCCGATTCAACAGGCGGGCGGCGAAGCGGCCTACGATGCGGCGGAGAAGCCCGCCGCAGGGTTCCCCACCAAGAAACTCGGCGATGCCGTTGACCTCGGTCCGGTGCTCACCTATCCCTACGCCGGCACTTGGAAGCAGGGCGCAGCCTGGGCGCGCACCGTGCGCGACGATCTGCCGTTCCGCATCTCACCGGCCGAGTGGTTCCGCCAGACGACGTTCATCGCCGAGGATATTGGTGACGACCTGGTGCGCGCCGGCAAAACCGCTTACGACTATCCAATGCTGCTCGCCGCAAAGCAGAGGATGGGCGCCGATCTTTTTCTCTTGCCGGGCTTCCATGATCCCGAGGTGCTTGGGACGAGTTACAATTTCTTGAACCGCGGCGATTACTTTCTGGCCGCGCAGAACCTGGGCGGCCCCGAAGCCGTGCGCCAGGGCGTGGCGACGGTCCACCGCCAGGGCGGCCACGTGCTTTACTACATCGAGGGGCTCATCGTCTGGAAGCGTTCGCGCATCGGGCGCGGCGGCGCGGCGGAGTGGGCCCTGATGAACGCCGACGGCTCCTACTATGAGCACTACAAGGGCTTCTACCACATGTGCCCGGCGGATCCGCACTGGCAGGAGTGGTTTGCGAAAATGGCTGCCGGCGTGATGCGCAGCACGGGCGTCGACGGCTTCTTCATCGATTCGCTGACCGCGACCAACAACCATCGCTGCTTCAATCCCGCGCACCATCACCCGCATCCCGACGTCTGGAATTGGGGTGTGCGCCAGACACTGCAGCGCATGCGCGAGGAGCTGGACAAAGTCAACCCGAACGCCGTGCTGTTCACCGAGGGCGAGGCCGACATGGCCCGCGAATTCGTGGACGGCTTCGTTTCCCACAGCCACTCCTGGGGGCGCGGCGAGTTCACCGAGCCGTTGGTGCGCTTTCTCTACCCCGACATGCGCGCATACGAGAGCTGGGGCAACGGGGAGCAGCCCGAGCGCGAGCATGTTTTCAACGCCGTGCACGGCCATCGCATCTACGCGCACAACTGGCGGGTCGAGCAGATGGCCCCGTTGAGCCTGCGCACGCGGCGCTACTACGACGCTTATCCAGAGCTCAGCGAGAATCCCATCTCGACCCTCGATGCGAAATGTGCAGGATGTCTGGCTGAGCTTTTCGAAGGGCGACGCATGGTGGTGACCGCGGGCAATCCCACGGGCCTGGACGTGGAGGTAACGCTTAGCATTCCGGCGCAAGGTGCCATGCTTTTCGATCGGGTGGACGGCCTGCGGCTCCCGCTCGATCGCGGCACGGCGAAGCTGAAGCTACGGCCCTGGGACTTCCGCTGCTTCGAGTTGCGTCCCTGACCGGATCGTGACGGCCACGGAATGGCAAGCACACAGTGCAACTATACCTGCTGATATCGGGAGCAGTTGGCGTCTCGAGTTGCGAAATTACTCGGCAGCGGGCGCGTCGAGTGGCGCCTCGAGGGCTGCGGCTCGCCGAGGTTCCAACCGGCGCCCGGAGCCTTATCGCCCTTTCACCGCTTCCCACCCCGGCAACGACACCGTCGTCCTGTAGTTCGACTCGTTTTAGTGCGGGCTGCGGTCCGGCGCGCAGATCTTCGAGCCTTGGAACGGCCGGTCCTGCGTGTAGATCCAGACCCGTTCCTGGTCCTACAGGATCACCTCGTCCCGCTGATCGCCCGTCACGTCCGCCGTGTACGCCGCCAGGTCCGGATGCCCGTCGTCGGGGAACATCACCACCCGCCGCAGTTGGCCGTCCACCATGCCGCCCTCGCGCGTGTCGCCCGACAGCAGCACGTACTCCTGTCCGTCGCCCTTCCAGTTCACCGGCAGCAGCGGGCTCCCCGTGTGGATCGGCTCCCCCTGCTCCACTAGGTTGCCGTCCCAATCGAAGATGCTGATGATCCCCGGATTACGCCAGTAATTGACCGTCAGCAGTTGCAGCCCCGCCACGTCCATCCGGAATTTGCCGATCGACGGACTCTGCGCATGTCCGATCCGCACGTGCTTCAGCACCTTCTGACCTGACCGGCGCTTTCTGTACCAGTCGAACGGAGAGACTGGAGACAGAAAACTCCGGTCATGTGAGCGCGACGGGCTGCGTTCGGACAGGCCATCTCGCGTCTCCAACAGGCCTCCGGCGCCGCCGTCTCCACGCTGCTAAGGGTTATGGTGGAGCCCGGCACGCCGGCTTCCACACACATCCGTGCAGCGGACTGCGTGCTGGATCACGCCAAGCAGGCCATCGAACGCGAAGATGTTGAGGCGCGGGTGGCGGCGCTGGAGCAGGCCGCGGAAATCAAGAAGCCGGGATGGCGGCAATGAGCATGCGCCTCAAATCGCGGCTCGTGCGGCTGGAACGCATCGAGGCGGCATCCCGCCTGGTGATCCGAATCCGAATCGGCGAGGTCAAACGATTGCCGCCTGAGTACACCGGCGAGCGGCACCTCGTGGTTGTGAAGCAGCTTCCGCCCAACTCTTACGGCCTGGAACTGGTTGAATTTGAAGAGCGGCCGGGGCTAGCGCCCCAGCGGTCGTCAGGGCCAAGCAACGAACGCATCATTAACATAAACATTTGTCTCGTTGGCCCAGCGGAGGGACGATGAAGGCAATCGGGCGGCGGGTGTGCCGGCTTGAGGATCGGTTCGCGCCGCCGGACAAGCCACGGGAGCGTTATCGACTGGTGGTGAGATCGTGGGGCCCGGAAGAGGGTCTGCAGAATGCGACGTGCCAGCGTACGCTCTGCGCGAACGGATTGCTCATGGAAGTTGTGCGTTTGAATGGCAGCAGTGACGGCTTGACCGATGAGGATTTGGACAGGTTCGTCGAGAGCTTCCCGATGGAGCCGGTCGGAGGCTCCGTCAGCCGATCCTGAAACGGCACGCTTGCCCAGCCAGTTACCTACCGATACTGCTGCATATCGCCGTTGGCGCTGCAGCAGAGAATAGAGGACTCGTCGTTGGCGAGCTTGCAGCAGCGGATAGTAAAGCCGGGCGGGCGGTTGGCGAAACACAGCGGACAGCACCGCCTCGCCGAAACGAAGACGGCCACCGGGGAGCGGATGCGGCCCGCGGGATTAAAGAATGGTGGCTGGGTGTATGCTGAACAGGATCCGGCCCCCCAAAATGGAGATCCGAGCTGAGGTTGCTCCCAAGCCGCCCCCATCGGCAGCCGCCGCAGGAACTGGGCGGCTCGACTCCCTCGATGCCCTGCGCGGCTTCGACATGTTCTGGATTATCGGCGGCGGCGCGATGGTCGAAGGAGTTGCAAAGGCTGTTGATTTACCTGCCCTGAACGCGCTCGTTCCCCAATTCGAGCATGTGCGCTGGCAGGGATTGCACTTCTGGGACGTCATCTGGCCGCTGTTCATGTTTATCGTCGGGGTCTCGATCGCGTTCTCGACGACACGGCGGAAGGCGGCCGGTGCCAGCCGCCGCACGCTCTATCTGCACGCCGCACGGCGCGCAGCCATCCTGTTCGTGCTCGGCATGATCGCGCAGGGCCACCTGCTGGCTTGGGACCTCTCGAAACTCTGGCCGTGCCACAGCGTCCTGCACGGGATCGCCGCCGGGTACTTGATCGCGGTGGCCGTCACGCTTGAGTTCCGCCCCAGAACACAAGTTCTTATCACCACCTCGTTCCTGCTGTTGTATTGGGCGCTGCTAATGCTGGTGCCGGTGCCCGGCGTCGGCGCGGGCGTCCTCACGCCGACCGGCAACATGGCGACGTGGATCGACCAGCTTGTTCTCAGGCGTTTTCACCATGGCGAGAACACGTGGTTCGTCAGCTACCTCGGGTTCGCCTCCTCGGTTCTGCTTGGCGTTATGGCGGGACACGTACTGCTCTCGGCTAGGACGGCAGCGGCGAAGCTACGTGTGCTGGCCGCTGCCGGTGCGGGCTGCCTTGCCGCCGGGCTCGTTTGGAGCCTGGCGCTCCCTATCATCAAGCTGCTGTGGACCAGCTCCTTTGTGCTCGTATCCGGGGGCTTCAGCTTTCTCTCACTCGCGCTGTTCTATTGGATCATCGATGTCCGCGGCTGGCGCCGATGGGCGTTTCCATTCCGCGTGATCGGGATGAACGCCCTCGTGGCGTACATGGCCATGGTGCTGGTCGACCTCCGCGGCATCGGTAAGATCTTCATCGGAAGCCTGTTGTCGCGAGTGGGAAGATGGGACAGCCTGCTCTCGGAGGCCGCGGCGTGCCTCGTCCTCTGGCTCTTCCTCTACTGGATGTACCGCACGCGCTCGTTCGTGAAGATCTGAATGTAAATGAAATTATTGGCCGCCTGCCGAACGCGCGGTAATAGTTCCACCGGAAGCACACTTTAAGAACCCCTGATCTGTGCAGCGGCGGACATTCAGAATTATGCAGCCGAGTTCCCCGGCTATCCTCCTATGGAAAAGTACTTCTAAAACACCGGCTCGGCAGAGGCCATGCCCGGCTGGTGGCACAGCAACCGCTGCCGATCTCACCAGATATCGCCGTGGTAACTCGCACGATGCTGGCATTGAGAAGCCGCACATGAAGACAGGAGCCGTCCACGGGGTAGTGCCGGATTAGTATTCGATGGCCTCGCGGCCAACAGCCAGGTTCAGTTGCCCAACTGCGGTGAGATATGCGCCGGTCAGGTTGAGATACGCAACCTGAACCGCCCGGTAGTCGCGCTGGGCATCCAGAAAGTCCACCAGCGCCGACGCGCCGTGCAGGTAAGAGTACGAAACCGAGTCACGGACACGAGTGGACGTTGCCAGGTACTTCTCCTTGTAAGTACGCAGGAGGTTCGAAGCGCTGACCAGTGCGACGTAGGCCGAATCGACGTCGCTGAAGACCTGGGCCAGCGCGGCGTCGTGCAACCGCTCCGCGTGCGCGACGTCCAGGCGCGTGCGCTCCTTTTCCCCCTGATTCTTGTCGAAAATACGCAGTGGGATGTTCACGCTCACGCCGAGATACACCGGAATCGGCGGGTTCCGGCCAAAGTCGACACCGAAGGTCGGATCCGCCGAGCCGTTGGCCACAGCTAGCTTGTAGTCGGTCTTCGCCTTATCGATGGCCGCCACGGCGGCCTTCAGATCAGGCCGCGATTCGAGTGCGATGGTATGGAACGACTCGAGTGGCTCGATGTGGTTGCCGGAATCAAACGATCCGGTGATATCGAAATTGTCGGCCGGCGTGCGGTCGTTGAGCAGCGTGAGCAACACAATTTTGGCGCTGCGCAGGTTCACGCTGGCGGTTTCGAAATCGGATTCATACTGCACCCGCTGCAACTCCAGGCGGTCCAGATCGACGCGCGCAATGTCGCCGCTCTGCAGGCGCGCGCGGCTGATCGTGAGCTCCTTGTCAAAGTAGTCGAGGTTGTCCTCGGCCAGCGCGAGCACCTGCTTGGCCTGCAGGAGCTGAACGAAGGCGCTGCGCAGGCTGAACAGCAGCGTGCGTTCCAGATCCGACTGTTGCGAGACGGCGATGCCGGTGGCCTTCTGGGCGCTTTCCAGGCGCAGTTCGCGCTTGTGCTGGCGCTCATGAAGATAGCTGAAGGAGAGCAGTGGGAAGGCGTAGCCGAGCGGACGGTATGGATTCGTGGAGAACGGGTCGAGCTGATCGAGGCCCACGGTCATATCCGGGTTGGGCCGCAGATAGGCCGTGATCTCGGCGGCCTTCGATTCATCAATGCCGATCTGGCCAGCGATCAACGTGGGGTTGGCTGCCTCGAACTTCTCCCGCACCTGCCGCCAGGTCAACGGAGTCTGGGCGAACAGACCGCCCGCGAACAGCAACGCGGCCAGGAGCGCTGGTTGAACTTGCAGAATTAGACGACGCATCTTCACCTCACTTCACACTTCACATCGCACCCGGCCTCGTTACGCAATGCCGCATCTTCCGGGCTGGCAGGGCGCAGCCCGCATCACACCTGGAGAACGTCGCCGTCGCGCGCTACCAGCGAGTACAGCACGGGCGCGAGGAAGACCGACAGCAAGAGCCGCGAAGCGAGTCCACCCACGATCACGATGGCGAAGGGCTTCTGCGAGTCGCTGCCGATGCCCGTGGACATGGCCGCCGGAAGCAGGCCGAAACAGGCCACGAGCGCAGTCATCATGATCGGGCGCAGCCGCAGTAACGAGGCCTCGAAGGTCGCGGTCGGAATGTCCTTGCCTTCGAGCCGCAGCTTGTTGATGAAGGAATAGAGGATGACGCTGGTCTGGACCGCGACGCCCATCAGCGCGACGAAGCCGAGCATCGACGAAACGCTGAAGTTTGTATGGGTCAGGCGCAGCGCCAGCAGGCCGCCCACCGGCTCCGTGACGAGCACGCTGAAGAAGATGATCAGAGGGAACTTGATGTTGCCGTAAAGCACGAAGAGGATCATCACCACCAGGATGACGGTGAGAGGGAGAATGATCTTCATCTGCTCGCGCGAGGCCAGATAATCTTTGTACTCGCCACCCCAGTCGAAGCGGTAGCCCAAGGGGAGATTTACGGCCGCCGCGACCTTGGCGCGGGCTTCGTTCACGGCGCCGGCCATGTCGCGCCCTTCGACGCTGAATTGCACGCCAATATAGCGTTCATTGCCCTCGCGGTAGACGAGGGATGCGCCGCTCTCTGCGCGCACGTCTGCGAATTGGCTTAACGGCAGATACTGCCCGTCAGGCGTGGCGATCAGGAGATTCCTGATCGCGTTTTCATTGTTGCGGTACTGCTCCTGAAGGCGCAAAACCAGGTCGAACTGGCGCTCGCCCTGAATCACCTGCGTGACCGGGTCGCCGCCCATGGCGGTATCGATGAGGGTGTTGATGTCGCTGACATTCAGGCCGTAGCGGGAGAGCTTGGCGCGGTCGGGAACAATCACCAGGCTGGGCTGGCCCAGTTCACGCACAACCGTGATCTCGGTGATGCCGGGCACGGCTGCCAGAATCTTGCGAACCTGCTCCGCCTTGGTTTCGAGCGTAACCAGATCCGGGCCGAAAATCTTCACCGCCAAGGCGCTCTTCAGCCCGGTTTCGGCCTCATCGACCGCATCCTCGGCCGGCTGGGTGTAATTAAAGATAATCCCGGGAAATGCTTCCAGCTTCTTCTGAAGCGCCTCGATCAGTTGCGGCTTGGTCTTCTGGTCCCCGCTCCACGACTTATCGGAATACGGCTTCAGGCCGACGTAGAACTCGTTGTTGTAGAAGCCCGTGGGATCCGTGCCGTCGTCGGGGCGTCCGAGCTCATTGGCCACTGTGGTCACTTGCGGGAAGCTCATCAGGATCCCGCGGATCTTGGGCGACAACCGGGAGGCTTCCTCGAACGAGATCGTGTAGGGCGTGGTCGCGCGAACCCACAACGCCCCTTCGTCGAGGTGGGGCATGAATTCGGCGCCGAGAAACGGGATGGTCGCGAGTGAGCACCCGAACACGCACAGGATCAGTGTCAACGTGACGAATCGATTCCGCAGGCACCAGCCCAACATCCCGCCATACACGCCGCGCACCCATTCAAAGAGACGAACCTTCGGTTCATGCAGCTTTTTGCGCAAAAAGTATGCGCATAGCACGGGCAGCAGCGTGAGCGTGCACATCAGCGATCCGCACAACGCGAACGACATGGTGTCGGCCATCGGCTGGAACAGCCGTCCCGACGGGCCGCTGAGCACATAGATGGGCAGGTAACCGGCGATGATGACGGCGACCGCAAAGAAAATCGGCCGCTCGACGTCGTGCGCCGCGGCGCGAACGATGTCCACCAGAGGGCGATCTTCGTCCGCATGCGCAGCCCGCTCGCGGAAGATGTTTTCCACCATCACGATGGCGCCGTCGACGATGATCCCGAAATCGATTGCGCCGATGGAAAGCAGGTTGGCCGGAATGTGACGCCAATCCAGGCAGATGAACGCGAACGTCAGCGAAAACGGGATCGTAACCGCCACAATCAGCGCCGTCCGCAAACTGAACAGGAACAGCCCGAGAATCACGAGCACCAGCACCAGGCCTAGCAGGAGGTTCTTCTCGACTGTTCTGGTGGTCTCTTCGATCAGTCCCTGGCGATCGTAATACGGCACGACCTTCACGTCGGGCGGCAGGACCCGCTCGTTCAGTTGTTTCGTCATCTCCTCGACCCGTTTGAGGATCACCTGCGCCTGTTCGCCAACGCGCATCAGAATCACGCCTTCCACGGCCTCATCCTGGTGCATGTAGCCGAACTGGCCCAACCGCGGCGCGTAGCCGATCTTCACGTCGGCCAGGTCCTTCACGTCGACCGGGATGCCGCCCTTTTCAGCGATGACGATGTTGCCGATATCCTGCAACTGGCGCACCAGGCCGAGGCCGCGAATGTAGTAAAATTGCCCGCCCTGCGAATAGAAGCCGCCTCCGGCGTTGGAGTTGTTGCTGGCGAGCTGTTGCGAAATCTGCGGCACGGATACGCCGTACTTGAAGAGCTTGGCCGGATCCAGCAACACCTGATACTGCATCGTCGTGCCGCCGAAGCCGGAGTCGTCGGCCACGCCCTGAATGGAACGGTAGCGGCGTTCGATCACCCAGTCCTCGATCGTCTTCAACTCTTGCGGGCTTCGGTCGGGGCTCTGCAGAACGTAACGGTAGATCAGGCCGCTGGGGCTGAACATCGGAGAGAGGCTGGGCTGCAGCCCTGCCGGAAGGCGCGCGGTGCCCATGCGCTCGAAGGCCAACTGGCGCACGAAATACGGATCGGCGCCATAGTCGAAATTCATGGCGATGAAAGACAGACCATAGAGCGAGATCGACCGCAGCGAGTCGAGCCGCGGAATGCCGTTCAGCTCGATTTCAATCGGAATTGTGACCAGCCGTTCGATTTCCTCCGGAGAGTGGCCCGGCCACTGGGTGATCAGCTCCACGTGCGGCGGGGAAAGATCCGGATACGCGTCAATCGGCAGTTTGCTGAAGGAATACGCGCCCCACAGCGTGAGCGCCAGCGCCATCACGATAATCACGAACGGCTGTTTGAGTGCAAATGAGACAATGCGGGCGATCATAATATTCGGCCTTACTTCATCCTGTTCGCGAATTGAAGAAACAGGCTGCCTTCAGTGACGATCTCCTCGCCTTCGCTCAGCCCCGCAGCGACTGCCACGAAACCGCCCTGTTCGGCCCCGATGCGAACCGGCCGTTGGGCGAACTCGCCCGGCCGTGCCTGCACATAAACCAGCGGCTCGTTGTTGTCGTCCCGCACTACGGCCGAGACCGGCACCACCAGAATGTTGCTGCGCGTGCCGGTGTGGATCACCGCCTCGACGAACATGTCCTTCTTGAGAATGCCGCGCGGGTTCGCGGTGACGATACGAACGGGCGTCGTGCGCGTCGCCGGATCCACAAACGCTCCGATGTAGGCCACCTTGCCGTGGAAAGCGCCGTCAAATGAGGGGTTCGTCAATTCCACCGGAACCCCAACGCGCACGCTGGGAAGATCGCGGTCGAAGATGTGGCCCTGCACCCAGACTTCGCTCACCGCGCTGATCATGAAGCAGACGGTCGAGCCCGCCTGGATCAGCATGCCGGGCGAAACCAGCTTCTGCACGACCATGCCCGCGATCGGGGAGCGCACCGCTAGCTCCGTGCTGATCTTCGTGCCCTGCCGTTCCGCCTGGTCGATCTCCGTGGCGGTAATCCCGAAGATCTTCAGCGTCTGCAAGCTGGTCTGGACGTCGGTCATGGCGTCGTTGTAATCCGCCTCGGAGCTCTCGTAGTCCTTCTGTGCGACCGAACCCCGCTCCAGCAGGTCCTTCATGCGGTCCACAATGCGTTTGTTGAATACTTCCCGATTGCGCGCCTTGCGATAAGCGGAAATGGCCGCGGCCACGTCCGGACTGGAAACGTAGAGCAGCGGTTGGCCCTCCGACACCTGCGCGCCGGTGTCCACCAGCAGACGCGAGATCGGGCCGTTCACCTGCGTGATCGCCTGCGTCGTACGGTCGGCGTCCCAATCCACCGTCCCGGTCGTGTGAATCTCCACCGCCCACGAGGTTCTGTTGACCTTGGAAATCTTCAGATGCTCGAGTTGATCCGGCGCCACTTTGAACAGTCCTGCCTCCGCGCTTGGCGCCGCTGCGGCGGCCTTGCCTTCAGCCATATCCGGATTGGGATGCGCACAGCCCCCCTGAAGGCAGGCCGCTGTCAGGAAAGCGACGCCGGCCCATAGCGGCTGACAACGCCGCCACGTCCGCGAGCGGAACAATGCCGCGATCATGATGAAACCACCTCTCTATGTATTCCCGCCACTGGAGTTTGCATAACCCCGAGTCGCGCCATTACAGTGCGCCACGGTACAAAAATTGATGCGGGGAACTAGGCGGGAGGAGCGCGCGAGGAAGCGGTCGAGAGGAACAGGTTCTGCGTCGGTTCAGGTCGGGCCGGTGGTGCGATCCAGTCGATCGCGACGACTGGTGCGACCAGCGCGGGCGGCTCGCTTCTCACAATCTGCAATGGGCTCGCCAGGCACAGCACGCAGCCATGGTCGGCCAGGAAGTGGTGTCGCTGGTGCTCTGGTGACAAGGCCGCGGCCTGCGCCCAGAACATCAGACACAGCAGCAGGACGGGCAGAGCCCGCCGTGCGAGCGCCGCTGCTGTTGGGCCGTTCATGATTGAACCGCGCACACTTACGAGTGACACCGCCGGGAACCGTCCATGCTGAATGCATACGCGTTTCCCGCCACATACACGTTACCAGTAACCATCACGCGGCTGCAAAACAGGACTTGTTCCATCGCTGGGATCAGACTGCGGGTCGTGATTTAGCCCTGCAAGACGAGCGAACATTCTTCCAAGATGGCGAGGGCGTGCGATGGTCTTGATCTTCAGCCGTTCGCGCTCGGCGCGCTGCCTTTTCAATTTGCGGTTCTCACATCCTGGCTAAGTCCCAACTCCCGCAGCGGGGCTTTGGTCTCTTTCGCGACCTGCTTCGACACGCCGACTTCAACCAAGAGTGCCAGTGAAAGTGGGACGCGCGGCGGAGGTTGAACGGGCCGGTAGGCTTGGTTGAGATAGTAACGACAGAACACCTGGCGGATGAAAAACGCCAGCTATGGGAAGCCGAAGACAGGCTTCCCGCAGCCGTTGGGAAACGCTATGCGTTTTCCAAATTTCCACCGCCTGAAGATCCCCTCTCCACCATCCGCCGTGCCGACCAGATGCTGGTAATGGAGGACGGCCGCATCCTCGAACGCGGCAACCGCCGCCAGCTCTACGCCCTGCGAGGGCGGTAATACGATCCCTACACCCGGCAGCACGGCCTCGAGGCGAACCTGTTCCTGGCTCCTGGCGAGGGTGATTTATAACGCTCTGCGGCGAACTGGCTGTCGGCGTGAAGCGTTCTCAAGGCCCGTTGAGCGCCGAGTGAGTTAGGCTATCAAGAGATACTGCCCTCCGAGCCATCGACTAGCTGAGCGCCGGAGAACTGCGAACGAGCATTGATCAGGATTAGAACTTCAGTCGAACGGCTGGCAAGAATCGGCCCACGCATTTCCGCGCGGAGTGATCGCGGCTCACGCGGCGCGCCCCCGCTGCGCGTCGAACCGATCACGGGCGCCGGCGTTGCCGGAATTGCCGATGGCCTGAGCCGCCTGGACCGTGAAGTGCGGCGCCGAGTCGTCCCTGCTGATTTCTGGCCCTGGCTGTATTTCGACAACCCTGCGGGTGACGCACTCGCGGTGGTCGCGTTTCACGGCCCCCGCCCGGTTGGCCGCTTCGAGTGCGTGCCCGTGCGGCTTGTCGTCGACGGCGCGGCGCAAACCGCCTATCTCCTCCAGGGGCTCACCCTCGCCCCCGGCTTTCGGCAGTGGGCCCATTTGCGTGGCCTACTCTCCGCCGCACAGCAGGCTCCGTCCAGAGTCGATCCGGTCTTCTCCTTCGGATTCACCACTCCCGCCGGCACGCGATTGCACGCTTCCCTGGGCCTGCCCGTGCTCGGCCGGGTTTCGATGTTTGCCGCCGCGCTGGACGGCGCGGCCCTGCTCCGCAGCCGCGGATTGCCTTCGGCGCTCAGCGCCTTCGCCGGTCCCTTGACCGGCGCCTTGATGCGCTGGAAGCAGGCCCGGCCGAATGCAGCCGTCGCGGTCGGGGAGATTGAGGCTTTCACTTCCGATTTCGACGATCTCGCCACGCCGCCCTCGGCCCCCGGATCGATCGGCCTGCTCAAGGACGCGGCCTATCTCGACTGGCGTTATGTCCGGCGTCCGGGCGCCTGCTATCATCGGCTCATTGCGTCCAGAAGCGGGCAGCCCGCCGGTCTCCTCGTCTGGCGGGCCGACATCGGCACCTGCGACGGGTATCTTCTCGAGCTGGCCGCTCGGGATGACGATCCCGCAACGCTGGACGCGTTGCTCGAAGCCGCCTGCGAGCAGATGCGGAGCGCGAGGGTCGGCCTGGTGGCGGCTTCATTTCCGCGTGGTTCCACTGCCGCCCGCGCGCTGACGCGCGCTGGGTTCACCGGCTTGTACACACGCTGGAAGAAGATGAGCTTGGCTTATGTCCCGGGCCGGGAGGGGGAAGACCAGGCCGGCATGAGCCTGGCGCATTGGAGCTACTCGCTCGGCGATTGGCTGTACCACTGACGCCGGGAGGTCAGGAGAGGCATGTTGTTGGAGAGTAGTTCGTTCCTGGTATGGGCCGCACTGCCGCCCGCCGCTGAGGAGCTGGACTTTCTGACTCGCGCGGCTGCTGCTGCGGAGCCGTTGGTGGATCTGTGCTACGGCACCGAACCGTACCGCGCGCGGCTGGTGGGCAAACTCCGGGAACGCCGACTTCCAGGGCTGACCGTCTGCCTTGCCGGCACCGACGCCGCGCTGATCGAGCCCCTGCTGACGGCCCCGCCACCCGAGTTCCGCGTGATCCTCTGCGGCCCGTGGGAGGAATCCTCCACCCAGACGGCCATCGCCGCATTCAAGCAGCGCGGGGCTGTGGCGGGCGTCGAGGTGTCGAGCCTCGAGCAGGCCCGGTTCGCCAGTACAGCCGGCGCCGATCTTCTGGTCGTTGCAGGATGCGAAGCGGCCGGACCGGTGTGTGCCAAGACCAGCTTCATCCTGCTGCAGGAACTGGCCGCCGAACCGCTGCTTCCGGTGGTCGTCCGTGGCGGGTTCGGGCCGCGCGCGGCCGCCGCGGCCTGGACCCTCGGCGCACGCGGAATCATCCTCGACTCGCAATTGCTGCTGCTCGAAGACAACGGCCTCGACCCCGAGTTGCGCCGCCTGCTCGCCGCCCGCTCTGCATCCGACACCGAGGTGGCCGGCGAGACCGCGGGCCGGCCGTTCCGGTTCCTCTCCAACGGCGGACGCGATCCCGCGCAGCGCCTGGCCGAAGCCGAATGGCGGATCAGCGGAAGCGGGGAGCCGCCGGCCGCGCAAGCGGCGGCATTCCAGGAAGAGCTTCTGCACTCCATGCAGCTCGGCCTCGTGCGCGACAACCCGGTCCTGCCGGTCGGGCAGGGGCTGGCCTTCGCCCGCCAATTCGCCGCCGAAGGCCTCGACCTGGCCGCCATCGTGGAACGGTACCGCAGCACGGTCGCCAGTTCAGTCCACGCGCTCAAACAGTCCTTCCCCTTTGCCGCGGAGTCGCCGCTGGCGCGAGCGCACGGCGTCCGCCTGCCGCTGGTGCAGGGCCCGATGGCGCTGGTGACCGATTCTCCCCGCCTGGCCCCGGCGGTGCTGCACGGTGGGGGCCTGCCGTTCTGCTCCACGGCCGGACTGAAGCCGGACCAGGTCCACGCGCTGCTGCGCGAGGCGCGCGCGCTCATCGGCACGCAGCCCTTCGGCCTGGGCATCGTCGGCTTCCTGCCTGCCGAGGGGACAGCCGAAGCCGTCTTCGGCGATGCCGGGGCGCGGCCCGATTTCGTCACCCTCGCCGGGGGCAACGGGGCGCAGGCGGCGCGCTTCGAGCAGGCGGGCATCCGCGCCTACGTTCACGCTCCCAGCCAGGCGCTGATGCGGGAGTTCCTGGATGCGGGACTGAAGGGCCTGATCTTCGAGGGCCACGAGGCCGGCGGGCACGTCGGCGTGCTGGGTTCGTTCGTGCTGTGGGAACTCGCCGTCGAGGAAATCATGGCGCGCTCCGACGAGCAGCTCGCCGGGCTGAGGGTGCTCTTCGCCGGCGGCATCGCGGACGCGCGTTCGAGCGTCGCCGCGGCGGTCTTTGCCGCGCCGCTGGCCGAGCGCGGAGTGGCCGTGGGCCTGCAGATCGGGAGCGCGTATCTCACTACCGCGGACGCGGTGGAGTGCGGCGTTGTGTCGCCGCGCTACCGCGACGGCATGCTGGGCGGCCGCGAGACGGTCCTCACGGGCAAGACGGTGCATCTTCCCAACCGCTGGCTCGACTCGTCCGTGGTGCGGCAGATGTTGCGCGAGGAGATCGAAATGGGCCGCGAGGCGATGGACTTCCGCGAGCGCAAGCACAAGGTCGAAGGGCTCGGCACCCCGCGCTTCCTCAACGCCCTCGGGCGCGGCGACGGCGCGGACTGCGCGCTGGTGTGCGGGCAGGGCGTCGCGCTGCAGAATGAGAGCTGGACCATCGCCCAGCTGCACGAACACCTGACCACGGTCGCCGAAGGGATGGCCCGCGATTGCGCCTCGCCGCAGTTCGAGGAGGAAGCGCCCGGCGACGCGATCGCCATCGTCGGCATGGGCTGCGTCTTCCCCGGCGCACCGGACGTGCCCACATACTGGGACAATATCCTGAACCACCGCGGCTTCTTCCGCGAAGTGCCGCCCGACCGCTGGGACTGGAAGCTGTTCTACAGTGAGGACCGCCGGGAGCTCGAGCGGACCTATTCCAAGATCGGCAGCTTCATCGAAGGCTTCGTGCGCGACCCGCTCAAGTTCCGCATCTCGCCGCGCACTGAGCCGCACATTGACACCGTGCAGTTCTACGTGCTGGAGGCGGTCTACCAGGCGCTGGTGGACGCGGGCTATCTGGAGAACTCGCAGCCGCCATCGCAGTCGACGTTGCCGCGGGCGACGACGGGCGTCTTCATCGGCCACGGCTCGGCGACGACCTACGCTCAAGACCACGCGCTGCGCGTGAACTGGCCCAGCTTCGCCGCGGCGCTCGAGGCCGCGCCCGAGTTCGCGGCGCTGCCCGAGGAGGTCCGCGGCCGGATCCTGGCCGCGGGCGAGAGCGCGTTCAAACGCGGCCTGCCCGAATTCAGCGAGGACACGTGTGCGGGCGTGTTCAGCAGCCTGGTGGCCGGCCGCGTCGCCAACTGTTTCGACCTGAAGGGGCGCGCGGTGGTCTCCGACGCGGCCTGCGCCTCGTCGTTGGCGGCGCTCGACTCGGCGATCCACGCGCTGCGCTCAGGCGAATGCGACGTGGCCCTGGCGGGCGGCGCGGACCAGCGTGTGGACGCTCCGACTTTCGTCTTCTTCTGCAGCCTGGGTGCGCTGTCGGCCAAGGGCTCCTTCCCCTACGACGAACGGGCCGACGGATTCGTGATGGGCGAAGGCGCGGGGATGGTCGTCGTCAAGCGGCTGGCCGATGCGGCGCGCGACGGCAATCGAATCTACGCCGTGATCCGCGCAGTGGGCTCGTCGAGCGATGGGCGGGTGAAGGGCATTACGGCCCCGGACGCCGACGGGCAGGTCCGGGCCCTGGAACGCACGTACCGGCAAGTCCCGTTCTCTCCGGCAACGGTTGGGCTGATCGAAGGCCACGGCACCGGCACCTGGCTCGGCGACCAGGTGGAGCTCAGCTCCATCGTCCGCTTCTTCGGCGCCGCCGGAGCCGGGCCCGGCAGCATCGGCCTGGGCTCGATCAAGTCGATGATCGGCCACCTCAAGACGGCGGCGGGCGTGGCCGGCCTGATCAAGGCGGCGATGGCGATCCACACGCGCATTCTGCCGCCGACTATCAACTGCGAACAGCCGCGGCGCGACGTGGACTGGCTCCACTCGCCGTGCTACCTGCTGCGCGAGCGCAAGCTGTGGCCCGCCGGCCCGAATCCGCGCCGCGCCGGCGTCAACGCCTTCGGCTTCGGCGGCATCAACTTCCACGCCGTGCTCGAGGAGGCGCCAGTCACGGCGGCGGCGCCGGCGGCCATCGCCGCGCCGGAGAGCGCCGTTTCGGCGGAATTCTTCGTCTTCCGCGCTCCGGATCGCGCGGCGCTGGTGGCGCGGTTGCGCGCGACCGAAGCGCGCCTGCCGGCGCTTGATGAGGGAAGTTTGCGCGCGCTCGCGCTGGAGGAATTCGACGCCAACCGCGAGGCCGGCCCCGTCCTGTCGCTGGTCGTGCGCGGCAAGGAGCAACTGGCGTCGCACCTGAAGAAAGCGCTCGAACTGCTGGCCAGCCCGGAGCGCGACGAGATCACCGCCGCCCAGGGCATCTACTTCCGCGAACAGCCGTTGCCGCCGGACACGGGCGTCGCCTTCCTCTTTCCCGGACAGGGCGCGCAGTATCCGGGCATGCTTTCGGGCGTCGCCCAGGCCTTCCCCTACATCGAACCCGTGGTGCAGCGCGTCGACGCGGTGGTACGCAGCAACTTGCGCTACCCGGTCTTCGAGCTGCTCTCGACCAAACCGGCCAATGAAGAGGAGCGCGCGGCGCGCACGGAGCTGCTGGCGCGGCCGGACTACAACCACCCCACGATGCTTGCGGTCAGCACCGCGCTGACGGAGATCCTCTCACGCGCGGGCATCCGTCCCTCGATGGTCGCCGGGCACTCGCTGGGCGAATACGCAGCGCTGCACGTGGCAGGCATTTACGATATCGACGCGTCGATCCGCATCTCGACGCAGCGCGGGTCGAGCATGGCCGCCAACTGCCTGAACGCGGGCGGAATGCTCTCCGTTACCCTACCGTCCGAGGAGGTGGAACCGTACCTGGCGCGAGTCAGTGGCTTCGCTGGCATCGCCAACCGCAACTGTCCTTCGCAGACGGTGCTGGCAGGCGAGGAAAGCGCCATCGCGGAACTGATCGAGACCTTTTCGCGCGAGAAGGTGGGCTGCTCGCGGCTCAACGTCGCGTGCGCCTTCCACTCGCAGCTGATGCGCCCGGCGGTGCCGGCCTTCCAGTGGATGTTGGAGTCGTTCCCGGTGCGGACGCCGCGGCTGCCGGTGCAATGCAACGTCACCGGATCGGCGTACCGGCCCAACGGCGATTTCGCGCGCGTGGTGCGGGAGACGCTGGTGCGTCACATGACCGAGCCGGTGAACTTCATCGGCAACGTCGAATCGATGTACGCCGAAGGGGCGCGGGTATTCGTCGAGATCGGACCCGGCGCCACGCTGTGCTCCTTCGTCGATAACATCCTCGGTGCTCGCCCGCACTGGGCCGTGCCGACGAATAATCCGCGCAGCGAGCCCGTGCTGCAGATCCTGCACGCCGTGGCGCGCTGTGCGGCGCTGGGCCTGAAGGTGGACCTGCGGCGCTTCCAGCCGGTGCTGCACGCGCGGCGGCCGTTGCGCCGGGCCGCTCAGATCGCCCCCCCGCCGGCTGCGGCGGGCGCTCCCGAAAGGCGGGCTACGGTTGCACCCGCGCCGGATCCGCAGGCGCAGGCTTTGCAGGCCGCATTCAGCGGCAAGGATGCCGCTGCCGTGAAGAGCTACCTGGCGACGCGCGGGGAGTTCATCCGCCAGATTGTGGAACTGGACTTCGCGTACTTCCAGGGGGTCGCTCCAGGCGCCGCGCCAACGGTTGCCGCGGCGGCGATGGCACCGGCGGCGCTCGACGAGCGCATCACGAGCGTCGTCGTGGAGCGCGTGGCGCAGTCGACCGGGTACCCGCCTGAGTTGATCGGCCTGGACCTGGACGTCGAGGCGGAGCTCGGCCTGGACTCGATCAAGCAGGTCGAGATCATGCGCGAACTGAGCCGCGAGTTCCACCTCGACCTCGGCACGGACACGCGCGCGGCCGGGTACCACGTCAGCACGCTACGCAGCCTGATCGAGCGCATCGCGGCCATGACACGCGAGCCCGAACAGGCCGCGGCGCCCGCTCCGGCCGCGCCAGCACCCGCTACGGCCAAAGCGGTCGAGCAGACCGAGGACCGTCCCGCGCTGGACACGGGTTGCTACCGCACGGCTTCCTCCCTCGTGCCTTCGCCGCTGGCCGGCGAGGGGAGTTACCTGGCCGGGAGGCGCGTCGCCATTCTCGGATCCGGAGCGGCCGCGGGCATCGAACTGGAGAAGGAGTTGCAGAAGGCCGGCACGGTGCTGGTGAGCGCCGTGGAGCAGGCCGAGTGCATTGTAGACATCCTGGCCGCCGAAACCGCCGCCCTACCGGCGCAAGTGAGCTGTGGCGAGTGGTGGAGCCGCGTCACGGCCGCGTCGAGCCTGATCTTCGAGACGGCCCAACGCTGTGCGCGCGTGTTGCAACAGGAGCCCGAGCGGAAGTTCCGCTGGGCGGTGGTGTCGCGACTAGGCGGCGAGCTCGGCGCGAGCGGCGACCCCGAACCCGGCGTGGCCACGGGAGCCGGCCTGGCGATGCCGCGCATCCTGGCGCTGGAGTGGCCCGACCGGCTGGAGACGGCGGTCCTGGATTTCGATGCGCGCTCGTGGGGCGGCGCCGCCGCAGCGGTGGCGCGCGAGCTGAACGCCGAACACTGGCAGGGCGAAACCGGCTATCGCGACGGAAAGCGCTGCGAGATCGTCTGGGAGCGGCGCGACCTGGCCGCGGATCTGCCGGTGCTGCAGCGGTTGGACCGCAACAGCCTGGTGCTGGCGATCGGGGGCGCGCGCGGCGTGACCGCGCTGATCGCGCAGGAACTGGCGCGCCGGGCCGGGTCGCGAATCGTGGTCGTGGGCAGGACGCCCGCGCCCGATGCGTCGTTGGCCGACCAGAGCACGTCGTTCGAGGAACGCCGCAAGGCGCTGCTGGAGAAGGCGCTGCGCGAGAACCGCAAGCCCGCTCCGGCAGCGCTGGACCAGCAGGCGTGGGAACAGGTCTGGGCGGCGGAGCGCGCCACGAACATGGCGCGGCTGCGCACCCTGGCCGAGCGGGTGGAGTACCATCAGTGCGACCTCGCCGAGGCCGGCCAGGTGGCCGCGTTGGTGCAGAACCTCGCGCGCACCACGCAACGGATCGACGTGGTGCTGCAGGGCTCGAGCGCGCTGCCACTGAAATCGATCCAGGACTTCACGACGGCGGAGTTCGTGGAAGGCTTGGCGTCGAAGGCCCTGGGCACGATGAACCTGATCGCCGCGCTCCAGGGCCTGGAGGTCGTGTCGTTCCTGAACCTGTCCAGCATCGGCAGCCGCTGGGGCAACCGCGGCCACGCCTCCTATGCGGCGGCCCACGAGATCGCTGCGGCGGCAGTGGCGGCAGCCGGGCGCGCGCGGGGCGGGCGGTGGTGGAACCTGTACTTCGGCCCCTGGCTGGACGTGGGAATGACGACGCGCTCGTCGATCATGCAGCGGCTGGGCGCGGGACGCGTGTCGTTCATCGAAGCCGGCGACGGGGCGCGCTTCGTGGCGGCGGAGATCGAGCGCGGGCCTGGCGGCGCCGTCGGCTATCACGGCAACATGCCGGCCAAGGCATCCGGCGCGTCGGCGCGGCTAGCGCCGTTCCTGGACAGCGTCGCGTTCCCCGAGCCGGGAGTCGCGGAGGCACAGCGTTCGTTCGATCCGGGCCGCGACGCCTTCGTGCGGGACCACCGCATCGACGAGCAGACTTATGTGCTGGCGGGCCTGCTGCAGCTCGAAATGATGGCGCAGGCCGGCGCGGCGCTGATTGCGGAGTCGCGGCGAGCAGCGGGGGCACCCGCGGCCGAAGCGCCGGAACTGGTCGAGGCGTCCGAGGTCGAGTTCCTGCGGGCGGTGCGATTCCCCAATGAACGTCCGCGCACGGTCCACGTGCGGGCGCGGCTGGAAGGAGCGGATGCGCCTGAGTGGGTCGTGGCGGAGGCGTATTCGCGGCTGCAGCTGCCGGGCGCGCAGTCCGAGGAGGAAGTCACGCACGCGCGCAGCCGGATGCGCTTCGGCCGGCGCCCGCCGGCCGGCCCGCCGGCGATGTTGATCCCGCGCGGGGGCATCGGGTCCGCGGAGGTGGATGTCGCGCCGCTGTGGCAGATGGAGTTCTTCGATTACCGCAAGGGCATGTTCCGCAGCATCAGCGGCGTGTTGTCGGTCACGCCGGACAGCATCGAGACGCGCTGCACGGGTCACCCCATCCCCGAACTCGGACCGAAGCCGCAGTTGGTGGATCCGATCGCGTTCGATGCGGCTGTCTTCTCCGGAGTCCTGCCGCGGACGATTTACGACGGCCGGCGCTCGTACTTCCTGGCCAGCATCCGCAACCTGCGGCTCTTCGGCGACGGACCGGGCACCCCGGACCTGCGCATCGGGCGCTACAAGCGCGACGGGCGCGAAGGGAAGCTCCCAGTGAGCCTCGAGATTCTCGACGCCGCAGGCAATGCGGTAGTTCACATCGATTCGTTCGAGAGCCACCTTTCGGCGGGACCCGTTCCCACTGATCGCTTCAAAGGAGGTACCTGGGACCAATTGAGGGAGCATCCCCGGCAGGCGCGAATTCGTGAGCTGCTCGGGCTGCCCCCGGGGAGCCTGCAGTTCGCGCAGGTGGACCTGAGGCTTTTGGACAACGCTCTTGCCGCCAACGCCGAGGACCTGCTGGACGAGTTCCTGAGCGCGGGCGAGCGCGCGGAGTGGAACGGCGCCGGCAGCGCGAAGCGCAAGTGCGACTGGCTGGGCGGCCGCATCGCGGCAAAGATCGCGCTACAGATGCTGGTCGACCACGAGGCGCCGACAAACCGCATCGTCATCTCCAACCGGCCGGACGACCGGCAGCCCGTGGCGGCGCTCGACCCGCCGCGCGAAGGGGTGGCGGCGTCGGTCAGCATCTCTCACAGCCGCAACGTGGCGGTGGCTCTTGCCTCGTTGTCCCCCGGATTCGGAGTGGATGTCGAGGCGGTCTGCCAGACGGTGGAGGAGGTGCTGCCGCAGTACGCCGCGGAGGACGAAGCACGAGCTTTCCGCGAGACGTTCGGCTCGCCCCTGGACGCGCTCACGCTGCTGTGGGCGGCCAAGGAGGCCTGCCGCAAGGCGCTGGGCGCGACGAATGTGGCCGCGCTGGAGCTGGCTCTGGGAGAGATTCGCAGGCAGGACGAGTATGCTTTGGCAGTGTTCCGCCACGCGGGCGGCGAGGTGCGCTGCGCGTTGTTCCTCGACAGCGGTTATGCCTGGGCCGCCGCTCATTCGGGAAGTGCCGCTTGAGGCCGCCAACACTCGACGATCTGGCCGAGATCGTCGGCGCCTATGTGGACCTTTCATCCACGCCGGTGACCGAGAAGAGCGCCTTTGGAACGGACATCCCGATCGATTCGCAAGACATGCTGCGGGTCCTGTCGCGCATTCAGGCCCAGTACTCGTTCAAGTTCGACGTCCGCGAAGTTCTGGGCGTCGCCACGTTGGGCGACCTGCTGGCCGTGGTGCATCGGCGCAAGGGGGGCGCGTGAAGAACGATTTCAATCCCGGCAGGATGCCAAGCGTTGCAGTGCGCCTGGCGAACGTCGTCGGGGCGCCGCTGAAAGGGCTGGTCGCGTTTGACGTAGACCGGATGCTCGATGATGCGCGCAGACTGACCGGACTGAGCGACTTTGGGGGGGACGAATTCCTCGAGCCGTTGCGCCTGCTTGCCGCGGGCCTCGGCAGCGGAGGCCGCCTCAGCTTCATGGGGCGCCTTCTATCCCGCCGCGAGCTGGTGCGCTGCCTGATCATGCGCCTGAAGATCGCCGAGTACTGCAGGCGCAATCCCGGAATCGTCGATGTGCCCGTGCCGGACCCGGTCGTGATCGTGGGCCTGCCGCGCTCCGGCACGACCTTTCTCCAGCGGCTGCTGGCGCAGGATCAGCGCACGCGGACCTTCCGTCTTTGGGAGCTGTATTCGCCGGTTCCTACCGGCTATGGCGATCCGAACGTCCCCGACACGCGCCTGAAGAGATTGCAGCGTGGCATGGCGCGTCACCGGAAACTCCTCTACTCGGCTTACGGCCGCACGGTTATGGATACGATCCACCTCGCCCGGCCGGAGCTGCCGGAAGAGTGCATCCCATTACTGCAGATCTCATTCTGCTCAGCGATGTTCGGCCATCAGGGCGCCGGGGCGCAATACAGCCGTTGGTTCCGCGAATCGGATCAGACGACGGCTTATCGCTACTATCGCCTGCAGCTCCAAATCCTCTTCGCTGGCCAGCCCTCTGCACGTCTGCTGGTCAAGCAGCCCGGCCACCTGCTGCATCTCGACGAGCTGTTGCGGGTCTTCCCCGGCGCGCAGCTCCTGTGGCTGCATCGGAAGCCCGTGGAAGTTGTGCCGTCAATCTGCTCCCTGACCATGAGGATGCGGGCGCTGCTGGTTGCCCGGCAGGACCCGAATAAGGTCGGCCGCAGAGCACTGCAGAACGTGCGGCAGTGGTACGACAAGGCGCTGGATTCCCGGCAACGCCTGAAGCCGGACCAATACATGGACCTGGACTATCGCGAACTGGTGGCCGACCCGCTGGCGACGGCCGGGCGGGTTTACGATTATCTGGGCTGGGAGACCGGGGCCGAATGGGAGAACGCGCTGTCGGCCTATCTGAAACGCGACCGCGCAGCGCGGCAGGGCTGGCGTTACAAGCCCACGCCCGAGCACTTCGGCCTGACGGCGGAGGAAATCCGGGCCGCGTTCCAGGATCTCGCCGACCGGCTCCCGCCCTACGCTCTGGGTTGAGCCGGCCGCGGCGGCGGCTGGCCGAATCGAACGCCAACGCGTTGCGCCTGCAGCGATGTTGTTATCGACTAGGTCCGCGAGTGCGGCCTCGAACGAGTACCCGAGGGCGCGCATCGACTCAAGAAGGTCCGCGGCGGACGGAGGCAGGTGGCTCTCTTCTGCCGAAGTGCTTGGTACGGTCGGGCGATTCTCTCCCATGGATGTGACGGTCCTCTCGACGGCCGGACGTGCGCCGAGATCCGGCACCTTAATCTGGATGAGGGCACCCTCGCAATCGAGCAGCGCAACTGGCATCAAAACATCGACAGACCCAAAACGGAAAAGAGCAGACGGAAACTCGCTATTGCCGGCTTAGTCAACCGCTATCGCGACTGGATCGCTGGACTGCGGGACTGCTGTCCGGAGTCCTCGGTTTTCCCGTAGCCAGAGGACCCATCGAGACCAATGTGGGATTCCGGTGTCAGTATCGACCAGCATCGCGCCGCGGCTGCCGAGGGATGTGATTTCCACGGGCTGGGACCGCACACCTTCCGCCGCGCGAATATTACATGACGCCAGGAGGTCGGCGGTTCAAGTATGGAGGCCTGCGAGATTGCTGGCCACGCCACCGTGCGGATGGCCGAAGAGTACAGCGTCGTACGAATAGAGCGCCAGGAGGAATTTACGCAGCGGATCCAGGACAAGCTGTTCAGGGCGGGGGAGCGCGCGGCGGGCAGGAAGCTGGTCCAAATCAATTCGAGAGAAGCCGCAGCCTGATTAGCGTAGGCCACGACTGTGCCGCGGCATTCTCCCTCGCTCCAACAGATGCGGCGACAAACCTACCCGCCAAGACCACGCCGAATCAATGTGCCGTCCAAGCTCGCGCCCGGGCCGGGTTCTTGGTGGAGGCCAGCCGGAGTCCATTTGGAGTCCAAACGCCAACATTCGGTACCCTTGGCGTCCAAATGGAGTCCAAATCGATTATCTGTAAGTTTTTGAGAACATTAGAAACTTCGCTGTAAGTTATTGATCCAAGCACCTTGGCACGGTAGAGGTCGCAGATTCGAGTTCTGCCGGGCCCACCACCTGAATTGTCGAAAATAATTACAGTCGCAAATTCATCCTCTTCGTCGGATGAAATCACTTCGGCCCTTTGCGGCCCCTTCTCATAGGCCCTGACTGCGCTCGGCCGTCGATTTTCAGTGCCCCTCCACAAGCCAGTCGAACCAGGCGCACGCTCCTGGATACGGCGCATGGCCTACTCCTGGCGCTCCTCATCAGCCAGGCCGTAAAGCAGCGGCGTGTCCATCTTGGAATGGCAAGCCGCGCCATGCGCTCCCCGAACTCAGGTTGGCGTTTTCGCAGACGACGAATTCGATGGTCGCATGGAGACTGAACCGCGTCTGCCGCCCCGTGGCTCAGCCGCTCGCGGCGCTTTTGTGCCAACGCCGGACCGGGCAGTGGGGATAGAATCGCACTTCGGGCACTCGACCCTGTCTGATCGGCATGAACATCCTCCCTTCCACCATCGAAGCGGTCGTCATTGCGAACCTCAGTCTGGGGATGGTGGCGACCTTGGTTCTGGTTTATTACCGGCTGCGCCGGGATCCATTTCTGGGCTTTTTCGCGGCCTTTTGGGCGGCTCAGGCGATCCTGTTCGGCGGGAGCCTGGTCCTGGCCCGGATGGGGAACGCGGCCGGATCGGAGCTCGGGAGCAACTGGGTCCTGCCGGTTCTGCTGGTGGTGGCCGTATTGCAACCGCTGTTTCTGGCGCTTTCCGCCTACAGCCTTTCGGAGCGGCCATTGAACCGGCGGGTGCTGGGCGGATTGGTGCTTGCCACGGGCCTGATATGGGCTTTGGTTTCCGCCGGTGCGGCCCCGCTTTTCCGCCTGAGCCTCTCCCCCATGGAGAGCTTCCAGTTCGGCCGGGCGGCGCTGAACGGCCTCGGGTTTGCTGTTTTTTCCATCGCCTTCCAGCGTTATCGAAGCAGGCGTTCCCGCCTCACTCTGATTCTCACGCTGCTGCCCAGCCTCGGATATGCGCTGCATTACTTCGCTGTCGCGCTGGCCCTCGCCGGTGTAATGCCCGCCTATCTGAACTACTCCTATCTGGCCGGCACGTGTTTGCCGGTTGGCATCGTCCTGGGCGTGGTGCTGACCGTGGTGGATGAAGCGATTCAGGCGCAGCGCGCCCGGGTCGACGCCGAACGCCGCTTTCGTATCCTGCTCGAAAACATCCCGCTGGCCGGCATCATGCTGGATGCCTCCAGCCGCATTCAGTTTTGCAATCGCCATCTGGCGGAGCTGCTGCAGCAGACCCCGGAACAAATGTTGGGCGCACTGTGGATTGATGCCTTTGTCGCGCCCGGAACGCGTGCCGCCGCAAGCCGGTTGCTCTCCGATCAGTTCGCCGCCGAGCAGGCTCCCGCGCTGTCGGAGGAGGTGATCCAGGACGCGCGCGGCAACACGCGCCTGATCCGCTGGGCCTATCTGCTGATTCCCTCCTCCACGCCAGACGAGCGGCTGGTGGCGCGCATCGGCTTCGACCTGACCGAGCAGCGGCTGAGGGAGGACAGCCTGGCCGAAGCGCAACGCCTGGAAAGCCTGGGGCGCCTGGCTGGCGGGCTGGCTCACGACCTCAACAACTACCTCACCGTGGTCAACGGCTATGCGCAGATGATCTGCGACGGCCGGGATGCCTCCGAATCGCTGCGCCAGAAAGCGGGCCGCATCCTCACGGCCGGACAGCAGGGCGCGGACTTGATCCGGCAACTGCTGGCCTTCAGCCGGCGCCAGGTGATCCAGCCCACCGCCCTCGCGTTGAACGACCAGATCGTGAGAGCGCAAACAATGTTGCGGCAACTGGTCCCCATCAGCGTCGAACTCCGGTTCGAACTGGCGGCGCAGCCGGATACCGTGTGCATCGACGCGTCGCAGTTGCGGCAACTGCTGCTGAATCTGGTCACCAATGCGCGCGATGCGATTGATGGGCCCGGTTGGATCCTGATTGAGACGGCGACGGCCGAGGTCGATGCGTCCTCTGCGGCGAAGAACGGGCGCGCGCAGCCCGGCCGCCACGCCGTTCTGGCCGTTACGGATTCGGGCCAAGGCATGGATGCCGAAACCAAGGCGCGGGTTTTCGAGCCGTTCTTCACCACCAAGCAGATGGGCCGCGGCACGGGGCTCGGGCTGGCCACGGTCTACGGCATCGTGCGCAATGCCGGTGGCGCAATCTGGGTTTACACCGAACCGGGACGCGGATCGACGTTCAAAATCTACCTGCCGCTCACCGAGGCCGCTCCGCTGAGGGAGGAGCCGCCGGTTGATTCGGCCCCGGCATCCGGCACCGAATCGATTGTGGTTGTCGAGGACCATGAGGACGTGCGCAAGTTCATGCGCGAGGCCTTGGGCGAGGCCGGCTACGCGATTGCCGAAGCGGCAACTCCAGCCCAGGCCCTGGCGCAGGTGGAGCATGCCGGACCCGCGCCGGCGCTGCTCATTACGGATGTTGTGCTACCCGAGATGAGCGGCGTCGATCTGGCTCTACAGCTCCAGCGCCGCTTCCCGTCCCTGGCGGTATTGTATGTCTCCGGCTACACCCCGAACGTGATTGCGAAACAAGGCATTCTGAAGCCCGGATTCAATTACTTGGCCAAGCCGTTCTCGTCCACCGAACTGTTGAAGAAGACGCGCGAAGTGCTGGACGCGAAACCGCGCTAGGCGGGTGGCGCCGTGCCTGGGTCGGAAATGCAACCGCGGGAGTGGGGCGTTTAGGCCACGCCCGTTGCGGCATGATCACACCGCGCTACTACCCCGGCCCCGGCCGCTCCTGCGATAATTCGGAGGTATGCTGATTCGCGCCCGCGCCCCGCTGCGGCTCGGTTTTGCCGGCGGCGGCACGGATGTCTCTCCGTATTGCGACCTGCATGGCGGAGCGATTCTCAACGCCACCATCGATTTGTATGCCACCTCCGTGCTGCGGCCGCGCGACGACGGGATCGTGCGCTTCCACGCCGCTGACCGCGGCAGCGTCTTCGAGGACCGCGCGGCGGCCGGCTTCCCGCTCGAGGAACCGCTGGTACTGCACAAGGCCACTTACAACCACATCGTCGCCAACCACGCCTTCGGGCGTCCGCTGGCGCTGGATCTGACCACCTATTCGGATGCCCCGGCGGGCTCCGGGCTGGGCGCCAGCTCGACCCTGTGCGTGACCATGGTCCAGGCCTTCACCGAGTGGCTGCACCTGCCGCTGGGGCTGCACGACATGGCGCGCACCGCGTTCCAGGTGGAGCGCGTCGAGCTGGCGATGCACGGCGGCCGGCAGGACCAGTTCGCGGCGGCCTTCGGCGGCTTCAATTTCATGGAGTTCTTCGCCCAGGAACGCGTGATCGTCAATCCGCTGCGCCTGAAGCCCTGGATCGTGGCCGAACTGGAGGCCTCCCTGATCCTCTTTTACACCGGCGTCTCGCGCGACTCGGCGGCCATCATCGACCGCCAGATTCAGAATTTGAAGCTCGCTAGTCCGGAGATTCTGGAGCAGTTCCACGCCATCAGGCATCAGGCCTTCGAGATGAAGGAGACGCTGATTCGCGGCGACATCCGGGCTTTCGCCACAAGCCTGGGGCAAAGCTGGCAGGCCAAGAAAAACACCGCCCAGGGCATCTCCACCACGGTCATCGAAGCGGCCCTGGAGACCGCGCGCGACCACGGCGCCTATGCCGGCAAGGTCAGCGGCGCGGGCGGCGGCGGATTCGTGATGCTGATCGTCGATCCGCTGCGCCGCGTCGCAGTGCTGCGCGCGCTGGAGCAGCTTCCAGGACACGTGATCCCCTGCCATTTCACGCACGAAGGCGTACAGACGTGGACCGTGGAGGAATAACTGAGGCCATCGTCCTGGCCGGCGGCTTCGGCACCCGTCTGCGCACCGTGCTCAAGGACGTGCCCAAGATCCTCGCGCCGGTGCGCGGCGTCGCGTTCGTACATTACATTCTGAGCTGGCTCGAGAACCAGGGCGTGGAGCGCGTGGTCGCCAGCACCGGCTACCTCGCCGATCAGGTCGCGGCCGAACTGCGCCGCTATCCGGGCCGCCTCCTGATCGAATGCGTGAGAGAGCAGACGCCGCTCGGCACCGGCGGGGCGATCTACCGCGGCTTGCGCGAAATCCGGGGCGAGCACGCGTTCGCGTTGAACGGCGACACATACTTCCCGGGCGATCTGGCTGTACTCCAGGCGGCCGCCCGGCGCCTCGACGCCCCGCTGGCGGTGGCTCTGCGGCGGCTGGAGGACACCTCGCGCTACGGCGCGGTCGAGGTGCGCGACGGCCGCATCGTCGGTTTTCACGAGAAAGGCCGCAGCGGCCCGGGCCTCCTCAACGCCGGGCTCTACCTGCTCCCGCGCGACCTCTGGCGGACCGTGCCGATGCCCGACGTATTCTCCTGGGAACTCGATTTCCTGCAGCCTTTGGCGCCCAAGCTGCTGATGGCCGGAGTGGTTCTCGATGCGCCCTTCCTGGACATCGGCACCCCCGAGAGTTACGCCCGAGCGGAGGGTGTCCTGCCACAGCTGGCAGACCTCTGAAAAAGGCACTCTGCGAGCCGCCGCCACACTCGCGTGCTCCGACAACCCATCGCCAATGAATGACCACGTTTCAGAGCCGCGACCGGGAGTCGGCCAGCCCTCCCGCGACCATTCGCGAGACGGTCTGTCAGAATGATTAGCCAGGACGCTCATGCGGTACTTCATCACCTTCGCATGCTACGGAGCGCACCTGCACGGCGCCGCGTCGGGTTCCGTCGACCGGCGTCACATTTTGTTTCAAGGCCGATTTGTTGCCCCCAATCCGCGCCGCGAGTCGTTAGAACTTGAGCGGATGCGGCAGCCGCCGTATATGCTCGACCAGGACGCTCGCACAGTCGCGCTCGAGGCGCTGCGCGAGGTTTGTGAGTGCCGCGGATGGGCGTTGTTGGCCGCGCACGTGCGGACCTATCACGTCCATGTCGTGGCGCAGGCCGAGGATCCCCCCCGAGCAAGTCATGATTGGCTTCAAGTCCTACGCCAGCCGCGCGTTAAATCGCCTGGGAGCCGACGGCGCGAATCGCCGGCGCTGGGCCCATCATGGAAGTACCCGCCGGTTGTGGAAGGACCAGGGCCTGCAGGAAGCGATCCACTATGTCGTCCATGAACAAGGCGAACCGATGGCTGTCTTCATCGCCGACGTCCCCTGACGGCGCCACCGCTCAGTCGAAAGTCCAGCGTAACGTGGGGGCAAGGGCCGGCTGACAGTCGCGGCTCTGAAACATGGTCGTTCGTTCTCAATGGGTTGCCGGGCCGCGCGAGTGTGTCGGCGGCTCGCGGAATGCCCTTTTCAGCGGCCTGTTCGTCGCTGTGTCCAGCCAGCGGCTGGGCGAAAATTACGGAACCCTAATGGACTTGAAATACGTCCCTAGGGTTGGACATCAATTCTCCTTGGTCTGACCTGGACCATACCCCGCCGAGCCGGAAGGCATGCGGCGGGGTTTTTCGTGCAGGATTCACACAACTGCGCCATGCTGTGGGAATGAGGTTCAACATGAAACCACTACTTTTTGCAACGATTGTGTGCTCGGCGGCAGTGTTGTACGCGGGCGAGGCCGATAACCGGAGGCTGGCGGATGCCAACACGATGTTCAAGGAGATCATGGACACACCGGACCGCTCGATTCCGCGCGATCTGCTGCGGGATTCGCAGTGCATGGTGCTGGTGCCGGGCTTGAAGAAGGCGGGCTTCATCGTGGGCGCGAAATTCGGGCGCGGCTTTGCCACGTGCCGCGTGGCGAGGGGCTGGAGCGCGCCGGTGGCGATACGGATTGAAGGCGGGAGCTTCGGCTTTCAGATCGGCGCATCGGAGACCGACATCATATTGCTCGTGAGGAATAAGAGCGGGATGGAGCACCTGCTGTCGAGCAAGTTCACGTTGGGCGGGGATGCCAGCGTGGCGGCCGGCCCGGTGGGGCGCGAGACGACGGCCGACACCGACCTGTCGATGCGGGCCGAGATCCTGTCGTGGTCGCGCTCGCGCGGCGTGTTCGCCGGCATCGCGCTACAGGGCGCGACGTTGCGTCCGGATTCGGACGTCGACAAGGACCTGTACGGGCACGAGATCGACCGCCGCGCGGCGCTGAACGGCAAGGTCGCGGCGCCGCCGGCGGCGGCGGAACTGATGCACACGCTGGCGCGCTATTCGGGCGTGGGCAAATAGGCCACGCTCAGCCCGGCTCATCGCCGGTCCCGGGAGCGTTGCCTCGGCCGGCGCGCTGCATCGACAACTTCGAGTTCATGCTGAGTGCGGAGCTGGAGGTGCCGAAGGACCTGGTGCAGTACGGACCCAAACGCAAACGGTCCGTCTGAGAATTCTTCCGTCTCAGAAAGTGCGCCAATTCACGCTCGGGCGAAAACCGGTACCTGATGTCTCTGTCCTAAAGCGCAAACCGGCACTTCAGGTCGTCCCATTTCCCGCGTCCTTCGTATCGCGCTCCTCGGCCTCTCGTTTCTTGATTCGTCCGGCCTCGAAGTGCTCGATACCGGAGACAATAGCGGAGAACACGGCAATCACTGGAAGGTGTGAAAGCGCCTGGGCTCCCAATCCATGCCAACCCCCGAAGAAGACCAAATCGACGCAAAACACCAGAGCAATCGCTCGCGCAAATCTCTGAGCAAACGTCCACTCAGGACGCAGCGAAGCACGATAACCTACTGAGGCGTCCTTCACCCATTGATTCCATAGTTTCAAACGGTGCTCCTCACCGCGGCATCATTGAAATGCAGATTAGAAACATCATAAACTCCCGCCCGGCCATCAGGGCCGCGCCTGCGGATACCCGACCGTCTGCGCCAGCACGATTCGCTGCTCCGGCCGGAGCTTCAGCGCCAAGGCGAGCGCCTCGCGGTTGACCGACGCGCGGACCACCGTGGCCAGGCCCTCCGAAGCGCAGAACAAGTACACGTTCTGGCCGATGAAGCCGGTCTCCGCGCCCGAGTACAGCAGCTTGTCGGACTCCGGCGCGGACCCGAATTTGGAGTAATCGGCAACGTAGACCAGGTTCAGCGGCGCCGTGGCGGCGAAGTCCTGCGTGCCAGCCAGGGCGCGCAGATCGCCGCTTGCGACCGGCAGCAACTGCTGGTGCGCGGCGTCGTACATGTACGCCCCGGCGCGCAGCACCACGTAAATCTCCACCGTCTGCCGGTTCATCGCCGATGGCGCCGTGCGGTGGCCGTCGGGCCGATTCACGCCATAGGCCGCCCACAGCAGGTTCGAAAGCACCTGTCGCGGCAGCTCCCGGGCATCGAACTCGCGCTGGCTCTTGCGCTCGCTGAGGGCCTGCAGCAGCGGCATGCCGCCCTTGCGGTCGGGCTGGGCAGCGCCACCGCGCCCGGCGGCTGGCCCAGCGCCGGGCCCGCGCACAGGGCCAGGAATAGAAGCGTCTTGGTCTGCATGCCCGCATTCTACGCCTTCCGCGGTTGGGCTCAACCCCCACTTCAGGCTCATTTGTGGATTGGAAAACGCTCACCCGCCTGCAGCGTTCGCCGGGATTTCGGCTGGCCCTGTCGCCTGCCCCTCCCGCCGCCCGTTCACTGCTTCGAGAGGTCCTCGAACACGATGCTCGAGTCGACCGTAAACAGCCGCGTCTTGCCGGGCCGCGGTTTCAGCACCTGCAACACCAGCTCCGCGCCCGCCGTGCGCACCGTCAGGTTCGAACTGCCGTCCCGCTCCACGGGCAGAAGTTCCAGTGCGTAGGGGGGCAGGTGGATCGAGCGCATCGACCGGCACACCGGCTTCGCCTCCCCGCCCCCACCCCTGCGCCCCGGCACTTCCACCTGGCTGCCGTTGGAGTAACACACGCCCACCGCCGCCGCCGTGGCGCCGGCATTCAGCACCAGGACGAACTTCCCTTGCAGCTCCTCGATGTCGCCTTCCAGCCACGGATCGCGGCTCGGAAATGCGATCGCCCCGGGCACCGTCGTCAACTGGTTTTCCGCCGCGCACTCACTGCTGCCGCTCACTGCGACCCCCGTGCCGGCGCCCGCGCCCGCCCCCCGTTCGATGACTTTGATCCACGCCTCGGCCGACTCCTGCCCGTCCACCTGCAGCCGCAAGCTCATTTTCTGCCCCGCCGCCAGGTGCAGCGGAATCGTGGGCGCGCCCTCCAGCGCGACCAGCGCCCCGCTGCCGTCATGGGCCTCCACTTCCACATCCACCGCCTGGTCGCGCACATTGTGCAGCGCCACGCTGGACCAGCAGCGTTCCCCATACGACAGCGGCAGCAGGATGGAGACGAACACCGCGCCGGCCGCGCCCGGCGCCGCCCGGGCCTGCGATGACGCCAGCAGCAACCCAACGAGGATCGTGGTCCCGCGTCGCAATGCGCTTCATTCCTCATTGCTCTCTTCGGTGGGCAGGCCATTTTTTTCACACTTTCCGGACCTTTTGTTCAATTCAGCGTTCGCCCCCGCCGATGAGATTCTCGTGATCTCATTGAAGAAATACCTCGACGCCCCCGACACTGTGCCCGCCCCGGTGGTGGAATCCTACCGCGCCTTGTTGGCCACCATGGGAGAATGCGGGTCGCAGGCCTGCCCGCCGGTGGGCGCGGGCCTGCAGGCCAGCCTGCTCGAGCTGCAGGCGCACTTGGCGGCCGCGATGACGCCCACGGATTTCACGTCCTCGGGAACCGCGGCCCAAGGCGAGCTGCGGCAGTGGGGCGCGCGCACGGCCGACTACTACCGCCAAAAGGCCGCCGAAATCAGGGAATTGATGATGGTGGTGGCGCGCACCGCCGAGTCGGTCGGCGAACGCGACCTGCGCTACACCAGCCAGTTCACGAGCCTCACTACGCGCCTGCGCGAGATCGCCGACCTGGAGGATCTGACAAAAATTCGCAGTTCGCTCCTGCAAAGCGCCACCGAGCTGAAAAACTGCGTCGATCAAATGACGCGGGACAACCAGGAGTCCCTGACCCACCTACGCGCCGAACTGACGGTTTACCGCGACCGCCTGGAAGAGACCGAGCGCCTCGCCGCCTTGGACCCCCTGACCGGCATTGCGAATCGGCGCAAAGTGGAGCAGACCCTGGATGAGTTCGTCGCGCGCGCACGGCCGTTCTGCGTCATGCTGTTCGATTTGAACGGCTTCAAGCAGGTCAACGACCAGCTAGGCCACGCCGCCGGCGACGATCTGCTGCGCCAATTCGCCACCGAGCTGCGCCTGGTGCTGCGCAGCTCCGACCTGGCCGGCCGCTGGGGCGGAGATGAGTTCATCGCCGTGCTGGATTGCGGCCTGGTGGTGGCCGAGTCCCTGATTGCGCGGATTCGCGATTGGGTCTTTGGGGAATACACGGTCCACTGCGGCTCGGACGCCTCGCGGGTCAAGGTGAGCGCGTCGGTCGGCCTCGCCACCTGGGCGCCGGGCGAAAAGGTCGCCCAGACGATCCAGCGCGCCGACAGCGCCATGTATCGTGAGAAGAACGCGCATAGCAAAGCCCAGCAGTGCCGCGTCGTCTCCGGCGGCCCGGCCGGCCGCCGGTCCGGCGATGCATCGTCTCCGGCCGCCACGCGTGCCGGCGAGGCTGCGCGCACGCTGTGATGCGAGCCGGCGCCCGCGTGGCGCCGCGGTCCTTTCGGGGCTGCGCGCCGCGGCCCGGCCTCAGAGGTTGGGCGGAAGATGCAGCCCGCCCACGGCCGCCGGCGCCGCGCTGCCGCTCAGGGACCGCTGCAGCCGTTCCATGTACAGGTAGATCACGGGCGTGATGTACAGCGTCAGGAACTGCGAAACCACCAAGCCCCCGACCACCGCGAGGCCGAGCGGCTGGCGCGCATCGCCGCCCTCGCCGTAGCCCAGCGCGATGGGCAACGTGCCGAACAACGCCGCCACGGTGGTCATCATGATCGGGCGGAACCTCAGCCGGCAGCCCTGCGAGATGGCGTGAAGCGGATCCTGGCCCTCCAGCCGCTGCGCCTCCAGCGCGAAGTCGATCATCATGATGGCGTTCTTCTTCACTACGCCGAACAGCATGATGATACCCACGAAGGCGTACAGGTCCAGTTGCTTGTGGAACACGAGCAGCGTCAGCAGAGCGCCGAAGACCGCCGCCGGCAGACCGGAGAGAATCGTGATCGGGTGGATGAAACTCTCATAGAGGATGCCCAGCACGATGTAGATCACCAGCACGGCCACGATCAGCAGGATCGACAGCCCCTGGAACGACTGCTGGAACTCTTTCACCGTCCCCTGGAATGAAGTCGAAATGGTCGGCGGCATGCGCAACTGCGTAATCGCCTCCTGCACGCGCTCGGCCGCTTCGCCCAGGCTCGATCCGGCGCTCAGGTTGAAGGAAATGGTCACCGCCGGCAACTGGCCGAAGTGATTCACCGTCAGCGGCCCGGCCATGCGCCGCGTGTTCACCACGGCGTTCAGCGGCACCAGTTTCCCGCTGGCCGAACGCACGTAGAGCTTGGCCAGCGCGTCCGGATCTCGCTGGTAGCGTGGTTCCACCTCCGCGATCACCAGGTACTGGTTGGCCGGACTGTAGATGGTCGATACCTGCCGCTGCCCGTAAAACGTGTACAGCGCGTTCTGGATCTGGTCGGGTGTCACGCCTACCGCCATGGCCCGGTCGCGGTCGATGTCGACGTACAGTTGCGGGCTCGCGATCTGCATGTCGGAATTGACGTCCTGGAAGTTGGGCAGGGTCTGCATGCGGGCCATCAGCTTCGGCGCCCAGGCGTAGATCTCCTTCAGGTTCGCGCTCTGCACCGTGAGTTGATAGACGCTCGTGCCGAAGGTCCCGCTGACCGTGATCGGCGGCGGATTCTGCATGAAGGCCATGATCCCCGGCACGCTGAACATCAGCGGCCGCGTCTGGTCGATGAACTGGTCCACCGAAACGTTGCGCTCCGAACGCGGCTTCATATTCGCGAAAAAGAACGCCTGGTTGCCGCCCATGACGAAGGCCCCGATGTCCTGCACCGCCGGCTGCTGCCGCAGAATGTTCACGATCGCCATGTGATGCGCGGTCATCGATTCGAAGCTGATATCCTGCCCGGCCTGCGTGACGCCGAACACGAAGCCCGAATCCTGGCTCGGGATGAATCCCGTGGGCATCGTGAAAAACAGGTACAGCGAGCCCGCCAGCATCAGGATCGCCAGCATCAGCGTCGCGAACTGGTGATGCAGCGAGATCTTCAGTGTCGCGTCGTAGGCCCGCGCCATCATGTTGTGGAAGCCCTCCAGCGCGCGGTAGAACAGCGTGTGCCGGGCGCCCTCGTCATGCCTCAGGAACCGGCTGCCCAGCATTGGCGTCAGCGTCAGCGAGACGAAGCCCGAGATCAGAATCGCCACCACGATGGTCACCGAAAACTCGTGCAGCAGCCGCCCCACGATGCCCTGCATAAACAGCACCGGGATGAACACCGCCACCAGCGACAGCGTCATCGACAGGATCGTGAACCCGATTTCGCGCGACGCCAGGAGCGCAGCCTCCATCCGCGGGTGCCCCATTTCCATGTAGCGCACGATGTTTTCGAGCATCACAATGGCGTCGTCCACCACAAAGCCCACCGACAGCGTGAGCGCCATCAGCGACAGGTAGTTCAGGCTGTAACCGAGAAGGTACATCACGGCGAATGTGCCGATAATCGAAAATGGCACCGCCACCCCGGGTATCATCGTGGCCGTCAGATTCCGTAGGAACAGGAAGATCACCATCACCACCAGGCACACGGTCAGCAGCAGCGTGAACTGCACGTCCTCGATCGAGCGCCGGATGCTGATCGAGGCGTCGTAGGCGATCTTCAGGTTCACCGCCGGCGGGATCTCCTTTTGAAATGTCGGCAGCAGCTTGCGGATGTTTTCCACTACCTCCACCGTGTTCGTGCCGGGCTGGCGCTGGACTGCCAGAATCACGCCCCGCTCGCCGTTGAACCAGCCGTACACTTTGTCATTCTCGACGCTGTCGATGACGCGCCCGAGCTGCTCCAGGCGCACCGGCGATCCGTTGCGATAGGCCACGATCACCGGCCGGTAGGCGGCCGCACTTTCAAGCTGCCCGTTGGATTCCAGCGTGAAGGCCTGTTTGGCGCCGTCCAGCCGTCCAACGGGAAGGTTGACGTTGTTGCTGGCGATGGCCTGCTGTACTTCATCCACTCCGATGCCCCGCGTCGCCAGCAGGTCGGGGTCCAGTTGCACCCGCACCGCATATTTCTGCGGCCCGTACACGATCACTCGCGCCACGCCGCCCACCATCGAGATGCGCTGCGCCAGCAGGGTCTCGGCGTACTCGTCCACGGTGTACATCGGCAGCGTCGACGAGCTCAGCGTCAGGAACAGCACCGGCTCCTCGGCCGGATTCACTTTCTGATACGACGGCGGGCGCGGCATCGTCGGCGGCAGGTTCCCGCCGGCGCTCGAAATCGCGGCCTGAATGTCTTGCGCCGCGGCGTCGATATTGCGCTCTAGCGTGAACTGCACCGTCACCGTCGTTGCGCCCTGCGAGCTCGACGAGCTCATCTGCTGGATGCCCGCCAGCGTTGAAAACTCCCGCTCCAACGGCGTCGCCACCGATGCGGCCATCGTCTCCGGACTGGCGCCCGGCAGTGCCGCGGTCACCTGGATGGTCGGGTAATCGACGCTCGGCAGCGCCGCCACCGGGAGAGCCCGGTAGGCCACCAGCCCGAACAGCAGAATCGCGAACACGACGAGCGTCGTCATGATCGGACGCTCGATGAAGATCCGCGACAGGTTCATGACTTGCCCGCTCCCGGCTGCGCCTGCATGGCGCCCGCCGGCATCCCGCCCGGCGGCAACGCGAAGACGTGCATCCCTGGCGCCAGCAGCAACTGCCCGTCGGTCACCACCGTCTCGCCCGCTTTCAGGCCGCTCTCGATCACGATCTTGCCGCCCGCCATGGCCCCGGGCGTGACCTCGCGCGCCTCCACCGACTGGTCGGCTTTCACCACGTACACGAACGGCCCCTTCTGCCCCGCCTGCACCGCCTCCGATGGCACCACTACGGCGTCAATCCGCGGGTTGAGCGTCAGCGTCACGTTCACAAACTGGCCCGGCCACAGCGTCCGCTCGGCGTTGGCGAACGTCGCTTTCAGCCGGATCATGCCGGTCGTCGTGTCGACCGTGTTGTCGATTACACTTAGCACGCCCGCCGCCTGCCGGCCCAGATCGTCCTTCGCCGAGGCCTGCACGGCCAACTGGCGGCCCTCGCTCAGCCGCCGGACCTCGGCCAGCCGCTGTTCCGGCACGCTGAAGCTCACAAAGATCGGCTCGATCCGGTTGATCACCACCAGCGTCGTGTCGCCGTTGCTCTTGACGTAATTGCCCGCCTGCACCAGCACGTTGCCCGTGCGCCCCCCGATCGGCGAGCGGATCTCGCAGAAACTCAGGTCGAGCTTGGCCTTCTCCACCGCCGCCGCGTCCGCCGCCAGACCGGCGCGCGCACTCTCGATCGCCGCCCGGTCGGCGCGCTCCGATTCCCTATAAACATCAGCCGCCGTGCGGCTCGTGTCGTAGGTCGACCGCGCCACGATCCCGGCCTTGACCAGCTCCTCGTTGCGGTGCGCATCGGTTTCGGCGTTGCGCAACTGCGCCTGGTCGCGATCCACATTCGCCTCCACCTGCTTGAGCAGCGCCTGATCCCGCGCCACCGCCGCCTGCGCCTGGTTCAGCGCATCGGCGTAGGAGCGCGGATCGATCTGGAACAACACGTCGCCCGGCTGGACGTTCTGTCCTTCCTTGAACAGCACCTTCGCCAGTTCGCCGGCCACCTGCGCCTTCACCTGCACGTTCGAATACGGCTCGACGTTGCCGATCGCCTGCAGCACCTGCGGCACCGTCTGCAGCTCCGCCTTCGCCACCGTCGCCGGCATGGCAGGCGGACCCATGGGTCCGGCCGCGGACTTTTGTTTGGAGCAGCCGCCGGGCACGATGGCGGCCAAGACGGCTGCAACTACTGCGATCGCTGTGCTTCTGTGCAACACGAATTTCCCCCTCCCGGCGTGAGTCCGCAGGGTTCAGCCGGGGACCTGGCCGGCATGCTTCGAACAATGCCCCGGTTACCGTTATGCTAGCGGCCCCTGCCGCAGCCCCGCAAGACGTCCGATGCGCGCCTCCGGCCGCCGGGTTCGGTTCCAGCCTCGTTCCCTGACTCGTGCTCGCCAGATGAAATCACCGCGCGCCTGTGTTGGGGATACGATGCCGCGCGCGGCCCGATTCCCCACCTGGCCGTGATTCGTGTTGGGATAGTGTCTGGTCATGGAATCGTCGTTACTCCAGTCGGCGCGCCAGGTCCTCCGGGCCGAGGCTGGTGCGCTCGAGCAGGCCGCCGCCCGCCTCGACGCCGGCTTCGACCGCGCCGTCGATCTGCTGGCCGGCCACGCCGGCAAGGTGCTTGTTACCGGCATTGGCAAATCGGGCATCATCGCCCAGAAGATCGCCGCGACTTTTTGCAGCGTCGGCCAGCCGGCGGTCTTTTTGCACCCGGTCGAAGCGCTGCATGGCGACCTTGGACTGTACACTCCGGGCGACCCCACCATCGTCGTCTCGCGCAGCGGCAACACCGAGGAATTACTGCGGCTGGTGACGCAGCTCAAGGCCGTCGCCTCGCCCGTCATCGGCATTCTCGGCGCGCCGCAATCCGCGCTGGGGATTTTGATGGACGTGGTGCTGGACGCCTCGGTGCGCGCCGAGGCCGACCCGCACAACCTCGCGCCCACCGCCAGTTCGAGCGTCGCCATGGGCCTGGGCGACGCCCTGGCCATCGGCCTGATCGAGCGCCGCGGCTTCACGCCCGCCGATTTCGCGCGCTTCCACCCGGCCGGCCAGTTGGGCCGAAACCTGCTGCTGCGCGTCTCCGAAGTGATGCACCCGCTCTCCCAGATCGCCACCGCGGCCGCCGCCGACCCGCTGCGCCAGGTGGTCATCGAGATGACTACCCGGCCGCTAGGCGCGGCCTGCGTCCTGGACGGCGAAGGGCGCCTGGCCGGCCTAATCACTGACGGCGACGTGCGCCGCGCTCTGCGCACTCACGACGACATCCGGGGCGTGCTGGCCGGCGACGTCATGACCGCCCGCCCGGCCTCCATCACGCCCGGTTCGAGCGTCCACGAAGCGCTGCGCCGGATGGAGGATCGCAGCTCGCAGATTTCCGTCCTTCCGGTAGTCGAGGAATCGGGCCTGTGCGTCGGCCTGCTGCGGCTCCACGACCTGTATCAGCACCAGGCGCCTGCTGGGCGCTGAGGGATTCACCTGTGAAAGGGCGCGCTGTCCTACGAGCCACGTAACTGAATGGTGAAATCGCGCTACGGCCGGTCACGACAGCGTATAATGGCCGCGATCCGCCATGCGCCTCACCATGATCGGGCACAGCACTGTGCTCATTGAAGCGGCCGGCTGCCGCATCCTCACGGACCCCTATTTCGGCCGCTTCGGTAATCCCGCCTACGCCCGGATTCAGCCTCCGGCAATGAGCGCGGAGGATCTGTGCGCGGTCGATCTGGTGCTCATCTCGCACAACCACTGGGATCACGTTAATCGCCATTTCCTGCGCCTGCTCGATCGCCAGGTGCCCGTCGTCGCGCCAGCGGCCAGCGCGTGGATCACGCGGCTGAAAGGCGCGAGGAACGTCGTCGGCCTGCGCCCCTGGGAAGAGCGCCAATTCGGCGTGGTGAAGGTAACCGCGACGCCGGCGCATCACATCGCGCGCACCATCGGGTTCCTGATCGAGGCCGAGTCGAAGCGCGTCTACTTCGCCGGCGACACCTACTACGGCCGGTTCATGGAGCGGATCGGCGCCCAGGCGCGGCCCGACGTGACGCTGATCCCGGTCACGTCCTATCGCATTCCCATGACCATGGGCGAAAAGGGCGCGCTGCGCGCCGTGCGGGCGCTGCACCCGGCCACGGTTGTCCCGATCCACCTGGGCCTCGCTCCGCGTTCGCCGCTGATGCGCACCGCCGAGACTCCGGAGCGCTTCCGCGAGCTGGTGCACGCCGCCGGCCTGCCGACGGAGGTCGCCATTCTGCGTAATGGCGAAAGCCGGGAGTTTTGAATCCCAACGGGCGCGCTTCCGCTTTCGACACCCTGGTGATCCTCCCGGCCTGAGCCCCTCCAACGCATGGCTGCAAGCGCGCCGCGGGCGAGGACGTGCGTGTTTTCCGGCGGTCGCGTGTTAAGCTTTGGTTTCATGCCGGCCGATGAGAAAAACCCGGCCGCCGGCGACACCGGGCGCTCCTGGAGTCCCTCCTCCTGGAAGAACTTCCCGGCCCTCCAGCAACCCGAATACCCCGACCCCGAGGCCTTGGAGCAGGCTCTGGCGGAGCTGGCCGAGCTGGCGCCGCTGGTGACGAGTTGGGAGATCCTGGCGTTGCGCGAGCAGCTCGCCGACGCGGCCCTGGGACGGCGCTTCGTGCTGCAGGGCGGCGACTGCGCCGAGCGCATCACGGAGTGCTCCTCGCAGCGCATCACCAACCGCCTCAAGATCATCCTTCAGATGAGCCTGGCGCTGGTGCAGGGCGCGCAGTGCCCCGTCATCCGCATCGGGCGCTTCGCTGGACAATACGCCAAGCCGCGCTCGTCGGAGGTCGAGGTGCGCAACGGCGTGCCGCTGCCCAGTTACCGCGGCGATCTGATCAACCGTCCCGAGTTCACGGCTCAGGCGCGCACCGCCGATCCGCAGTTGCTCATCGCCGGTTACGAGCGGGCCGCCATCACGCTCAACTACATCCGCGCGCTGATCAAGGGCGGCTTCGCCGACCTCCACCACCCCGAATACTGGGACCTCGACTGGACCCAGCTCTCGCCCATGGCGGCCGAGTACCACCGCCGCGTCGGCAGCATCAAGGACTCGCTCAATTTCATGGAGCACATCCTGGGCATCCGTGCCGGCGAGACAGACCGCATCGACTTCTACACCAGTCACGAAGCGCTCCATCTGGGCTACGAACAGGCGCAGACGCGCCGCGTCCCGCGCCGCACCGGCTGGTTCAACCTGTCGACGCATTTCCCCTGGATCGGCATCCGCACCTCCTCGCCCGGCGGCGCCCACGTCGAATATATGCGCGGCATTGAAAACCCGGTCGCCGTCAAGGTCGGCATGGCGACGAACCTCGACGATCTGCTGCGCCTGTGCGACATCCTGAATCCCCACAACCAGCCCGGCCGCCTCACGCTGATCCATCGCTTCGGCGTGGAGACCGTCGCCGGCGGGCTGCCGAAGATGCTGGAGACGGTGCGCCGCGAGGGCCGGATCGTGCTGTGGGTTTGCGATCCCATGCATGGCAACACGCGCACCACCGCGGCGGGGTATAAGACGCGCTCCTTCGACGACATCGAATCGGAGTTGGGCCAGGCCTTCGACATCCACCAGGCCTGCGGCAGCCGGCTGGGCGGCGTGCACATCGAGCTGACCGGCGAAAACGTCACCGAGTGCACCGGCGGCGCGCGCGGATTGAGCGAAGCGGATTTGAGCCAGGCTTATGAGACCGAGCTCGATCCGCGGCTGAACTACGAACAGTCGCTCGAGATCGCGATGCTGGTGGCCGCCAAGCTGGCCTCGCTGCGCGAGGAGGGCTGAACCCGCTGCCGGTGTGACCTGCGCCGGTGTCACGTCCGCCCGGCGCGTTGTATCCTGGAAAGTGACAGACTGAAGCCATGCACTGGATTGGGCCCATCCTCGTGGTAGTAGCCTATTTCGCGATCATGAAATGGATGTTGCCGCGCCTCGGCGTGCCCACTTGAATGGCCAACAACTGCGACGCCGGGTCCCGGCGTTCTCCCGATCCTTCCATCGAAGCCCAAGCGTCGACGCCCGAAAAAACGGCCGCTGGCGCTCAATCCGCCCCGGCCGGACAGCAGCGCTGACAAGACTGCTTCCCGCGCGTCCGATCCGGTCCCTGAGCGCCGGGTGTTAAAATCACGCTTGAACCCTGGGGGCCGCTCCTGCACCAGCCCAAAGTCTGCGCGGTCAATTTCCTGAACACGGCGCCGCTGGTTTACGGCATGGCCCACGGGCCGCAGCGCGACGCCGTCGATCTGCAGTTCGCCGTGCCCAGCGAGTGCGCCCGGCGGGTCGAGTCCGGCGCCGCCGATGTGGGCCTCGTGCCGGTCATCGAAATGCAGCGCCAGGGGCTCACCGCCGTGCCGACGATCGGTATCGCCTGCCGCGGCCCGGTGCGCAGCATCCTGTTGATCTCCAAGACGCCGTTCGGCGAGATCCGCACGCTGGCCACTGATTCGAACTCCCGCACCTCAGTCGAACTCTCGCGCATCGTCCTGGCGCGCCGCTACGGGACGGAGCCCGCGGTGGCGCCCATGCCGCCCGACCTGGACTCGATGCTGGCGCAGGCCGACGCGGCCCTGCTGATCGGCGATTCCGCGCTGGCCGTGGATCCGGCCGGTGCGGGCCTGGCCGTGCTCGATCTCGGCGCGGAGTGGTTCGAGATGACCGGCCTGCCCTTCGTCTTCGCGCTGTGGGCCGGCCCCGCGGGCCGGGTCACGGCGGAGCTCGCGTCCGTCCTCGAAGCCTCATGTTCCTGCGGCCTGAGCCACATGGACCGCATCATTGAAGAAGAGGCCGCGCGGCGTCCGCTGCCGCGCCCGCTGATCGAACGCTATCTGACGGGCAATATCGTCTACCGGCTGGGCGAACTGGAACACGCGGGGCTGCAGTTGTACTTGCGCTACGCCCGCCAGTTGGACGATCTTGTTCTTACCGAGGGACGCTGGCGCGGAGAGACTGAGCGATGATGACGTCCGCCGAAGCCGCCGAGCTGTTTCGCAGCGACGATCTGATCGGGATCGGCATGGCCGCCGATGCCCTGCGCCGCAAGCTCCATCCCGAGGGCATCGTCAGCTATATCATCGACCGCAATATCAACTACACCAACTTCTGCACCGAGTACTGCAGCTTCTGCGCCTTCTACCGGCCCATGGGCCACCAGGAAGGCTACGTCCACGGTCTCGACGTGATCCTCGAAAAAATTCAGGAGACGGTCGATCTGGGCGGCACGGGCGTGCTGATGCAGGGCGGCCTGCACCCCGATTTGAAAATCGAATGGTACGAAGAGCTGCTCAGCGCCATCAAGCGCCGTTTCCCTGAGGTGTGGCTGCATTGCTTCTCCTCGCCCGAGATTCAGAACATCGCGCAGGTGAGCGGCCTGGACCTGGAAGCGACCATCGCCCGCCTGAGGGACGCCGGTCTCGATTCGATCCCCGGCGGCGGCGCCGAGATCCTGCACGACGCGGTGCGCCAGCGCATCAGCCGCCTGAAATGCACGACCCAGGAGTGGATCGACGTGCATCTCACGGCGCACAGGCTGGGCATGCGCACGACCGCCACGATGATGTTCGGCTGCGGCGAAACCATCGAGCAGCGGGTGGAGCATCTCGAGGTCGTGCGCCGCATCCAGGCCGAAACGGGCGGATTCACGGCCTTCATCCCGTGGTCGTTCCAGCGCGAAAACACCTCGCTCGGCCGCGTCGTCAAGGAAGAGGCGACGGGCGTGGAATACCTGAAAACACTGGCGATTTCGCGGCTCTATCTGGAAGAGGTGCTCAACGTGCAGTCGTCGTGGGTGACGCAGGGCCTCAAGACCTGCCAGGTCGGGCTGCGCTTCGGCGGCAACGACGTCGGCAGCATCATGATCGAGGAGAACGTCGTCTCCGCGGCCGGCGCCCGCCATCGCGCCAGCGAGGAGGAGCTGCGCCGCATCATCCGCGACGCGGGCTTCATCCCCAAGCAACGCGACACGCTGTACCGCACCTACTTTCTCAATTGAGTTTGGCCGGGACCGCGATCTCGAGCCCGCCGATCACCGTGCGCCCGGGCATCACCACGTTGCGGATCTCCTGGTAACTCGTGTTGGTCAAATTCGTGAGTTGGAGGAACGGCCGCACGAACCCGCGCGCCCGCGCCGCGTAGACGTCCCACACCGCGTAGGCATTCTCGCCGGCGCGCTGCAATGCGCCGATGCGCGTCCGCGCCGCGATGCCGCCCCGCAGCGTGCCGCTCCAGCCCGCCGTGGCGCTGTGAACGGGGTAGTAGAACGCGTATTCCGACTGCAGTCCGGGCGTGGGATCGGCGGAGCCGTGCAGCGCCGTGTATTTGAGATCCACCACCGACGCGCGCACGCGCCACGAGGCCGCAGTCTCCAGCCCCGTGAAGTTCAGCCGGTCGACGTTCATAGCCTGCCACGGATCGGCCGCCGAGGCGCGCGCGTAGTCGATCACGTCGCGGTCGCGGCGCTCAAACAGCGTGGCCTGCAGGCGCACACGCGCCGTCGCCTGGTAGTCGGCGCCGCCTTCGTAGCTCCACGCGCGCTCCGGTTGCAGGTTCGGATTACCGAGGTTCGCCGGGTCGTGATAATAGAGATCGGTGTAGTCGGGCAGCCGGAAGGCGCGGCTCACGCCGGCGCGCAGCTTGAGTCTGGAAGAAGCCCAGAAGCCGGCCGCAATCGACGGCGAGACCTCGCCCGGCATGCCGTGATAAACTTCGTCGCGCAGCCCGGCGGAGAAGGAAAAACGCTTGAGAACACGGACATCCAGCGCCGCATAGGCGGCCGCGCGCATGCGGCTGTGCAGGCCCAGGTTCGACGAGTCGATCGAGTCGCCGAAACCCTCCGCGCCGTAGAAAAATGTCGCCGCGCCGCGCAGCCTCTTGCGCCGCCGCAGCGCCGCCTGCCAGCTTTGCGAGACGTGGTCGTTCTGGTAGATCTGCGGATCGTCGCGGAACAGCACGAACAGGTCGCTGTTGCGGCGGTAAGCGAAATCGGCTTCGGTGCTCTCGCCCAGGCTCTGGCGGATGTCGGCGAACCACGTCTTGGTGCGCTCCCACGACGGATAGTCGCCGTAGAACTGGTCGGCGCCGAAGGCGCGGTCGGCGAAACCCAGGTCGATCGCGGTGGCGCCCGGCTGCCATTGGTAGAGCGTGGACGAGCCCAGCGTGAAGTCGCGGTAATCGCGATCGAACTGGAAGCCCGACGAGAAATCGCGGGAAAAAGTGAGCTGCTCGCTCAGGTCGCGCAACACGCCGGCCAGCGACGCGCTTTCCTCGTTGATGCCCTCGTTGCCCAGCGCCGAGCGGAAACGGAATTCGTCCTGGCCGGGCGGTGCGGTCACGATGTTCACCACGCCGCCCAGCGCGTCCGAGCCGTACAGCGACGAGCCCGCGCCGCGCAGAATCTCCACCGATTGCACTTCATCCAGCGGCACAGTGAGATTCAGGTCGTGATGCGCCGTCTGCACGTCGTTCACGCGCATGCCGTTCACCAGAATCAGCGTCTGGCCGAACGTGGAGCCGCGGATCGACAGGTCGGCTTGCGTGCCGTCCGGCGCGCGCTGCTGCAGGTCGACGGACGGATCGAGCATCAGCGCATCGATCACGTTCTGGTAGAGCAGCGTCTGGCCGCGCACCGGCGTCTGGCTGACCGCGCGGTCGGCGTCCTCGAGAGGAATCGGCTCATAGCTGCCGGTGACGACGATCGTCTCCTGCTGTGCCGGCGGCGCGGTTGCGACCGGCGCGGCCGGCGCGGCCGGCGCCGGCGCGGGAGGCGCCTGGGCGCACAGCGCGCCGGCGATCAAAATCATCACGAGGAGCTTCATTGGACGGGCGGGGCTGACCGGCAGGACTGTCCCAGTGCTTCGAGCCTTGCCTGCCATTGTCTCAGATCACGCCCCGGCCCCGATGGTTTGCGCCGGCGAGCGCGCTCCCGCATGTACGCTGAGAAGAGGCAGACTAAAACAAATTGCGCGCTTTCTGGCAGCTTCTCCGCCGCAATCGCAACTACCGGGCCCTGTGGCTTGGCCAGACCGTGAGCGAGATCGGCGACCATTTCAACTCCATCGCCGTGCTGAGCCTGGCGCTGCACCTGACCGGCTCGGGACTGGCTCTGGGCGCGGTAATGATTGCGCGCGTGCTGCCCGCGGTGCTGGCCGGACCGGTGGCCGGCGTGGCGCTGGATCGACTCGACCGGCGGAAGGTGATGCTCTCGAGCGACCTGGTGCGCGCCGTCGTCGCCCTGGCGCACATCCTCCTGTTAACCTGGCGCCTGCCCTGGCTGCTGTGCGTTCTCAGCGGCATGCTGACCTTCGCTTCCCCGTTTTTCACCAGCGGCCGCGCGGCCATTCTGCCGCGCATCACCTCGCCCGACGAACTGCATACCGCCAACGCGCTGACGCAGACCACTTCCTGGCTCACTCTGGCCATAGGGACGATGCTCGGCGGGATCAGCACGGCCCAGTTCGGCTACCGCGGCGCATTCGTCTTCAACGCCTTCTCATTCCTGGTGAGCGCGGCCGCCATCTGGGTGCTGCGCTCGCCGGAGGGCCACTTCCGGCCAGAGCCGCCCGGCGGCCAGCCGGCGCGCGAGTCGGACTGGCAACTGTTCCGCGCGGGGCTCGCCTACATGCTCTCGAATCCCCTGATCCTCGGCATCGGCCTGCTGCAGATCGGATGGTCCTCCGGCGGCGGCGCGGCGCAGGTGCTGTTCACGTTGTTCGGCGAAGTGGTGTTCCAACGCGGTTCCACCGCCACGGGCCTTATCTGGAGCGCGGCCGGCATCGGCCTGGTGCTGGGCGGACTGCTTTCGCATCGCATCGGCGAGCGGCTGAGCTTCACCCAATACAAACACGCCGTCACACTTTCGTTTTTAGTGATGGGACTCTCCTACATGGCCTTCAGCCTGATGCCCACCATCTGGGCGGCGATGATTTTCATCGCCCTGTCGCGGATCGCCATGGGGACCAATTCGGTGCTCAACCGGACCATTCTGCTGACGCACGTTCCGGATGCGTTGCGCGGGCGCGTCTTCACGAGCGTTGACGTCGTGTTGAACTCCAGCATGATGCTCTCGATGGGCGCGGCCGGCATCGCCTCCCTCCATTACTCGCCGCGCCAGATCGGCGTCGCCGCGGGCCTGCTGACCGCCTCCACGGCGCTGTTCTGGGCCTGGGCCAACGCCGCCGGCAAGTTGACCGAACCGCCGAGGATCGAAGCGCCGGGCGAGACGGAGCGCCACGCCGTCACACCGTCGTGACGGCGGCGGCGTCAGCGTCGCCACGTAGATGGCGGCGACGAACGCGAGCGCGAGCCCCAGCCCCGTACGGCGATCCGCGGGTTCCAACGTCTTCAGCCAGAGGAAGGGGTACGGCGATGCCAGGCCAGGCCGAGCAGCCCCCACGAGGCGATGACGCTGAAATTCATCGCCTGGAACAGCAGGATGTAGGCGATCGCATCGGCCTGGCTGTAGCCGAATGGCGTCAACACGCTGACCGCGGCGAACTGGTAAATGCCGACGTAGCCGGGCGTCGATGGCAGCGCGCTGCCCAGGCCCAAACCGGCGATGAGCAGGTACGTGACGGGGATGCTGAAGGAGATGCCGATCGAGCGCGCGCCGAGAATCGTGGTCATTCCTTCCAGCGCCCACAGCAACGCGGTGAACAGCAGGAACCTCGTCAGCCGGCCGCGGTCGTGGAAGCTGCGCACGCCGAGAATCGCCTGTCGCAGGGCGTGCTCGGCGCGCTCGCGCCAGCGTTGCGGCACCGGCAGCCGCGCCAGTATCCGGTGCCACAAGGACTCGAAGACGGGGATCAGCACAATGGCCGCGACGCCCGCCAGGCCGATGACGCCGACCGGCCGTGCCGCGCCGGCCAGCCAGCCGGGCGTGACCGGCAGGGTCAGCAGGACTACGCCCGCGACGGTCAGCAGGAACAACGCATCGATCACCCGCTCAGCGAAAATCGTGGTCAGCACGAACACCTTGCTCATGCCCGTGCGCGCGCATAGCATCAGCGTGCGCACCAGTTCGCCGGCGCGCGCCGGCAGCACGTTGTTGCCCAGATAACCCGCCGCCGTGGCCCAGAATGCCTGTGGAACCGGGACGCGCCGCTCGGCGGCAAGCACCACGCGCCAGCGCAGCGAACGCAACAGCAGATTGATCGACGTCAGCGCCAGGACCAGCGCCACCACCTCCAGCCGGGCCCGGCGCAGGATAGTCCACACCTGCCCCCACGCGATGCCGCGCAGCGCAAAGTACAGCAGCACGGCAGCCAGCGCCAGGGCGAAACCCCAATAGATCGCGTGCGGGCGGGGCGTTGCGGGGATCTCGTTCGATTCAGGCATGCGACTGGAATCGGGCGCGCAATCAAGTCACGCTCGCGGCCGGCGCGGCCGTGGGTGGGACGCCGGCCGGCGCCACGGCGCTGAGAAACTCCTCCTCCGTCGACGGAAACTGGACGGAGATCCGCGCGGGAATCGGGCGCAGCGGCACCTGGTACAGAATCGTCGGCTTGTGCACGTCGCGGAAGTAACACGTCTCGCACGCTTCGCTGCCCAGTTGGGAGGCGAAACGGACCCGAATTTTGCGCGCGAATGCGCTCCTCCAAAGGGATCGGAACGATTGCGTCTCGAGACTGCCGAAGATCTCGAGCGAGTGCGTGGCGTAGCTGCAGAAGGCGAGGTTGCCGTCCGAATTGAGAGTCGGAGCGTGGTGCGGCTTGGCGCAGTCGAGCGCCCCGCGCCGCACGAAGTCGAGCCTCTTCGCCTCCGCGGGCCGGTCGGAGTAAGCGTAGCGCGTGATATTCGGCTTGCAGGGAACGAGATCGCCGTCAATGCTGGTTCCGGCGTAGTTGTAGGGGCGCAGACTCTTCAGGGCAAATAGGTCCGAGCCGGCATCCTGGGCCATGCGCAGCAGTTCCGGAAGTTGGTTCTCATTCTCGCGAGTGGCCAGCGTGCGGAACTCGATCATCGGGTAAGACAAGTGCAGCCGCTCCCGGATCTTCACCAGCCGGCGCGCCGTGTCGAGGACCTTGTTCAATTCGCCGCCCGCGCGGTACTTCTCGTGGGTCCCCTGGTCAACGCCGTCCACGCACACGAGGAACACGCTGGGCTGCGCGGCCACCAGCGCCTCGAGGCGCCGCTCGCTGTTGGCCACGGTGCCGTTGGTGCTGATGACGCTCATGATGTCGTGGCGGCGGGCATACTCCACCATCTCCGCCACGCGCGGATGCATCAGCGGCTCGCCCCAGTCCCAGAACATCATCAGCATGAGCGCATCCCGCAGCTCGTCCACGGTCCGGCGGTACAAATCGAAGTCCAGGTGCTGCGACGGGCGGCCCAGCGCTTTCGTTCCCGTGGGACAGGCCGGGCAATTCAGGTTGCAGTAGGTCGTCACGCCGACATGCAGGATATGCGGCAGCGCCGGCAGCCGGTAGCCCAGGCGGCGGTGGTTGAGCATCTGCAGCGCCAGATTGCGCCGCCGGGCCGCGGTCAAACGGCAGTGGTAGAGCACGCCTTCCTGCGAGATGGGCAGGCTCTCGCGGGTCAGCAGATCCCAGGACAGCCGCGAAACGCCGCGCAATGACGAGGCCCAGCCGGGCGTGGAAGGATCGCTCACGTAACAGCCTCCTTTCGGCCGGCATGGCCGCGCGCGGCGCCGCGGAGAGAGCAGCGTCTCGGATTCTTCTCGCGCGGAATGTTCGTCACCATCTCCCAGAATAGGCGGTTGGACTGGCGGCAGGCTTCCAGCGGGTCGGGCCACGACATGGCCCCGACCCGGCTGCTGGCCAGCACGCGGCATCCGCAGGCCAGCGCTTCCGCGGCCAGGCGGCCGAAGGCGTGCAGCATGATCGGATCGACGACCACAGCCTGGTATTGGTTCAGCAGTTCGGGCATGCGCGCGTAGGGAATGGAGAAGTAGTCGACGTACTCCACCGGGTAGCCGCTCGCGAGCGCGCGGCCCTCGGCCAACGGCGAGATGCGAATCGCGTCGCCCGTGATGAGCGCGGCCCGTTTGCGCTGCTCGAAGGGAACGGTGCTGCGGAAGCGTTCGAAATCGAGCGGCGGCGCAATCTCGAACTGCGGGACGTCGATCCGGATCAACTGATTGATGGCCTGGCGGTGGAGCGGCGACAGGAAATGGACCGCGTCGCAGAGATTGTACAGCCGTTCGAAGGCGCGTTGCACCGAGTGGCCGCAGGAGCACCCCAGCCACCGCACCGGCTCCGTGGCCAGGCAGCGCCCATCCCGATAGGCGCACGGATGCACGTCCCTCTCGCTGCGGATCACGTAGCCCTGGTAGCCGGCCAGGCGGCGGCGCCATAGCTCGGTCGAGATGAGCTCCGAACGGTAGACCAACGCCTTCAGGGGCAAACGGGCGAGCCACGCCCGCGCCAGCGCTTTCACGCCGGCGCCGGCCGCGCCTGGCGAGAGCCGCGCAACGGGACGCAGATTCGCCAGAATCACGGCATCGAAGCGGCCGATATCCACTGGGCTGTCGGGGAGCACGGTCTCCACCGTGACGTCCGGCGGAGCGTGCGCCAGATGCTCCCGCAAACTGATCTCGGCGCCGCCGAGGCTGTCGATGGACACGGAATGAACCAGCAGAACACGCATCGGCATCCTCGGCGAAAGCCCCGCCGCAACGACACAGCCGCGGCCTCGCGCGCTGGTTTCCCGCCGCGTCGGAGTGAGCCGCCTCCTTCCGGCAGCGGGCGATTCCGGTCAGGATTGCGCTCCTGGCCTGAGTGAATTGAGCCTAGGATACACCAGGTCCGCACCGCGCGCCGAGCGCGGGAAAGAAGTGCCGTGAGCGGCAGGGCGGGCGTCAGGCCCGGGCCGCGGACTGGGCGAGCCCGGCGCGCAAGGCGGTCAGCAACAGGCCGCGCGCGGACTCGAGATAGAAGTGGCCGCCGGGGAATTCGTAGCGTTCGAATCCGTCCGTGGTCTGCTCGCGCCACGCCTCGAGATGTTCGGCCGTGACGTTCGGATCGGCGTCACCGCCGTAGGCCAGGATCGGCAGCGGCAGCGGCGGCTCCGGCGAGTACGCGTAGCAGCGGTACAGGCGCGCATCGCTGAGCAGCGCGGGCAGCGCCAGCCGCATCAGCTCCGGGTTGCCGAGAATGCTCGGCGGAAAACCCTCCAGGCGGCGCAGACCTTCGATGAAATCGCGCAGCGGCGGCTCGGGACCGGGATCGTGGTGCAGCCGGTACTGCGGCGCGCGCGCGCCCGACACGTGCAGGCTTTGGGGCAGCCTCAGACCGGCCCGGCGCAGCGCGCGCGTCAATTCAAACGCCACCCCCGCGCCCATGCTATGCCCAAACAACGCGTAGGGCCCGTCCAGATGCGGCCGGATCGCGTCGACCAGCGCCGCCACCAGCGCTTCCATGTTTTCGAGAGCCGCCTCGCCGGCCCTCGATTCGCGGCCCGGCAAGCGCGCCGGGACGACGTGCGCCACATCGGCCAGCGCCTCACGCCAGCCGCGGTAGGCCAGCGTCCCCCCGCCCGCCCAGGGGAAGCAGAACAGCCGCAGGTGCGGCGCGGCCCCGCGAATGCCGGGGAACCAGGGATTCGATTCGTCGCGGCCCGATGAGCGCTGCCTCAGCCGCAGCGCCAGCAGGCGGCGTTTGTCGCCGCTCAATGCGGGCCGCGCGGCCGGCGCCGCCACAGCGCGCTTGGGCCGCTGCAGAAGCTCGAGCAGATAGCTTTCGAAAGGCTCCGCGGTGAGATGCGCGGCGTAGTCCAGCGCGGCCTTGCGCGAGGCCCGCGCCAGTTCCTCCCACTGAGCGCGATCGTCGAGCAGCCGCGAAAGCACGTCCACCCACGGGCTCACATCCTGCGGCGGAACGTCCGCCACGGGCACCAGGTTCGAATCCAGCGCGGGCATATAGCGCACGATCGGCCGCACGCGGATCAGGTACGGCACGCCCAGCTTGGCCTCGTGCAACCCGCCCACGTCGCTGGCCAGCACCGGCAGGCCGCGGCTCATCGACTCCAGCACCACCCGCGAGCGCGCCTCGGCCCACACCGACGGCACCAGCATCACCCTGGTCTGCGCCAGCAGGTCGTCCATGTTGTCGTACGGCCCGATCAGGTGGATGTTAGGGCGCCGGCGAAGCTGCTCCAGCTCCTCCGGCTGCGTGCCCCACAGCGGCACGGCGGCGAATTCGACGCCCGGCATCCGGTCGGCGATACCCAGGAAAATCGAAATCCCTTTCACCGCGCACGGATTCACCATCGCGACATAAGGGTTATCCCAGCGCCCCAGGTCGGGGAACGTGCTGCCCGCCTCGAGCAGCGAAATCGGCACGTGCACCGCGTCCAGGCCGCTCCACTCGCGCACGTAATTGGCGACGTAGTGGCTCACGCCGACCACCCCGTCGGCGCCCTTGAGGAGTTCCGTCTTGGTCGCGCTGACCATCGATGAGTCGGGCCCGAATGGCACGGCGATAGTCGCTCGAACGAGATACACCACCCGCGCGCGCGGCGCCTTCAACGCCAGGTCGAACAGAATCTGCCCCGGGTCGTCGGTCGAAGTGACGATGATGTCGGGGTCGAACTCCTTGACCTGCGCCTGAAAAAACGGCCTCAAATGCGGGCTCAGCGTAAGCGTGCGCACGTCCACGCCATGCAGTTGAAACCGCGCTGTCGCGCCATCCGCCACATCGGGCTCGACGCCGCGTTTGCGCAACTCCTGGACAAAGTGCGCGTGGCCCTCCGGCCCGAAGCTCTCGATCCGCGTCGCCACCCGCACCGCGTGCCCGCGGCCGGCGAGCGCCTCCATCAACAGCCGGTTCGATTTGTCGCCGCCGCCGGTGGACGGGAAATACGTGGAGTTATGCGCCAGCAGGATGCGCACTATTGCACGCCCTTCCTGGCGCGCACCTGTTCCAGCAGCCGCGCGCGCTGCTGCGGATCGAGCTTCTTGAGCCGCGCGCTCAGGTCCGGCGCCTCCGGCGGCGCCGGCCGCAATTGCTCGAGGAACTTACCGAGCGCGGCCGCATCCAGTGCGCTCACAAACGCCTCCGCCGCCGCGCGCGAGCGCCCCGCTTCGGCCCAATACTCCGCTTCGTCGTTCAGCAGGCGCTCCATTGCCGCCGCCCAGGGCGCGATCTCCTGCTCCGGCACCGCCGCCCGCGGCATTCCGGTGTCGTCGAAGACCCGTTCATAACGCGTGATCGGCCGCACCGGCACGACATAACCGGTGCCGCGCTTGGCCTCCTCGAGGCCCCCCGAGTCGCTCGCGATCACCGGCACTCCACGCAGCATCGCCTCCATGACAATCAGTCCAAAGCCTTCGTACCACAACGACGGCATCAGCAGGAAGCGCGCCTCCGCGAGCACGCTCTCAATGTCCGCCACCGCGCCCATCAGGCGCACGTTCGGCCTGCGCGCCAGCGCCGCGCGATCCTGCGCCGTGGTCCCCCAACCCTCGAGCGCGGCAAACTCGAGCGCCGGAAAACGGTCCGCCAGCGCCAGGAAAATCGAGATCCCCTTCACCGCGCACGGGTTCACCATCAGCGCTACGCCGGCGCCGAAGCGGCCGAACTGCCGGTACGGAGGAGGGCCGTAAATCGGCGGATGGATCACCATCGGCTCGACGCCCAGGTGCGTCCGCACGTAGCCCGCCATGTGTTGTCCGATCACGATCACGCCCGCCGCCCGGCGGATCGCCGCCGCGGCCCTCTGGTCGGCGTTCCAGCTCTCCGGCCCGAACGGCAGGAACTGCGGCGTATGCGCCAGATAGACCATGCGCCCGGGCGCGGCCTGGTCCACGGCGCGCACCAACACCTGGGCCACGTCCTCGCTCGACACTAGCACCCAATCCGGCGCGAACGCGCGGATCTCCCCGGCCAGCACGTCCGGATGGCGTTGCAGTTGCGGCACGCCGCGGATGGCGATGCCGTCCACTTCGCGCTCGCGCGCCCGCTCGTCGCCCGCTGGCGTGGATGCGACCGCGCGGCAGGCGCATCCGTGCGCGGCGAGATGCCGCAGCCACGCCAGGTTGGCGCGCGTCGAGCCGCCTCTGGGAGGATCGCAAGAAGTGTTGGAAGTGAGGAGAATCCTCATGAGCGCGGGCCGCCCTCCGCCTGCTCCTCCGCCGCCAGCAGCGCCCGCACTTCATCGTCCGAAAGGCCCTCGATCTCGGCCAGCAGCGCCTGGTACTCCTCCGGTGCCACGTCGCCCGCCTGCCGCGCCTCGATCGTGCGCGCCAGCTCCCTCAGCGTCAGCGTTCCCGAATACACGTCGTCCACCGACAGCTCGACGCCGAACTCCTCCTTCACCCTGAGCAGCAGCAGCACCGCCAGCAACGAGTGGCCGCCCAGGTCGAAAAAGTTGTCGTGCACCGAGATGGACGACCGCTGCAGGATCTCGGCCCAGATCGCCGCCAGCCGCCGTTCGACGTCCGTTTGCGCAGCGCCATCCCCTGTTTCCAGCCGCAGCACCGACCGCGCCTCGCGCCGCATCTCCCCAAGCACCTGCTCCGGCGTCCGCAGCTCGCGCGCGATGCGGTCGAACTCCACGAAACCGCGCGCCGCCGGCGCCGGCCGCACCGAGCGTGGCTCGCCGACTTCGGCCTTGCGGCCCGGTTTCCAGCGCAACCCTTGAATCGCCGTCGCCTCGAAGCTATACAGCAGCCCGCCCGGCGTCTCCATGCGCCGCCCGCCGCTCACCGCTTCGAGAAAATCGCACGCCGGCCGGTTGCGCCGCGAGGGAGTGAACGGCGCCGTGACGTGGTGCACGCCGTTCTCCTCCGCGTGTTCGCCCAGAAACGCCAGCAGCCGGTGCTCGACGCCCCGCCCCAGCACGCGGCAGCTCAGCAGGAACGTCTCGGCCCGGTATTCGTCCTCCCGCTTTTCGACGATCAGCAGGCCCGTCAGTCCGTAGTCGCCGAAACGGTCGCTCACCTCGGCCGTGAAGATCTCGTGGCGGCCCGTCTGCAACAGCGCGTGCAGTTCGGCCTCCGTGCGCCGCATGCTGGTGCAGTTGAACTGGTTGGTGCGCTGCGTCAGTTGCGCCGCGCGGCTGAACCGCTCCGCCGCCAGCGGCGCCACGTCCACCCGCAGCTCCAGCGAGCTGACGAACTGCTCGAGGTTCGAAGCCGCCCGCAACTCCCGCCCGAACTCCCGCGTCTGCGCCACCGACGAGCTGCGGCGCCGGTCCTCCTCGGTCACCACCGGATGGTCGAAGGCCCACAGATGGTCGAGCCACAGCGGCAGCAGCCCGCCGTCTTCCGGCAGCGTCAGCGACAGCACCTCCGGCAGCGACCCCGCCACTTCCGCCGTCTCGCGCGCGTTGTCGTCCAGGAAGATGAACGTGTCGGTGCCGATGTTCAGCTCCTCGGCCAGCGCGCCGATGTTGGCCGCCTTCGATTCCCAATTCAGCCGCCACGCCGTGAAGTGCCGCGGCTGCAGCGGAAACTCCGGGTGCGCCGCGAAGGTCTCCCACACGTCCGCTTCATTGTTCTTGCTGCACAGGCACAGCAGCAGTCCGGCCTCCCGCTGTGCCAGCAGAAACTCGTGCAGCGCGCGGCGCGAAGCGCCCAGCGTCACGCCCTCCGGCCCGTCCTCGCCGCACGTGCCCAGCCACAGCGTGTTGTCGCAGTCCACCGCCACCGCCTTGTATGGCGCCGTGTGCAGCGCGTGCGCGCGCCGCACCACCGCCGTGCCCAGCGCCGCGAAGTACGTCTCGGTGTAAGGGATCCGCCCGATGCCGTCGCCCGAGGCGTCGTACCAGTTTTCAACCGGGTAGAAACGCCGGATCTCGTTTTCGTCGATCACCTGCACGCCCGGCGCTTCGCCCGCCAGCCGCAGGAATTGCTCGCGCGCGGCCTGAGCTGGCGCCGCTTGAAAGGACGCCGGGCACAGCACCACGATCAGCGGCACGCTGGTGCGCTCCGGCGCTTCCCGCACCGCCGACGCCAGCGCCGCCCCATCGCCGCCCGTAAACGCGCCCAGGTCCTCAAACCGCACCAGCAGCACGTTGACCCCATGCCGGTTCCGCGCGAACACGCCGGCCGGATCCAGCAGCGTCTGCATCAATTGGTTGAAAGGCGCAAACCGCACCTCGAACGGCGTCTGCAATTGCCGTCCCCAGAACAACAGCGCGGCCTCGAGCGGCTCGGCGGTGAAGGACGCCGCTACGGCGAAGACGAATGCGTCCGCAACGGGAGGTTGGGTGTGGCCCACATTCTCATTGTAGAAAGACCGCGGCTCGCGCCGGACCCGAATGGCCCCAAAGGGCTATTCGGGCGCGCTCCGGTCGAGCAGCGAGAGGTCCAGATCCAGATCGCCCGCGCGCGTGACGTGGAAGGCCGGAAGGAACCGGCGGCCCCATTCGATCTCGTCCCAGGTGTAGGAGTGCCGCGCGTACACCGACTGGCTGAACGTCTCGTCGAAGCCTTTGATCAGGATCAGAAACTCGGCCTGCATGCGCTTCAGTTCCTCCGCGCCCAGTCCCTGCACCGGGCTGTTGTCGTCGATCGGGTGCACCAGCGTCCATGTCAGCGGCAGGAAGAAGACTTTCTCGCGGTCCAGACGGACTGCCTTGTACGTGCGCCGGAGGCCCCCGCTGCCGCTTTCAACGGTCATCAGAATAACCGTCGCCTCCAGCTCCATCAGCACGTTCGGCCGGCCGTTGGCGATGCGGAACATCAGCGCCCGCCCGCCGCCGAACGGCGCAGCGATCATCCGCCGGCTGAAGACGATCTTCGCCGACGGCCGCGAGAAGCGCCCGTACAGCAGCCCGGTGCCCAGCGCGAAGCCCAGCAATCCGGTCATCGCCTCGAACGCCGCCACCACGTTGGTCCACAATCCGTGCGGCGACACGTGCCCGTAGCCCACCGTCGTAAACGTCTGCACGCTGAAGAAGAACGCGCTCAGGAACGCGTCCAGCGGCGTCTGTCGCGACGCGCCCGTGAGATGCTCCACGCCGATCCAGTAGTAAATCCCCGCGTAGCACGCGTTCACGGCGGTGTAGGCCAGCCCCACCTGGATCAGGAACCAAGGCCAGCTCGAATTCATCAGGTGCAGGTAGAAGCCCTTGTCCCTCAGCCCCACCCCGCGCCGCAGCACGTTGAAGGAGCCATCCTTGTTGATCACCCTCCGCAGGTCGCCGGTATAGCGCTGCGTCAGGCCGGGATCGAAGTCGGGCTGTTGCGGATTAGCCATCGTTAACGGTCCTTTTTCGCCGGGAAGGCTACAATCGGAAGAACATGCTTCGCCGGAGCTTCTGTCTGAGTTTACCCGCCGCGGCCCTGGGCACCGCGGTCCTGGCCCCTTCCACTCGCCGCACCGACAAGGGCGGCTGGATCGTCGTGCGTCTGGCCGGGACCCCCGCTGAGATCGGCTTCCAGCACGGCGCCGCACTGGCCCATGAGATCGACGGCCTGTTGAAGACCGTCAAGGTTCTGATGACCCACGGCTCCAATAAGGACTGGACTTTTTTCCACCAGGCCGCCGAGCAGATGGTGTGGCCCAAGATCGAGTCCGAGTATCGTGAGGAGATCAAAGGCATCACCGAGGGCGCCGCTTCGCAGGGCGTTCGATTGGATCTCTACGACGCCGTGGCGCTGAACGCCTACCAGGAGCTGACGCCCTATTACACCGATTGGTACGACCACAGCAAGGGTGTCAAGGATGCCAAATCCTCCGCGCCGGAGCATTGCAGCGCCTTTGTGGCCACCGGTTCCTGGACCGCTGACGGCCGTCCCGTCGTGGCCCACAACTGCTGGACTGATTACGCCGCCGGCGCGCGCTGGAACATCATCTTCGACGTCCGCCCGGCCAAGGGCCATCGCTTTTTGATGGACGGAGCGCCTGGCCTGATCCATAGCGGCGACGATTTCGGCATCAACGGCGCCGGCATCCTGATCACCGAGACCACCATCGGCAGCTTTCACGGCTTCGATCCCGACGGCATTCCCGAATGCGTCCGCGCGCGCAAGGCCATGCAGTACGCCGGCTCGGTCGACGAGTTCGCCGCGCTGATGAAAGACGGCAACAACGGCGGCTACGCCAACACCTGGCTGGTGGCCGACCGCAAGAACGGCGAGGTCGCCAGCCTGGAGCTGGGCCTCAAGCACGTCACCCTGGAGCGCACCCGCGACGGCTTCTTCGTGGGCAGCAACTTTCCGCAGAATGAGGCGCTCATCAAGGACGAGACCACCTTCGATCCGCATGACCTCTCGGCCAGCGGTAACGCCCGCCGCAAGCGCTGGGAAGCGCTCATGGCGCAGCATAAGGGGCGCATCGACGTCGAGCTCGCCAAGCTCCTTCTGGCCGACCACTTCGATACATTCGACCGCGTGGAGTCGCCCTGCGAGCGCACCCTGTGCGGTCATGTCGAACTCTCGCCGCGCGGCGCGCCGGGTTGGCAGCAGCCGTACGGCGCGGCCGGCGCGGTGCAGAACAAGGCCGCCGACGCCCGCCTGGCCGAGCAGATGTCGCTGTGGGCCGCCATGGGCCACGCCTGCGGCATCTCCTTCAAAGCCGCCGACCACCTGGTCAAACATCCCGACCAGGCCTGGCAGAAGGACGTGCTCATCGACATGCCCTCCGGCCCGTGGACCCTGTTCAGCGCCGGCTCTTAAGCGCCGCTCGCGCCGCGCCGGAGCAGCACCCGCCGCCGCTGAAATAATGCGGCGAATGCTAAGAAGGCTAGACCGAAGATCGCAGTGGCTTTGGCAATGCGCTGAAGGCCTTCGACCAGCATGCAGCTGACGGCCTTATCCTTCACATTGTCCCAATCGCCGAGGACGATGAGTTTCCCGCGGGGAGTCTCCTGCTGGCTGGGTTTCGAAACAATGAGCAGCAGTTCGCTCCCAGGCGCTGCTCGGAATCCGAGCTGGATCGAGCAGTCACTGAAATAGCCGTAGGGGGTGCGGGTCGTTTCAAGCGGGACTGGATGCCCCTGCGTGGTGACCTGAACTCGCATTCCCAGGTCTGCCAGGCAGAGCGCGAACTTCGATCGATCCGACGACTCAACGAAGACGACGAACTCAGGTTCGCCCCATTACCGCCGGATCCGCCTCCACTGGGCCGTGTCAGGTATGAGCAGCTTCGTGCCAAACGGTGAGTGATCCTCGATTTCTTGCAGGGGAATGCTGACCAACGGTGTGAAGGCCGCAATCTGCTCTGTTGGCTGGATGTCGGTTAGCGTCGAGACATAGATGGCCGCTCCCAGAACGATTGCTAAAAGCCCAATGGTGAGACACGCGATTGGCCAAGCCCGGCCCATCCTCCGCCTCCAACTGCGAGCGGTGACTCAATTTGATCTTACTGCCGGGCGCTTGCGAACGCTTTGATAATTGGCGTTCTGCTTTCGACCGGAGCCGACTATTCACTCAGCCGACGCGTCCACTCTGCCCGTTGGACGGAACGGGGAATCCCTCTGGATCGGGAACCGGCGGCGGCCAGTGGAGACTGCCATCCACGCGCGGCGAGCGGTAGTATCGTTGGAGGATTCCTCGAACCCGTCCCCCGGACGCGCGTCCTGCCCGGTCGCGCGCCGGGCGGATCCAGGACCAAGGAAGTCGAAGAAGGGAAGGATAACCGGCATGATCACCACCAGCCGCAGGGCTTTTCTGGGAACGGCGGGCCTGCTGGCCCTGAAGCCGGAGCTGGTCCGCGGTTCGCAACGCAACTCGGCCCCGCGCATGGCGCTGTTCGGGTGCGGCGGCCGCGGCACCGGCGTCGCCGAGAGCTTCACCGAGCACACTTCGGCCCAGTACGTCGCGCTCGGCGACCTCTTCCAGGCGCAAACCGAAATCGCCAAGCAGAAGATCGACGCCGTCGCTCAGAAGGCTGGCAAGGCGCCCATCGATTCGTCGCAGTTGTTCTATGGGCCGAACTCGCTGGAGAAGCTCTGCGCCTCGAAAGACATCGACATCATCCACATCGCCACGCCGCCCTACTTCCATCCCGCCCACTTCGCCCAGGCCGCGGCCAGCGGCAAGCATATCTATTGCGAGAAGCCCGTCGCCATCGACGTGCCGGGCGTGAAGCGCGTCATCGAGACCGGCCGCCTGGTCGGCTCCAAGGCCAGCGTCGCCATCGGCTTCCAGTTGCGCCACGCCACGCCCTACGTGCAGTTGGCCGAGCGCGTCCGCCAGGGCCAATTGGGCGACATGGTGTGCGGCCTGTCGCACTACTACGCCGGGGCGGTCGCCCGTCCCGAATGGCCCAACGCCTCGCCGCGCGAGCGCCGCCTGCGCAACTGGATCTACGACAAGGTCCTTTCCGGCGACATCATCGTCGAGCAGAATATCCACCTGGTCGACTTCAACAACTTCATCCTCGGCGCGCATCCGCTGGCCGCCTCGGGCGTCTGCGGCCGCAAGGGCCGGCGCGATGCGGGCGATTGCTCCAGCCACTTCAACGTCAACTACACCTACCCCGGCGACGTCCACATCACGCTCACCTCGACCCAGTTCATCGAGGGCAGTTGGGACGTGGCCATGAAGATGTTCGGCACGCAGGGCAACTTCGAGGCGCACTACGACGCGCCGGTGCGCATCACCGGCCGCAACGCCTGGGAGTTCGCCGGACTCGGCGTTCCGGGCCAGATCGCCAACACCGCCGCCGCCGCCGCGGGCGCCTTCAAGGGCGCGCTGGACGACGCCGACGCCATGAAGGAACAGCACTTCATCGAGAGCATCGTCAGCGGCAACTTCATCAACGAAGCCGCGCAGGGCGCCGAATCGACTCTGAGCGCCATGCTCGGCCGCTTCGCCGCCTACTCCGGCCGCGCCTGGAGCTGGGACGAGCTCCTGGCCGTCAACGAGAAGTGGGACTCCGGCCTGGACGTCGCCAACCTCTAGACGCAACGGAGGGCCTGTTCACCTTACCCGAACCGATGGCGTTGGCGCCGCCCGCGTAGCGTGAGCAGG
>JBKQPG010000097.1:0-21388 GCA_052145115.1 Bryobacteraceae bacterium
CTCGACTGCAAGGAGCGGTTGCGTGCAGTGGGGCAGACGGCCACGTCTGCGCCGGACCGCCAGGTCCGGCTCCGGCATGACTCCCGGCACCGGCGTCGCGGGCGCCCTCTGGGCCCAGCGCAACGAAGTAGATGCGGCCCAAGGCCCGCCGCTCATCCGCCGCCACGCCTACATCAAATAGTCTTTGAGCTTGTCGAGGAGCGTTTTCTCGGCCGGGCGTCCGCCCTCGGGCAGCGTGGCGCGCAGTTGATCCAGCAACGCGCGCTGCTCCTTGTTGAGCTTGACCGGTGTGCGCACGTCCATGTGCACAATCAGGTCCCCCGAGCCGCTTGAATTCAGGCGCGGCGCGCCCTTGCCGCGCAGCCGCAGAGTCTCGCCCGGCTGGATCCCCTCGGGCACCCTCAGGCGCTGCTCGCCGTCCAGCGTCTGGATCACGATGTCGACGCCCAGCGCGGCCTCGGCGATGTTGATCACCACAGTGCAGTGCAGCTCGTCGTCGCGGCGCTCGAAGATTGGGTGTGCCTTGACCGTCAGGAAGACATACAGATCGCCCTGCGGACCGCCGTTGGAGCCCGGCTGCCCTTCCCCGGGGACCCTCATCTTCATGCCGTTGTCCACGCCCGCCGGGATCTTCACCTTGAGCTTCTTGACGGTCTGGACGTAGGCTTCCCCCTTGCAGTTGTGGCACGCCTTGCGCAGCAGCTTGCCGCTGCCGTGGCACTGGCCGCAGGAGCGGCGGATGGTCAGAAAGCCCTGTTGGTAGAACACCTCGCCGCGGCCGCGGCAGACTGAGCAGGTGGTCCAACCGTCCTCGCCCTCGGCGCCCGACCCTTTGCACGCCGCGCAGGCTTCCGTGCGCGGCACCCTCAGCTCGACGTCCAGGCCGCGCATCGCGTCCTCGAAGGCAAGCTCCAGGTCGTAGCGCACGTCGTCACCGCGCTGCGCGCGGTTGCGGCGCCGGCCGCCGCCGCCGAATAGATCGCCGAAGCCGAAGAAGTCGCCGAATATGTCGGAGAAATCGGCGAAGGCGTCGGGGTTGAAACCAGCCGCCCCGCCGGTCGAGCTGAGGCCCTCATGGCCGTAGGCGTCGTACACCCGGCGCTTGTCGGAATCCGACAGGATGGCGTATGCCTCGGCGGCTTCCTTGAAACGCTCCTCGGCCTCGGGGTTGTGGGGATTGCGATCCGGGTGGTACTTGAGCGCCAGCTTGCGATAGGCGCTCTTGAGCTCCTGATCCGACGCGCTCTTGCCGATGCCCAGAATTTCGTAGTAGTCGCGCTTCACCAAAGCAGAACTCCCGCGCGCCGGCCGTTACTCGCGCCCCGCAACCCGCACCATCGCCGGGCGCAGCAGCCGGCCCTTGAGGGTGTAGCCGCGTTGCAGTTCCTCCACCACTGTGGGCGTCTCGTAGCGCTCGTCGCGGACCATTTCGATGGCGTGATGCAGATTCGGGTCGAAGGGCTGGCCCTGGGCCGCGATGGGCTGCAGCCCGAGCTTGGTAAGGATATCGACCATGTGCTGGTAGATCAACTCAACGCCCTTCACGAGCTCGGCGGTTTTGCCATGCCCGCCCGGGTGCGCCTGCAGCGCGCGTTCGAAGTCATCGAGCACCGGCAGCAGCGCCTTGACGGCGTCGGCGGCGGCGAATTCGTAAAGCTCGGCGCGCTCGCGCTCGACCCTCTTGCGGGAGTTGTCGAACTCCGCGGCCAGACGCAGCAGGGCGTTCTGCAACTCCGTCTTTTCGAGCGCCAGGCGGTCGCGTTCGAGGGTAATCGATTCGGGTGTTTCGATGATTTCGCCGCCAGGCTCGTAGGCGTCCTCGGCTTGTGTAGCGCCGTTGCCTCCGCCCTGGGGTGTCTCCGGATCGCTCATGGTTGTTCTCACTTTTAGGTTAACAAACCGCGCCCATAAGGCTCGCACGCTAGGGCCGGTTTTGGGCCACATGGCTCCAGCGGGGCCTTATTGGGGCACGCTGCGCAGAGCCTGTCCGACGTGCAGCACGGCGGACATCACGCGGGCGTAGTCCATGCGCATTGGACCCAGGACAGCGAGCTTGGCGTCGAACCCGCCCGGCATGGCCACGGATAGGCCGACCAGCGCCAGATCCTGCATGGCGGGATGGACGTCGGCCAGGCCGATCTGTACCTGAATCTCTCCGCTGCCCTCCAGGAACTGATCGAGCAGGGCGATGAGCCGCTTTTTCTCCTCCAGCGCGCGCATCAGGTCGCGCAGATGTTCCTTGGTGAGATGCAGGTCCAGGGCCACCAGGTTGGAGGCGCCCTCCATGTAGACCAGGGGCGCGAAACCGATGTCCAGCAGCCCTTGGTCATACAGCACGGTGAGGCGCCGCAGCAGGGCGTCGTAGGCCGATGACTCCAGATGCAGCAGCCGCTCGAGCTCGCCTCGGATGCCGCCCAGCGTCCATCCGGAGAAGTTGCGGTTCATGTAATTGCGGATCGAGGCCAGCTCTTCCTGCGTGGCGGGCTCGTTGAGCTGCGCCACCTGGCTGCGCACCATGCGGTCGCGCGTAACAACGACCATCAGGACACGCGACGGCGGCAGCAGAACCAACTCGACCTGGTCGAGCACCTGGGCCTGGCCGGGAATGGCCGCCGAGATGCCGATGTTCCGCGTGAGCTCGGTCAGCAGGTGCGAGGCGTGCTCGGCGCGGGCGTCCAGGCTGCCCTTGTTCGACAGCTCCTGGCGCAGGCGGGCCAGCTCGGCGGCCAGAATACGGCTCGCCAGATAGGGGCGGGCGAACTCGCGGAAGGCCTTGGCCGTGGGGACGCGGCCGGCGGAAGTGTGCGGCTGGTCGAGGTAGCCATGGTCGGCCAGCTCGGCCATGATGTTGCGGATGGTGGCCGCGCTCAGGCCGTCCCTGCGGCGCCGGGCGATGACGCGCGAAGGCACGGGCTCGCCCGTCTCGATGTAAATATGCACCAGCGAGTGCAGCACCTCGAGGGTCCGCGGGGGCAGTGCGGCGGCTGAATCCAAAGGCGCGCGGGACATTGTTCCTTGAGACCTCATGGTATGGCACCGCGAGGCGGCGCGCAAGCGCCGCGGCGCGGAGCGGCAAGCTGCCGTTCAGACGCGGCGGAAGAGGGCTTCGGTCCCGGGCTGCAGCAGCACCCAGAAGGTGTAAATCCCCAGCGCCGTGCCGAAGGGCACGTGCAGCAAGGCAAACGCTCCGAAGACCAGTCCCACGATGCGCGCCCAAGGGCGGAAGTTGAGCAGCCCGTATCCGGCCAGCAGAGCCGGCAGGCTGATCAGCAAGGTGAAGATGGTGAGCGCGCCGCCGATGAGGGCGACGATGTGCATCGGCAGCAGCGCCTCGTCTCCGCCGAGGCCGATAACCGAGGAGACGGCCGCGCTGCCGGCCAATATGGCCAGGGCGCCGAGCAGTCCCAGGACACCGAAGAAGACGATCAGCCAACCGAGGATGCGGACGTGCGTTTCCATCGCTTTCCCCCTTGCCGGGCCATCACGCCGATTTTACGCCAGGCCCAGGCCGCAAAAACCGGGACGTAAATCCACCACCGCCGCGCGGTCGATCCATTCCACACGCCGGTGGCGCGATAATCGGCCAGGACGGCGTAGGCCAGCGGCATCAGCGCCACCCACAGCAAGCCCGCCGCGGAGGGCTCGACGGCCAGCAGCGGCAGCAGCCAGGCCAGATACCACGGGTGGACGTTGGCGGCGACCAGCAGCAAGGCGGCGACGAACTCCAAAGTCACGCGCTCCAGAGTGCCGCGGCGCCAGACGGCGAGCACGGCCAGGGCGGCGATGAGCGTCATCGAGACGTGCTTGGCGACGCTGCCATCGTGGCCGCTGAACCACCAGATCACGCCAAACAGGCTGTCGTTGTTGCGCCATCCGCCCAGGTAGCCGCTGGCGAAGGAGGCGTTGCGCCCGGCCAGATCGGGCAGCGCGGCGCGGTACGGCAACAAGAGAAGGATGACCAAGGGGATTCCGGCCAACACCACGCGCCAGCGCCAGCGCCACAACGGACGCAGGCCGTGTGTGGCGAACAAAGGCAGAAGCAGGAAAGGCCAGTACTTGATCAGCCCGCCGGCTGTGAGCAGCAGGCCGGCCAGCGCCCAGCGCTCCCGGCGCGCGGCCAATAGGGATGCCACGAGCAAGGCGGCGAGGCAGGCGTCCATGTGGCCCTGGCCCCAGAATTCCACCCAGGTCAAAGGGCACCAGGCCCAGATGAGGACTCGAGCGAGCGGCAGCCCGAGCGCCTGCAGAAGCAGCAACAGCAGACCGGTCGTTGCCACATCTCCTAGTAAAGAAGGGAGTTTCATCCATACTAATTGGTCCGGGATGCGGCCCGGCGCAGCCCATCGGGCGACCCGGTAGGTCCACAACTGCACTTGCTCCCAGAGCGGCCCATAAACGGCTCGAATGGCGGGGCCGGAGACGCGCGGATAAGTCTCGTCGCGGAGGTATGCCAGGGCCGGATCGCCAGGCGTGGTCAGGTACGGATTGCGGCCCGCGTCCTGCACCTGGCCTTCCCAGCGATAACGGTACAGATCATCGGATAGGGAAGGCATTTGTGTCAAAAAGACGACACGCGGAGCGACGGCTACTGTGGCAATCCAAACACACCCCAAAAGGCCGATCGATCTAATGCCATTTTGGAGAACGCCGTGGACGCCGATCAGATAAAATAGGGAAGCAATCAGAAGCAGGCCGATGGTTCGCCCGGCGTGCGACGCCAAGTCGCCAGCGCAGCTCAGGGCGAAAGCGGCCGCCAGCAGGCCCGTTCCCCCGAGAGCCGGTTGGATCCAGCGCGGCGATATGAATTTCTGTTTCTCCAACCTGGCGTTCCTCGTTCCATCGCAGATGGAGCGCTGGAGTCGTGCGTGGTCGGATGACACCTTTGCGGGCATCCACCGCCTGGCGCTGTTCGACTGGCTGCTCCTGGTACCCTACTTTACCCTGCTGACGATTCTGGCGATTTATGGCGCGCATCGTTTCGTGGTGGTCTTCCGCTACCTGAGGTCGCGTGAGCGCGTGGCCAAGGTTCCGCCGCAGCGCTTCGCCGAGCGGCCGCGGGTGACCATTCAACTGGCCCTGTTCAACGAACGCAACGTGGTGGACCAGTTGATCGCGGCCGTGCTGAAGGTCCGCTACCCGCGCGAGCGGCTCGAAATTCAGGTTCTGGACGATTCCACCGACGACACGCACCCCTACACCGAAGCGCTGGTGGCGCGGCTGAAGGCCCAGGGACAGCCCATCGAGTACATCCACCGCACCAACCGCAACGGTTACAAAGCGGGCGCGCTGCAGGAGGGGATGGCGCGGGCCAAGGGCGAATTCCTGGCCCTGTTCGACGCCGATTTCATCCCGCCCGAGGATTTTCTGGAGAAGACCATCGACTTCTTCGCCGACCCCAAGGTGGGCGTGGTGCAGACGCGCTGGACGTACATGAATCGCGATCACAGCCTGCTGACCGAAGTGCAGGCGCTGATGCTGGACGGACACTTCGCCCTGGAGCACGTGGCGCGTTCCGGCCAGGGGCTGTTCTTCAACTTCAATGGCACGGCGGGCATCCTGCGGCGCGCGATGATCGATGACGCGGGCGGATGGCAGCACGACACGCTGACCGAGGATTCGGACCTGAGCTACCGCGCGCAGCTGAAGGGCTGGCGGTTCGTGTACCTGCCATGGATCGAGTGTCCCAGCGAGCTGCCGGTGGATACCTACGGATTCCAGGTGCAGCAGCAGCGCTGGGCCAAGGGGCTGACGCAGTGCGCGCTGAAATTGCTGCCGCAGATCTTCCGTTCGAAACAGATCCCATGGCGCCAGAAGCTCGAGGCCTGGTTCCACATGACGCCCAACGTCAGCTACCCGCTGATGGTGATCGTGTCGGCGATGATGCTGCCGGTGATGATCGTGCGGTTCTACATCGGCTGGCTGGATATGCTGCTGGTGGACGCGCCGCTGATCGTGTGCAGCTTCTGGTCGGTAGTGACGTTTTATCTGCTGGCGGAACACGAGCTGTACCCCCGGACGTGGAAGCGGGCGATGCTGATTCTGCCGTTCCTGCTGGCGATGGGCGTGGCGCTGACCATCTCCAACACGAAAGGCGTGATCGAGGCCCTGCTCGGCAAGCAGTCCGGTTTTGTGCGCACGCCGAAGTACGCCCCGCGGGCTTCGGGCGGGCCGCTCGAAGTGGCCTACCGCCGCAGGAGCGGCTGGCTGCCCTTCGCCGAGATCGGCATGGGCATTGGTTTTCTGGCCATCGTCTACTACTGCATCGACGTGATGAATTTCCTGGCGCTGCCGTTCCTGCTGGTCTTCGTGTGCGGCTACTTCTGGGCCGGTTTCAGCACGCTGTGGCAGGAACAGAAGGCGCGCTTGCGCTTCGAGCGTGAAACGCGGCGCGTCGAAGTCGAAGCAGTCAGTTAGGCCTTCCCAAATCGAGCCAAATCGAAGATTGTCGAGGGGCCACGGCCGCTACGCGTTTTGCTGCACCTGCGCCGGGCAGGGGCCAGAGGCAGATCGTGTCGCTGGGAACGTCGCTCTTGAAACAGATTAGTATTATCAGCAAGTTATAAGTAGACAATGGAATTCGTTGGGAATTCGTTGGATTTCGTTGTATGCTAATTATGGGTGAGGTGAGGGCAGATGTCGAATAACACTCTCGATCCAGTGAACGGGCCGGTGTATCGCCAGATGGCGAGCACGCATTCAAGCTGGTTTCCCGGACTTACGCCTGGGCCATATTGGGGTTCATTCGAGAACTTCAGAACAAGCGGTAACACGGCCCTGGAGTCCATCAGGACTGGTTGCGTGGGAACGCTTTCCACCAAGGCGGGCGTTTTCCGTATCTTGCGCGACGACGATTTTCAGCGATTGATCGGGCTTGCAGCGGAGGTCCATCGAATTCGCGACGGGATCACATTCATCGTCAGTGCGGCGAGGGTTGTGCAGAAGCACAGGGACGAGGAGAGCATCCAGCATTTGATAGAATCCGTGTCGCTGTTGGGCGGGTCTCCTGTCTTGCCTGTGCGCGATGGCCACGATCGATTCCGAATCAGCGCCGACGAGGTCTCTGAGAACTCCGAAGATCTGGACTTGACCACAATTCCACGCCCCACTCTATAGATGCCGACTCCTGGACTCAGGGAACTAGAGGCAAAGCTGAGCGCACTGTCGCACAGCGAAGAGGCGATTGGCGTGGTCGAGGCGTTCTCTGCTGGTCTTCGAAGAACAGAAGATCGTTTGGCTGTTTTCAACGCCAGTCGGGCGTTATTAAGATCCCCGATTCTGCGGCAGGATACCGAGCCGCTCGGATTTGACACGCCTGAGGATGCGTTCGTTCTGCTTCAGGGAGACGTCGTTCTGACGGAAGCAGCGTTCTTCTTCGGAGAAAGAACTGCTGGCGGCCCAAAGTACATCGTGCTCAACTCCTCATGTGATCTTGTTCCCGGGAAGCGTCAGAACGCTGCGCTCCTTCGGGTTGTCGAGATCCGTAAATCCGATCAGGATGCGCTGCAATCACTAAGTCTGCTCCTTAAGTTCAAGCGCAGAGACGCGATGTACCTTCCGGTGATGCCACAAGATGCGGAAGATGTCCTGTGTAACGTCATAGACTTCGACGGAATCTGCCAGATCCGAGCGTCCGATCTCCATCTGGCAAATCGCCTCGCGTCGCTCACACTCGTCGGCTGGCGCATTTTCGCGTCGCTGTCCCGCGCGGTCTTCGCAAGGGCAAATACTCGTGAAATTCAAATGCGCGCAGCAATCGAGAATCTGCCTGAGCAGCAGGAACTCGGCTTCGCCCGCCTCGCCGGCTGAGCCGTCTCTATTCCCCGGACTGCGAGCCGGCCTCCGGCATAGCGCCTGGGCGGTGCTCCCCGCACGGCCGCAGCCGCGAAACTGTTAGAACTGTAGTTCGAGCAGTTCATCCATGAGCAACACCAACCCCACATCGGCCACGCGGCGCGACGTATTGAAAGGCGCGGGCGCGGCGGCTTTTACGACATTGATTTTCCCGAGAATGGCGCGCGGCGCCAACGACCGGATCACCGCCGGCTTCATCGGCACGGGCACGATGGGGCAGGGCGACGTCGATTTCGCCATCCAGACCGGCGCGGTGCAGGCCGTGGCGATCTGCGACGTGTATCAGCCGAACCTCGAAAAAGGCATCGCCGTCGCGAACAAGCGCGGGCAGAGCCCGAAGGCCGTGAAGGATTTCAGGGAGATCCTGGCGGACAAATCCATCGACGTCGTCTGCATCGCGACGCCGGACCACTGGCATGCCTACATCACGGTGGAGGCCTGCAAGGCCGGCAAGGATGTGTACGTGGAGAAGCCGGCCTGCACCTACGTCGAGGAGGGCCAGAAGATGGTGCAGGCCGCGCGCAAGTACGGCCGCGTGGTGCAGGGCGGGACGATGCAGCGCTCGGGCGGGTTCTTCAAGAAGGCGGTGGAGCTGATCCAGGCCGGAGAAATAGGTGAGATCACTTACTGCCACGAGTGGCAGGCCGGGACGTCTAAGAAAGAGGGCTGGGGCCGGCGCAGCGGGGAAGTCCCGCCGGCGGATCTCGATTGGGACCTGTGGCAAGGGCCAGCCGCCGAGCGGCCGTACAGCCTCAACCGCTTCGGCGTATCGCCCGACCGCTGGTCCACCTTCCGCTACTTCTGGGATTATGCCGGCGGCGCCATGACCGACTGGGGCGTTCACCTCATCGACCCGATTCATCAGGCCATGGGCGAGCCGATGCCGCGCTCGATCCTCGCGCTGGGCTCGAAGTTCTACGTCGAGGACGACACCGAAACGCCGGACACGATGCAGGCTACGTTCCAATACGAGAAGTTCCTCTCGGGCTATGAGAACCGCACCTGCAACCCGATGCCGCTGTTCGGGCACGGGTATGGCACCTCGTTCCACGGGACCAAGGGCACGCTGGTCCTGAACCGCGGCGGGGTGTGGGTCTACGACCTGCAGTCCAAGGAGCCGGTGAAGAGCTGGGGTCGCGAGCAGGAGCTGGAAATGGGTCCGATGAATGTTCCGCACTGGAAGAACTTCGTCGAATGCATCCACTCCCGCGCGACGCCGGTCAGCGACATCGAGCGCTGCGTCCGCTCCAGCGTCACGTGCATTCTGGCCAACCTTTCCATGCGCTTCGAGTCGCGCCTGGACTGGGACGAGAAGGCCTGGACGGTGAAGCAGGAAGAGGTCCGGCCGAGGCTCAAGCCGAATTACCGCGCGCCCTGGAAGCTGGAGGTCTAGACGCCGCGCGGTTGCGGAGGCGTCATTCGCGGACGGTAAGGCGCACGCTGTAAACCGAAGTGCGCGCGGCGATGTAGAGCGTGCGGCGATCGTCACCCCCGAACGCCAGGCTGGCGGGCTTCTCGGGCAGCACGATTTTGCCGGCGGGCCGGCCATCGGGCGTGAAGATCAGAACGTGGCGGGCGGCGACGTAGAGGCGTCCCTGGTCGTCGGTGCATAAACCATTGGGCACGCCGTCGATGCCAGTGATCAGAACGCGCTCGCCCGAGGCGTTGCCCTGGTGGTCGAGGTCGAACACGCGCACCGCGCGCTCGTCGCTGCTGGCGGCGTAGAGCAACTTGCCGTCGGGCGAGAGCGCCAGCCCGTTGGACCGCTTGTCCCAGCGCGCCAGGGCCGACACGCCGCCCCGCAAGCCGACCCGGAAAATGCCGTAAAAGGAGAGCTCCCGGGAGTCGCCGGCGGAGCCGAAGGCGGGGTCGGAAAAGAAGATCTCGCCGTCCTTACGCACGACGACTTCATTCGGCGAATTCAGCTTGTGGCCCTCGAACGTGGAGGCGACGGTTTCCGCAGAGTCGTCTTCCCGCAGGCGGACCAGGCGGCGCGCGCCGCTCTCACAGACCAGGATGCGGCCGCGATCGTCCACGGCGAGCCCGGCCGGACCGTTGAGCTTCCCTTGCACGAGCGCCGTGCCGTGGCCCGGCGTGTAGCGCAGAAGCTGGCCCGCCGGGCCGTCCGCGATATAGAGATGGCCGTCGCGCGACCACGCGAGGCCGCCGGCGTAACGAAACCCGGTGGCGACTTTCTCCAGTTGCCATTGGGCAGTTTGCGCCGGCGTGCGCACCAGCCCGGCCGTCAGGATGAGAAGCGCCGCGAGCCGCATGCCGACCACCATTGTATGCAGTGCGCCGCGGCGGGCGTGCCGGCTACTTTTTGGATTTCAGCTTGCGCTCGATTTCCTGCAGTTCCTTCTGACCCTCGCCGCTGGCCCAGGCCTGCTCCAGTTGCTGGCCGTCCATGCCGGCCAGGCGTCCGAGCAGCAGATAAGGCGGCAGGGCGTGTTCGAGGTGGCGCCAATGGGCCATCTCTTCGAGCGCCGGGAGGCCGCGCTCGCGGATGTGCGCGGCGGTCGACGCCGACATGCCCTGGTCGGTCAGCATCAACAGCGTGCGCACGGCCTCGAGCCGGTCCTTCAGGACGGTCGAATTCAGCATCTCGACGAACCAGGTGGTTTCGACTTTGATGCCCAACGAGGGGTCTTTTTGCGCCAGGGCCGCGATCGGCCGCAGGGCCCGCAGCGCGTTGGCGCGCACGTCGGGGTCGGGGTCGCGCAGCCCGAGCTGCAGATCGTCGGTGACCTCGCTCTTGCGCGGCGCGTAGCCCAGGACGTAGGCCGCAATGGCGCGCTGCTCCTCGTCCTCCGATTCGCGCAGCACCGCCCGCAGCGCCGCGAGGTGGATTTCGGCCAGCCCCAGGAAACGTTCCTGCAGCACGCGGCAGGCGATGTTGGTCATCAGCGAGTGGCCCTGCGAAATGTCCTCCACCATGTCGCTTTCGCGCATGGCATTGGCCAGCGCGATGGTGTAGTCGTGGTACACCTCGACGATTTCGGGCGGCAGTTCGAGGTCGCCCTCGGGCCAGTCCCGCAGCGGGAACGCGGAGGCGCCGCGCTCTTCGATTCCGACGTACAGGACGGCCTGGCCGCCTTCGCAGCAGAAGGCCTCGACGGAGGCCCGCGCCACGCCCTCGACGGCCAGCAGCGTGTCCTCCAGTTTGGACTTGGACGGAGGCAGGGGGTCGCCGGGCTTTACGGCGACCGCTTTCAGAATCCGTTCGGGCGGGATTTTATGAAGGCCGAAGATCTCAACGTAGCCGACGATCGGCGTCTGCGACGCCAGCATCGCCATCATTGCGGCCGCGACCAGCATACTCCCACTGTCGCACGGCCGCTCGGGCGCAGGGCGTCGTCAGGCTTTCCGTTCCAGCAGCCAGGCGCAATCCTCAAGCCGGCTCTCGCCGCCGGTATTGACGGCGAATTTCGGCGCGGCCAGGGCGCCGTTGCGCAGGCGGCCGCTCCACAGCGACGCGCCGGCGAATGCGCCGTCGGCGCGCAGCGCGTAGAAGAAGATATCGAAGCGGGCCAGCCGGGCGCGGTCGTTGTTGAAGTTGCGGACAATCCGCTGGAGCGCGTCCAGGCAGGCGTCCTTGGGGCTCATCCCATGGCGCATGTTCTCGACCACGGTGTGCCCGCCGGCGATGCGGATATTCTCCTCGCCCAGGCCCGTCGAGCCGGCGCCGCCGATCTCCTGGTCGACGAACAGGCCCGCGCCGATGAGCGGCGAATCGCCCACGCGGCCGGGGATCTTCCAAGCCAGTCCGGAAGTGGTCGTCGTGCCGGACATCTCGCCCTTGGCGTTCAACGCCAGGCAGTTGATGGTGCCCGTGGGGGGATATTGGGCCACGTCGAACGCCCAGGCGATCAGCTCCGGGCTGGCCTGGGGAAACATCCGGCGCAGCGAATCCTGGGCCATCTTCGGGGCCGCGGCATCGGGCGCGTCCAGCCAATCGGTCCAGTTGTTGTGGCCCGCGGCGTCGCGCAGCGTCTGCTTCCAGGCCATGTACGCCAGCCGCGACTTCTCGGTCAACAGATTCATCTCCGGAACGCCCCAGGCGCGGGCAAAACGGGTCGCGCCTTCGCCCACCAGCAGAACATGGGCCGTCTGTTCCATCACCAGCCTGGCCAGACGCGCGACGTTCTTGATGTTGTGCACCGCGGCCACCGCGCCGCAGCGCCGCGTCGGGCCGTGCATCACGCTGGCGTCGAGTTCCACCACGCCGTCTTCATTCGGCAGACCGCCGTAGCCGACGCTGGTATCCTCGGGATCGTCCTCGAGGATGCTGACGCCCGAGACGACGGCCTCGAGCGTGTCCCCGCCGGCCTGCAAGATTTCGTTGGCGCGCTTGCAGGCCGCGCGGCCGTTGGCGCTCGATATCACGATGTTGTCCGGCCGGCCCGAGCCGCCGGCCTGGAACGAAGCTGCCGCGGCGGGCAACGCCGCCGTGGCAAGGAGCATGTCGCGTCTGAGCATAAGAAGTCTCCTGTGCGGCGTCCGGTAAACTGAAGGGATCGATGAAGTCGAGAGTGACCCCTTTGCCGGCGCTTGCCACACCATTCTTCTGCGCGGCGCGGGATGAGCGCAAGCGGGCGAGCGGGAAATGAGCGAGACGCAGGTGAGCGCTGAGACAATTCGCCCCGCGCCGGGGCCACTGAGCGGGAGCATCCGCCTGCCGGGCGACAAATCGATTTCGCACCGCTACGCCATGCTGGCGGGCGTAGCCGAAGGCACGAGCGTGATCCGCAATTACTCCTCCGGCGCGGACTGCCATTCCACGCTGGGCTGCCTGCGCTCGTTGGGCGTCGAGATCGTTGAGGACGGGCGCGATGTCACGCTGCGCGGGCGCGGGCTGGCCGGGTTGCAACCTTATGCGGGGCAGCTCGACGCCGGCAACTCGGGTTCGACGATGCGCATGCTGGCGGGGATTCTGGCCGGGCATCCGTTTGTCAGCCGGATGGGCGGCGACGCGTCGTTGTCGAAGCGCCCGATGCAGCGCATCATGACGCCGCTCATGCAAATGGGCGCAAAGATTTCGGCGCGCGACGGGCGCTTCCCGCCGATCGAGATCCAGGGCGGCGATTTGCATCCGATCGAATACGAAATGCCCGTGGCCAGCGCGCAGGTGAAGAGCTCGGTTCTGCTGGCCGGGCTGTACGCTGCCGGAACCACCCTGGTGCGCGAGCCCGCCAGGACGCGCGACCACACCGAAGTGGCGTTGCGCGAGTTCGGCGCGGAGGTCGGGACGGGCCGCGGCTGGGCCAGCGTCACGGGCCCCGCCAGGCTTCAGGGACGCGAGTTGAGCGTGCCCGGCGATCTCTCCTCGGCGGCTTTTTTCCTGGTCGCGGCGGCGATTGTGCCGGGCTCGAGCGTGGTGGTGCAAGGCGTCGGCTTGAATCCCACGCGCGCCACGCTGATCGATTTTCTGGTTGCCACGGGCGTGGAGATCCGCATCCTCGAAATGAGCGTGCGCCACGGCGAGCCGGTGGGCGATCTGCTGGTGCGCGGCTCTCATGTGAAGGGCGGTGTCATCGAAAAGCAGTGGGCCGCGGCGCTGATCGATGAGATTCCCGTGCTGGCCATTCTCGGCGCGGTGAGCGAGCAAGGCCTGACGGTGCGCGACGCCGCGGAGCTGCGCATCAAGGAGACCGACCGCATCGAGACGCTGGCCGTGAATCTGCGCCGCATGGGCGTGGAGATCGAAACGACGCCCGATGGCTTTCATCTCCCGGGCCGACAGAAATTTAAAGCCGCCGAGGTCGACTCCTTCGGCGATCACCGCATTGCGATGGCCTGCGCCGTGGCCGCGCTGCGCGCCGACGGCCCGTGCGTGATCCGCAATGCGGACGCCGCGTCGGTCTCGTTCCCCGAGTTCTGGCAGAGCCTGCGCGGGCTGACAAGTTGAATGCGGCGCGCCGGACGCGCACCGCATCGAGTCACCGCCGGGCTAACTTCCAGCCGATCCAGACCGAGGGAATCCACAGCACCAGCCACGCGACCGAATACCAATGCGGCACCTTGCCCCAGTTGGCATACGTCGCTCCCAGGCCCATGATTTCGCCGATGGCGAAGAACCAGATGACGTGGGTCAGAACCTTGTTGGGAGCCGTCTTGGCGCAGACCCAGGCGCAGAGGATGGAGACCGCCACGAAGATCGCCGTGCTGAGCCAGAGCAGCGTATCCGGAATCGGTTTCCCTGCGACATAATCCTGCGGAAACAGGGCATGCAGTAGCGGATCGCTCAGCATGACCAGCACGATGCTGAGGATGTAACTGCCGAGGATGGAAGCGATCGACTTAAGCCACTGCATCACATCTCCATATACGGCATCGGCGGCACGCGGCCGACCAGCCGGGTGTAGACGGACAGCGCGCCGCGGTGGTGCGCCGTGTGATCGGTGAGCGCGTTGACGATGGCGTGGCGGGGCATGCCGCCCATGACCGGTCCCGGCGGCAGCAAAGCGGCCCAATCGGCTTCGGAGTGCCCCTCGGCCGCGGCCTTGGCGCGGTCACATGCCGCGTTGAACAAGGCGCGGGCGGCATCCAGCGAGGCGCAGGCGCGCACCTCCTTGTCCATCTTCTCGAAGTCGGTGTCGAACCCGCCCGGGGCAAATGCTCCGGCGAAGAACCAGTCGACCGTCTGGGCAACGTGCGCCACCAGCGCGGCGGCGGTGTACATACCCGGGACGGGCGCGAAGTTCGAGTTCTCTTCTTTCAATTCGCGCGTGGAACGGTTGAAAAACTCGCGGCTCACATCGACGGAGAGGGCGATTTCGGCTGGGGTCATGGTTATTTTTCTCCTTGGGGGAACCACAGCAGGATACCCGAGCCGGGGGCGAAAGAAAAGCAAATTAATCTTCCGGGAACCCATCTTTCGGCAGGGTGGATCGGCCGGGCTCAATCACGGCTTGCCGGGGACCAGATCGCGTATGCGAGGCAAGGGCCCACCTGTAGAATGAATTCAATCCAAGGGTTTCGAAGGCATCGACTCAGGTGACAGAGATCTTCGCCAGCCTGCCCGCCAACTCCAGGGTCCTCGACCTGGGAGCACGCCACGGAAGTTTCGAAATACAGCGGCCGGATGTGTTGGTCGTTCTTGTCGATCTGGAACCGTTCCCCCCTCACGGGCGCGCGCGGTTTGTCCAGGCCGATGCGGCGCGTTTGCCATTCGCCAATGCCACGTTCGACCTGGTGATTGCGAGCCATAGCCTGGAGCATTTCCGGGAGCTGGGAGAGGCGCTGGCGGAGATAGGGCGCGTGACGAAGAGGCAAGCACTGCTTTGCATTGCAGTACCCGACGCTTCGACGATCACCGACCGGATCTACCGCTGGCTGGGCCGGGGCGGCGGGCACGTCAATGCTTTCACCTCTCCAGAGGCGCTGGCGAAACAGATTGAAGACGCATCGGGTATGGCGCATCTCGGCACCAAGCCGCTGTTTTCCTCACTCGCATTCCTGAACCGGCGTAACCTCCCGACATTGCGGCTCAGAAGGATGGCGCTTTTCCTGGGCGGCTCGGAACGGTTACTGGTGGTGCTTAATTATGGTTTCCGATTGCTGGACCGGGCATTGGGCACCCGTCTCAGCCTGTATGGCTGGTACTCGTTTTTTGGATATTCTCAGGCGCCTTTGCCGCTCGACGCGTGGGCTAACGTCTGTGTCCGGTGCGGCGCAGGACACCCGGAGGCCCGTCTCAGGCCGCGAGTGCAAAGGCGCTTTCTTTTTTTCCAGGGCTATTCGTGCCCATCATGCGGCGCGGTGAATCTGTTGACGCCGGACCGTTGGGCCGCCCGATTCCTGCCTCCTGCCGCGCCCTGATCTCAGCGCCCCGCCTCTTGCTTGGCCCGCGCCAAGCCTCGGCTGGCCCATTTGTTCCACACTTCCGGGTCGCGCAGCAGCGGGATGAACAACCCGCCGACGACCGAGCGCGCCTGGAACCCGGCCTGTTTGCCGTCTGTCGTTTCATACCAGTCCGTGAGCGGAACCCGGGTCGGCGTCTCGTTCATCCAGCGGTACAACGGCGCGATCAGCCGCCGAAAATCCTCGTCCTTCCCGGTCAGGCACGAGGTCCACACTTCCCAATCGAGCTTGGTGTAGGTCTTGCGGTTGTCCAGCGGCAGGCCGTACTTCTGGAGCTTCGTCTCGTAGAAGGCCACTTCCTGGCGCGCCACCTCCGGCGGGAAGAGGTTGTAGCCCAGCAGCCGGTCCCAAACGAGGTTGTACTTCTGGCTCCAGGTACCGGGCTTGTCGAACGCCAGCTTGTAATGGTCGCCGTCCAGCGCCATGGCCGGCCACTGCGCGGCCATCTGTTTCGCGATTGCCTCGTACTTCGCTGCGACGTCGCTCTTGCCGCCCATGCGCGCGATCTCCGCAAACGCGCGCAGTCCCAAAATCGCTTTGATCGACAGGTTGGTGTTGTGCGCCAGGTGGCCGGCGAAGTCGTCCGTCGAGAGCTGGTTTTCGGGATCCATGCCCTTGTCGCGCAGGTACTCGGCCCAGCGGACCAGTTGCGGCCAGTAGCGCAGTGCAAAATCGGCGTTGCCTTCGACGTGCGCCAGCGCGCCGAGCAGGATCAGCATGTTGCCGCTCTCTTCGACCGGCATCTGGTCCTCTTCCGTGCGCTCGCCGCCGCCATAGACCTGCCCGTTGGCCAGCGGATACTGCCCCAGGTCGTGCGGCGCGAAGGGCCAGCGCCAACGCGGTAGCGCGGCGTAATCCAGCACCGGCCGCAGCATGCCCTTCAGCAGTTCCGGATTCAATAACAGAAACAGCGGCGCGCTGGGGTAGATGACATCCACGGTCGAGATGCAGCCGTTGGAGAAATTCTCTTTGGGGAACAACAGCGGCGTGCCGTCGACATCGGCCACCAGCTTATGCGCGGCGATGGCCTGGCGATACGCGACCGTGGCCAGGGCCGCGTATTCCGGGCCGCCGCTTTTCACCAGGTCGGAGGTGAGCTCCTCATCGAATGCCCGCGCGCGTTTCGCGAACCACGAGTAGTTTTTCGCCCCTTCTTCCAACAAACCGGCAATGTCGCGTCCCCGCTGCCGCCACAGCGGACGCAGCCGCCGGTTCAGATATTCGATCGACCACACGTCGTCGTAAGCCAGCAACAGAAGGCGTTCCTGTTGTGCCGCACCCACCTTGCCCAGGTCGAATGTCGCCGCCAGCAACGGCATCTCGGCATGCGACGCTTCGCCCTGGTCCGTCATGTCCCCTCCGGCCAGCTTGCCGTCGCGGGCAAACGAGGAGCGGCCCGAGCGCCCCAGCAGCCGCGAGTCAGTTCCCGCCTGCCCGTGCGGTATGCCCAGATACAGCGATCCCCACTCGATGCGCAGGTCGTCGCCGGACCGCCCCAGCACCTTCTGTTCCGCCGCCCACGCGCGCAGCGCCGTCACATTCCCGAACTCGTAGCGGCCGATGTTTACGCGCTGCTCCCACTTGTTCACGGCCAACTGCGACGAGACGTCCAACTCGAGCTGCACCTCGTGCTCGCGCCCGTCAACGCTGCTCACGTCAAAGTGAATGAAGGTGATTGGCCGCGACAGCAGATCCAGGTCATCGGGCAGAGCCGGCGTCAGAAACGTCAGCCCCAATCGCACCCCCGCCTGGGTGAACTCGTAGCGCGTCGAGGTCAACGTGAGCTTCAGGCTGGTCTGCTCCATCGGCGGCACCTGCTCCGAGTCGATGCCGGCGTAGCGGTAGGCCTGGCCATCGATGCGGATTAACCCGTTCAGCGGCTGCGGCGCGCCGGTCCAATGGCGCGTAAAGCTGCCGGTGAGCTGGTCGCCGAACGACCACACGCTGAAGTAAGGATCGTGCGTGACCAGCGGGACGGCCGGCGCGCGCAGCGGGGCCACCTGGGCCGGCAGACAGGCCAGCGCCGGGTAGAGGAAGGTGAGCAGGATTCGGGAGCGCATGACGCAACCATCATAAGCGCGGCGCGGGCAGGGCTGAATCGGGCACGGATGTTACAGTGGGGTTTATGGCCAAGGTCAAGCCGGCGCGGGGCAAGAAGCCGATGTCCAGCCATCTGGCCAAGCCCGGCGTCACGGGAGGCCTGGGCTGCATTCTGCTGGTCGTCTCGGCCATCCTCCTGGTCTCGCTGCTGCTGTACGTTTCGATTGCTTCGCACAGTTGAGCTGTGCACGGAGGTCCACATCGCATGCTGCGCAACGATGGCCGGGCGCCGGACGCCTTGCGTCCGGTCAAAATCACGACCGGGTATCTCATGACGGCCGAAGGATCGGTGCTGATCGAGGTCGGCAACACGCGCGTGCTGTGCGCGGCCAGCGTCGATGAGATGGTGCCGAATTTCCTGCGCAACTCGGGCCGCGGATGGGTCACCGCGGAATACTCCATGCTGCCGCGCGCCACGGCCCAACGCAGCCCGCGCGAGGTGGTCAAAGGCCGGCCGTCGGGGCGCACGATGGAGATCCAGCGGCTGATCGGCCGTTCGCTGCGCGCGGTGGTCGACATGGAGGCGCTCGGCGAGCGCACGTTGATCGTCGATTGCGACGTGCTGCAGGCCGACGGCGGCACGCGCACGGCGTCCATTACGGGCGGTTACGTGGCCCTGGCCCTGGCCACGAAAAAGCTGCTCGAATTTGGCCGCCTGAAGCGCAACCCGCTGCGCGACCAGGTGGCGGCCACCAGCGTCGGCATTGTGGAGCGGACCGCGCTGCTCGATCTGTGCTACGAGGAAGACTCGCAGGCCGAGGTGGACGTGAATGTGGTCATGACCGGCGCGGGCGAGTTCGTCGAACTGCAGGCCACGGGCGAGAAGGCGACGTTTCGCGAGGAGCGACTGGCCGAAATGATCGGATTCGCGCGGGCCGGGCTGCGGGAGCTGTTCGCCGTGCAGAGAGTGGCGCTGGGAGGCAAGTGAGCCGACCGATGGCGATCCTGCGTTGCGCCACCACCAATCCCGGCAAGCTGAACGAGTTCCGCATGGCGGCGGCGCAGTTCGGTTGCGCCGTGGAGATTCAGCCGCTGGAGGATCTCAAGAAGATCGCGCCGCCCGAGGAGGAAGGCGAGAGCTTCGAGGAGAACGCGATCGAAAAGGCGCTGTACTACAGCGTGTTCTGCGAGGAGCCGCTGTTCGCGGACGACTCCGGCCTGGAGGTCGACGCCCTCGACGGCGCGCCCGGCATTCGTTCGGCGCGCTATGCCGGGCCGGACGCGACCGACAGGGACAACAACCGGCTGCTGCTCGCCCGCCTGCGGGACGCGACGGAACGCACGGCGCGATTCGTGTGCGTGATCGCGCTGGCGCAGCAGGGCAAGTTGCTGGGCACGTTCCGCGGCGTTGTCGAAGGCCGCATCAGCGATGAGGAACGCGGGCCCCGCGGCTTCGGCTACGACCCGCTGTTTTACTTCGAGCCCTTCGGCTGCACCTTCGGCCAGGTGGAGGCGGCGCGCAAAATGGAAGTCAGCCACCGCGGCCAGGCGCTGGCCGGGATGCTGGCCTCATTCGCGACTTCGCTCTAGATGATCATGCGGCGGGCGCGCGCCGAGCGGCTGGCAATCAGGGCGATCGGAAGACCCACCAGAACCGCGTGCCCGATCAATCCGTTCAGCAGCAGAGCGAAAGAGAACGGGCTGCGGGGGACCGCCGACAAGGGCAGCACGACGTAGTTCATGACAATGTAAACGGCCAGGCCGAAGACCGGTCCCCATACCACGGGCCGCCTGTAGAGCGTCGGCAGGATCCGGCTGGCCTCATAGAAGACCGCGCCCGTCACGAATGCGATCAGGAAGTGGAAGACCGTGCCGAGCGCGGCCGTCTCATAGCCGCCCGCGAAGGCCTCCTTCCCGATCGCCCCGCTGGCGATGAATTGCAGAAACTCGATCGGATTGCGGCCCTGCAGGCTGTAGACCACTACGTCGTCCAGCACGCTCAGCAGGCCGGCCGCCAGGCCGCCGTAGAGGATCGTATCGATGGCGCGCGGATGATCGAACAAACGGGACGCATCCCAGGATGCCAGGGTAGTCTGCCGGGCAGCCAGGGGGTGGTTGGCTGGCTCGTAGTTCTCCATGCCTTCACGTGGCGTGTCGAAGTCATGCGGGAGGGGCATGGGGTCAACGCTCCTTTCACTCATTCTGCCCTGAAAACTGGCGTCTTGTACGCCGCGCGCCGCTTTTTCCCGAAAGGGAGCGCCGCGGCGAGCGGGTTCTCAGCTCTCCTGGCCGCTCTGCGTGACCTTCAGCACGGCCAGGAAGGCCTCCTGCGGGATGTCGACTTTGCCGACGCGCTTCATCCGGCGCTTGCCCTCTTTCTGCTTTTCGAGCAGCTTGCGCTTGCGCGTGATGTCGCCGCCGTAGCACTTCGCCAGCACGTTCTTGCGCAGCGCCGCGATGCTCTCGCGGGCGATGATTTTGGAGCCGATCGCGGCCTGCAGCGCGACCTCGAACTGCTGCCGCGGGATCAGCCGGCGCAGCCGTTCAATCAGCGCCCGGCCGCGCTCGTAAGCGAACTCCTTGTGGACGATGATCGACAGCGCGTCGATGGGATCCCCGGCCACCAGCACGTCCATCTTCACCAGCGACGAGGCGCGGTAGCCGCTGAGGTGGTAATCCAGCGACGCGTAGCCGCGCGAGGCCGACTTGAGGCGGTCGTAGAAGTCCAGCACGATCTCGTTCAGCGGCATCTCGTAGACCAGCATCACGCGCGCGCCGCCCAGGTGCTCGAACTTCTTCTGGTCGCCGCGCTTCTCTTCGAGCAGCTTCAGAATCTCGCCCAGGGAATCCTCGCGCGTGATCACCGTGGCCTCGATCATCGGTTCCTCGACCTGCCTGATCTCGCTCGGGTTGGGCCACTTGGTCGGATTGTCGACTTCGAGCACCTCGCCGTTGCCCAGCGTGACTCGGTAGCGCACGCTTGGCGCCGTGGTGATCAGGTCGATGGCGAATTCGCGCTCCAGCCGCTCCTGCACGATCTCCAGGTGCAGCAGCCCCAGGAAACCGCACCGGAACCCGAACCCCAGCGCCACGCTCGTCTCCGCCTGGTAAACGAAGGCCGAGTCGTTGAGCTGCAGCTTGCCCATGTTCGCCTTCAAATGCTCGTAGTCCGACGTGTTGATCGGATAAATCCCGCTGAACACCATCGGATGAATCTCCTTGAACCCCGGCAGCACCGGCGACGGATTCCGCGAATCCGTGATGGTGTCGCCCATTTTTACTTCCTTCGGGCTTTTGATATTCGCGGTGAAATAACCCGTCTCGCCCACCTCCAGCTTTTCGCGGACGTAAGGCTTCGGATTGAAACTGCCGACCTCCTTCACCTCGACCGTTTTGCCGGAATGCAACAGCTTCACCTGCTGGCCGGCCTTCAATTCGCCGTTGAACACGCGCACATGGGTCACGACGCCCTTGTAGGTGTCAAAAAACGAATCGAAACCCAGCGCCTGCAAGCTCCCCTGCCCTGTCGGTTTCGGCGCTGGGATGCGCTCGACAATCGCCTCCAGAATTTCCTCGATGCCGATGCCTTCCTTTGCGCTGGCGGAAATCGCCGTGTCGCCGGGAATGGCGAGAA
>JBKQPG010000098.1:0-2555 GCA_052145115.1 Bryobacteraceae bacterium
CCTCATGAGCCAGGAAGCCGACGAAGCGCGCGAGGTCGGCGTCGCTCTCGGCGGCGTTGACCGCGACGTGGGTCGCTCCGGCCCGGGCGTACTCGCTGATCGTGGCGGCGGCGGCCGCGGCCGGGCCGTCAGCCGGAACGCTGACGAAGACCACGATGTCGGCCCGGCCAGCTACAGTCCGGCCAGCATCGGCCCGGCCAGCATCGGTCCGGCCGACCTGAAACTGGGCGATCGAGGCGCGCACGCCGTCCGGACTGACTCCGCCGGGGATGATCAGGCCGTCGGCGAGCTCACCCGCCAGCGCCACGGTCCGCGGCCGGATCCCGCCGATGAGCAGCGGCGGCACCACGGCAGGCGGCCAGTCCAGGGCGACCTGGTCGAGGTGGACATAGCGGCCGTGGGTCGTCACGGTGCCGCCCTGCAGCAGGGCGTACAGCGCGGCGGTGTACTCGCGCAGCAGCGTCATCGGCGATTCGACCCTGGCACCGACCTGACTCATCCAGTCCAGCACGCCATGGCCGACGCCGGCGGTGAGGCGTCCGGGGTACAGCCGGGCCACTGTGGCGACCTCCATGGCGGTCAGCGCGACGTTGCGCAGCGGCACCGGGAGCAGCCCGATGCCGACCGTGACCGTGCTGGTGGCGGCCAGGATCGCGGTCGCGGTGGCGATGCCGCTTTGACAGAAGCAGTCCTCCCACACCCACAACTGCGGCAGCCCGGCCGCCTCGGCGGCCGAGGCGACCGCGCCGAGCTGCTCCGGGGCCTGCGTGGGCGGGAAGATGGCAGCTAGCGTCGGCACGAGGCCTCCTGCTCAGGTCGAAGCAGCGGGGGAAGCCCACGTCGCGGGCACGTCGGCGCCGCCCTCCTGGGTGATCCGTGCGCCGAAGCGGAGCAGCGCGGGCTGGGGCGAGATCTTGCCGGCGATCAGACCCTCTCCCTGGCGAAAGATGACCGAGCGCTCGATCAGGCTCGGTGGGACGAACGAGAATGCCGCCTCGGCGAAAGCTGCGTCCGCGAGCGAGTTCAATCGCAAGAGCACGAGGTTGTCGGCCTGCGAGAGGACATTCTCCGGGATCTTCTGCGGGCGCTGCGTCGACACAAGCAGGTAGAGCCCGAACTTGCGGCCCTCGGCGGCGATCCGGATGGCGTGCTCAGCTGCCACCGCGATGAGTGGGTCGGTAGGCTCGGCGGGGCAGACGTTGTGCGCTTCGTCGATCACGATCAGTATCGGGCTGCGTTCTTGGCGCCGCCGCCACAGGTCACCAAGCACCGCTGCGGCCACGAGTGCCTGCTCCTCACGCGTCGGCAGCGAGCCCAGGTCGATGACGACACAGCGGAGGCCCTGGTCGTGGACCGCGTCCAGGACAGAGCCCGCCTCGCCGGGTGCCCACACCGTAAAGCGGTCGACGCCCAGATTGTGGAGGCGCAGGCGGAGGCGCTGCGCCTCGGGGCTCTCGTCTCGCGCCAGTGCCTCAAGCGAGGGCGGGTTCTCGCCGGCGAGAAATTCGGCCAGCGCGGCATACTCCTCGCGGTCGTCGATTGGGTCCAGGCGCAGCAAGGCAGCCTGCGTCGCCGGGTCGATCTCGGCCGCGTGCAGCCGCAGCCTGCGCTCGCCCGGGGCGTCGGCGGAGTAGACAGCGACTCCGCGCGCCGCCTCTTGGTAGCGCTCGGCCAGTGCCGGGTCGGCGTCGGCGCACAGCTCTCCCAGGCGTACGAAATCTGAGTTCGGATCGAGCACCACCAAGCGCAGGTTCGTCTCGATCAGCAGCCGTTCGAGGATCACCCCGAGCGAGTAGGTCTTGCCTGACCCCGACTGACCGCAGAGGAAGGTGTGCCGGTCGAAGCCGCTGGCGTCCGCCAGGCAGGGCACGCCGGCCGCCAGCGCGAGCTCGCCCAGCGGCAGGTTCGCGTAGCGCCGCCCGCTGCGCTGGAGCCACGCTTGCACCTCCGCCCCGGTGGCGACACGAACCAGCGCATCGTGGAACGGTGCCGGGTCGCCTTCGAGGATGGCGCCTTCGCCGCCGGCGTACCGGATCTGGACCTGCGTCCGATTCTCCGGGACGCCCCCTTCGCGAGCCGGCAGCGTCAGTTCTGCGCTCAGCTGATCGAGTTCGAGGGTGAGGACCTGGCCAAGTCGCGGATTGCCGCCATCCTCCAGCACGACGTAGCCGCCGATCCGCAATTCCAGGCCGTGCAGCGAGGCTTGAAAGGAGAACCGGCGCCCGTCCACCGAAGTGGCGAGCGGCAGCACCGACGCTTCGATGTTCCGGCGCGCCTCACGAAAGCTCTCAAGCTGCGCACCGATTCCCGGCTGCCCGCTCATGGAAACACTGTTCCATTCCTGAAACCGCAGCGCAAACACGCCGCGCCCACGGCCAGACGTTCGACCTCATCCGCGATCACCGGGAACGACGGTCACGGAGGTCCGCCTCATGAAGGGCGCGGCTCGCGCCAGCGGTTGGTGATGGGCAGGCGCCGGTCCCGGCCGAAGTTCTTCTGGCTGATCTTGGGGCCCGGCGGGTACTGCCGTCGCTTGTATTCGGCCGCGTCGACCA
>JBKQPG010000099.1:0-163725 GCA_052145115.1 Bryobacteraceae bacterium
GCCCTCGGTGTCCCCATCCGGGAGCGGCCTCATTGCGGGTGGCCGGAGGGGACAGTCAGAGCGTGCCGCGGCGGCACGCTTGGGTACCCTCGGCGGGGCTATCAGAGGCAGGCGATCAAGCGCCGCGGCCCTCGGTGTCCCCATCCGGGAGTGGCCTCAGTGGGAAGGCCGGAGGGGACACTCTACGCGTGCCGCGGCGGCACGCTGGGGTTCCCTCGGCGCGATGTTCAGAGGCTGTCGATCAAGCGCCGCGGCCCTCGGTGTCCCCATCCGGGAGCGGCCTCATTGCGGGTGGCCGGAGGGGACACTCTGCGCGTGCCGCGGCGGCACGCTGGGGTTCCCTCGGCGCGACGTTCAGCGGGTGTCGATCAAGCGCCGCGGCCCTCGGTGTCCCCGTCCGGGAGCGGCCTCATTGCGGCCGGACGCGACGGGCTACACTGATTCCGAAACGGGTCTAGCGACTGCGTCTACTGTCTTAAAAATGCCCGCAAGCCACCGTTTCCAAAAGCACGGGAATCGGACATTTTCATGCTTCCGGGTGAAACGCCAGTTTAATGACGCTCCGCTGTCCCCGGTTTGTCCGGTTTCGGCTCAGACGGAGCGGGAGGCACCGCCTGGTTGCGCCTGATTCCCTAACGGACAGCAGCCGCTCGCGGCTGGTCCTTCCAGTTCCACCACTTCAGCAGCGCGGGATCGGGCCTGGATTCCGAAGCGTAGTAGACCGCGCAGCGGAACGTGTAGAGCACGCAGCGGTCCTGCGTCTGCCCGGTTTTCTCGCACAACTCCTGGTAGAGCGCCTCCGGATTCCGGCCCCGCAGTTGCGCCACTTCCCGAATTCCCAGCGAGTACAGATCGCGGGCCAGCGATGGCCCGATGCCCGGAATGCGCTGCAGATCCGCCAGCAGCGCCGCCGGTGGATTGCGGCGTTTCATTTGTCCCATCACACTTGCACCCCCTTGACGCTATTATCTATCGGCGCAATCCGCGGTCGTGGGAGGGTCAGCCGGAACCACCGGGAACGGACACTGGCGTCCTACGCGGATAGGCTGGAAACAGGAAACATCCTGACCCGTCCCGCCGCTGATCCACTGAAAAGAGGATAGTTGCTGAATCATTGCGCGGCCATAGCAGCTTGCAGCCCTCAGCGGCGTATCGGCGGGCCAGACCTCCCTCCGCCATCCAACCAACTGATTCACGAAGGTTTGCACGCAGAGGCGCGCCAGCGTTCGAATGCAATTTCCACGAACAAGTGAGTGTTCTTTGAGCCGCAATTGCCAATAGGACGGATCAAATGCCCATCCGAACATTTCCCTCTGTCCCTGTTCGCCGCTCCGCCCCGCTGCGCCTCGGTGCCAATCGCCGGTCACCGTCTGCACCCCTTGCCGCCAGGGCGCCAGAAGGCGGAAAATGATCGACACACAGCCACACCAGACGATCAACTGGCGCTGGAAATGGGGGCTTGAGTGTACCGTCCCCGCATTTACTCGACAATGAGAAGCCGACCCCATCGGGAGGACGCTTGAGTTCAAGCCAACCACTGGATGCCCCGCGCCGGACCACCTGGCAAGTTACGCTTTGGTCGCTGGCCGGCCTGGGGCTCGGGTTCGCCCTGGGCAGCGCGCTGAGCGCACTGCCGGGTCGCTTTGGGGGCCCGTTACTGACCACTCTCACAGCCATCGGCACGCTGTGGATGAATGCCTTGCGCGCTATCGCTATGCCTCTGGCCATTGGCCAAATGGTCTGCGCCATGTCGCGCGAGCGCTCCGCTCGCAGCGCGGGCTGCATCGGTGGCGCGGTGGCGATCTACGTCCTTCTCCTGCTGCTGGGCGCGGCCTTGGTACTGCTCGCTGTGCCACCGATCCTCCATTGGACGCCCACGGACCGCGCGGCCGCCGCCGCATTGAGCCAATCTGCTGTGGCGCAATCCCCGACGCCAGCCGCCCCATCCGCCGCGCCGGCCGGCTGGGGGGACATGGTGGCCAACCTCATGCCGCGCAATCTAGCGCAATCCGCCGTCAATGAGGAGTATCTGCCGCTGCTCGTATTCGCCATCCTGTTCGGGATCGCACTGCGCCAGGTCGACCCGGTAAAGAGCGCACCCGTGATCCGCCTGTTTGAGGGCGTCACCGACGCGCTCATGGTCCTGGTGCGCTGGATCATCGTATGCGCCCCGGCCGCCATCTTCGCTCTCGCCGCCACCTTCGCCTCCACTACCGGTGGCCGCATTATCGGGATTTTCGGCCGCGTCCTGGTGCTCGAATGCAGCCTCATGCTGGCTTACGTGGCGCTGCTCTACCCGCTGACTAGGCTCGCCGGCGGGCTATCCTTGCGCGCCTTTGCCCGCGCCGCGCTCGGGCCTCAGCTGGTCGCCGTGAGCACGCGTTCGTCGCTCGCCTCGCTTCCGGCATTGTTGGCCGCCGGAGAACAACTGCTGCCCTCCAACCCGGATCCCGCGCGCATCGTTCTGCCTCTGGCCGTCAACATGTTCAAACTTAATCGCACCACCACCGCGCTGTGCCGCCTCCTGGTGATCTGGTATTTCTGGTCGGTTCCGGCGCAGCCGGGCCAACTTGCGGTCTTCCTTGTGACCGTCATTTTGCTCAGCTTCTCCGAACTCGGCCTGCCCAGCTTCACGCGCTTCCGCCTCGTGCCCGCGTACCTTGCCGCCGGCTGTCCGCTGGCGGCCGTCATGCTATTCGAGATGGTCGAGCCGATCTCCGACGTCTGCATGACGCTGCACAACGTCACCGGCGACCTCGCCATCGCCGCCATCGTCACGCGCTGGTGGGGCGGCGCCCCCCGGGTTCAACCCATGGTTGAGGCCGAGGCTCCGGTATCATGATGCCCCTCGTCGTCCGGCGCCGGGAGGCCGTATGATCTACTTCGCCGTCGACGAACCGCGCGTGCATCTGCTCCAGCATTACCTCGCCGGTGGATGGGGCAGGCCCCTCGCCGGCCGCCTCCAGCAGCTCACATACGCGGAGCTGTTCCGGACCCGTTCGATACAGCGCGGCACCTGGATTTTCACGGCTTTAGACGCCCTGACACCCGCGGAGCTCCAGCTCGTTCACATCCTCCAGTCTGCTGCCCGCAGTGCCGGGCAGCGGGTGCTGAACGACGCCCTGGAGGCGCTTCACCGCGGCGCCCTGCTCGAGCAGCTTCACGCGGCCGGCTGCAACGATTTTCGGGTTTGCCGTGCCGACGGGCCGTTGCGCTCGCTTCGTTTCCCGGTCTTCGTCCGCGTAGCCGCAGAGCACGACGGCAACCTCACGCCCCTGCTGCACAATCGGGGTGAACTCCGCCGGGCGCTCCTCTATCTCCGCCTGCGGGGCATTCCGCTGCGCCAGTTGCTGGTGGTTGAATTCTGCGACACCGTCTGCCGCGATGGCCTTTATCGCAAATACTCCACCTTCCGCATCGGCGACACCTACGTGCCACGCTATCTCTACGCCGGCCCGCACTGGATGGTGAAAGAGCACACCCGGGATTACCGTGACTCCCTGGTTGCCGAGGAGCTGGCCTACGTCCGCGACCCGCCGCACTCGGCCTGGGTCCGCCAGGTGTTCGAACTGGCGCACGTCGACTATGGCCGCATCGACTACGCTGTGCTAGACGGCCGCCCCGTGGTCTGGGAGATCAATTTTACGCCGGTCCTCGCCGGCGACCCCAACCTGGGCGCAGAAGCGCCCGACCAGCGGTGGATTCGCGACCTGATTCGTCCCGCCAAGGAACTCGGCCACGCCGCCATGCGCGCCGCCTTCCTGCGCGTCGACCCCGGCCCCCTCCCCGGCGCCGACATCCAGGTCGAGTTCCCAGCCGATCTCGCGCGTGCCGCGGTGCGCGAACGCCGCGCCATCGAATCCAACCGGCGCGTCCAGCAGCGGATCGCCCGCTGGGCCGCAGCGCCGTCCGCCGGCGTGATCGTCCCACTGCTCCGCCGCAGCCTCGGCCTCGGCGACAACTGGAACCGTCGGCCGGCCTGAGAGGGCTGATGAGTTGGATAGGGGAGTCCAACTCTTTGCAGCCAAGCCCCTTGTCTTTATCAAAATCCGGGGACAGTTCGCGATCGCTGAAATCGTGAGCCGGCGCCCAAGCCCACTCAGGGCTCTCACTCTGTCCAAGATTGTCCGCCCATTTCGCCCCTCCCCCGCACCCCTTTTGAAATTCCTCCAAAATTGCCCACCATTTACGGCACAAGTGTGTCAGAAATCCATTCGAATCACCCTCCATTTGCAGCCTAAGTGCGCCCGAAATCCCTCCGCAAAGACCCTCCATTCGCACATCCGTGTGCCCGCGCAAACCACGCCCAGCGCCTGAAAAGTCAGCGCGGGGCCTGGCCGGCGCTGACCAGGTTGGCGAAGATGCGCCAGGCGCCGGGGACGCCGGCGGGGAGCTGGCGGAACCACGAGTAGCTGGTGTAAATGTACACGCCCTTGCCGTAACGGGTGTAGAGGATGCCGCCGGCGAGCGGCTTTTCGCCGGGATCGGCGGTGGCGATCACTGTGGAGTAATGCGAGTCCCAGGCCGACGGGAAATACAGCCCGCGTTCCTGGACCCAGCCGTCGAAATCGGCCGGGGCGATTTTATTTGGGAAATTGAGCACCGGGTTGGCGGCGTCCAAAATCTGCACCGGCGCCTCCTCGACGGTGACGCGGTCGTGACTCAGCGTGATGGGATAGGGACCGATGAGGCGCGGCTCGACGCCGGGCGTGCCGGTCAGCAGCACGTCGGTGAGGTTGTACTGCATCACCACCGTGCCGCCGTGCTGGACGTAGTCCCATAGCATGGGCCGCGCGGCTCGCAGGTCGGCGCGCTGATTCAGGGCGCGGACTCCAGTGACGATGGCGTCGAAGCGGGAGAAATCGGCCTGCTCGAGCTCCGCCGGGCCGAGCAGCGTGACCTCGCAGCCCAGCTGCCGCAGCGCCTCCGGGATCTCGTCGCCGGAGCCCATGACGTAGCCGATGCGTCTGGCGGCGATGCGGATGTCCGCGCGCAGGGCGTGGATCTCGGCCGGGGATTGAATCGTCTGCGGCGGGATGTGCTCGTAGTTGATGCGTACGATGCCAGTGTTCAAAAGGAGAGGCGGAACCAGCCCGGCGACAGGCTGGAGCGTGGCGCTGGCCGCGGTTGCGGGTGGCGTCACGGTGAAACTCATTTGCGAAATCGTCGCGCCATAGGGCTTAAAACGCGGGCTGTCGGGCTCAACCGTCCAGCCGGCGGGGGCGCGCAGCTCCAGGCTGCCGCCCTGGTTGGCATCATTCGAGCGGACAGTGACATCGACTGTGCGCGGACGGGCGTCGGCGAAAACCAGCAGCTTCTCAGGCAGCTCGATGGAGACGAGCGGAACAATCACGAACGGCCGCGCGAGCTCGCCTCGGGCGCGGTCGGTGAAGTGGTATTCGACCGGACGCACGAGTTCCAGCGTCTGGCCGCCGACGCTCACGCGGATGCGGCAGCTCAGCAGCGGCGGGTTCTCGGCCAGGCCGTTGAGCAAGCGGTCGCGGATGTCGTAGGCGTCGCCTTTGGAGGGGTAGCGCAGCCAGTAGGGCTGGGTCGGGGGCTGGTCGATGGGGACCTTGATCGATATGCGCGCGGTCTTGGGCTCGTTGTCGGGCAACAGGACGTTGCCGGGAAAATCGGCCTGGGCGAAGCCTTCAACGTGGGCGCTGACGAGGGTCGCCGGGAGCTTCGCGCGGTGAACCGCGGTGAGATCCAGATTCACGTCCATGCCCGGGACCGCTTCAGCGCGGTCGACGGAGACGTCGAGCCACAGCCCAAGCGCTTCGGCGATGGTTTCGTCCAGATCGATGAGTTTGAGGCGGGCGTCGGGATGATCGATGGCCGCCATCAGGGCGCGTGCTTTGAGGAGATGCGGAACGGCGGAGGAGGGATCGGCGGGCGTCAACGCCGCGAGCGCGGCCTGCAATTCGGCGTCCACGGCTGCGCCGCCAGGGAGCCGGTTCCAGGTGGTGTCGATGCCGTCCATGAAGTCGTGCTGCATGGGCTCGCCGTCGACCACGACGAGCGTCACCGGCGCGGCGCCCTTGCGCTCGGCGAAGCCCTGGCCCTGGCTGCGGTGCTGGGTGCGGCTCCAGGCGCCGATTTCGGAGTAGGAGACGCCGAGGGCGGGGTTGTATTCACCGGTGTCGATGACCTCCTCCTTGGCCGACGGATAGAGGTCGCGGGCGCGGCCGAAGAAGGTATTCCAGACGACGCGTTTGGCCTGCCAGGGCGGCGCGTCACTCAATTGCTCGGGGAAGCGCGCGGGGTCGGCGGCGGCATGGAAGGCCTCTTTCGCCAGGATGGCCGAGGCCTGGTGGTGGCCATGGCCGTCGCGCGGCGTGCCGGTGAAAGAAAGGACGATGACGTCGGGGCGGAAGCGGCGGATGCGCCAGACGATGTCGGAGAGGACCTCTTCCCGACCCCATTTTTGCAGGGTCTCGGCGGCGGTTTTCGAAAAGCCGAAGTCGATGGCGCGGGAGAAGTACTGCTCGGCGCCGTCGACGCGGCGGGCCATGAGCAACTCCTGGGTGCGGATGACGCCCAGCAGTGCGCCCTGCTCGGGGCCGATCAGATTCTGGCCGCCTTCGCCGCGAGTCAACGACATGTAGGCGGTGCGGAGCTTGCGGCCCTGGGCGTAGTAGGCCAGCGAGCGGTTGTTCTCATCGTCGGGATGCGCGGCGATCATCAACAGGCTGCCCAGGACGCGCAGCTTCTCGATGCGTTGCTCCAGGACGCCCGTGCCGGTGAGCGGGCGGACGACCTGGGCCGGCGCGGCGGCGAAGAAGAGGAGGGCGGCGAGGGTCGCGGCTGCGAGGAAGCGGGTAATGGGCTTTCGAGCGAAGAAGGGCATGGCGCGAGTCAGGGAGCGAAGTCTATTATCGCCAATGCCCGCGTTCAAGACGAGGGAAGAGCTAATCCTCTTTGTGCATGTGCTGCGCGAGGTAATTCTCGTAGCCCATTTCCTTGATCATGAAAAGCTGCGCCTCGAGATAGTCGATGTGCTCCTCCTCGTCGGTGAGGATCGATTCGAATAGCTCGCGCGAGCCGTTGTCGCCGACTTCAACCGCCGTCGCGATGGCCTTGTTCAGCCGCGCCACGGCCGCGTACTCGAGCTGCACATCGTTCTCGGTCTGCTCCTTCACGCTCTGGCCGATGCGCAGCGGGAACAGCGCGGTCATGTTGGGCGCGCCGTCCAGGTACAGCATGCGCTCGAGCAGCTTTTCGGCGTGACCCATCTCCTCGATGGATTCCTTGCGCGTTTTGGCGGCGAGGCGGTGGTAGCCCCAGTTTTCCATCATTTCCGCGTGCAGGAAGTACTGGTTGATGGCGGTCAGTTCCGCGGTCAGGGTTTCCTGCAAATATTCCATGACTTTCGTATCGCCGTGCATGAATCACCTCGCTGGCAGACAACGGGATTTTAGCATCTTCTGACTCTTGCGATCCAGATTCCGGACCCTCCACCGGGGCCGATTTGGCCGGCGCGGGCAGAGGCCGGCGATGCAGCGTCATGGCACGGGTTGTCCATGGAAATCAAACCGCCGCACGGCGGTAACGCGCAGCGTCCCGTCGACAAGGTCCGAAATCGTCAGCGTGCAGTAGGCTCGATCGGTTGTCGCGGCATAGGCAACCGCCTCTTTGTGGACCAGGACCAGGCGATTGTTCTCGACGCGGTAACGGTCTCCTTCTCTCTGATCCCCTGGACAGCCGTGCATGTAGTACGTGACGATCTCGTGCTGCTGTGGGTCGAACTCGAAATCGGCCTGACAGGCGCCATGCCACGCTTCGCCCAGACAGCCCTCCCTCAAGACGCGTGTCAGCTCGTTCTGGACGAAGAGCCCGGAACCCGGATCATAGACCCAGTACGATCTGCGCACCCACCCGGCGGCGTATTCCGTGAGCACGAAAAAATCGAGATACCCGTCGAAGTTGATATCTTCCGCATGGAAGGTGGGGGCAAAATCCAGCGGTTGCCAGGCCATGATCGGCAGCAACTGCAACTGCTTCCCGTCCTGGCAGCGTGCCACCTCAATATCGCCCGCATGAATGAACTCTGAACCGTTTTGCGGCCGGCCTTTGAAGATTTCATGAGAGAACGGACGCACCGTGATGCGGAATGCGGGTCCGCCGGGTTTCACGGATAGCCTGAATGAGAGCGTCTGTGGAGGGTCGGCGTAGATGTTCGAGTTATCCCACCACCTGGGCTGACCGCTGGGAAGACCGTCGCACACATCCGCCCCGAGTGCCGTCATCCCGCACAGAGCGAGCAGGCACCAACGCTGCCACATTGAATTTCGCCCCCTCTGGGCGCGCCTCTGGGAAACGCCGTTGATCAAGTTATAGCATGGTGGTCCGCGTTTCAGAGCGCTGCGGCCTGCTCTTCGATTCTGCTGGATCGTGCTGCGCAGATTGCCCTTCCGCTTCGAACGGTCTATCCTTGCCTAGAGCAACTGGGCCCAAGAAACAAATGATTGGCACGACCGTCTCCCATTACCAGATCCTCGAAAAGCTAGGAGAAGGTGGGATGGGCGTGGTCTACAAGGCGCGCGACCTGCGTCTCGACCGTTTCGTCTGCATCAAAATCCTCCGTCCCGAACAACTGAAGGACGAGACGCGCAAGCAGCGCTTCATTCAGGAGGCCAAATCCGCCTCGTCGCTGAATCACCCCAACATCATCACCATCCACGAAATCGACCAGGCCGACGGGACCGATTTCATGGTGATGGAGTTCGTCGCCGGCAAGACCCTGGAGCAGTTGATTCCCGGCGGCGGCATGCCGGTGGCGGATGTTCTGAAGTACGCCATCCCCATCGCCCGGGCGCTGGCGGCCGCCAACGCAGCGGGCATCATCCATCGCGACATCAAGCCCGGCAACATCATGGTCGGCGCGAATGGAGTCGTGAAAGTACTCGATTTCGGCCTGGCCAAGCTCACAGCGGAAGAAGCCAGCGCCGACGAAGTGACGCGAACCCTCAAAGGGCGCACCGAAGAGGGCACCATCGTCGGCACCGCCGCCTACATGTCGCCCGAGCAGGCGCAAGCCAAGCCGGTGGACGCGCGTTCCGATATCTTCTCCTTCGGCGCCGTGCTCTATGAAATGATCAGCGGCCGCCGCGCCTTCCAGGGAGCCAATCCCGTCTCCACGCTGGCCGCGATTCTCGAGCGGGATCCTGAGCCGCTGGCCGCGCGCGATGCCCGCATCCCGCGCGAACTCGAGCGCGTGGTGATGCGCTGCCTGCGGAAGGATCCGGAGCGCCGCTTCCAGACCATGGGCGATCTGCGGGTGGCGCTGGAAGAGCTGAAGGAGGAGTCCGATTCTGGGAAACTGGCGCCCGCGCTACCGGCCCAGGCAACGCGCGGCCGGAGGTGGCTCGTGAGTGCCATGAGCGCCGCGCTAGTTCTTCTGGCTGGAATGGGCGGCTGGTTCTGGTGGCATTCCAAGCCGGCGAAAACCGTGCTGCGCCCGCTCACGCGCCTGACTTTCAACGGCGTGTCGCTTTACCCGTCGATTTCTGCCGACGGGAAGCTGCTCGCCTATCAGGCGGCCATCGGCGGGCCTGATCCCGAAATCTGGGTCCAACAGATCGGCGGCGGCAAGGCCATTCAGATCACGCATGAGAAGGGAGGGGCCGTGTACCCGGCCATTTCTCCCGATGGGACACAGATCGCCTACCAATCGCATGGCGCCATTTATGAAGTCGCTTCGCTTGGCGGCGACGCGCGGTTGATCACCAACGACGGTGCCGCTGCGTTGTATGTTTTGGGAGGGTCGACGATCGCGTTCGCGCGCCTCGCCGGGGGATACCATTTTTACCTTTTCACGATTCCTCGCGTGGGCGGAACTTCCGTCGCGAACCAATCCGGACTGGACTTGCAATCGGTTGCCGTCTCCCCCGATGGGAGCAAGCTTCTTGTCCTGGCATCTCATGCGGGCAAATCGGACCAGGACTTGAAACGGTGGTGGTTGATCCCGGTTTCCGGAGGAAAGGTCGAAGAGGTTGCCCCACCTCCACTGCTACCGGGTGAACGCTCCGCTCCCCCTCCGATGGCCTGGACCGTGCCGGACAAGAATTCCGGGCTGCAGTGGGTCATCTTTGGCCGGAAGATCGGCGACACCAATAGTCTGTTTCGAGTGGCAGTGACAAGCGCTGGGAAGGTGACGTCCGATCCCGAGCAACTCACGTTCAGCGCCGGTGCGGATGCTCCCAGCGTCAGCGAAAACGGGCGCATGGCTTTTATGAGTGAAGAGCTGAGTTCAAACCTCTGGAGCATACCCATCGACACCAATCGCGCGCAAGGAATTGGTGACCGCCAGAGCCTCACCCAGGTGGTGGGCATGCGAGACAAATCTCCTTCGCTTTCGCATGATGGCAAGAAAGTCGCTTTCTATTCCCAAGACTCTCAGGGCGCCAGCCTTGTCGTTAAGGACCTGGTGACAGGACGAGAAACGCAATTGGTTCAAAACGTGGCGGCCGCTATGGGGACTTGTCCCGCCATCTCTCCGGATGGTTCGTTTGTGATCTATTACGGTAACGATTCGCCCGCGCGAGAGTCCGATCTCTACTCGATTTCGACCGCCGGGGGTTCGCCGCGCCTGGTCTGCCGGGAATGTGGGACTCCGAGGGGCTTCTCATCCGACGGCACTCATTTATTGACCCAGAGGGGTTTCTCCTACGGCCTTGATCGAATCGCCTCTGTGGACGTAGCAACCGGCAAAGTGACCGACGTATTGAGCGACACCCAGCACTCCCTTTGGAATGCCTTCTATTCCTGGGATGACAAGTGGGTGGTATTTCTGATGGAGAAGAGTGGAAAATCCGCCAGCGATTTACCGAACTCGCGCGTGTGCGTAACGCCGGTGGACAACTTTGTACCGGCCGGTCCGGACCGCTGGATCCAGCTCACCAGCGGCGAATATCACGACGACAAGCCGCAGCTTTCACCAGACGGAAACACGGTGTATTTCACCTCGAACCGCGACGGGTTTTTCTGCATGTGGGCCCTCCGGCTCGATCCCAAAACCAAGCGGCCCCTGGGCGCACCGTTCGCCATTCAGCACTTTCACGGCAGCCAGCGCGTCCACCCCGGCATGTCCGAGTCGGTCGACCTGGAAGTGAGCCTTGCCAAAGACAAGATCGTTACCAGCCTGGACGAGTTTCATTCCGATATCTGGATGATGGACCTGGAGCCTCACAGGTGAACGGCTGCAACGAACCACGATTCTGATTCAAACTCGCCGATTTCGAGACTGCGCCCAACCCGGCCAGGCGCCGTTCCATCTACTCATGACGAATTCCGGTTGCGAAATCCCCTTCGCTCCACCAACTCCCCCCAGGTCCGGCTTGGGATGTCGACTGCCAGACCCCGGTCCGATCGCGGCGCAGCCGAAAACTGCGCCAGGGGCCGGTAAACGGCGTTGCCGGCGAGCCGCCCGCCGCCGGGCGCGATTTGGCCGGCGCGGGTCGGTGATGTATACTCAGTGAAAGGGACTTCCCTCGCTCCCCGCGATATTCCCGTTGGAGATTTTTTATGTCGAAAGTTTGCCCTGTGACTGGAAAGCGTCCGCTGAGCGGGAACAGGGTGTCGCACGCGAACAACAAGTCCAAGCGCGTATTCGAGCCGAACATGCAGTCCAAGCGGCTGTGGTCGCCCGCGCTGGGGCGCTTCGTGAAGCTGAGAATCAGCGCCAAGGGACTGAAGATTATCGACAAGTTGGGAGTGGACCCCGTGCTGGCCGACATGAAGGCCAGGGGCGTTCAATTCTAAAGGAGTAAACGATGGCCCGCATTCTCATTCGCATGGTTTCCTCGGCTGGCACCGGCCATTTTTACACCACGAGCAAGAACGCGAAAACGAAAACGGAAAAGCTCGAATTGAAGAAGTACGATCCGAAAGCCCGCAAGCACGTGAAGTACAAAGAGTCGAAGATCTGAGCGTTCGAATCCACTGCATGAGATAAACAGGGCCGCCCGGCTGGGCGGCCCGTTGTGTTTTTGGGGCGGTGCCCAAACCAGGGCATGGGGGCTCTCCGGTGCGAAAACACGGGGGAAAGACGGCTGAAGTCCACACGGCGCAGGGGACGCAGGGGGTGAATCGAGGGAGTTGTGAGCGCTTAGGACAGATTCACAGTTTCTGTGAGCTCGGCCTGCGTGGGTTGGGTGGGGGGGAGGGGACACTCTGCGCGTGCCGCGGCGGCACGCTAGGGTTCCCTCGGCGCGACGTTCAGAGGCTGTCGATCAAGCGCCGCGGCCCTCGGTGTCCCCATCCGGGAGCGGCCTCATTGCGACCGGACGCGACGGGCTACACCTACTCCGAAACAGGTCTAGGACAGAGACGTCAGTCCCCGGTTTTCGAAAATGGGCCGCCCGGCTGGGCGGCCCATTTTGTTTGCGGCAGGAGCGGTGGTCAGAACATTCTGGGGCCGGCCGGGCGCGGGGCCGGCTTGGGCTTGCGCGGCAGCATCTGGTCGCGGTTGGCGGTGTGAAAGACGATCGAGCTGACGACCACCGACATCTGCATCAGGTCGGGGCGCGAGACGTGGTCATAGACGTCCATGTTGGAGTGGTGCGTGCGGGTGCCGTATTCGAGCGGATCCTGGATGAACTGGAAGCCGGGGAGCCCGACGGCGTCGAAGGATTGATGGTCGGTGCCGCCGGTGTTGCGGATGGTAATGGCCGAGACGCCCAGGTCCTTGAAAGGCGCCAGCATGGCCTCGAAGAACGGGCGCGCCATCTCGTTGCCTTGCAGGTAGACGCCGCGGATCTTGCCGGAGCCGTTGTCGACGTTGTAATAGGCCGAGAACTTGTCCCACTCGGGGGTGGTCTCCATTTTCGTGGGATCGGCGAAGGTCTTTTTCACGTATTCATGGGAGCCGAGCAGGCCTTCCTCCTCACCGCCCCACAAGCCGATGCGGACGGTGCGGTCCAGCGGCAGCTTGAGGGCCTCGAGGACGCGGATTACCTCCAGCATGACGGCGCTGCCGACGCCGTTGTCGGTGGCGCCGGTGCCGCCTTGCCAGGAATCGAGATGGCCGCCGACCATGACGACCTCGTCCTTATGGGGCCCGGTGCCGGGAATATCGGCGATGACGTTGTAGCACTCGGCTTCGTCGTCGCTGGTAGCGCTTTTGACCTCGAGTTCCAGCTTGACGGGGACCTTGTGTTCGAGCAGGCGCACGATGCGGTTGTAGTGCTCGGGGGTGAGGACAACCATGGCCGGCGGCAGAGGCTGTTTGGGATCGTAAGGGCCACCGCGGTCGGCGGTAATGGTGCCGCCGTCGTTGCGCGTGCCATAGGCCACCAGCGCGGCCGCGCCTTCCGCGCGGTAGAAGTCGTTGATCTTCTGGCGTAGTTCGCGCTCCTGGCGCAGCGCGGCCATGCGCGCGCTGGGCGAAGCCGGCGGAGCGCCCGGCGCGACGGCGCGCGGGGGACCGCCGAACATCCCGAGCTGGCCCGGCTCGGGCGCCATCTCCATGTCGGCCAGTTCCTGGGCGGTGTAGCGGGTGGACATCGGCTTCTCGTTCAGCTCCATGGGACGCGGCGCCTGGGTGAAGACGATCTTGCCCTTGAGCTTGCCCTTCCAGTTGGCCATTTCGGCCTCGGACTGGATGACGGCCACGACCGGCTCGTCGACCAGAACGCCGTTGGTGGATTGCGACCAGGCCAGCGCGAAGCCGTACAGCGGCTGGTAGGAGGGCTCGACCAGGTTGGCGGTGAAGCGCTGGTTGACCCAGGAGCGGCCGAACTTCCAGCTCTCCAGGTGGGCATCGGCGAGGCCCCATTCCTGCAGGCTTTTCACGGCCCAGTCGGCGGCTTTCTTGAAGTTCGGGGCGCCGGCCAGGCGTGGACCGTAGGCGTCGGCCAACCAGAACATGTGCTCCATGACCTTGGAGTTCTGGAGGGCTTCCTGCTTAATCTTGTAAATGGTCTCGAGATCGACCTTCTCCTGCGCGGCGGCGACCAGAGCGACGGCCACGCCAAATACGAACAGACGGAGCGTGCGTAGCATGGGAGTGTTTCCTAGACTATCAAGCGGCCACGAATTTTTGTGAGTCACCGGCCGGCGGACCAACGCACGGCGCGGGCGACGAGTTCGCGGTACCAGAGGTTCTCGTGGGCCTCGCGCCCATGGCCCAACTGGATGTAGACGACACGCGACTTTTTCCACGGCCCGATCCAGGCCAGCGGCCCGTCGCTGGTGGGGTGGTTGGTGGTCAGCAAGATCTCCAGGCCGGGGGCGCGCCACATGCCCTTGTAGGTTTCGTCGTGGATGTACATCGGCGGCAGGCCCTGGACGATGGGGTGCTGGCCTACGGGCGTCACGTCGATGTCCTGGTCGTGCAGGTAGGTGGAGGCCTTGGCGGGCGGCTCGTCCTGCAACAAGTAGCGCCCGCCGACGACCTCGCGCCACCACCACGGCCAGTTCTGGAAGTCGGCGATGGCGTGGTGCAGCACGACCAGGCCCTTGCCGGACTCCAGGAACGTCTGCAGGTTCTTGCGCTGGGCCTCGGGCACGTCCTGGACCAAGTCGTAGAGCACGATGACATCGTAGGCCCGGACGAGGTCGCCGTTGAAGGCGATGGGATGGGGATTGACGTCGACCCGCATGTCGCGCCGGCCATCGAGAACGGCGTAGAAGGACTGCTCATGGGGGTGGCCGCCGGTGACCAGCAGCACGCGCAGGGCGTCGCGATCCTTGGGGTCGAGAGAAATCGCGGCCGGCAGGCTGACCGCCGATGTGGCGGCCCACTCGACGCCGCGGGCGAAGGAGACGACGAAGCCGGCCGCGCTCATGGCGGCGACGTCGTGGCCCAATGCGGTGTAGAAGACGCGTCCGCTACCGAATTGATTGGTCCACAACAGCGGCTCATCGCGGCCCGTGCCGCCGTTATCCGGAGCATCGAAGGCCGTGGCCAGCACGTGCACGCCGGGCTGCATCCGTTGGGTGTGATACAGCTCGTCGCTGACGCGAAACGTGGACCCGAGCCCGGCGGCGATGGGATGCGCGGAGTCGCGCCACTGGACGTCAAACAGATGCCGCGGCGCGTGGGCGGTCCGGGGTTCGGCGGCCGTCCAGGAACCGCCGATCATGGCGGCCCACTCGGGCCAGGCGGGCTGGACGAGACCGATCGGGCGGTGACCCGGGCCCAGCACCGGCATGTCGCCGAAGCCGTAACTGGCGCCGTGGACGGCGGCCAGTCCCTTGCCCGAGCGGACGAAAGCGGCGACGGCCTGCTCGGCCGTCACACCCCAGCGCGGACCGCAGTAGTCGCTGACCAGGACATCGTACGGCCGCAGGGCGGCGGCGGTGAGCCCCGCGGGCTCCTCGGTGACACGCACGTCGAAGCGGCCGGTGGCTTCAAGGATGCGCTTGAGAAATGGCGTGGTCGTGCGCCAGTCGTGGTTGTTGCGGCCGGACAGGATCAGGACGCGAATCTTGCCCGGTTGAAAGTAAGGGGCCTCGGCGGAGGAGGGCAAGGGTGCGATCTGGGCCTGGCCGGCGAGGGCGAACAGGCCAGCGCAGAGGATGAGAGCGGCGCGCGGCATGGTTTAGACGTCCCAGCGCGGATCCCACTCGATGCGGCGGCCTTCCTTATAGGCGATGTTGCCGATGTGGCAGGCCATCGAGCCGTAATGGCCATCGACGACGTTGGCATTGGGCGTCTGGCGCGACTTCACGCAGGCCAGGAAATTGCCCATGTGAGTTTGTTCCGGGCCCGACGGCTGGGTTTCCGCGGGTCCGCCACCGGCCGGCAGGAAACGGCAGTGGCCGCGGAAGATATTCAACCGGCCGCCCTCGCCATAAAAGACGATGTCGGCGGATTCCGGCGGCAGCAGGTCGGTGATGGTGGCCTCGAAGGTGATATTCAAGCCGCCGGGGTAGTCGAGGATGAAGTTGATGTTGTCGGGCGTGTCGCGGCCGTCGTCGTACTCGTAGATGCCGCCCAGGGCGACGGCGGAGAGGGGCCGGGTGAGATTGAGATACCAGTGGGCGACATCGACCATGTGGACGAACAGGCCGCCGGTCTGGCCGCCGGTGGAGATGTCCCAATAGGAGAAGCGATTGAAGTAGCGCTTGGGATCCCAGGGGATCTTGGGCAGCCAGCCGAGCCACATATCCCAATCGAGGTCCGCGGGCTTGGTTTCCATGCCGGCGGGCGGCTTTTCGAGATAGCCGCCGTTGGCGTTCCAGACGGTGCGGACCATGTGCACCTTGCCCAGGCGGCCGGTGTCCACATAGGCTTTCTTGGCCGCCAGGAAGGGCTCCGTGCTGCGCTGCTGAACGCCGACCTGAAGGATGCGGTTGTAGTGCTGGACCGCGGCCACCATCCCGTGGCCCTGCATGGGCAGCGAGGTCATGGGCTTTTCGACGTAGACGTCCTTGCCGGCGCGGCAGGCATCGACGCTGATGTGGGCGTGGTGATGGTCCGTGGTGGCCACGATGACGGCGTCGATGTCTTTGCGGTCGAGCAGGGCGCGGTAGTCCTTATAGCGCTGGACGGGCGCTTCGATGGCCTTCTCGCCTTCGCTCATGCGCTGATCCCAGGCGTCGGCGACGGCCACGAACTCGGCGCCTCCGGCCAGCTTGGCCATGTGGACCAGATGTTTGCCGCGGCCGCCGCAGCCGATCAGGCCCAGGCGCACGCGATCGGAGGCGGCGGCGACGCGGAGCGCGCCGGCGGCGGTGGCGGCTCCGGCGAAAAAGGTGCGGCGTGAAAAATCGTTTGGCATAAGAGACTCCCGAGGAGAGTCTATCGCTCCCGGGGCGGCGCGTGGGGAGGCACAATGGCAGTGTCATGCATTTACGACTACCGTTCGCATTCCTGGCCTGCGCCACGCTGCTCACGGCGGCGCCACTACCGGTGCGGGGGATTCGATTATCGGCGCCCCTGCCGGGCGAGGTGCAGCGGATGACAAAATTCATCCGCGAGGTGCTGGTCAAAGAGGGCGTCAATACACTGGTGCTGGAGATCGACTACCGGTACCAGTTCCAGCGGCATCCGGAGGTGGCGGACCCCGACGCGTTGAGCCTGGCGGATGCGCGGGCGATCGCCGCGGCGGCGCGCGAGTCGGGCATCGAGCTGATTCCGCTGGTGGACCTGCTGGGGCACCAGTCGTGGGCCAAGACGACATTCGGGCTGCTGAGAGCGCATCCGGAGTTCGACGAGACGCCGGGGCTGTACAAGGACAATGAGGGGATTTACTGCCGCAGCTACTGCCCGCTGCACCCGCAGGTGCACGCGGTGGTGTTCGACGTCATCGACGAAATCATGGACGCGTTCCAGGCCAAAACGCTGCACGCCGGCATGGACGAAGTGTTCCTGATCGGCGAGGACGCCTGCCCGCGGTGCAAAGGCAAGGACAAGGCGCAATTATTCGCGGGCGAGGTGCGCGCGATTCACGACCACCTCACGGCCAAGGGACAGCGGCTATGGATCTGGAGCGACCGGCTGATCGACGGACAGACGACGGGCATCGGAGAGTGGGAGGCGAGCAAGAACGGGACGGCGGCGGCGCGGCAGTGGATCCCGAAAGACGTGCTGCTGTGCGATTGGCATTACGAGTCGGCGCATCCGACGGCGCTCGAGTTCGCGCTGGATGGGTTCGAGGTGCTGAGCGCGCCATGGCGGCAGCCGGGCGTAGGGGTGCGGCAACTGGACCTGATTGACCTGGGGCGGGCGGAGGGCAGCCCGGAGGTCGCGGCGCGGCTGCGCGGCGTGCTGCATACGACATGGAGCTCCTTCGCAGAGTTTTCGGCGGCGTATTGGAAGGACGGGCCGACGAATGCCGAGGCGCAGGAGGAGGCGCTGTGCTTCCGCGAGGTGATGCGGCGGGCCAGGCAGGAGTGAACCGGGCGGCGCGTGGCCGCGCCGGCCGCTGGCGGCCTTCTCAGTCGTTACCCGGGGCGTTGCCCACCGGCGGGGACGGAGGCGCAGGCGCTTGTGGCGCGGTGCCGGAGCCGGGCGTCGGCGGAGGTTGCGAAGAAGAAGAGGAACCGCCGAGGCCCAACTGCAGGCCTTTGCCAACGCCGTAGGTTGTAGCGCTGATGCCGAGCAGGATCAGGACCTCCTTGGGGATAGCCGGGAATTGGCCGGTCCCGCAAAGCGTGAGGTAAACGAAGGTGAGGGCGATGGTGAAGGTGAAGATGATGAGCTGAAAGCGGGAGACGCTGGCCTCGCCGGACTGTTCGTTGAGGATGGAGTCGATGCGGATCTGGTCAGTGACGATGGCGTGCAGCACGACCAGACCGAAAGAGAACAACAGGGTGGCCAGTTCGGCGCCCACCAGCAGCATCAAGGCCTCCTTGGTCAGGCCGCGGTAGAGCGCGAAATAAGTTACGACGATGATGGGCGCCAAGCCGACGACAACCAGCACGCCACGAATCAGGTTTCTCCAGAACATTTCCATTGCATCTTCCCCCGTTTTATTCCAATCGCATTCAGTTCAAGCCGTGGTCCGCGCGCCGCAACCGCCGCCGGGCCAGTCTGCCCAGCCAGACGATACTGCTGATGCCAACCACGGCCAGGGCCAGTGGCGGGACCGGCGGCAGCGCGCCGCTCCCGGCCGCGCGCAGCGACCGGACGAGAGCCAGCAGCGCCACGGCAACGCTGATCAGCACCATCTGCCCGTCCAGCGGCCCCGCGCGTGCGAACCGATCCCAGAGGCCCCTCAAACCGCCCCGGCGCAGCCCGGCGCGCACGAGCTTCCAGGCCACAACGGCGCCCAGGGCGACGATGAGCAGCGCACACTCGGCTCTCAGGACTTCTCGCAGGAACGCCATAAGCGGCCTCACGGGCCCTGATCCATTCTAAGGGTGGTCGTCAAGAGCGAAAAAACAGGGAAGGCCGGGTCCAAGCACACCGGCCGCAGGCCCGCCTGCCGGTTCGCGGCCGCCGGCTGAGGCGGCGCGGCGTGAATTCAGGCATATGGAACAAACGCAAGAGCTTTTCTCGTAGTAGACTACGGGAAAAGCGGAATGGCCTTCTGCACACAATGCGGCACGCAGGTCGGAGATGGGGATCTGTTCTGCGCCCGGTGCGGCGCGCGCCAGCGCGGCGCGCAGGCGGGTGCCGGGGCTGCGCCTCCAGCGTTCGGGCCGCCGGTTGGGGCGTCGTTCGCGCCGCCTCCGCCAGGCGCCGGTCCGTTCCCGCGCCACCACAAGGAATTCCTGGCCGACTGGGAGGACAACCGCGTCGCCGGCCTGTGCTACATCCCCTTCGTGGGCTGGATATTCAGCATCATCGTGCTGGCCGGGCAACGCTTCCGCCACAGCCGTGACGTGCGTTTCCACGCCTTTCAGGGGCTGTACGTTTTCGTGGTGTGGCTGATTATGGACTGGGTTTTTTCGCCAATCGTGGCGCACAGCCACGTGACGAAAGGGCTCGTCGACCTGATCCAGTTGGGGTTGATCATTCTGGGCATCTTCCTGCTCATCAAGACGCGGCACGGCGAGATGGTCCGGCTGCCGTTGCTGGGAGAACTGGCCGAAAAGTCCGTGGCGGAACAAAAATAGGACCGCGCTCGAAAATCGCTGCGAGCCGGGCCGCGAAATGGTATAATTATTCATAGAACTGAATAATTAACCGCAAGCCGGAAGGAACGTCCCGTCCGCCATGCCCACGCCAGCCCAATCCCGCGCCGCAGGCCCCGCTAAGAGTCAGACGGGGAGGGCGAAGTCCGTCCGGGTGGGCGTGGTCGGATTCCGCGGTTACAGCGGGCTGGAGCTGCAACGCATCCTGGCGGCACACGCGCGCGTGGAGCCGTGGCTGATGGAGCATCGCCAGGACGCGGCGCCGGAGCTGCGCCCGCTGGGCCGCCCGGGCGCGCCGCGCATTCCGGCCACGGCCGAGGCCGGCTGCGAAGCCGGGCTGGCGCTGGTTTTTCTGGCCACTCCGGCGGACGTCTCGATGGAGCTGGCTCCGGCCCTGCTGGCGCGCGGCATCCGGGTGGTGGATCTGAGCGGGGCGTTTCGTTTGCGCACGGCGGAGAACTATCTGCGCTGGTACAAGGAGCCGCACACGCAGCCGGCGCTGCTGGCCGAGGCGGTGTACGGGCTGCCGGAGTTTTACCGTGAGCGGATCCCCAGCGCGAAGCTGCTCTCCAACCCGGGTTGTTATCCCACCGCGGCCAACCTGGCGCTGCGGCCGCTGCTTCAGGCGGGCGTGATCGACCGGACCTGCGGCATCGTTTGCGACGCGAAATCGGGCGTGAGCGGCGCGGGGCGCAAACCGGCCCTCAAAACGAGCTTTTGCGAAGTGGCGGGGAACCTCTCGGCGTACTCGATTTTCAATCATCGGCACGTGCCCGAAGTGCTGCAGAATTCAGGCCTCGACGAGGCCGAATTCAGCTTCACGGCGCAGCTTGTGCCGGTCGAGCGCGGGATCCTGGAGACGATTTACTTCCGCGGCCAGGGCGTGGCCACGGCGGATGAGCTCGTGGGCGTCTACCAGAAGGCCTACGCGAATGAACCGTTCGTGCGGCTATACGCCGCGGGGAGCGTGCCCGACCTGCATGCCGTGAACTACACCAATTTCTGCGACATCGGCCTGTCGTTTGACGCCGGCTCGCGCCGCGCGGTGGTCGTGGCGGCGATCGACAACCTGGGCAAGGGCGCGGCCGGCCAGGCAGTGCAGAACATGAACCTGATGCTGGGCTTCCCCGAGGCGGAGGGGCTGGCATGAAAGTTCTGATCAAGCTCGGCGGCAGCCTGCTGGACGACGCCGTGCTGTGCGCCTCCATCGCCGCACAGATCGCCGCCCTCCCGGCCGGCGTGAGCGCGGTGATCGTGCACGGCGGCGGCAAGCAGATGACCCGCTATCTGGCCGCGCGAGGCGTCGAGAGCAGTTTCATGGACGGCCTGCGCGTCACCACGCCGGAGGTGGTTGATGCGCTGCTGAAGGTATACGCCGGCAGCGTGAATAAACAGCTCGTGGGAGTGCTGCTGGCGGCCGGTGCGCCGGCCGTGGGCATCAGCGGCATCGACGGCGGTCTGGCTGTGGCACGGCCGCTGAACCCGGCGCTGGGCGCGGTGGGCCGCGTCACGCACGCCAACGGCCGCCTGCTGGACGTGCTGGTTGGGGGCGGCTTCCTGCCCGTGGTGGCGTGCGTCGCGGGCGGCGAGCAGGGCGAGGTTTTCAATGTCAACGCCGACCAGATGGCGGTGGCCTGCGCGTGGGCATGGAAGGCTCAGAAGCTGCTGTTCCTGACCGACATTGCCGGGGTCAAGGGGGCCGGCGGCGAGCTGATCCCGCGGCTGACGCCTTCCCAGGCCCGGACATTGGTTGAGACGGGCATCGCCAGCGGCGGGATGCAGGCCAAACTGGAAGCGGCCTGCGATGCCTTGGAGCGGGGCCTGCGAGAGGTGCGGATTGCGGCTGGCGCGGAGCCGGAGGTCCTGGCGCGGCTGCTTTCGGCGCGGCAGGAGGCGGCACCCGGCACGGCGCTGGTCCCGGAGGAGGGGGCATGAAATCCCCGAGCGACAGCGTTCCACGGAAGACCGACGGAGTTCAACTCGCGACCGACCGCGTATTGCGCAAGGCAAAGATGAGCGACATCCCAGCGATGATCCGGCTGATCAACGGCTTTGCCCGCGACGGGATCATGCTGCCGCGCACTGAGTTCGAGCTCTCCGAGGGTATCCGGGACTTCACGATCGTGCTCGACGGCGGCCTCATCACCGGCTGCGCGGGGCTGCATTTTTACGCTCCGACGATCGCCGAAGTGCGCTCGCTGGCCGTGGACCCGGCCTGCCAGGGCAGCGGAGCCGGCCAGTCGCTGATGGAAGCCCTGGAGCGCGAAGCGCGGGAATACGACCTGGATGTCGTGTTTGCGTTCACATATGTACCTGGATTTTTCGCAAAAATGGGCTACCACGAAGTGGAACGCGGAGAATTACCGCTAAAAGCGTGGAAAGATTGCCTGCGTTGCCCGAAATTCCAGGCGTGCGATGAGATTGCCGTTGTCAAGCTGCTCAAACCAAACGCTTCCCTGCTGCATGCGGCGCCTCTGGAGACCGGCCTGATCCAACTCCCCGCGACGCGCCGCAACTAAGGCCTGGGCCCCGGATCGAGCACGTATTGAGTGGAAGAAAAGCGCGGATTTCCTACTAATTCCCTCCCATTAGGGCGAGATTAGCGGCCATTCATCGAAAGTTTCTGAACAACTGAGATGAGAAACTTGGCCCGGTGCCGCACTGACTCAGTGGAGGGGCAAGGAGAGCCGCGATGCGAGCCCTAACCGTCGATATCGAACAAGCGACCGGGCGCTTCCTGTGCAGCACGATCTTCCGCCCCAGCGGAAAGAAGCTCCTGGCCAAAGGGCACCAGTTGACCAACGAGGACGTCCGATTGCTGGTCACGGAGGGCCTTAGCAAAGTGTGGGTGGCCGAACTGGAGGCGGGCGAGATTTCGGAGGACGACGCGGTACTCCAGATGGCGGCCGCGGCCGGTTGCGGCTCGCTCGAGATCCGGCCCGCACCCGGAGGCCGGGCCAATCTCGTGGCCACGGAGCCGGCGTGCGTGCTGGTGGATGACGAGCTGCTGCGCCAGTTGAACTGCACCTCGAGCGTGGCGATCGCCACTTTGCCCAACTACAGCTACGTCACTACCGGCGTGCGCGCCGCCACGGTGAAAAGCGCGCCGTTCGCGGTGCCCGCCCAACAGCTCGAAACGATGCTGTCGATGCTCAAGGAGCGCGGCCCGCTGCTGCAGGCCCGGCCCGTGCGCTCGCCCTCACTGGGCGTGTTGTACTGCGATCCGAGCAGCGGAGAAAAGGCGCGCCAGCAGCTCGAGCCGGTGGTGCGCGAGAAGACTGAGCGCTTCGCGGGTCTGCGCCGCTTCGCGCTGCATTGCATCGAGGATGAAAGGCACGCCGCCGAGACGCTCGTCCGCATGCTGGGCTACCGGCCCACGGCGATTTTAGTAGCCTCCACCACGGCGCCGGCCGGCCCGGAAGACGCCGTTGGCCGCGCCATGGTGCGCATCGGATGTCATATTGAGCGTTTCATGGCCCCGGTCGAGCCCGGCAACCTGCTGCTGCTGGGTTATAAGGACGAAGTTCCGATCGTTTCCGCCCCGGCCTGCTTCCGCTCGCCGCGGCAGAACATCGTGGACCTGGTGCTGCCGCCGATGCTGTCGCGATACCGGGTCTCCGGATGGGAGATATCGGGTCTCGGCCTGGGAGGATTGCTAGCGTAGATTTCCCCTTCCCGCCGCCTTATCTGGTGTTTCTCCTCCTCCTTGGACGGCGGGATTTCCCAAGGCCGGGCGCTGCCGCAAGCCGCCCGGCCCATCTTTGTGCGCCTCGAACAGCGGCCTGATTCAGGCGCGGCGGAAAGCTGCCCGGACCGAATGCGCGGCCATGGAAGCGCTCCACTGGCCCGGCGGAGGCACGAGCGCGGGTCCTCAGTTGGAACCGCCGGCCGAAGCCTGCTGCGGGCCGCCGTCCACGCGCCCGGCGAGCCAGCGCCGGCACACTTCCAGCAACTGCGCCTTCATGATCGGCTTGGCGAGGAAATCGTCCATGCCGGCCTCCAGGCAGTGGTCGCGTTCATTGTTCAACACACCCGCGGTCAGTGCGCAGATCGGCGCGCGGACGCGGCTGGTGGCGGCCTCGATCCGGCGGATGGCCCGTGTGGCCTCGATGCCGCCCATCTCGGGCATTTGCAGGTCCATCAGAATCAGGTCGTAGGGCGCATTGGCCACCAGCGTGACCGCCTCCCGGCCATTGAGCGCGGTCTCCAACCGGGCCTGGAGATCAGCCAGCATCAGCGTGGCGATGCGGCGATTGACGGCGTTGTCCTCGGCCAGAAGAATGCGCGGCGCGCGCGCCCGCGCCGGCGCCACGCCGCCGCCCCCGGCCGGGGGCGCGATGGGTTGCTGGGCGGCCAGCATGGCGCGCAGCCGGCTCACCAGCCAGGGCTCGTCCAAGAAGGCGATCACGCCGGCCTCGCGCGCCGCCTCCCGGTCGGTCTCCTCGAGCCGGCTCAGTGCGGCGATCCGCGCCGCCCGGCGCTGCGACCGGACGGCCCGGCACCAGACGCCCGGTCCACCCCAGGATTCGAACAGCAGATGCTTCCAGTCGACGATCCAGACGGCGAACGCCGCTGCCACATCGGGGTCGATCTCCTCGGCCGCGGAGACACACGCCACTTCCGCGCCCAGTTCCCGCAGCACGCCGGCCAGACGGTCGCGGCTGGCTCCGGGATGCATCACGACGCCATACAGACCGGCTGGCGGCGGCGCCGGCCGGGGCGCCGAAGGCTGCAGCGGGAAACGGCACCAGAAACGGCTGCCCTTCGCCGGTTCGCTCCGGCAATCGATCTCTCCGCCCATCAGCTCCGACAATTTGCGGCAGATTGCCAGACCCAGGCCGGTGCCCCCGAAGCGCCGTGTCGTGGAGGCATCGGCCTGACGGAAGCTCTCGAAGATGTACGGCAGCGAGGCCGGCTCGATCCCCACACCGGTGTCCTCGACCGCCAGGAGAACGTCCATGGCGTCGCCGGCAGCGCGGCCTTCGGCCGGCGGGGCCTTGCAGACCTCCACGCGGATCGAGCCGTGTTCGGTGAACTTCGCCGCGTTGGAAAGAAAGTTGATCAGAATCTGCCGGATGCGAGCCGGGTCGCCCTGGAACATCCCGCCGCATTCCGGCGCGAAGTCCAGAACCACTTCCAGCCCCTTGCGCAGCGCCGCCGGCAGCACCATCTCCATGCAGTCCTCGATCGCCGACCGCAGATCGAAGTCGATGTGCTCCAGCGTCATCCGGCCGGCTTCGATCTTGCTCAGATCGAGAATGTCGTTGATCACCCGCAGCAGGCTCTGGCTCGAGCTGCGGATCATCCCCGCGTATTCGCGTTGGGCCATGTCGAGCGGCGTATCCATCAACAGGCTGGAACTGCCGATCACCGCGTTCAGCGGCGTCCGCAGTTCGTGGCTCATCACGGCCAGAAACTCGCTCTTGGCGCGATTGGCCTCGATGGCCGCATGCCGCGACTCCTCCAGCGTGCGCTGCGCCAGACGGTCCTGCGTCGACTCCCGGAAGACGAAGATCTGCCCCAACTCAAAAAACGCGCGGACTCTCAAAGGCGTCACGGAGACGCGGAACAGGCGGCAGGCGCCGTGGTGCTCGATCTCAATCTCCGTTCCCGGCGGCGGCAGGTTGGCCAGGTCCACGGTTTCGGTTGAATCGGCCAGCCTCGCCCGGTTGGCCAGCCGCCGTCCTGGAGTCGAAATCTCCTGGCCCAGCAGCGCGGCCGCCGCCGGATTGCTGGTCAGCACACGGCCGTCCCGGTCCACCACCAGCACTGGATCAGGCAGTTGCCTGAGCAATTGGTCGTAGACGATGGGCACCATGTCGAACAGCCGGAACTGCCCCAGGCCGAAGGTCAGCAGGACGGCGCAGGCCGTCATCCCGAACGGCGTGAAGTCAAAACCCGGCAGGGGACCGCCGCCGTTCACGGCCAGGAGCGCCGTAGCGGCCGGCAGCGCGATCGCGAACAGGTACATGCCCAGCCGAACCAAGTAATGCTTCGAGCCCGGCAAAATGAACCGCAGCAGGGTCAGCGCGCAGCCCGTGCTGAACACCGCCGAGTAACCGAAATGAAAGTAGAACCACGGCCCGCGGCGGGCGCTGATAAGCCGCAATCCATTGCTCGTGTACGGTTCAAAGGCCTGATAGACCAGATGGTGCCAGCCGTTGGTCCAGACCAGCGCCATCGTCAATACGGGCATCACCAGCGCCGTCGCCAGCAGCACGTAACTGCGCCGCCCCAGTTCCCCCTTGTAGTCCAGCAGCAGGAACAGCCAGCACACCGGCAGCAGGGCGTAACACAGAAACTCTGTCCGTTTCAGATACCAGAGCAATTCGTCAGCCGGGAGAAGTTGCCAGAACCCGTCCAGAACGCACCACGCCGCCGTCAGGCACAGCAGCAGCACCAGCCCCCGCAGCCCCGGCGCCTCCCAGCGCAGCGCGCAGATGCTGGCCAGCCACAATAACAGGCCGGCGCTAACAAATAGCAGTGTTGTGAGGACAATCGCCTCGCTCATCTGCTAGGCCTTGCCAATGGTCGCGCTGACAACTCTACCCTCCTGAAAGAGGACGACTAGCCTCGGCCTGTCGATCGCAGGCTCGCGACGCTTGGATCATTGGGCTTTGACAGGCCTCGCTTGACCTCTTTACGCGCGGAGGCTTCTGTGGAAAGATTACACCATTTCGGGGCGTTTTCATCCGCCCGGAAGGCCGGTCGAGTCAACTTCGCCGATTCCTATAGTTGATGTGGCTGGACAAATAGATCATTCTCAGTACTATTCTTTCGCGCCGGAACGCTACCCGGGAGCGTGAGCGGCCCCGGCGGCGCCGGTTTTGCGATCATCGAAAGAAAAACAGGAGGAGCGGATCCGAGTTGAGCCACGCCGGCAATCTCTGGCAGGACGTCGAGCGCATCCGTGCACAGGCGCCGCTGGTCCACAACATCACGAATTTCGTGGTCATGAACACGACCGCCAACGCGCTGCTGGCGCTGGGCGCCGCGCCGGTGATGGCGCACGCCCTGGAGGAAGCGCGCGCGATGGCCGGCCTGGCCAGCGCGCTGGTGCTCAATATCGGCACGTTGAGCCGGCCCTGGATAGCGGCCATGCTCGAGGCCGGCCAGGAAGCCAATCGCCGCGGCATCCCGATTGTTCTCGACCCCGTCGGCGCAGGGGCCACGCCGTTCCGTACCCAGACCGTCCAGGAGCTGCTGGGAGCGCTGCGGGTCGCGGTCATCCGCGGCAACGGCTCTGAGATCCGCGCCTTGTCGTACGCCGAACAGGCGACCAGGGGGGTGGACAGCCGGCACGCCGCCGAGGAGGCCCTGGGCGCGGCCCGGACGCTGGCGGAGAACCGCGGGTGCGTGGTCTGCGCAAGCGGCGCGACCGACCTGGTGGTCGCCCCCGGCCGTGTGATGCGAGTCTCCAACGGCCATAACATGATGGCCCGCGTCACCGGCCTGGGCTGCACGGCCACGGCCCTGATCGGCGCTTTCGTGGCCGTGAACGCCGAACCGTTCGAAGCCACGGCGCACGCCATGGCCGTGATGGGCATTGCCGGCGAGATGGCGGCGCAGCGCTCAGCGGGACCCGGCAGCCTGCAGGTCAACTTTCTCGACGCGTTGTATCTTCTCAGGCGGGAGGATATCGACGCGCGGTTGAAAATCGCCGAGGACTGAATCCACGCGGCTCGACGGCGCATCGTAAAGACGCCGGTCCGGAAGCCCGCCTGGCACTGACTGGCCGCCGGGCAAGGCGGTATAATCGAGCCAATTTCTGGTACAGAGGGGTCCCATGTCCGTACCGCTTTCGGCGGAGGCCGCCTGCCTGGGCGGGTCCTCCGCTCCGTTGGTCAACGACTTCAGCATTCAAGTGGCTACCGTGAACGGATCCGGCAGCCAAACCGCCAACAGCGTTCTGATGCGCACCATCTTCCAGATGGGCGTGCCCGTTTCGGGCAAGAACCTCTTCCCATCCAACATCGCGGGCCTGCCGACGTGGTTCACCATCCGCGCCAGCCGCCACGGCTACATCGGCCGCAAGAAGGAGATCGACTTCCTGATCGCGATGAACCCGGAGACGGCGCAGGAGGACGTCGCCGACCTCGCGCCGGGCTCGGCGGTGGTTTACGACGCGCCGCTGCAGCTGAGCGCCCGCCGCGGCGACCTGCACTTCTACGCGGTGCCGTTCGACAAGCTCGTCGCGCCGGTCTGCCCCGAGGCCAAGCTGCGCAAGCTGGTGCGCAACATGATCTACGACGGGGTGGCGGCGCACCTGCTGGGCATCGAACTGGAAGAGGTGCGCAAGGCGCTGTTCCGGCAGTTCGGCGCGAAGAAGCAGAAGGCCGCGGAGCTGAACTGGAAAGCTGTGCTGGCGGGGCACGACTTCGCCCGCGACAACCTGCCCAAGACCGACCGCTGCCGCGTCGAGCGCATGAACGCCACCGCCGGCAAGATCATCATCGACGGCAATTCGGCCGCGGCGCTGGGCAGCGTCTTCGCCGGAGTGACGGTGGTGACGTGGTATCCCATCACGCCGTCGTCGTCGCTGGTGGAGGCGCTCATCGGCTACATGAAGCGCTGCCGCATCGACCCGGCCACGGGCAAGGCGACCTACGCCGTGGTGCAGGCCGAGGACGAACTGGCGGCCATCGGCATGGTGATTGGCGCGTCCTGGGCCGGTGCGCGGGCCATGACGGCGACCTCGGGCCCGGGCATTTCGCTGATGTCGGAGTTCGTCGGCCTGGCCTATTACGCCGAGGTGCCGGCGGTGATCTGGGACGTGCAGCGCGTCGGCCCCTCCACCGGGCTCCCGACGCGCACGCAGCAGTGCGACATCCTGAAGAACGCAGTGCTCTCGCACGGCGACACGCGCCACCCGGTGCTGTTCCCCTCCTCGCCCGAAGAGTGCTTCACGATGGCGCGCACGGCGTGCGACCTGGCGGAGCAATTCCAGACGCCCGTTTTCGTCAACTCCGACCTCGACCTGGGGATGAACAACTGGATGTCGGAGCCGTTCGAGTACTCCGACGCGCCGCTGCAGCGCGGCAAGGTGCTGAGCAAGGAAGACCTCGACCGGCTGGGCGGCTTCGCGCGCTACGCCGACGTCGACGGCGACGGCGTGGGCTGGCGCACGCTCCCCGGCACGGCGCACCCGGCCGCGGCCTATTTCACCCGCGGCAGCGGCCACAACGCCAAGGCCGGCTACACCGAAAAGCCGGGCGACTACGTCGCCAACGTGGACCGGCTGCGGCACAAGTTCGAATCGATCCGCGCCGCTGTTCCGCAGCCCGCCGTGGACGTGAGCCCGCAGGCCCGCATCGGCATTGTCTACTGCGGAACTTCGAAGTACGGCTGCGAGGAGAGCCGCGACCAGCTGAGAGACGAGTACGGCATCGAGACCAGCTCGCTGCGCCTGCTGGCCTATCCGTTCAACACGCAACTCGAGGAGTTCATCGCGCGCCACGACCGCGTCTACGTCGTGGAGCAGAACCGCGACGCGCAGCTTCTCGGCCTGATGCGACTCGACCTCGACCCACGGCTGAGCGCCAAGCTGCGCAGCGTCCGTTACTACGGCGGGCTGCCGCTCGACGGGCGCACCGTGACCGACGAGATTCTGAGCCAGGAGGCCCTATGAGCACCACCCAGACGCCGCCGCCCAAAACCAACCGCGCCGGCCTGGAGGTCATCAGCTACCGCGGCTCCAAGACGACGCTGTGCGCGGGCTGCGGACACAACTCCATCTCCGAGCGGTTGATCGAATGCTTCTTCGAGATGGGCATCGAGCCCTGGCGCGTGGCCAAGTTCTCCGGCATCGGCTGCTCGTCGAAATCGCCGGCGTATTTCCTGGGCCTGTCGCATGGCTTCAACGGCGTGCACGGGCGCGCGCCGGCCATTGCCACTGGCGCGATGCTGGCCAATAAGAGTCTGTTGGGAATCGTCGTCACCGGCGACGGCGATACGGCCTCGATCGGCATCGGCCAGTTCATCCACCTGCTACGGCGCAACGTGCCGCTGATTTACATCATCGAGGACAACGGCGTCTACGGATTGACCAAGGGCCAGTTCTCGGCGACCTCGGATGCCGGCGCGAAATCGAAAAGCGGCGTGGTGAACGAGCTGCAGCCGGTGGACTGCTGCGTCGAGGCGATCCAGATCGGCGCGACGTTCGTGGCGCGCTCCTTCTCCGGCGACAAGCGGCAGCTGCAGGTGATCCTCAAGGCTGCCATCGCACATCAGGGGCTGAGCGTGATCGACGTCATCTCGCCCTGCGTCACCTTCAACGACCACGAGGGTTCCACCAAGAGCTACAGCTTCATGAAGGACCACGACGAGCCGCTGCAGGAGCTCGATTTCGTCCCCTTCTTCGCCGACATCGAAGTCGAAATCGAGGAGGGCGCGGTGCAGGACATCGAGTTGCACGACGGCTCGCGGCTGCGCCTGCACAAGCTGGCGCTGGACTACGATCCGACCGACCGGCTGAAGGCGCTGTCTATCATCCAGGCCTCCAAGGAAGCCAGCGAGGTCCTGACCGGGGTGTTGTATCTGGACACCGCGCGCGAGAATTTCCTGGAGCTGCTGAATACGGTGGATGAGCCGCTGGCGGCGCTGGACCAGGCGCGCACGCGCCCTTCGCGCGAGACGCTGCAGGAATTGATGGAAGAACTGCGGTAATTGCGAGAAGTAGGAAATCAAGCATGGCGAAGATCCTCGTGATCGGCGGCACTGGAACCGTGGGCAGCGCGACGGTGCGGGAGTTGTTGCGCCGCGGCGCCGAGGTGAGCGTGATGACGCGCTCGGCCGAGAAGGCGCGCGCGCTGCCGGCCGGCGTGACCGGCGTGGTGGGCAGCATGCAACAGCCGGAATCGCTTCCGGCCGTGTTCCTGGGCATCGAGAAGCTGTTCCTGATCACGCCGCTTGACCGCGACGAGATTCAACAGGGCATCGACGCCGTGGACGCCGCGGCGGCCGCGGGCGTCAATTACGTCGTCTACCTCAGCGTGCACCAGGCGGACACGGCGCTGGAGATCCCGCACTTTGTCTCCAAGCTGCCGGTGGAAGGCGCGATCAAGGCCAGCGGCGTGCCGTACACGATTCTCCGGCCGAACAATTTCTTCCAGAACGATCTGGGCATGAAGGACGCGATTCTGGCCGGCTTCTACCCCCAGCCCCGCGGCCCCATCGGCATGCACTGCGTGGACGTGCGGGATATCGCCGAAGCCGCGGCCGGCGCGCTGACCGGCAACGGCCACGCGAATCAGACGTACGCGGTGGTGGGCTGCGAGGTCTTCAACGCTGAAAACACCGCCGCGCTCTACTCGAGCCAGTTGGGCCGGCCCGTCCATAGCGCGACCGACGTGGCTGCCTGGGCCGCGCAGGCGCGCGCGTTTGTGCCTGCCTGGATGGTGCGGGACCTGGTGATCATGTACGACCATTTCCAGCGCTACGGACTGCTGGCCACGCCCGGCGAGATTGAGACGATTACGCGCGTTCTCGGCCATCCGCCGCGCCGCTATGAGGAGTTCGTGCGCGAGACTCTGGCGGGGTGGGAGCACGCAACCGCCGCCGCCACGGCTTAGCCGTAGGCCACGGGATTCCGCGACAGCCATTGCTCGTCGCGCGTGGAATTGACGTGCTTTACCGCGCCCACGGCCGCAGCCGCAATCAGGCGCCGCGTGCCCCAGGCCATCAAACCGCCCAGCGCCAGGCCTCCGCCCACCAACGCTCCGGCCAGCGCGCCCAGCAGCGGTTTCTCATCCTCGTTGAGATAGCCGGTCACCGATCCCACAACGGCGCCGATCGCGGCCGCCCTCCACGCCTCGTGCGCGGAGCGGGCCAGATCGGCCTGAACGTCCTCCCGCTTTAAGGCCTCTGTCACGGCCTGGTGCGCGCCTGCATAGCCCGAGTCCAGCAACTCGCGGCTGTCGGCGACATTCGATTTCAGCCAGTGATCAACTTTCATGGAAGTCCTGTCCTATTATCGCCCCTTTCCGCCGCGCGGCGACTGCTCCGGCGGGCTCTCTTGGAGGCGGGACGCGCCGCCGCCTTGTGGTATCATCAGTGTGGATGTCCACCTCCCCGAGCGGGAGCTTCAAAGCCCTACCCTTCATCCTTCCCGACCACGTCATTATTCGTCCCGCCGGGCGCCCTCCTGCCGGATCGAAAGCCTGGAGCCTGCCTCCAGAGGCCAGATGAAAACCAGAGTCACGCTGAACCGTACGCTCGAGAGTTTCTTCGGGACCCGAGACGAGAACATCCGGGTGCTGGAGGGCGGCCTGGGCGTGCTGATGCGCCAGACCAGCGACGCCTTCGAGATCGAGGGCGACGAGGGCCAGGTGGCCCGCGCCGAGAGAATCGTGCTCGACTACCTGAACCTGGCCGACAGCGGGCTGCGAATTCCGGCCGCCGATCTGAACAGTTATCTGCGCGTGCTCTCCGCGGACCCGGGTGTGACCTTCAAGGAACTCGTGGACAGTGGCAAAAACCGCAACTTCGGCAAACGCACGGTGGTGCCGAAGACGCCGAACCAGCGCGTCTATCTCGACATGATCGAGAAGCTACACCTGGTGATCGGCGTCGGTCCGGCGGGCACAGGCAAAACCTACCTGGCGGTGGCGATGGCGGTTTCGGCGCTGCTCAATAAACAAGTGCAGCGGATCATTCTGACCCGGCCGGCGGTTGAGGCGGGCGAGCGATTGGGATTCCTGCCCGGCACGTTGCAGGAGAAGATCGACCCCTATCTGCGGCCGCTGTACGACGCGCTGTTCGACATGATCGACGGCGACAAAGTGGAGAAGCTGATGGAGCGCAGCGCGATCGAGGTCGCCCCGCTGGCCTTCATGCGCGGGCGCACGCTGAACGACAGTTTCATCATTCTCGACGAAGCCCAGAATTCGACGCCCGAGCAGATGAAGATGTTTCTGACGCGGCAGGGCTTCAACTCGCGCATGGTGGTGAACGGCGACCTGACGCAGATCGACCTGCCGCTGGGCCGGCGCAGCGGGCTGCAGGACGCGGTGGACGTGCTCGGCGGCGTGGAGGGAATCGGTTTCGTCTACTTCGACCAGCACGACGTGGTCCGTCACCCGTTGGTGCAGCGCATCGTGCGGGCCTACGAACGGTATGGCGAAATGAACGGCGCCGGCCGCCAGATGGCGTTGAAGCTGCAGGAGCCGGTCGAGAGCCCAGCCAGCGCCAGCCCCGAAATTCCGCCCGAGCCGGGACCGGCTCTGAATTGAAATCCATGTCCTCCGATGTTGGCGCCACGCTCCCCCGCGCGGTCTCCCGCGAATCCCTGGTGATCTATGAGAAAGCGCCGCGCTGGCTGCGCCGCCGCGATCTGAATGCCTTTGCCGAGACCGTGTGCCGCCGCGTAGCCGGCGACCGGCGCTTCTGCTGCCTGTTGACAAACGACGAGGCGCTGCGACGCCTGAACCGCGAGTTCCGCGGCCTGGACGAGCCGACCGACGTGCTGAGTTTTCCAGCGGCCTCACCGGGCGGCGAATTGGGCGACATCGCCATCAGCGTGGACCGGGCGCGGGAACAGGCCGCCGATTACGGCCATGACCTGATGATGGAGATCCGCGTGCTGCTGCTGCACGGTGTGCTGCACCTCGTGGGGCACGATCATGCCTCCGACCGTGGAAAGATGCGCCGCATGGAAGCACGCTGGCGGCGGCAGCTCGGCCTGCCGGCGGGCGTCATCGAGAGGGTAACGGGCAGGAAAGCGGCGCCCCAGCGCGCCGCGGGAGGCCGCAAGCGATGATCGTCGTCGCCGGCCTGGCTTTGGCCGGCCTGTTGCTGCTGGTGAGCTTGGTCCAATTGATGAGCCTGGAATCGATGCGCCTGCGCTCGCGCGACACCGAGGCGCTGGAGTATTTCAAGCAACATCTGCAGGAGCGGCTGGGCGCGGATACCGAACAAGGCACGCTGGCCTACTCACTGGCCAAGCACACGCTGCTGGTGGGCGCGGGCGCGATGTTTGCGCTCCTGGCGCTGCGCGCCGGGGGCGGCGGCGTGGCGGCGGCGCAGAGCTTCGCGGCCGCATGGCTGGTGATGCTGGCGTTCTCTTACATCGGCCCGCAGTTGCTGTACCGCCGCACGCGGGCCCATTGGGTCGAGCCGCTGATCCCGTTGCTGAAACTGATCGCCGCGCCTTTCCGCCCGCTGACCGCGGTGCTGAAGTTCCTGGAGTCTTTGTTCGAGATCGGCTCGCCGGTGAACGGCTCGGAAAAGCCGGCGGGCCCGGGTGAGGAGATCGAGGCGCTGATCTCAGCCGGGGAAGAAGAAGGCATCATCGAGAAGGAAGACAGCCGCCTGATCCAGAGCGTGGTGGCGTTCGGCGACAAGCGCGTGCGCGAAGTGATGACCCCGCGCCCGCAGGTCGTGTGGATGGACGTGTCGCGGCCGCTCGAGGAGCTGCGTCAACTGGTGAAATCCGAGCGCTATTCACGCATTCCCATCGGCGACGGCGGCATCGACAATCTGATCGGCTTCGTCCACGTGCGGGACCTGTACGAAATGGACGACGAGCAGCGCCAGACCAAGAGCATCCGCGATCTGATGCGCGATATTCAGGGCGTGCCCGAAACCAAGCCCGTGCCGGAGCTGTTGCGCGAGATGCAGAACGACGGCCGGCACATTGTCTACGTGATCAACGAATACGGCAATGTGGCCGGCATCGCAACGCTCGAGGACCTGGTCGAGGAGGTGTTCGGAGAAATCTTCGACGAACACGAGCCGGCGCGCGACTTCGAGCTCGGCGCCGATGGGTCGCTCACGATTTCGGGCAGTTGCGACGTCGATCGGCTGGAAGGGTACTTCGGCTTCCGCCCCGAGGAGGGCACCGAGGCGGCGACCGTGGGCGGCCTAGTGACGGAATGGCTGGGGGCCGTGCCGGAGCCCGGAACGGTGGTACGGCGCGACGGCCTGGCCATCGAAGTTCTGGCGGCGGACGGAATGCGGGTCGAGCGGGTCCGCATCCGGGCTTGCAAGGACGAGGAAGGCGGCCGGGAAGCGGAATGAGCAAGCATCGGACGCGCCGGCGGGCGGGCGGCGCACACAGCACGCACCACTCGGGTTTCGTCTCCATCCTGGGGCGGCCGAACGCGGGCAAGTCGACGCTGCTGAACGCGCTGGTGGGCGAGAAGATCGCCATCGTGACCGACAAGCCGCAGACCACCCGCACGTCGATCCAGGGCGTGTGGAGCTCAGAGACCGCGCAGATCGTGTTTCTGGACACACCCGGCATCCATGACGCAGCGTCATTGATCAACCGGCGCATGATGAGGGCCGTGGCCGAGGCGCTGGACGGGCGCGACCTGCTGCTGTTCGTGGCCGACGCGACGCGCGAGCCACGCGAAGAGGACCACAAGGCGCTGGAGTGGGTCAAGCGCAGCCAGACGCCGGCCATCGCGGTGCTCAACAAGCTCGACCTCGTAAGGGACAAGGCACTGCTGCTGCCGGCGCTGGCGGCTTACAAGAGCTGGCACGAGTTCGAGGAGCTGTTCCCGGTTTCCGCACAGACGGGGGAGGGGCTGGAAGAGCTGCGCGCGGCGATTATCCAGCGCCTGCCGCTGGGCCCGGCCTACTTCCCCGCGGATTACCTGACCGATCAGCCCGAGCGGTTCCTGGTGGCGGAGCTGATCCGCGAGAAGGTCCTGCTGGCCACGCACCAGGAGGTGCCGCATTCGGTGGCGGTGACGATCGATGAATGGGCTGAGATGCCGCGACTGGCCAGGATCGCGGCTACGATTCACGTCGAGCGCGCCGGGCAGAAGCCGATCGTGCTCGGCGCGGGAGCCGCGCGGTTGAAGCAGATCGGCACCGAAGCGCGTCAGGACGCCGAAAAATTGCTGGGCAGGAAGATGTTCCTCCAGCTTTTCGTCAAGGTCAGTGAGAAGTGGCGTGAGAAGGAAGAATTCTTGAACGAGCTGGACTGGCGGAAGACCAGCCCGGCTCCCGCGCCGGCCGCCGGTCCCGAGGACTCCGGGAATGAGCATAATGGAGGGTAGCCGATATGAAACGCGCACTCGTTTTGCTGCTGGCAGTTTTTCTGGCCCTCGCTCCGGCCTGGGCCTCGCAGGCCTCCGACGACAAGATCTACGACGCGGTGCGGCTCAAACTCGTCGGTGACCCGGACGTCAAAGGCGCCAACCTCGAAGTCGCAGTGAAGGACGGCGTGGTGACACTGCGCGGAGCGGTGACCCAGGAAAGGTACCGCTCGAAGGCCGAGCACCTGACCAAAAAGGTGAAGGGCGTCAAAAGCGTCGTCGATGAGCTGACCATCAAGGTGCAGTAGCGCCGCCGCCTGGCGCGTGGTTTCGACGGGGGATCACCCCGGGCGCATACTGCGCGTTGAGTCACCACCCCAGCAACGGTTCAGGCTACTTCCAGTGCTTCAGGTGCGCCGCTGCCTGGCGGAAAAACTCGTCCAGCGCCTTGAGCGAAGCCTCCGAGAGGTCGCGTAACGTGATCGCAACCACCAGCCGGCCGCGCTGCTCGAGCGCCATCTGCGCGGCCAGAAACTGGGCGCGATGGTGGTCGGACTTGTAGCCAGCCTCGGGCACGGATTCGGCTTTCTCGCTGAGCAGCAAGGTGGACAGCCCGCCGCCGGGGCCAGTCCCCATGACGCCGCAGGGGTGGTTCATCAGCGGGCCTTCCTCAACGTCGGCGGGCATCTTCGCACTTCCCCGGAAGATCAGCGCGGCGGCGCGGTCCAGCAGCTTGCGGAGCTTCCTGCCGGGGGCGTGATAACGCGTGTCGCCATGAAACGTCAGCTCGCCGTACCGCACCACGCCCGCCTCGGCGAGTTGGCGCAGCAGGGCGGCGTAGGCCGAAGCGGCGTCGCGTGCGGTCAATGCGAAGCCGCAGGGCAGGCGGTCGTAGTGCAGGACCACGCCGCCGCGCCAGCGCACCTGGCGCGGGGAAGTTTTGAGCTGCTTCCACTCGGGGGTATTCTCGATGCCGCCCTGAAACGCCGCGTTCTGAACCAGGAGGCGGGCGATCGAGGCGTCCAACTGGATGGCGGGCGGTGCGACGAAGTTGATCTCACAGAGCCATGCCATGGCGAAGACGGTGTAGTGGATGAACTGCAGGTATCGCGAGAGCGGGGCCTCGGCCGGAACGGTGAGCGAGGCCAGCGGATAGCCGCTGCGGCGCAGCAGCGCGAGCTTGCGGAGCTCGACGGCAGGCTCGCCCTGACGTCCGGCGAGCAGGAAAACGCGGTCCTGCCGCAGGTCCCTGGGAGCGCGGTAATCGGCCATGCGCAGCGGCTCGTTGATGAGCACTTTCAAGCCGGCTTTCTCGTCCAGGCCGAGGCTTTCCTCGAAGTTCCGCTTGGTCCACGGGGCCGCGCCGGCGAGCGAACGCGAAAGAGCGAGGGTCACGTTGTCGCGGCCGGCGAGGGCCTGTTGATGCAGGAATGCGGCCAGACGAAAGGCGGCCGTGATCTCGTCCGCCCGCAGGAACGTGCCGGCGATTCAGGCGTGCAAGGGGACGCCGGCCAGACCGAGCGGGTAGAGGCTGCTGCGCGTCAACGGCGCGCTGTGCCGCCCGGCAATGGAATTGCCGTCGTCGAGCTGCAGCGCGACGCGGCGGTGGAGACGGCGTGAGGCGGGCTGGCCGGGCGGCGAGCCTGCGGGTGCCAGGTGGATGAGGTTGGGACGGCTGTCGAGCCCCAGCACGTCATACAGTGCAGCCAGCTTCTCGAGATTCAGCCCCGGCCCGTCGGAGGCCGGGCCCGGAGTCAACCCCACCACCAGCGTGGACTTGAGTGCGCCCCGCAGCGAGCCGGCGCGGCGCTTCATATCGGCCAGGATGGCCTTCAGTTTGACCGGGTCGGTGGAGTCGAGGAGGTACGACTTGGGCCCGCGCTTAAGCAATCCGCAGTCCAGGTACAGCCCCGGGTCCGCGGCCGAACCGGCGCCGCCAGTCCAGAGCAGAAACTTCAGGCTGACGCCGTGCGTCGTCCGAATAGCGGCCTTGATGGCGTCCAGTTCGTCCAGGACGATGCGCGACCACTCGGGATGCCTCTCGGCCAGCCAGCTCAGATGGAACAGGCCGTAACAGTTTCTCGTGACCTGCCCGCCGGGGGCGGTCTCCATCCCGATGCGGATGAGTTCGTTGAGCGACGGGTCGAGAGCGGCGACGCCGTGGCGCCGCGCCTTGGCATCCAGGGCTTTCAGCCGCGCCAGGACATTGCGATCCTGGAACCGCCGCGCGAGAGAATCCGACGGCGGCAGGTCGTTATCCAGGCGCAGGATCACTCGTTTGTTCTATCACAGGGGTGCGGGAGTGTCTCGCGAAATCGGCGAGCGCGGCCGGCGATGGTATGGTGAGGGCATGAGGCGCGGGTGTGCGGTAGCGCTCGCGGCGCTGGCGCTGGGCGCGTGCACCGGCGTGCCGCGGAGGGCATTGATTCCGGTGCCGCCGGAGCGCGTTGGCGGCTGGATCCGGCGCGGGTTGGAGACGCCCGCCGCCGCGGACGCTCCAGAACCGATGCGCGCGCTGGAGGCCACGGCCTGGGTCCGGGCCGCCTATTTCCGCGACAGCTTGGGCATCGAAGTCAGCGCCTTCGGCTTCCAGTCGCAGGGCGACGCGGCGGAGGCGCAACGCAGATGGCCGCCGCGCGACGGGGCCTGTGCCTTTGTGCGCGGCCTGGTCCTGGTAATCTGCACGTCCGAGGACGCCGGCACGGAAACCGTGGCGGAATTCGCCGGTGCGCTGGAGGCGGCATGGTTCGGCAACGGGCGGTAAATCCAGAGCGGGCCCTGGACGTGTTTCTGCAAGGCGCCGTGCTGGCGATGCTAACCAGCGGCACCGCGGCGGCGGCGCTCGCGGGCGCGTTGGACCGGGCTGGCATCGTGGTTGGCGCGGCCGCATTGGCGGTCCGGCTGGCGCAGCTCACGGGCTTGGCGCGCTTTACGATTTCACAGCGTTGGGCTACTCGGGCCACGGCCTGTTACCTGCTCTTCGTGCCGGCGGATTACTTCCTGATCTCGCACGCCGTGATTCCGGCGACAGTGCACGTGATCGTCGTCGCGGCGGCGCTGAAGCTGCTGTCCGCGCGCAGCGGACGCGACTCCGCGGTCGTGGGACTGATCGGGTTTGCGGAAATGCTGGCGGCGGCGTTCCATGCGACCAGCCTGACGTTCCTGCTGCTGCTGATGCTGTTCTGGGCCGCGACGCTGGCCGCGCTGGCGAGCGCCGAGATCCGGGGCGCGATGCGCGGCCCGGCGACGGCGGGCGGCACATCGGGCATCGGCGGGCGGTTAGGGCTGCTGACGGGCGCGGCGGGCGTGGGCGTGCTGGCGTTGACCGTGGCGCTGTTCTTCGTCGTGCCGCGGACGGCGCGCGTGGCGCTGGAGCGGCTGATGCCGGGCGCACAACGGGTGTCGGGCTTCGCGCCGGAGATCACGCTGGGGCAACCGGGCGAGATCCGGCCGAGTAGCACGCCCGTGCTGCACGTGCGGTTCGCCGACGGTGAACCGCACGCCGGGCTGCACTGGCGTGGCACGGCGCTGGCCGAATTCGACGGGCGGAGATGGTACAACTCGCCGCGCGGCGGGACGGTGCTGCGGGCCGGCGAGAGCGGCTATGTGCAACTCGTATCGGACGAACAGCGGCGCCGGCCGGGCCCACGCAGCTTTTACGAGGTGCTGCTGGACGGCGGTTCGGAGTACTTGTTCCTCGCCGGCTTGCCGGAGAACGTGCGCCTGAGCAGCGACCTGCTGGTGCGCACGCCGTCGGGCGGGGTGAAGCTGCCGTTCGGCCAGAACGAGGAGCTGCGGTACGTGGTCTACAGTTACCTGGGCGCGGGCGGGGCGGTGGACGAAGTGCCGTCGCGCCTGAGCAGCGAAGAGCGCTATTTCCACCTTCGTCTGCCGCCCATGGACAGCCGCACGGCTGAGCTGGCCCGCGCCATTACGGCGGGCGATGGCGACGATGACGCGCGCGCGCGTTCCCTTGAACACTACCTGCGCACGCACTTCGCCTATTCGCTCGACCCGGTGGAGAGCGATAGCCGGGACCCGCTGTCCGAGTTCCTGTTTGAACGCCGGAAAGGCCACTGTGAGTACTTCGCCTCGGCCATGGCGGTGATGCTGAGGCAGCTATGGATTCCATCGCGCGTGGCCACGGGATACCTGGGCGGGACGGCCAACCCGTTCACCGGATTGCTGGTGGTTCGGGCTTCGGATGCGCACGCCTGGGTCGAGGCCTGGATCCCCTCTCAGGGCTGGACGACCTACGATCCCACGCCGGTGGGCGAGGAAAGAGCTAGCGCGGGCGGGCGGTGGTCGCAGTTGGGCCTGTATCTCGACGCCGGCGAAACGTTCTGGCAGGAGTGGGTGGTGGGCTATGACCTGGACCGGCAATTGACGCTGGCGTTTCAGGTGGACCGGTCGCGGCGGCGCGGAGCGCCGTGGCTGCAGCGCAACTGGAAGCGGCTGGCCGGAGCGTGGAGGGCGGCGGCCGGCTCACTCAGCCTCCAGGTGGGAAAGGCGGGCATCGCGGCGGCTGTGCTGCTGCTCGCGCTGGCAGTGCTGTGGCGGCGGCGAATCGCCGCCGCGCTGTCGCGCCGGCGCGCTGGCGGGCCGGGAGAAACCTTGCAGGCGGCGCACGAGGCCGCCCGGCTGTACCGGCGCATGCTGGCCGCAATGCACAAGCGCGGCTTCGAGAAGGCGCCGTTTCAGACGGCAGGCGAGTTCGCGGCCGGGGTGCGCCAGAGCGAGGCCGCGCCGCTGGTGGCGGAATTCACCTCGCGTTACCATGCCCTGCGCTACGGCCAGGAGCCGGAGCAGGCCGCACGGCTGGCCGTGGTGCTGCGGCAGATCGAGGCCCTGCCGCGATAAGCGTTGCGGGAGGTGCACAGAGAAAACGGGAGGAACAAAGCCAATTATCGACTTTCCCTATTAGGATGATTGTCTTATACTGGCTATCCTTCGATTCATTTCGCTAAGCATTCGACCCTCTGACGAAGGTCGCGGAGAAAGGACTGGATCATCGCCCTGGGCTTCGCCGCGCCGCTTGACGGTCATCTGAAACAGGATCCATCATGCTTCCGTACGCTCCCGGGCGAAGGTGTACTCCCGGCTCCGTCGGCGGGCCCATCTCCTCAGGGTCTATCGATCCTCGCGGCCTGTTCTCCTGGCCAGCACCAGCGTGAAATCGTCAGCCGCGGCCACGGCCCCGGCGAAGCGCGCGACTGCATTCTTGGTTTGCTCCATCATCTCGGCCGGAGACCGCGCGGCCGCAGGGGCCAGAGCTGCCAGCAGCCGCTCCTCGCCGAAGTCTTCCTGAGTGGCGGGGTCCTGGGCTTCGGTCACGCCGTCACTGAAGATCACGAGCAAATCGCCCTGGTCCATGTGAGCCGTCTGCAGAGCGTAGGCGGCCCGCCCAAAGATGCCCAAAACCATGCCGCCGCCTTCCAGCCGCTGGACTTCGCCATTGGCCCGCACCAGCAAGGGCGGGTTGTGACCGGCGTTGACGTACGCCAGCGCTCCAGTGGCCAGATCCACTTCGCACATGAAGAGTGTGATGAACCGATTGCCGGGACAATTGCTGGCGACGATTCGATTGAGCCGCGTGACCAGCGCCGCCAGGTCAATCTCCTCCTCCACCAGCACCTGGATCCGCGCTTGCAGACTGGCCATCAGCAGGGCGGCGGGCAAGCCTTTGCCGGCCACGTCGCCCACCATCAGGCTCAGCCTGCCGCCGCGCTCGCAAAAGTCGTAGTAATCGCCCCCGACGCTCAGGCAGGGCTCGCTGAACGCGGCCAGCTCCAGCCCGGGCGGCTGAGGAACGCTTCGCGGGAGCAGGTTCTTCTGGATTTCCGCTGCCTGCACCATCTCCCGCGCCATGAGCCGCTCATGGTGCTCCACTTCGGTGAGCCGTGCATGCTCGATCCGAATCGCCGCAATATTGGCCAGCACCGTAAGCAGACCCAGGTCCTGGGGCGTGAAATGCCGGACCAAATTCGGCGAATCCAGGTAAATCAACCCTATAACGTTTTCCCTGGCTTGCAGCGGAACGGCGAGAATGCTGCGAATCCTCTGATCCGCGATGCTCGACTGCACCCGCAGTTTTTCGTCCAATTGGATGTCCGCAATCAGCAGGCTCTCCTTCTGATGCAGCACCCGGTCGCGCACAGTCTTGCTGATTTCGAAGTGGTCGCCCCTAGCCGCCCGCGTCACCAGCGACCCGCCCTCCTGCAGCATCAAGACACCACGCGGAGAGCCCACTGCATTGACCGCGAGGTTCAGGATCAGGGGGAACAGCTCGGACAGCGGCCGGTGGTCAGCCAACTCCCGCCCGGCCTGAATGAGGGCTTGCATCTGCGGGACGGAGGCCGGGGCGTGAACGTCTTGCGCGCCGATGGAAGACTCGCCGCCCAGCACAGCGTCGAGCCGCATGGAAAGCGTGGAGGTCAGACTATTCGGACCCGGGGCATCAGTGAAGACGACCCGGTCATCGAATGATGCCACTTGATCCGCCGGCGCGGCAGCGCGCGAGTAGTCCATCCTCAGTCTGCCGGCGGAGACCTGGTCGCCCGTTCTCAATGAACTGGGCTGGTTGATTCGAATTCCATTCAGCCGTGTGCCGTTCCTGCTGCCCAGATCCACCACTACCCACTCACTGCCCGAGCGCTCGAATACCAGGTGCTGCCGGGAGAGTTCCTCGTCCTCCGGATAGCAAAGGTCGTTCCCGATTGCTCTGCCCAGCGTGTAGCGGTCAGCCTCCAGGTCAACTTTCCTGGTTGATCCATCGGGTGCGTGCAGGATCAATTGATCGGCCATACCGGATGAGGATACCACCATGTTTCCACTCTGCATATTGGATTGGCGCCAGGGCCGGCAGCGGGCAGCAGCGCCGCGGATGGGCAGCGGCGAGCCAGCGCTGGGATGCCACGACGTTCAGCGGGTATTCGCCCCGTAAGCCAGTGGGGCAGAAAGCCGCGGTCAGGTCAGGATGAACCTGGACCATTGGTCAAGGAGTGCAGCGGCACGGACACCCGTCGCGGCTGGCGGTGCTGGAACAGCCCAGGAAACCCGGTCTGATTGAACGTCATGCAGCCGGCCCATCGGGCAGTACACTCCGTGCCAGCGGGTCGCGGGGCATCGGAAAGGCGTCACAATATCGAAACACTTGGTTGCCATGACGCCTGGAAGGAATACAATCTCCAGAGGGGGCAGTTCACGATGGCCGATCCGGATCATGTCGAGATCTTGAAGAGCGGCGTGGCGGTTTGGAACGAGTGGAGGGGCAGGCATCCGACCATCGGCCCTGACCTTAGCGAAGCCCCCCTCAGCCGGGCCAACCTCTGCGAAGTATTCCTCAGTGACGCCGACCTCCGAGGCGCCGACCTCAGCGGCGCGGACCTTTTCCGAGCCGACTTCAGAGGCGCTAATCTCAGTGCGGCCGACTGCGGCGGAGCGAACCTCAGCGAAGCCGACCTGAGCGAGGCCTTCCTCAACCGCGCCAACTTCGGCGAAGCCTTTCTCAGCCGCGCCAACCTCAGCCAGGCCAACCTCAGCCAGGCCGACCTCAGCGACGCCAAACTCTTCGAAGCCGACCTGTTCAGCGCCGATTGCGGAGGAGCCAACCTCAGCCGCGCGGACCTTGGAGGAGCCAACCTCCAAAAAGCCAACCTTTTCAGAGCCAACCTGAGCGAAACCGACCTCAGCCGGGCGAACCTTTGCGAAGCCAACCTCGGCCGGGTCAACCTCACTGAGGCCTGCCTCAGGCACGCCAATCTCAGCCGGGCGAACCTCAGAGGCTCTGAACTCATAGCGACTAACCTCAGCGAGGCCAATCTCAGCGCCGCCAATCTCAGCGGCGCGTCGTTGGTAAGCACTGTTCTCAATGCTGCCAACCTCAAGGGTTGCCGCATCTACGGTCTTTCCGTGTGGGACGTTCAGCTCGCAGGGACGATTCAAACCGACCTGATCATTTCGTCGTCCGATGCCCCCACCATCGCAGTGGATGACCTCGGAGTCGGTCACTTCATCCACCTCCTCCTGAGCAACCGCAACATCCGCAAGGTCATCGACACGATCACCTCGCAGGTTGTCCTGATCCTGGGCTGCTTCACGGGGGAACGCAAGGTCGTCCTGGATGCTTTGCGCGACGAGCTCCGCAAGCGCGATTACCTGCCCGTCCTGGTGGATTTTGAGAATCCGTCAAACCGTGACTTCACCGCGACCGTCTCGACTCTGGCGCACCTGGCCCGGTTCGTCGTTGCCGACATCACCGCCGCGAAGAGTGTTGTGCGGGAGTTGATGCAGATCGTGCCGGAGCTTCCGTCTCTTCCGGTGCGCCCAATCCTATTGGCTTCGGAGCAGGAATGGGGCATGTTCAGGGACCTGCGGCAGTATCCGTGGTTTCTGGAGCCGTTCCTGTATGAGGATCGGGCCGAATTGCTCGGATCGTTGTCGGACAAAGTGATCGGTCCCGCTGAGGCCAAGCTGAGGGAGCAGACCAAGAAGATGGCAGTGGGGGAATGAGAATCCCTCTCGCGACAGGCGCGGCCCCGCCAGGGCGGCAGCGTGCCGATGCGTTCGACGCCTGATACCCAACCATCAAACGTGCCGACCGGCTTTCCCGCTCGCACTGAGCCCTTCAGCGAGCCGTATCTCCCCGGCCGGCCAGCCGGGGGCGTCCATCGGCGCGATGTTCGACTTCCAGAAGGCGAACTGGCGCTGGGTTCAGTCCAGTGTCGCGCGATCGAGCCTGGGGGAAAGCAGCTGAATGCCCCCCAGCGCGACCAGATAAGCCAGGCCCGAAATCATGAACAACAGAAAATAGCTGCCGGTCAACGTCACGATCCACCCCGCCGACTGCGTCATGAGGGCGCTGCCCGCCGCGCCCATGGCAGAACCGATGCCCACCACGCTGCCCGTTGCGACGCGGGGGAACATGTCGGAAGCCGTTGTGAACAGGTTCGCCGACCAGCCCTGGTGAGCCGCTGCCGCCAGGCTCAGAATCGCCACCACCACCCAAATGCGGCCCGAATACGGTACGTACAGCACCGGAAGCACGCACAGCGCGCAGATCAGCATCGCCGTCTTCCGCGCCGCATTGATGGACCAGCCCAGCTCGATCAGCTTCCCCGACAGCCAGCCTCCGGCCACGCTGCCCACGGTCGCCGCATTGTAGACCACCAGCATCGGCCACCGGATATCCGCGAGTGAGAGGTGATAGGTGTCCTGAAGATACTTGGGCAGCCAGAACAGATAGAGCCACCAGATGGGATCGGTGAGGAACTTGCCCAGCCCAAACGCCCAGGTTTCTTTCTTCGGAAACACGCGCCGCCACGGAACCTGCTCCAGTTTCTCGAGTGGGTCGCTGCGAATCAGCTCGAGCTCCTCAGCCGACACCTTGGGGTGGTCTTCCGGCTGCTTGTAAATGAGGAGCCAGAGCGCCACCCAGATCAATCCAATGGCCCCAGCCATCAGGAATGTCGATTGCCAGCCGTACTTTTCCGCCAGCCAGGGGACCAGCAGGATGGTGCCGATCGCGCCGATATTGGCGCCCGAGTTGAAAAGCCCGGTTGCGGTCCCGCGCTCGCGTTTCGGGTACCACTCGGCAACCGTCTTGATGCAGGCCGGAAAATTCGCGGCCTCGCTCAATCCCAGCAATGCGCGGAAGACACCGAACTGGAACGCCGAGGTTGCGACAGCGTGCAGCATCGCCGCGGCGCTCCACAGTCCCACGGCAACGGCGAACCCGATACGCGTGCCAAACTTGTCCAGCAACCTCCCCGCCAGGAGCAAACCGATCCCGTAAGCGATAGAAAAGGCCATTGTGATGTTGCCGTACTGAACCGCATTCCAGCCGATCCTGATCTCGAGCGTCTTGGCCAGCAGGCTCAGGACCTGGCGGTCCACGTAGCTCATCGTGGTCGCGAGGAAAAGCAGCGCACATACCGTCCAGCGAAAGTGCGATCGTTGTGGCCTCAGCAGGGCGGGCGTAGAAGCGCTGGACATTGTCACTCGATTATAGTCGGGCTGCCCGTTTCGCCTCCCCGGCCGCAGTGGATGCTATGGCCAGCGGACACGTTGCAGGCGGCGGTGAAGCTCGCCCGCACGAAGCAAGACCGCAGCCGCCGCGGCGCGCGCCGGCCGGTGGACATGGCCGCGCGCTGATTCGTGGCATGCGAGTGTGAACTGAATCCACCTCGGAGCCGGCTCGACGGCGGCCTCGTCGCGGCCATATCATCTGTTCGAGAGTCCAAATATGACGTCCGCAATGCACCGTCTGATCGTTCCATCCCGATTTCTTCCGCTCGGCCTGCCGGCCTTTCTCGCCTGCTGTTGCGTGTTCGCACAACAATCGCCGCCTGCCGCGGGCGCACCGCCTCAGCCCATGAATTGGACCACGGCCCAGGACCACAGCAACATGATGGAGCAGCTCGGCATCAAGGCCCTCCGTCCAGGACCGAACGGCAATGAGAAGGCGCCCGACCACGCCAATTTCGACGAGGCCAAGGCCAATCCATATCCCGACTGGCCCGACCCGCTGACGCTGAAAAACGGCAAGAAGGTCACCTCGGCCAAAGTGTGGTGGAAACGGCGCCGGCCGGAGATCGTCGAGGACTTCGAGCACGAAGTCGTAGGCCGCATTCCGGCCAGCCTGCCGAAGGTCGCCTGGAGCGTCGCCAGTACGAAGGATTCCACGGCCGGTTCGATTCCGGTCATCGAGAAACAGCTCGTCGGCCACGTCGACAACACCTCCTGCCCATCGATCACGGTCGACATTCAAATGACGCTGGCGATGCCCGCGAAGGCGACCGGCCCCGTGCCCGTGATGATCATGTTCGGCAGCCCGGCCTTTATGAAGCGCATGACCGAGATGATGGCCAAAAACCCCGAAATGAGGGAGCGGATGAAGGCCATGCTGGGCTCTGACCCGCCGGCCACCGAGCAGTTAATCGCCGACGGCTGGGGCTACGCCTATCTCGACCCCGGAAGCGTGCAGCCCGACAACGGCGCCGGGTTGACGCGCGGCATCATCGGCCTGGCGAACCACGGCCAGCCCCGCAAGCCCGATGACTGGGGCGCGTTGCGAGCTTGGGGCTGGGGCGCCTCGCGCGCTCTGGACTATCTCGAAACCGACGCAGCCGTCAACGCCAAGCAGGTGGGCATCGAGGGTGTTTCGCGCTTCGGCAAGGCCGCGCTCGTGACCATGGCCTTTGACCAGCGCTTCGCCGTCGTGCTGGTTGGCTCCTCGGGCGAGGGTGGCGCCAAGCCCCACCGCCGCAACTTCGGCGAAGAAGTCGAAAACCTCACCGGCTCGGGCGGGTATCACTGGATGGCCGGCAACTTCCTCAAATACGGCGCCGCGGAGGCCGCATTCGGCAGCAGGAACGCGGGCGACATCCCGGTCGACGCGCACGAACTGATCGCGTTGTGCGCGCCGCGATTGACGTTCATCAGCTATGGCATTCCCGAGAAGGGCGACGCGAAATGGCTGGACCAGCAGGGCTCCTACATGGCGACCGTGGCTGCGGGGCGCGTGTTCCGGCTGCTGGGCGCGAGGGACCTGGGTGTGGGAGACGACTACCGGAATGCAAAGATGCCGCCGGTCAACAGCGGCTTGCTCGACGGCCAGCTCGCCTGGCGCCAGCACGACGGCGGGCACACCGACGCTCCCAATTGGAAGTACTTCATCCCCTGGGCCGACAAGTTTCTCGGGCACACTCCGCCGCTTGGCGCGAAGACGGCGCAGTCGATGACGCCGGCTGAGGAAAAGCCCATGCCGGCCCAGTTGCCTCCCGCCGATCAGCCCGTGCCCCGCATGGACCAGAACTCCCTCACTGCCCACGCGCAGCTCGTCGAAAAGGCGCGCCAGGGCGGCATCGACATCTATTTCGAGGGCGACTCCATCACGCGCCGTTGGGGCGCGCTCGACCGTCCCGATCTGCTGGCCAATTGGAAGCACAACTTCTTCGGCTGGAACGCGGCCGACTTCGGCTGGGGCGGCGATACCATCCAGAACATCCTATGGCGCCTGAGCAACGGCGAACTCGATGGCGTCAACCCCAAGGTCATCGTCCTCCTCGCCGGCACGAATAATTTCGGCAACACAGTTCCGCCGGAGGGCGACGCGGCCGAGGTCGCCGACATCACCAAGGGCCTGCGCTCCGTCGTCGGCGTGCTCCGCGCCAAGGCTCCGCGCGCGGTCATCGTTTTGACCGCCATCTTCCCCCGCAATGACAATCCGGCGGCGATGCCGGCCATCGGCAGGATCAACCGCAACCTCGCCCAGTTCGCCGATGGCGCGGCCATCCGCTATCTGAACATCAATGACAAACTGGCCGGCCCCGACGGCACTCTTCGCCCCGGCATGATGGACGCCGATCGACTGCACCCGGCCCTCCCGGCCTACCAGGTTTGGGCCGATGCGCTGAAGCCCATCTTCACCGGGATCCTCGGGCCGCCCGCCTCCGCTGACCACGCCCCCGCGGCCACCGGCGATCCCCGTGCGCGGACGTAAGCTACACCCATGTGGGCGTGCGGCTCGATGGCGCGTTTGTCTCCGCACCACAATACCGAGAAAGAACCGGCTCCATGAAAAGCAAGTCTTCAGCCCCGAAGCGTGAGAGCGGCAAATTGAAGCCTCCGGCGTACAGGAATGCCTCATTGCCGGCCACCAGGCGCGCCCGGGATCTCCTGTCGCGGATGACGCTCGAGGAAAAGGCCGCGCAGATGATGTGCGTGTGGCAGAAGAAGGCCGAAACACTCGTCGACGCCGGCGGCAACTTCGACTTGCGGAAAGCACAGGCCGCCTTCAAGGATCGGCGCGGCATCGGGCAGGTGGGACGCCCCAGCGACGCCGGGCGGGGCCAGGATGCCCGCGGCATGGCGGCGCTGACCAACGCGATTCAGAAGTTCTTCCTCGAAAACACGCGCCTCGGAATTCCGGTCATCTTCCACGAGGAGTGCCTGCACGGGCATGCGGCCATCGGCGGCACGAGCTTCCCTCAACCCATCGGCCTGGCCGCGACTTTCAATCCCGCATTGGTCGAAGCGCTGTTCACCATGACCGCCGCGGAGGCGCGGCTGCGGGGCACGCACCAGGCGCTGACGCCTGTCGTGGACGTGGCGCGCGACCCGCGCTGGGGCCGTGTCGAAGAGACCTATGGTGAGGATCCATACCTCGTGGCGCGGCTCGGCGTGGCCGCGGTCCGCGGCTTCCAGGGCGATGCGAAGTTCAACGACAAGCGGCGCGTGATCGCCACGCTGAAGCATTTTGCGGCCCACGGCCAGCCCGAGTCGGGCATGAACTGCGCCCCGGCAAACGTGTCTCTGCGCGTGCTGCGCGAGACGTTCCTGTCGACCTTCAGGACGGCGCTGCGCGAAGGCGGGGCCATTAGCGTGATGGCGTCCTATAACGAGATCGACGGTGTGCCGTCGCACGCCAATGAATGGCTGCTGCGCGACGTCCTGCGCAAAGAGTGGGGCTTCAAGGGCTTCGTCGTTTCCGACTACTACGCCATTTGGGAACTCGGGTTTCGCCCCGACACGCACGGCCACTTCGTCGCCAAGGACAAGAAGGAATCGTGCGCACTGGCGGTCCGCGCGGGAGTCAACATCGAATTGCCGGAGCCCGACTGCTACCTGCACCTGGTGGAGCTGGCGCGCCAGGGCGTGCTGACCGAGAGGCAGCTCGACGGCCTGGTTGAGCCGATGCTTTTTTGGAAGTTCCAGATGGGGCTGTTCGACGATCCGTACGTCGATCCCGATGAGGCCGATCGCGTGGTAGGCTGCGACGCCCACGCTCAATTGGCACTGCAGGCGGCGCGCGAGACCATCACGTTGCTGAAGAATGAAGGCCACGTTCTCCCTCTGAATCTCGACACGATCCAGACCATCGCGGTCATCGGGCCCAACGCCAATCGGACTCTGCTCGGCGGCTATAGCGGCGTGCCGAAGCGCAACGTCACCGTTCTTGACGGTATCCGGGCCCGAGTGGGCCAGCGCGCCAAGGTGGTCTACAGTGAAGGCTGCAAGATCACGGTCGGCGGGTCGTGGAATCAGGACGTCGTAACGCCCAGCGATCCGCTGGAAGATCGCAAGCAGATCGCCGCGGCAGTTCGGGTCGCGAACAAAGCCGATGTGATCGTGCTGGCCATCGGCGGCAACGAGCAGACCTCGCGCGAGGCCTGGGGTCTCAATCATCTGGGCGATCGCGCCAGTCTCGATCTGGTCGGACGGCAGGAGGATCTCGTCCGGGCGATGGTCGCGCTGGGCAAACCCGTGGTCGCGCTGCTGTTCAACGGCCGGCCGCTCTCGATGAACATTCTCGCCGCGAACGTGCCTGCAATCTGCGAATGTTGGTATCTCGGCCAGGAAACTGGTGCGGCAGTGGCGGATGTGCTGTTTGGCGACGTCAATCCTGGGGGCAAGCTGCCCATCACGATTCCGCGTTCGGCGGGCCACCTGCCGGCGTTTTACAACTACAAACCTTCGGCGCGGCGCGGTTATCTGTTCGACGACGTGACGCCGCTCTACGCTTTCGGGTACGGTCTCAGCTACACCACATTTAAGATCGAAAACGTGCGCTTGGAGAGGAAGAGAATCAAGCTCGGCGGCTCCACGCGCGTGCTCGCCGAGGTTGCCAACACGGGCTCGCGCCCCGGCGCCGAAGTGGTCCAGATGTACATTCGCGACGTGGTGAGTTCCGTCACGCGTCCGATCAAGGAACTGAAGGGTTTTGAGAAAGTCACGCTGGCGCCGGGTGAGAGCAGGACCGTCGTCCTCCCGGTCACGCCCGATTCGCTGGCCTTCTTCGATGTCCACATGAAGTATGTGGTCGAGCCTGGCGAGTTCGAGATCATGGTCGGCAGCTCGTCGCGCGACGCGGACCTGCAAAAGGTGATCCTGCAGGTCCGATCGTAGTCGCTGGCCGGATTCGCGGCGGCAGATGTCCCTCAATTCGACGCGGAAAGAAATGAGGCCCGCATGACGCAGAAGCTCTCGGTGACGGAGAAGATCGGCTATGGCCTGGGCGACATGGCTGCCAACTTCGTTTTCCAGGCGATGCTGGCCCTGCAACTCAGCTTCTACACCGACACGTTCGGGCTCTCGGCGGCGCAGGCGGGTACGCTGTTCCTGGTGGTCGGTCTGGGCGCTGCCGCGATTAACCCCATCATGGGGATCATCGCCGACCGGACCAATACCCGGTATGGCAAATTCCGTCCCTGGCTGCTCTGGACGGCGCTGCCGTTCGGCATTATCGGCGTCCTGACTTTTACCACGCCCGGTTTCAGCCCGGCCGGCAAGATCGCTTACGCCTGGATCACCTACGCTCTGCTGCGCGTGATCTATGTGATGAACAACGTGCCCTATGCGACGTTGACTGGCGTGATCACCGGCGACCCTGACGAACGGACCAGCCTCTCGTCGTACCGCCAGATCTTTGCCAATTGCGCCGGGTTTATCGTTCAAGGCCTCGCCATCCCCATGCGCGATTTCTTTGGGGCTGGCGACAACGCCAAGGGCTTCCAGTTCACCATGGGTTTGTTCTCGGTCCTGAGCGTAATCTTCTTCCTCGTCGCCTTCGCCACGACGAAGGAGAGGATTCAACCTGATCCGCAACAGAAGGCTTCGACGGCTCGCGACCTCGCGGATCTGATCAGGAATGGCCCGTGGATCGCCCTCTTCCTGGTGACAATGTTCTACTTCATTGCCATCTCGATCCGCAGCAGCGTCATGCTGCCGTTCTTCAAGTATTGCTCTGGCAACGAGCAGCTCTTCAGCTGGTTCAACGGCTTCGGTCTCAGTGCGCTGCTGGTTGGCGTCGCTCTCTCAAACTCGCTGTCGCTCCGCCTCGGCAAACGCAACCTGTTCATCCTCAGCATGGCGCTGACGACGCTATTCAACGTGGCGCTGCTGTTCCTTCCTGCGACCGCGACAGTGGCCATCTTCGCTTCGGAGATCCTGCGTCAATTCTCCTTCGGTTGGTCCTGCCCGCTGCTGTGGGCCATGATCGCCGATGTCGCCGACTACGGTGAATGGAAAACCGGACGCCGCGCCACCGCGACTGTGACTTCGGCCGTGGTGTTTGCGCTGTGGGCCGGTCTGGCGCTGGGCGGCGCGATCGCCGGCTGGTTGTTTTCGTTTTATGGATACGTGGCCAACGCCGTGCAGACGCCTTCTTCTCTGATGGGCATTCGCCTGACGGCGAGCGTCTACGCTGGCCTCGCCTTCGCGGCGACGGCGGGATGTCTCTTCTTCTACCCGATCACGAAGGAAATGAACATTAAAATTGCGGACGATCTGAACGCGCGGCGCAAGAAATACGCACCGGCCCCTTAGGAGTTTGTCGCAAGACGCCGTTGTTCGGATGTCCCCGTCAGCGGGCCGGCCGGGCATCATCGGCCCGCCGGGTATAATCGGGCCATGATTCCGATGAACTGGACTCGAAGAGACGTGTTCAAAATTGCTGGCGGGGCGGCGCTCACGAAGATTGCACGCGCCGCGCACCAAGCCGGGATCACCATTCAGTCGGGGCCCTTCCAGGCCGGAGACCATTCACTTGACACGTACTCCTGCCCCGAGTGGTTTCGCGATGCCAAGTTCGGCATCTGGGCTCATTGGGGACCGTCGTCTGCGATCGGCGCGGGCGACTGGTACGCCCGCAACATGTACATGCAGGGCAGCCGGCAATACCAATATCATTTGAAGACCTACGGCCACCCCTCTCAATTCGGCTACAAGGACACCATCCCCCTGTGGAAGGCCGAGCGTTTCGACCCCAAGACCCTGGTGCGTCTGTACCAGGAGGCTGGAGCGAAGTACTTCGTGAGCATGGGCGTCCACTGTGACAACTTCGATCTGTGGAACTCCTCCAACCATCGCTGGAACTCCGTCCGAATGGGTCCCCGACGCGACATCGTCGGCGAGTGGCGCGAGGCCGCACGCGGCGCGGGGCTTCGTTTTGGCGTCAGTGAACACGTCTGGGGCAGCTACAACTGGTGGGAGACCAACAAGGGCGCGGACAAGCAGGGCCCCTACGCCGGCGTGCCGTACGACGGCAACGATCCCTCCAATCGCGATCTCTACTTTCCGCCGCACGCACCGGCCCGTGAAGCCTGGGCCGAGCAGGGCAACGAGCCGGAGGAGTGGAAGCGCGAGTGGTTCCTGCGCGCGCAGGATCTGATCGACCAGCACCAGCCTGACCTGTACTACGAAGATGGTGGCATCCCCTTCGGCCGCTGGGGCCGCAGCCTCGTCGCCCACTACTACAACCAGAGCCGCGTCTGGCACTCGGGCAAGGTCGACGTCGTCTACACCGGCAAACGCCGCAGCGAATGCGCGAACGGCACGTGCGTTCTCGATGTCGAGCGCGGCGTGGTGGATGAGATCGAGCCGCGGCCGTTCCAGACTGACACCTGCATCGGCGACTGGCACTACAATCGCGAGCAGGTTTACAAGCGGCCGAAAACGGTCATCGATCTGCTGGTCGATATTGTCAGCCGCAACGGCAATTTGCTGCTCAACTTCCCGCTCCCGGCGAGCGGCATGCTCGACGACGCCGAGCTCAAGATTCTCGCTGCGATCAGCGCGTGGATGAGGACTAACTCCGAGGCGATCTATGCCACGCGGCCGTGGAAGATCTTTGGCGAAGGGCCGGGCATCCGCAAGAGCACGCCGGGTAATGGCTTTAACGGCACGCCGGAGCACTTTAACGAGAACAAGCGCGTCGACCTGACGGGCGAAGACATCCGCTTCACGACCCATGGCGATGCACTCTTCGCCTTCGCCATGGGCTGGAATCCGCGCGAGACGCGCATCACCGCGTTCGCTCCCTCACGCGGGTTGGAGCAACGCAGGATCGCGCGAGTTGAACTGCTCGGCTCCCCTGAGCCAATGCGCTGGAAACTCGCTGCCGATGGCCTGCACATCGAGTCGCCTCGGAGTTGGCCGAGCGAACATGCCGTGGCGTTCCGAATCCTGTTCGGCTGACCTGGCCCCAAATGAGTATCGGGAGAGCCGGTCTTCACCCAGGCTTGCGGACTAGCCCGGATGCTGCACCACGATCGCAGCGCGGCGCGATGAGAGGGTCCCAACATCAAGCAATGCCACAAGGCGCGCTCGCGGGAGCCGCCCGCAGGCGTACTTGGCACCTACGTCGAGGACGGGGGGTGCCCCCTGGGCCCAGGGCAACGAAGTAGATGCGGCTCTATCGCGCGCCGCAGCCGATTTTTGGTGAAACATCCGGGCTAGTCGCGCTTCGGAAACGGGAAGCTCGAGCGGACGGCCAGAACGACGTCGTGATCCTCTCCGGCGGCGCTGCCGCTGTAGAACCCCACCGTAGCGTTCAGCCGGATGAAAAACGCATCGCCCTGCCGCGCCGCGTAGCGGCCTTCGTTTCCGTCGGCGCCTCCTCCGGCCACCATGTCGCCATGGCCTCGGAGGATGTAGTAAATCTCTTCCTCCATTTCGTGGTGGTGCGGGATGTTCGTCCCGCCCGGCGCGAAGTCCATCAGAAAGAGGCTCACCATCTGGCTGGCCGCAGCCAGCCGGTCGCGCTTGCTTTCAGTCGTGCCCATCAGCAGCCTGAATTGAACGCTTGGCCCATGCGAGGCCAGTTGTTGAAATGGGACCTCGTCGGCATTCGCCAGCATGAGCTTCTCCGGCGCATTCACGCGGATCCCGGCCGGGATCTGGAAGCCCATCACCAGCAGCCGCAGCGGCGTCTTCGATGGGTTCGCCACGCCGTGCGGGACGCCCGGTGGCAGATACAGGAAGTCGTGCTGCCGCAGCTCCGCCGGTCTTCCGGCGTGGGAAACGGTTCCGCGGCCTTCGAGGATGAAATAGATCTGTTCCTCGGCCGGATAGCTGACGATAGCGCTTACTCCATCGGGCTGGAGCGTCAATTCGCCATAACGGGCCACGCTCTTCAGCTGGCTGGCCTGGGGGTCGCCGGCTCCGAACAGAGGTTTGTAGGAAGCCCCCCGCGCGTTGGCGGTCAGGTCGTCAGGACGGGCCGCTACCTCGCTGCTGCGGCGGCGCAGAAACGTCGGGTCCGCGCCAAGTGCGCACAGCGCCGCGAGCAGCAACAACGCCCCCGCTCGCGCCAGCCGCGCCGCGAACTGAACCTGGCCCCAATCCTCACTCGTAGGTGACACAGTTGCACCATTTGCCGGTCTCATCGTAATGCGGCCACGGTCCGCCCAGCCGGAAACCGGAGACGATGATATCGTCGAACAGCGGCGTCGGCTCGAAGTAGCCCGGGCGGCGCAAATGCTCCTTCACCACGTCGTCGTTCAACTCCAGGCCCAGCCCCGGCGTCTCGGGCACCGCGACGTAGCCGTGGTCGATGATCGGCTTGGGCACGCCTGTCACCATGTCCTGCCACCACGGCATGTCGAGCGCATGGTTTTCCATTGCCAGCAGATTCTGAAACGTGGCCGCGCAATGATAACCGGCAAACGCGCCCACCGGAGAGCCGGCGTGGTGCATGGCCACCTGGATCCCCGCCAGCGCGGCATAGTCTGCGATCCGCTTTGTTTCCACGAGCCCCCCCGACGTCTCGATGTCGGGGTGAATCGCATCCACCGCGCGGTTATCGATCATCGCATCGAACCCATCCCGCAATCCGAACACGTCCTCGCCGGTCAGAATGGGCGTAGTAGTGTTGTTCTTGATCTCCTTAAGCCCCTGCCAGTTCGTCCAGGGCACCATATCCTCGGCCCAGGCCAGCTGGTATTTCTCGAAAGCTCGCGCATAGGTGATGGCATCCTTCACTTGCAGCGGCCCGAAGTGATCGGCCGCCAGCGGCGCCTCCGGCCCGAGCACGTCGCGGATGGCCTGGATGAACTCGCACAGGTACCCCAGCCCCTTCTCCGTGGCCACGCCCCGCGTGTTCACCGCCCCTGGCCGGTCGGCCACCAGTTCGGTTTCCAGGTCCATCTTGAAGTACGTCAACCCCATCGCCTTCCGTCTGCGCATCCGCTCGGCGTACACCTTCGGGTCTTTATGCGCCGTGGTGTCGGCGTAGATCCGGATCTTGTCGCGCAGCTTCTCGCCGATCAGGCGATAAGCCGGCACGCCGTAGACCTTCCCGGCGATATCGTGCAGTGCCATGTCCACGGCGCTGTAGCCGCCACCCATGCGCGCGTGACCGGCAAACTGCCGCAGGGGCCGCAGATTGCCCTGGATATCGAGCGGGTTCCTGCCCAGCAGGTGGGCCTTGAGAATCAGCGCGATGCCCTCCACGCCCGCGTCCCGCACTTCGCCCAGACCGTAGACGCCCTGGTTGGTGTAGAGCTTGATGATCGGGTAATCGTAGTTGGCCGCCACGCGGCAGGCACGCATATCCGTGATCCGCAACTGGCTGGGAGCGGAGTTCGTGTTGAGACTCGCGCTCGTCGTCCCGGCCGTCGCCTTGAACAGCGGTCCCATCGCCGCGGCCGCCATTGTGCATCCCATCAGCCCGCGCCTGCTCAAACCGGCCGGTCTCTTCTCAGTCGCCATTCCAAGCTCCTTTCCGCTCCGCCAACAGAATCGGGATTGCCCTGATCCATTCGCAACCGGATGAATTATACTCCGCGGCCGGCGGGTTTTCATCAGTCGCAAGGGGAGTGGGCCGATCGCGGTACTAGCCCGGATATTGCACCACGATCGCAGCGAGGCGCGTGACTGCGGCGCCCGGGTGCTGTCCATCGGTCCCGCTCCCGAACCCGGCTCGCGCCGCATACCGCAAGCGATGGACCCGACATGTTCGTTACCGTCCAATGACTCGCCCGCGCACCTGGAATGTGGGAAAATTTGACTGCCATGTCAACGATAGGTCTCATCGGCGCCGGGCACATCGGAAGCCAGATCGCGCGACTTGCCGTCGCCCACGGCTACCACGTCGTGATCAGTAACTCTCGCGGGCCGGAGACTTTATCGGGGCTCGTCGCGGAGCTCGGGCCTGCAGCCCGCGCGGCAACTCCCGTCCAGGCGGCCCAGGCCGGAGACATCGTCGTGGTCACGGTCCCATTGAAGAACTACCGCGCCGTGCCCGGCGAGCCGCTCGCGGGCAAGATCGTGATCGACACGAACAACTACTACCCTGGGCGTGACGGCCACTTTCCCGAGCTCGACAATGAATCGACCACCACGTCCGAGCTCCTGCAGGCACACCTGCCAACCTCGAAGGTTGTGAAAGCCTTCAACCACATCTACGCGGCCCAACTCACCACCGACGGGCTGCCGGCGGGGACGCAGAACCGTCGCGCGCTGGTGATCGCCGGCGATGACCCCGGTGCGAAGGCGACGGTCACCCGTCTGCTCGATCAGTTCGGCTTCGACACGGTGGACGCAGGACCGCTGAAAGAAGGCTGGCGCATCCAACGCGACACTCCGGGCTACGGCCCGCGCCGCACGGCGGAGGAGCTGCGCGCGGACCTCGCCGCAGCCAGGCGGTACGCGGATCAGTAAGGGATGGGGCCTCTCAATTCCTTGGCGAGAAGATGATCCGAGGATAAACACGGGCGCGGCCAGGTGTGTGTCACCAGGATCCCCTCAACCGCTTCCAGGATCGTCAGCTGACCCTCCAGCCGTTGTGGATCATCATCTTTAGCCCTCACCTGCATAAGACGTGTATTCCCGCGCAGTCTGGGCAAGCAGAACACCCCAGCCGGGAACATCGACCCTCTAACAGGCTGCTGAAAAAGGCATTCGGCGAGCCGTCGCCACACTCGCATGATCCGACAACCCATTGCGAATGAATGACCACGTTTCAGAGCCGCGACCGTAAGGGAGTCGGCCAATCGGCTATTTCAGCAACCTGCTAAGTGATCAATTTCAGGATATTTAGATGGTGAGCCCGGAAGGAATCGAACCTTCAACCTACTGATTAAGAGTCGCACCAAGGGTTCTTTGCAAGTCTCTGAGAATGCTACTCAAGTGATTCTCCTGTTGAGACTTAGACACAATCGCTGTTGCCCCCAAGTACTCCTCCTTACCCCCGTCTTTCCTTTGGGGACGTCAAAGTATTCCCCAAAGTGAAGGGGCGATGGCCGGTGTCAGATGGTCGTGGTTCGCGGGCATGCTCTTGCGGCTTCTCGCCATGCAACCCAACGCCCACGCGGTGCTAGAGCTATCCCAGAGCAACACGGAGACCGCAGCAGGGAGGCCTGCTTTCCCTCCGGCAGGTGGTATTCTGGCAACTGACCTATTCCACTTTCCGGAGCGTCCGCGATGAGCCCAGCAACGCCCGCCGGCAAACGCACAGTCCCCCCGGCGTTCATGACGAGCAAGGAGGTCGCGCACCTGGTTCGCATGCACCGCGATACGATCCTGCGCATGGCCAAGCAGGGGCGTATTCCCGGAGCGCACAAGTTTGGCCGGCATTGGCGTTTCAGCACGGGACAGATCCTGCGGTGGTTCGGCGGGAGCATCGTTCCGGGCGGTCCGGCACTATGATCCGACACGACTCTCTCTGATCCATTCTGACTTATTCAGGCCCGAATGTCGGAAGAATTGGCGAATTACTGTGTGATCGGACCAGGTTTCCGCCCTATCGAGCCCGCTCCCGCCCGTCCTCCCTGGCGTCACTACCCGTTCCCAAACGACCTGCCTGCTGAAGGCAGACACGCATGCACGCCGACACGCGCCCCAAGTGGTTTAAACGCAGCGACTTGCAGTGCATATCTCCCGCCGTAGGAGTCCGGGGGAATGGGGCAGTCGCAAAGATCGCGCGCATCTCGCAATTGACCTTCAGAGCATTCGCTCGGAAAGAAGGCACGCGATGAAGAACCAAAACAGATCAGGCGACCCGGCCACGGCGCACCGCCGATCTATCCCGGCCGACACTCAGCGGGAGTGGCTCTCGGAGGTGGACTTAGAGACGCTCACAGGTTTGAGCCGGAAGACCTTCCAGAAGTACCGGCTTTTCGGTAAGGGACCCGCCTTTCGGCGGCTGGGCGGTACGAGAGTCCGGTATCACCGGGCCGACATCGAGGCATGGTTGAACTCCTGTCCACGCGGTGGCGCGGCGATTGAAGGCCGGGAGGCTCGCTAGGCCAGCCCCGGCCGGAGGTGCAGCCATGAGGCAGCGCGCTCTCAAACCCGAACACCTTTTCCGTGATGAGAAATTTGCGCAGTTCTCGTTCGGAACACGCTGGTTGTTCATCGCCCTGCTTTGCTGCGCGGACAGGGAGGGCCGATTGCGGGATAACCCGATCCTCATTCTGGCTGACGCCTTCCCGTTCGAGCGGGAAACGCTCACCGTCGACCAGGTCGAAGAGATGTTGATGGAGCTTCACGACCGCGGTTTCATCGTGCGCTACTCCATCAACGGAAAGAACTTCATTCAGATTGCGAACTTCCTGAATCTCGAAAAACCACACGTCAACGAAGCACGTAGCGACATTCCAGACCCTGGAGTCTATGGCGCACAACTTAAACCTCGCCCGACACCACTTGCCCCAATGGCAGAAACCACTTGCTCCAATGGCGGAAGCCGCTTGCTCCTGGAAAATAGTCCGCCATCCGGTAGCGGTAGCGGGAGCGGGAGCTTTAGCGATAGCGAGAGTGAGAGCGGGAGCCGCGAAAGCGATTGCGTATCAGAAGAGCGCGCGGCTTTGGCCTTGCCTTCGGCGGCCCTGCCGCGCTCCGAACTTAGCCCGGAGGACAGAGCGTTAGCCGAAGAGGCGGCCCGGAGGGCAGCGGCAAAAAACAGAACTCCCTTAGGTGGCAAACGCGGAACGCCGCACTGCGTCGCTGACCTGGTTGCAGCCACAAGGATGCCGCGATGAGCGCTCCCAACTGCGAGCAGCAGAACCTCGACTCCGCCCGGCTGATCCTGGCCGAGCGTCAGCGTTATGGCGGTGTCATGGCGAGCCTGGTGTCGTGGGCCGAGCACATCTTGGACAGGGCGGAACCCTCAGGGCAGAAACAGGGAATCTTGATTAGAACATCATGCGCTGGGAGCGTTCAGGACGCATCGGGGGATACCAAACCATCACCCCAGCGCCCGCGATGCGCCCTGGAACCTAGAACGCGGCAAGGAATCAACTCTGGGAGGTCATAGCGAGATGCCATTTGCAAAAGGCGAAGGCGGTAAAACCGAGCGGCGGGATTTCCCACCGTTCCCGACCCTGCCGAGCGTGGCAGAACTGACGCCCGCCCGCATCCGAGCGCTCACGGTTCGGATGAACCATGCCGAACGCGATGCAAAGGCCTTCGAGGCTGAGGGTCCGACCTGTGCCGCGGCCTACTACCGCGGGGGCACGGAGGTGATTGAGGCCTTGTTGGCGCAATGGCGCGCCGACTCAACGGCCAGTGCGCTTAGCAGTCGCAGAGGCACTCGATAGTCCAGGACGAAGGATACGAATGGCACAGCCAACAGTGACACCGAACAACCAGCCAGAGCCGAAGCGCACCACGCCGCCGGCCTTTATGACCACTGCGGAAGTCGCATGGCTCCTCCGCTACACGGAAACGACGATCCGGCGGCAGGCCCGCGCGGGAACGCTTCCGGGCGTACGGTACGGGAAGGAGTGGCGGTTCGCAACCAGTGCGGTTCTGCGCGCCTACGGCTCGCGCTTGGCACTGCCCGGCTACTGAGGCGCACTGCGCCCCTGATGGCACTTTGCGGAACAATGCAGTTCCGTGAGAGACGGTGTAGAACATTCACGGACTGCGGGCGGCAAACCCGCGCAAGAAAAAGGCCGCTTCAGAACGGTCGGCAATCGCGGCGCACGGGCAACGCTGGGCAGCGCGCGGAGGTCCAGGAAACGCTCTTCGGGAACGATGAGCGAACCCAGAACATACTCGCCGAGGAGTCCGAAATCGTCGGCGACGTGAAGCGCCGCCTGTCGCAAGAGCGGCGCCTCTTCAGTACCGTGGGCAACCAGCGCGCTGCCGATCGGCTGGGCGCGGCAGGAAACAAGATCGAGGCCGAGAAGAACGCTGCAGTCGCGAGCCAGGCGGCTGAAGCGCTGGGCGTTTTTGATAAATTACAGGACAAGTCCGGCCCCATCGCTCATGCGATCCGATGGGGAGCCCAGGAGATCGCAAATGGAAGACCAGCAAGGACCGTCCGAGACCAAGTCTACGAAACCATCCGAGGTGAGGTATCCAGTGCCCTCCGGCGCGGCGAGGGACAGATTCTTCCAGACTATCAAGGAAGAACTGGCGGATATTCTGCCCCGGTTGCAACCCCAACCCCAGAACCAGCAGCTGGGACAGGAGCCGATGGACCCGGACTGGTGGCGAGAGGAGGAGGAGGAGGAGTTTCTGGAGCTTGTCCGCCAAGCACGCGACCGATACCGGGAGCGCAAGACGAACTCGCAATCCCAGGAGAGAGGACCCGCAGTTTTCCGAGAGCCGCTTGAGCACAACAGCCCGCACTGCACCTACGTCTGGAACTTGAGTGATCTGTTCCAGATGCAGTGGGCCTACTCGATAGAGTGGCCGGAGCAGGGCGGACCGAGAATCTGGGTCTACGGCTATAGCTGCTGGCAGAGACCGACGCCCGGTGCGCGGTTCGAGATTGTCGAGAATCTCCCTTTTGACATTCCAATCTCGGAGACGATCCTGTGCGGTCTGGCACAGCACGCGGGCGAGGAGATCTACCGTCGTTCCCTTGTAGTTGGTTCGCTGAAGCGGGTTCCTCAGAACTTCCGTGATCGAGCCGAAGAGGCTGCTGGCAAGGCCTACGACTTGAAGTTGCTCAGAGAGATGAGCCAGCGGGAGGCCGCGACGGCGGCGCAAAAAAAGTGATCTGGGGCTCAACTGTGATCCAGAAGAGCCCTGGAAAGTCCCCAGCCTTTCCGATCATGTCGGCCACTTGATCGCGTTGCCTTTCACCGCCTGGTAGTTCGCGTCGAGCGCCGGGCCGAGCAACAGGATCGCCGCGATGCGGCGGGCCATGTCGGCGACGTAGCGGGCTTCCTCCACGGTGAGCGAGCGCCCGAGCAGCGGGCGTTCCCGATAGCTCAGCCACTTCTTGATCACCTGGTAGCCGCCCAGCGTGTACTCCCACACGCGCGCCGGGATGTTGCGCCAGTAGGCCCGCTCGTTGAGCCAGACGTCGAAGGTCATTTCGCCCAGGATCGCGGCGGCGCCGGGCGGAAGCGCGGCCAGTTCGGCCGAAGTCATCGCTCGTTCGGTGATGCGGCCCTTCGCCGGCATCGTCACGCCGCCTTTGCCGGCATGGCCCCAGCCCGCTGTTACCTCCAGGTCGCCAGCATCTGGATCGAGCGTCCCCTCGGCTGCCGAGATTGGGCCGATGGAAATAAGGCCTGCCGCGGCGGACGGTGGCGGGCACTCGGGATCGAGCAGCGCGGCGAGTTGCTCGCCGAGCGAAGCGGAGGCGAGCAGTAACTCTCGCGTTGCCGGTAGCGGGATGCGCGGCCAATCCTGCCATAGTGCACCATCATTCTCAGCAAGGTAATTGTGCGAGTGTCCGACCGCCAGTGCGTGAAGCCAGACGAGATTCCTCCTTCCAGGTTGCGCACCTACGAGTACGAGATACTGGGCCGCTGGCCTCGATAGGTTCACCGGTGGTAGCGGTTGGCCTTCCCCGCCATGGAGGAGTTGGCTCGGCCTAACCAGTGCGGGGAAGCACACGCATCCCGGTCGAGTCAGGTGGAAATCAGGTAGGTGCCTTGTGACCAGAAACGGCGTTCCCTCTCGTTGCCGTTCACCTTTCTGCCGGCTGGTCATGAACAGGGCGTCCTCGCTGAGCAAATTGAATAAGTCCTCCCTCTTCTCGTCGAGCAGCTTGGTTTCGGGATGCCAGTATACATGGCGATCATCGAATGGCCGGTAGGCGTAATCCACAATCGCGCCGCTGCCAAGTCCTTTACGAAGAAGTGCGGCGCGAGTCTGCTTCGGGTCGTATCGCGCCGAGGCGTCCATCAGGCTAGGCACCGCGGCGCGAAGGTCTTGGTCGGAAGCCTCAGGATCGAAGTAGACCGACAGCTTGCTTTCGAGCTTCGCGCGGTCGATCGCCACAAGGTCCAGATCGCGGCTGGTCTTTACGCCCGGCGACCACTGCTGGAACAGGCTCGGCAAAAGCGGCCAGGTTAGGTATCCTTCACTCACGTCCTTCACGGCGAACGGAAGCCCAAGCGCGCCTGCTGGCGTCACCGCTTCATAGGTGGCAGAAGCCTGTCCAACCGACTCGCGCAGTAGTTGATCGCGCTTGTTCTTGCCCCACAGGTCGCGATACTGAACGCGGCCGTCGCTCCGCTTATGCCCGGTCTTGGCTAGTACGGTGATCGCTGTGCCGACCTGGATGCCCTCGCGGTTGGTATCCGTTGAGAAAACGCTCGGGTCCGGGTCGCCCCCCGGCGTCAGCTTCCCGGTCTTGTACTTGTCGCCGTTCAGGCAGTCGATGGTGATCTGGTCGAACACCTCCAGGTAGCGCGCGCGCATGCCCGTGAATGACAGGCCATCGAGCCACGAGTAGTTCGAGATGAAGCAGACGATCCCTTGCCCGGTCTTCTCCACGATGCGCCGTTCAGCCATGCGGAAGAAGCGCACGTAGAGGTCGTTCAGGCCCTGCCCCTGTGGCGCTGGCACGCCGCTAGGCGCATTCCGGTAAGCGTCGCTTAGATCGCGCTCCTCGTCCATCGAAGCGATGCCAGCGAAGCTGTTGTAGGGCGGGTTCCCGAGGATCACGAGGATCGGACGCTCGCGCTTCACCTCGTCGGCTGCTTCGCGCTCCTCTTCCAACTCGACGAAGGGCAGATGCTTGGGTTCCTTCACCGGCTCCCATCCGGTCAGCGCATTGGTCAGAAAGACGCCGACGCGCTCATTCCGCGCGCCCGAGAGCGGCGCGCCGAGACCCTGCAACAACAGTCCTATCTGGAGATGCGCAACCACGAACGGCGCCGGCAGAATCTCGAAGCCGAAGACGCGGTCCACGGTGGCGCGCTTTAGATCGTTGGCCAGCAGCGCGTCGCCGCCTTTGGCTCGCAGCGTGGCCTCGATTTTGCGGAGCACCTCCACCAGAAAGGCGCCAGTACCGCAGCAGGGATCTAACACGTAGACGCTCGGGTCCGCCAGGCCGTCAGGCCGGCCGAGGTCTTCCCGGAGGACCTGATCGACTCGGCCGACCATGTACTGCACGACTTCTGTCGGTGTGTACCAGACGCCGAGATCCTTCCGCAGTTCCGGATCGAACGCCTCCAGGAACGGCTCGTAGAAGTACTGAACCGCCTTGTCCTGCTCGAAGGTGCGCCAGAATGCGCCGCGGTCAACTCGATTCAGCGCCGCGCACGCCCAATCCAGCACCTCGGGCAGCCCCAGCGCCTCAAGTTGGCCCGGCTCGGCCACTTCGTGAAAGAGCTTCCGCAGGATCGGCACCTTGAGGTACTGGGCTGCGAGGCGCCAGTCGAATCGCGCAGTCCGGCTGGTGCGCGCGTGCGTCTTGTCCCACAGCACCCAGGCCGAGAAGATGCCGTAGAAGAGCGTCTGGATGAGCGTCGATTGGAAAAAGTGCCGGCCGCCTTTGCCGTCGAAGCGCAGGCCAAGCGCCTCTTCGAGAGCGGTGCGGATGCTCTCCAGAGCGTCCAGTTCGCTTTGGCCCACGCGCATCCGGGCCTCGCGGGCATAGGATGCGAGAAACCACGCGAGATCCTTCGGCGCGGCGAGCGGCGCCTGATAGAGCATCACGCGCTTCAGGAACTCTTCGAAGCCTTCGCCCAGCAGATCGGCCGTCTTGCGGGGGTGCGCGGCGGCGCGCCAGAACTCTGCCTCGCTGCCCGCCAGATGGAAGGTCTCCAGGACCGCGCGGTTGCCTTCGGCGTCCGAACCGACGAGTAGGAAGTCTCGGTAGTTGGTCACCAGCACCTGACGGTAGCGCTCCCAGTACTGCGCCACCTGCCGGCTTGCGGCAGTGTTCTCTGCCTTCTCGCCTGTGCCCTTGGCCTCGATGACGCCGCGCGCTGGGATTGTGCCGCGCAGCGGGTCGTCGCCGGCGACGCGAAGTTGGTCGTCGGTGAACAGCCCGCCATCCGGCAGGCCCGCGCCGCGGTTGCCGGGGTGAATGATGCACTTCACCTTTGGCTTCAGCTTCTTGCCAATCTCGCTCAGAAGCGCTTCCAGCGCCGGATAGTAAGCCGTCTCGGGGACCGCGCCGGACGAGCGGATTGTGCGCATCTCCTGGAGGTACGTTTCCAGTGGATTCATGTCTCGAACTACGATTAGACCATTTGAAACGACCCGATGTTAGTCGCCACGAGGCAAAGCGGCCGCCATGCAGCGCCGAATAGTGCCAACCAGAGCTGTTTCTCTCGTTTTTCCATCCCAAGCGATACCGATTGTGCAGAAATGGTATTAACAAAATATGAAAGCAGCCCCATGATGGAAGCATGACGAAGGCATTCAGCTATCTCCGGGTGAGCGGCAAGGGTCAGGCTTCTGGCGACGGATTCCCACGGCAGAGGGCCGCGATCAGGGCGTATGCTAAGGCGAACGGCTTTGTCATCGCCCGCGAATTTGCCGATGAGGGCGTGAGTGGAGCCATCGAAGCCACGGACCGGCCCGCGTTCGCTGAAATGGTTGCGGTCCTGCACTCCAACGGCGTACGGACGGTGATTGTCGAGAAGCTGGACCGGCTGGCGCGCGACCTGATGGTGCAGGAGGCGGCGCTCTCCTACTTCCAGCAGCATGGCTTTAGTCTGGTGAGCGTGGCGGAGCCCGACCTGATGGCGAGCGATCCGAGCCGGACGGCGTTCCGGAAGATGATGGGCGTGTTCGCACAGTACGACAAGAGCATGATCGTTCTGAAGCTGGCCGGCGCACGGATGCGCAAGCGGGCGCAGACCGGACGCTGCGAGGGTCGGAAGCCGTTCGGGCACTTCGAGGGCGAGACGGCAGTAGTAGGACGCATGAAGGCCTTGCGTGCCGAGGGTCTCGGCTTCGACAAGATCGCGGCGAAGCTGAACGAAGAGGGCTTGCCCACGCGCACTGGCAAGCCCTGGCACGGGGTCGTCATCAATCGGATTCTGATGGGCATGCGATAGGCGCAGAGGACGAGGGGACGGAGACGAAATGGCGGTCTACCGACCGAAGTACAAAGACCCCAGCACGGGCAAGATGGTTGAGGCTGAACTGTGGTGGTATGACTTCACCTTCGCCGGCCGGCGTATCCGCGAATCCACGAAGACCCACTTAAAAACGCTGGCTCGGGAGGCCGAACAGAACCGGCGCCGGGAACTTGAGCGGGCCTTCGTAGGGGCAGCGGTGGAGAATCGTGATCGGCGCGTGCGCACAGCGACCGAGGTAATCGACGGATATCTCGCACGGTACGAACTCGACCATCGGACTCGGCCAAAGTCAATCGCGTTTGCGAAAGGGCGACTCGCGCAAGTCAAGCGGCTACTCGGAGGCCGTCTCCTGCCAGACCTCACGGAGGACACGATCCGCGGATACATCACGACTCGCATTGAAGAGGGCATGTCCGGCCGCACGGTCAATATGGAGATCGGGGAGCTGTCGCGAGCCATTGGGATGCACTGGTCTGTCTTGTGGCCGAAGGTGCGGAAACAGGAGGAACGCAAAAACGCCGGCCGCGCGCTATCACCCGACGAAGAGGCCCGGCTGCTCGAAGCGGCGGGCAAGAAAGAGCGATGGCGCATCGCGGCGGTGATTATTCGGGCTCTGCTTCTCACGGGAATGCGAAGCGGCGAACTCGTTACCGCAACCTGGGCTCAAGTCGATTTCGGGCGGCGCGTACTGACCGTGGGCCGAGCGAAAACATCATCCGGTACGGGGCGTGAGATCCCCATGAACAACGACCTGTATCTGCTGCTCTCGACACACGCCGAATGGTTCGCGCGCAAGTTTGGCGCGGCGCGGCCGGAGTATTGCCTGTTCCCATTCGGGAAGCCCCAACCGACTGACCCAACGCGGCCCACCACGACGCTGAAGACTGTTTGGACCAGCATCCGCGATGAGGCTAAGGTCGCATGTCGTCTTCACGACTTGCGGCACACGGCAGCCACCAAGATGGCCGAGGCGGGCGCTCCCGAGTCAACGATGCTGGCGCTCATGGGGCACCTGAGCCGACAGATGATGGAGCACTACAGCCACATCCGAATGGCCGCGAAGCGGGAAGCGGTCGAATCACTCAGCATCACAGTCCAATCGGGGGCTAAGCCAGGCCGACACGTCAAAGAATCCCCCAATGTGGAGGAAGCACCGGTTATTAAATAGCGGCTAAGTAGTTGAATTGATTGGTGAGCCCGGAAGGAATCGAACCTTCAACCTACTGATTAAGAGTCAGTTGCTCTGCCAGTTGAGCTACGGGCCCGGGTGCGGTCTGCAGGAAACAACGCGAAATCGTCCTCAGTGTATCAAAGGAGTAACATCGCGGGCAACGCGACCCGCCGCTCCATGGCGCACTCCGCCTCCGTCGTCGCGGCGTTTTCCATGCTTGGCTCTTGACACTGCGCTAAAATCCGATGACCCTATCTTTATACAGAGTCGAGGCACTCGTCACGGCTCTTGCTCGGAGGAACTGGCGTGGCTTCTCCCCACGTCATGAAAGCTCATGTTTTGCCCCGTTTGCAAAAGCAACCACTTTTACCGCCGCCATCGCACGTTCCGCGAACGGCTCCGATGCGCGGCCATCTACGAGTGCGCAAACTGCCACTGCCGGGACGTGGAATCGTACTTGGAGCATTTCCCCATGTTTTCGCGGACCGCCCGCTGCCCCGAGTGCAGCAACACGGCCTTGCGCGTGCAGCTCTGCCCGGATCCCGTTGAACGCCTGTTGCGCCATCCCCTCAGCTATTTCCAGAAAGTCCTGAAGGCCCCTTTGTTGTACTGTCCCTATTGCCGCCTGCAGTTCTACGACTGGCGTCCGCTGCACGCTCCCGCGCCCCAGCCCGGCCGCCAATCGGCCGCTCCCCTCGCCTCTGGCCGCTCTGAATCTCTGGCCCCGGCGCGCGGGCCACATGGCCGGCTTCCCCGCCCCGCCCCCTTCCGCCCCGCCGGTGAGCCCTCCGGCCCGGCCGCGCAGGATTCCTCTTCAGCCGCCTGAGGCCGGCGTCCGCGGCAGTCGCGACGCCGCCAGTTGCGCCAAATCCACGATCGGCGGCGCATCCGCCGGCCGGACCGCCGCCAGCGCGTCCCGCAGCATCGTGTTGCAGAACGGGCACGCCGCGGCCACCGCTTCCGCCCCCGTGGCGGCCAGCTCGATCGCCCGCTCGTGGCCGATCCGCGTGCCTTTCTCTTCCCCCAGGAACGCCATCCCCCCGCCCGCGCCGCAACAGAAACTCCGTTCGCGCCGGCGGCTCACCTCCGTCAGTCGCGCCGCCCCCGCCACCACCGCCCGCGGCTCCTCATACGTCTCCAGGTACCGGCCCAGGTAGCACGGATCGTGATACACCACCCGCTCGCGCCGCGCCGGCTCGGGCAGCCGCGCATTGTGACGGGCCAGGAAAACGGAATGGTGTTCGATCTCGAAGCTCGCCCCCGCCTGTCGCCAGTCTTCACTGATGGTGCGCACGCAATGCGGGCAAATCGAGATCAGCTTCTTCGCCCCAGCCGCCTTCAATTGCCCGATGTTGAATTCCGCCAGTTGTTGAAACGCCAGGTCGTTGCCCAGGCGCCGCGCGGCGTCGCCGGTGCACTTCTCTTTCCTCAACACGCCACAGCTTACCCCCAGGTAGCGCATCACGGCCACCAGCGCCAGCACGATCTCGCGTCCCGCCGGGTCGTAGGCCCCCATGCAGCCCAGCCATAGCAGGTACTCCTGCGTCCCGTCGTACAGCGCCAGCCCGGCCTTCTGAATGAACCTGTCGCGCTCCACCGGCGCCAGCCCCAGCGGGTTGCCGTGGCGCTCCAGCCGCAGAAACAGCTCGCCGCCGTGCGCGTCCTCCCACTGCCCCGTGTTCACCGCGCCGCGCCGCAACCCCACGATCAGCGGCACATGCTCCACCCCCACCGGGCACTGATACTCGCACGCGCCGCACGTCGTGCACTGGAAAACGGCCTCCTCCGACAGGTACGCCCCCATGAGTGGTTGATCGCACTGCGCCCCGTTGGCCTTCAGATAAGACCGGAATCCCAATGCTATTTCTTTTGGATTCAATATCTTGCCAGTCCTCTGCGCGGGACAATGCTCCATGCAGCGGCCGCATTCCACGCACGAAAACGCCTGTAGCGCCGCCAGCCGCGTAACGTCGGCCCCCGTCACCAGGCCGAAATCCTCTTCTCCCTCCAGCGGCGGAATTTGCGCAAATCCGCCGCGCGACAGGAAGATCGTGACTGGCGCCAGCAGCAGGTGCAGATGTTTGGTCCGCGCGATCACCGGCAGGAATGCCAGCAATGCGGCCGTGTGGACCCACCACACCACCCGCCCCGCGCCCCGGTCCGGATCCAGCCCCAGGCGGTAGTCGGCCAGGAATGTGACCATCAGGATCAGGATCAGCCCCGCCACCACCCCCGATCCCAGGCTCGGCTTCTCTCCCAGCCACTTGGGACGCAGCACAAACCGGCGGATCGCCAGCACGCTGATCGAAATCGCCACAGCCACGGCGAACAGGGCCGCCACATGGTAGTAGGCCGGCCCGAACAGGCCCTGCTGGCGATCGATCCAAACGCCGCCAAACCCCATCGCGACGTGGTTCACCGTCACCACGGCGAAGGCGCAAAAGCCCCAGAACACAAACGCATGCGCCAGCCCCACCAGCGGCCGCTGGCCGATCACCTTCGCCTGGCACAGCACTTCCCACACGAAATCCCGTGCCCGCCGCCCCAGCCTCGCCCAACGGAAATCCGCGTCCCGCTTCGACCGCAGGATCACCGCCAGCACGCGCCCCATCGGCGCCGCGAACAACGCCGCGGCGGCCGCCATCAGCGCACTGAAGACGCCGATTTCCAGCCCGCTTCGGTGCAGCCCGCTCATGACGCCCCAATTTACCACGCTGTATCGCCGGCGCTTCCCACGCGGCTCCGATTCCGGCGCTATTGCAATCGACAAGAAAACGGCTTCGGACGTCAGCCCGAAGCCGTGTGGAGGGAATTAGGAGGAAAAACAACCATCCAACACAAAAACTTGGCTTCCGCTCCAGCAGCCCGCCTTCCCTCGGCGGCCGCGGCGGAAGAATCCCTAAATCAGAGCGCCAGCCCGCTCTTGCCCAGCGTACGGAATTCGTACTGCTCGATCGACACGGCCGCCAGGCCCGCTTCCGCGCGTACCACTTTGCCGCGCGCAATCAGCTTCAGCGCGCATTTGTGGTCCAGTTGCGCCGGCCAGCTGATGGCCATCTCCAGCCGCTTGCCGGCCAGCAGCCGCTGTTCTGTGCGGAACAGCAGGCCCTTACTGCTCATATTGATGGTGTGGCCCGAACCCACCATCTCGTGTCTCTTGTTCGTGATGCGAAACCGCATTTCACGCTCGATTGGGAAGCGCCCTGGATTGCGCCGTTCGGAGTCGCCGCGCTCATCCGCATTTGCTCCCAACCTGAATGGCAACACCATCTTCCAGCTCCTCCATCGTCCTCTTTCAACAGCTCAAGCATGCCGCCGTTGTTGATCCATAACAATGAACCGGAACTCACAATTTCAGGGGTACAGGCGTATGTGTTCAAGCTGGTACGCGTTCCCCCGTTCTGTCCGTGGAATAGTGCTTAAAGGACTAGAACCGCCGCGCGCCCAACTAGTCCTTTTTCAGGCTGTTCTTTCCCAGAAACAGCCTTTTGGGGTCTCAATATGCGCTAAGTGGGTGAATCTCCACAGTCGGATCGCCTCGGGATAGGAAGCCGGTTCCACCTGGCAGAGTACGTTGGTTTCATGCCTACGGGGTACTGTTATCTGCAACGGCCGCCCGCCGGCTGCCCTTCACGCCAGCCAGCGCGCCGTCAGGCCCCCATAGGCGTCGATGCGGCGGTCCCGGAAAAACGGCCAGTTGCGGCGCACTTCCTCCGTCCGCGCCGGATCGCACTCCACCACCAGCGTCTGCTCCTCGCCGCCCGCCGCCTCGGCCACCACCACCCCGAACGGATCGGCGACGAAAGAGTGGCCCCAGAATTCGAGTCCCTCCTCGGCCGTCCCCTCCAGGCCGGTCCGGTTCACTGCAGCCACATAAACGCCGTTGGCGATGGCGTGCCCGCGCTGGACGCTCTTCCAGGCATCGAGCTGCGCCGCCCCCTCGCGCTCCTTTTCCCGCGGGTGCCAGCCGATGGCCGTGGGATAGAACAGGATCTCCGCGCCTCCGAGTGCCGTCAGCCGCGCCGCCTCCGGATACCACTGGTCCCAGCACACCAGCACGCCGATCCGCCCGAACGCCGTGTCAAAATTCCGGAAGCCCAGGTCGCCCGGCGTGAAGTAGAACTTTTCGTAATACCCCGGGTCGTCCGGGATATGCATCTTGCGGTAGATTCCCAGGAGCGTCCCGTCGGCATCCAGCACTGCCGCGGTGTTGTGATAGACGCCTGCCGCGCGCCGCTCGAACAGGCTCGCCACCACCGCCGTGCCCGTCTCCCGCGCAATCCGGCCCAGCAGGTCCGTCGTGGGGCCGGGAATCGCCTCAGCCAGCTCGAACCGCGCCGCATCCTCTTCCCGGCAAAAGTACCGCGAGCGGAATAGCTCCTGCAAACACACGATCTGGGCGCCGCGCTGCGCCGCCTCGCGAATGCGCGCGACCGCTTTTTCCAGGTTTTCCTTCGGCTCGCCGGAACACCTCATCTGCACCAGTCCGATCCGAAACTTCGGCCGCATAACCTGATTCTTCCACAAGCCTCGTCCCCGCGCCGCTCCTCCCTCCGGTTCGTCGCCCTCCGGCCGCCCCCGCCGCCCCGTCGCCGCGGCTTGGCGCACCCCGATCGGGCCGGAAGTACTGCCTTCACCCGGCGGGGTCCTGTGAGTTCTGATCCTCTTCGCTATGCCTTCGCATCTTCACTGGTACCAGCTCCCCTTGTAGCCTTTCCGGCCGCGCCCTATTCTGGGCCTGTCATGATCATCACCTGTCCCAAGTGCAACGGCCACGATGTCTATCCCTCACGTTCGAAAAGTCTCCTCGAGCGCGTGCTGAGAATGCTAACCCTCCCGACCTACCATTGCAGCAGGTGCGCCGCGCGCTTCCGCTATCGGACCTCACCCGAGGATCTGCGCATGCTCAATCGGGAACTGCTGCTGCGGACCGCCATTCGTTCGCTCGGCTCACAGCCAAGCATGTAACCGCTCCGCTCCGCCAAGCCATCTAACCTACGGGCTGCCTGATATCCGCCTCTCGTGCCCGTATAATGGGAGTTTCGGATTTGTGTCCCGACCGGAACTCACTCATGCTTTTGCAAAAATTCGTCGGAGTCCTTCTGCCGGCTGGCTTGTGCGCCGTTTGTTCGGTTTGTGCCGCTTCGTTGCCCCCGCGCGGACCGCTCCCCTCCGGAGTGGATGCCCAGGCCGTTCAGGCTTTTGCGGCGCTGCCGGGCTGGTTTGAGCCGCAGCGTCCCGGCGTATTCGTCTCCCACGGGCACGCCCCCGCGGTGGCCGTGGAACCACGCGGCATCCTCATGTCGCTCCCCGCCGCTGCCGGCCGGCCGGACCGCGTCCTGCCCGTCTCGCTGCCCGGCGCGCATCGTTTGCGCTGGAACGGCGACCGGAAACTGCCCGGAGTGACCTCCTATTTCACCGGTTCCGATCGTTCCCGCTGGCGCACCGGCGTGCCCCAGTTCGCCCGTGTCCGCGCGGCCTCGGTCTGGCCGGGCGTAGACATGGTGATTTACAGCCACAGCCGGCGCATGGAGTACGACTTCGTTCTCGCTCCCGGTTCCGATCTGCGCCGCGTCCGGCTCCAGTTCGGCCGCGGTTGGCGCGCCTCCGTCGACGCCAACGGCGATCTGCAAGTGACCGACGGGACCGTCGCCTTCCGGCAGCAGAAGCCCGTCGCCTGGCAGCAGCGCGCCGGCCAGCGTGTGGAACTGGTTTCCGCTTTCCGCCTGCAGCGCGACGGCTCTGTCGGCTTCCTCGTGCCCGGCTATGATCCCGCCCGGGAACTGGTCATCGATCCGGTCCTCGCCTTTTCCTCTTACATCGGGGGCGACACCGTGGACACGGTCTACGGCGTGGCGGCCGTTCCAGGCGGCTACTGGCTCACCGGCTCGACCGGTTCCACCGTGACGATCCCCACCAAAGTCACGCCCTTTCAGAGCCTGCGCGACGCTTATCTCGACATATTCCTGGCCATGATCACCGTCGATGCGGATGGCCTACCGACGCTCGCCTACTACACCTATATCGGCGGCTCCGACGAAGACATTCCGGCCGGCATCGCGGCCTCTCCCAGCGGCACCCTGGCAGTGGTCGGCTCGACCTACTCAAAGGATTTCCCCGTCACCACCACCACTGCTTTTCAATCCACCTGGGGGGGCTCCTCCTGGAACGCTTTCGTGTTGCTCTTCGATCCCTCACAGACCAGCACGTCCCAATTGGTTTATGCGTCTTTCTATGGCGGCGCCACCAGTACTTACGGAACTGCCGTAGCCTTCGACCCGTCCGGCAAGATCATCGCCGCCGGCACGACCCCCGACGACGCCTTGGTCGACACGCCGGTGAACGCCGGCTACCAGTCCGCCACTGGCGGCGCCCAGGACGTGTTCATCCTGCAGGTGGATCCCTCCGCCTCGACTCCCGCTGACACCCTGGTCAACGGGACTTTGCTGGGCGGCAACCTGACCGACATCCCGTATGCCATCGGCGTCGACGCCCAGGGCCGGATTTATATCGTCGGCACCACCGCCTCCGCTAATTTCCCGGTCTCCGCGGCGCCTTATCAGCGTTATCTGAGCAGCTACCAGAATGCCTTCTTTTCGGTGATCGACTTTTCGCAACCGACCGCCAACCAATTGGTTTACTCAACTTATTTGGGTGGCGAAAACCTCGATGAAGCCACCTCGCTGGTCCTCGACGCCCAGAACCGCGCCTGGATCGCCGGCTACACCAACTCGACACATTTCCCAGTCACTTCCGACGCTGTGCAGACGTCGTTTAGCGGGGAAGTCGCCGCCTGGCTCGCGCGTGTCGATATCACCCAGTCCGGCGCCGGCTTTCTGACCTACTCCACTTACTTCAACGGCTCGCAAACCACCGTCCCCTTCGCGGTGACGCTGGATTCGCTGGGCCGGCCCGTTATCGGCGGCTACACCACTTCGCCCGACCTGCCCATCGTGGCCCCCCTCTCCATCCAGTCGACGCCACCGCTTCAGGGCGCTTTCCTGGCCACCGTCGATCCCACCCTGTCCGGTTCCGCCGGCCTCGTCTTCTCGACGGTATTCGGCGGTACCACCCTCGACACGGTGACTTCCCTGACCCGCGATGCGCTGGGCAACCTGTTCGTCGGCGGATACACCAGCTCCGCTGATTTCCCGGTCACCAACGGCGCGCCCCGCATCAGCCCCGCCGGCGTCAATGATGGTTTTTACATGCTCCTGAAACCGGCCTCGACGCTCCAGCGCGGACCCGGCATCCCGGAACGTCCCGTTCCAACCCTCCCCGGGACGGAGCGGTTCCGTCCGCCCGATCGGAGCCCCACGCCTTCCAAACCGTCTTTGTCCATCACCAGCGCCTCGAGCGAGTGACACACGCCGGGCACGCCGCCGGATCGATTCCGGTTGGTGTGGCCCCGTGTGGACGAATCCGCAAGCCGGGAGCCAAAATGAGAATTTCGGACTTCTGCCCTTGGATGTAGCTCCCGCGGACCGGAGTGGAAGGGGTGTCTAATCGAAGATGCAACATCGCATCGTGACGATCTCGGTGCTGGCATTGGCGGCGCTGGGCCTCTACCCGGTGCTGCGCTCGGCGCCCGAGCCCGGGCCTTCCATCGTCTTCGAAAACGCCATCCAGCGCTCCGGCATTACGTTCCGGATGAACAATTCCGTCACGCCGCAGAAGCACCAGGTGGAGACCATGCTGGCCGGCGTCGCGATCTTCGACTACAACAACGACGGCCTGCCGGACATCTACTTCGTCAACGGCGCCGAACTGCCGTCGATGGATAAGTCCGACTCCCGGTTTCACAACCGCCTGTACCGCAATAACGGCGACGGCACGTTCACCGACGTCACTGAAAAAGCCGGCCTGGCCGGAGCGGGCTACGGCATGGGCGTGGCGGCCGGCGACTACGACAACGATGGCTGGGAGGATCTTTACATCGCCGGCGTCAACCGCAACCAGCTATTCCATAACAACGGCGACGGAACATTCACGGACGTCACGGAGAAGGCCGGCGTGGCGGGCATTCTGCCGAAGTACGGCAAGGCGTGGTCGATCAGCGCGGGCTGGTTCGACTACGACAACGACGGCTATCTCGATCTGTTCGTGGTCAACTACGTGAACTGGGACATCAATCACGAGCCGCCCTGCGCCATCGGGCCGGTGCGCGCCTATTGCTCGCCGGACAGTTACGGCGGGCAGCCCAACATTCTGTATCACAACAACGGCGATGGCACCTTCACCGACGTCTCGGAGAAGTCGGGCATCGCCAAACACATCGGCAAGGGCATGGGCGTGTCGTTCGCGGACTATGACGGCGACGGCTTCACCGACATCTTCGTCTCCAACGACACGTACCGCAATTTCCTGTTCCACAACAATGGCGACGGCACATTCACGGAGAACGCCATTCTGGCCGGCGTGGCGTACAACGAGAACGGAAAATCGATCGCCGCCATGGGCACGGATTTCAGGGATATCGACAACGACGGGCGGCCGGACATTTTCGTGGTGGGCATGGTGGGCGACACGTTTCCGCTGTTTCTGAATCACGGGCGCGAGTTCCTGGACGTGACCAGCATGTCGGGGATCGCGCGGGCCACCGCGGGGGTGACGGGGTGGGGCGCGGGGATGTTCGATTTCGACAACGACGGGTACAAGGATCTGTTCGTGACCTGCGCCGCGATCCTGGACAATTCGGAGGAGATCGACCACCTGCCGGCCGAGCTGCCCAACATGGTGCTGCGAAATCTCGGCAACAAGAAGTTCGCCAACGTCTCCAAGCAGGCCGGCGAGAGCTTCGCCCACGCCGCCCGGCACCGCGGCGTGGCGTTCGGCGATCTCAACAACGACGGCCGGATCGATGCCGTCGTGGTGACGCAAAACGAGAGTCCGGAGATCTGGATGAACCGCTCGCCGGCGCCGAACCACTGGCTGCTGTTGAAACTCACGGGAACCAAAAGCAACCGCGACGGGCTGGGAGCGCGCGTCAAGCTGACGCCGGCGGGGGGCAAACCGCAGTACAACCACGCCACCACCAGCGTCGGCTACAGCACCTCGAGCGACCGGCGGGTGCACTTCGGCCTGGGCGCGGCCACGAGCGCGGAGAGCATCGAAATCCAGTGGCCGAGCGGTACACGACAGGTGCTCAAGAACGTCAAGGCCGACCAGATCCTCAACGTCCAGGAACCGCGGTAGGAAGCGGGAGGGAGCAAGGATTCAGCCTGCCGATGCTCGGCCGGGCGGCGGGGGTGCGATTGGCGGAGCGTGGAAGGGGCGTTCGCGAGAAATTGGAGGATCAAAGCCAAGTGCGACACTTATGTCGCAAAGTGTCGCATTTCGTCATACGGCGTGTGACGGCAGAGTGATTCGGGAAAGGTCCGGCCGGAAGGCGAGAAATGATATGTAAGAATCTTTGAATCAGATTGATACATGAAAGAAGGCGGTTCCGATTGGATCGTGAGCCGGGTGAGTAAGTATGACAATTCGACAGGATGTGGTGTCGTGTCGAAATGTCGAATTGGCGGGTTCGCAGGGCTGGGGTGAGCGGTGGAGGCGGGGCGGGCAGTCCCCGGGTCCAGGGCCATGGCGATTCGATAGAATCTCAAGATCGAGGGATTGAGGCAGGAGGCTCAAGCCAGCCCGGCTCCCTGGGCCGCGCATCAAACAACTGGGTGAAGCGCATCCTGATGGGTGCAAGCGGCGTGGCGGATGCCAAAGGCAGATTGGAGGTGCAGGCGCAGTGAGACGAATCGTGCGCGGGCTGAAGCTGGGCGTGCTGTTGGTGGCGGCCTTGGGCTGCCGCGGACAGTGGGATGCGGGCAAGTTGATCCGCTCGGACGCGGCCCAACTGCCGGCGGCGGAAGTGCACAGGTTCCTGGAGATGATCTGTCCGGGCCAAACGAGCGATTCGGGATGCAAGGTCTGTCCCAAAGACACGGCATTCACGCCCCCGGCTTCGACCCAAACATGGGATCTCAAGGCAATCATCCCAGGACACTTCCTGTCGCTGAGCAGCGACGACACTGTGGTCAGCGGATTGGGATGCGAGCCGCACGCCAACGGGATGAGCGGGTCGTACCTGTTTACCAGGGAGGGGCCGGGGTGGCGGAAGGTGCGGTACGAAGCGGGCGTGAAGGCCTTCGACTGCAAGAAAATGACCGGCCTCGACAGTCGCGACCGATTGGTTTGCGCGGCCTATGATATGCACCAGGGCTTCGGGGACGAGTTCCTGTACCTGCTGGACCCGGGCCGGGATCCCAGGACCTTGAACTCACAGAACGACACTTCTCGCGGCGACATCTTCTTTGATGTGGGCGATAGTCTGCAGGGCTGCGTCCGGCTCGCGGACGGCACGGTGCTCAGCGGGGCCATGGAGCGGGTGGAGTTCGTGCCATTGGAGCAAGATCGGCAGGTGCGCATTGTGGTGACCGCGCGGCTGGGGAGAGCCGTGGTCCCCAATGACATCTTCAGGAAGGCCTGCGCGCCCGGACTGTCAAAGGGGCTAAGACTGGCGACGGTGTTGCGACGGTACTCGTTCGTTTTCGATGGCCAGGACGTCGTGTCGGACGCGGACAATCCACCGCTGAGCAACCGGGCGGCGGTGGCGCCGCGAACGTCCTACACGAGCATGAGGTGAGCCTGCTTTCCGGTGCGATTTGACGGTGCGGCGAGCCGTCTTTGCGGGTGAAAACACCGTGCGGGAGGGCGTTTTTTTCGTGTTTTCACCGCTATCTCCGGATTCCAATACGCCCCCAAACCGCGGTCCCGGGCTGATGAAGCAGGCTGAGGGCGGGCGTTCAGGACGGTCCAATCAGGCCGGGCCGCTCAGCCATCGGATATACTCTCAATCGAACCGATACGAAGGATCGGTCTGTTCTGTCCCAAGAAGTGCCATCATGTCTCCAGCCCTCCACTCCCGTATCTCCCTGCGCGCGCTGACGCTCTGCGCCTGCGCCGCGCTAGCCCTGCCGCTCGCCGCGCAGCCCGCTCCCAAGACCCCGGCCAAGTTGCCATGGATGAACAAGGCGCTCTCGCCCGATGAGCGCGCCGCCATGGTGATCGCCCAGATGACGCTGGACGAGAAGATCCAGCTCGTCCACGGCGTGGGTTGGGGCGGCAACCTGCCCATCTCGCCCGCCGCGAACGGCAACAACGGCGGCGCGGGTTATGTGCCCGGCATCGAGCGCCTCGGCATCCCCGGCATCAATATGGCCGACTCCGCCGTGGGCGTCGCCCTGGGCGGCCAGCACAGCCGCTATTCCACGCTGTTGCCCTCCACGCTGGGCGCGGCCTCGAGCTGGAATCCGCAGGCGGCCTATCTTTACGGCCAGGTGATCGGCCGCGAGCTCCGCGCGCAGGGCTACAACATGTCGATCGGCGGCGGCGTCGACCTGGCCCGCGAGCCGCGCAACGGCCGCAACTTCGAATACGCCGGAGAGGATCCGCTGCTCGCCGGCACCATGGTGGGCCAGCTCGAGAAGGGCGTCCAGTCGCAACAGATTATGGGCGACGTGAAACATTACGCGCTCAACGATCAGGAGATTGGCCGCACCATCCTGAACGCGAAAATCGGGAAACGCGCCATGCGCGAAAGCGACCTACTGGCCTTTCAGACGGCACTCGGAATCTCCCATGCCGCGGGTGTCATGTGCTCCTACAACATCGTCAACGGCGACTATGCCTGCGAAAACGACTATCTGCTGAACCAGGCCCTCAAGCACGACTTCGGCTTCCAAGGCTGGGTCATGTCCGATTGGGGTGGCACCCACTCCACGGCCAAGGCCGCCAACGCCGGCCTGGACATGGAAATGCCGGGCACCAACTTCTTTGGCGACGGACTCAAGCAGGCCGTCCAATCCGGCCAGGTTCCGCAGGCTCGCCTGGACGACATGGTTCACCGCATCCTGCGCTCTATGTTTGCCGTCGGCGTGATCGATAATCCGCCCCGGCGCCAGGTGGTCGACGTTTTCCAGGGACTCGAGGACGCCCAGCGCATCGCCGAGCAGAGCATCGTCCTGCTGCGCAATGCCGAACTCAAGACCGGCGGCCGCACGCTGCCGCTCAGCGCTGCCTCTCTGCACTCGGTGGCCATCATCGGCGCCCACGCCGACGTGGGCCTACTCTCCGGCGGCGGCTCGGCCCAGGTCGACCCGCCGGGCGGCAACGCCGTGCCCCTCGCGCCAGGAGTGAGCCAGTGGGGCGCGGCCGTCTACTTCCCCTCCTCCCCTTTGAAGGAGCTGCAGAAGAAGGCGCCCCACGCCAAATTCACCTACGATGCCGGAACGGACCCGGCCGCCGCGGCCAAACTGGCGGCCGACTCGCAGATCGCCATCGTCTTTGTGGAACAACACATGAGCGAGGGCCGCGATGCGCCGACGCTCATGCTCCCCGGCAAACAGAACGAGCTGGTCGAAGCCGTCGCCGCGGCCAATTCGCGCACCATCGTCGTGCTCGAAACCGGCGGCCCTGTCGCCCTGCCCTGGGCCGATAAGGTCGCCGCTGTTTTCGCCGCCTGGTATCCCGGCATCCGCGGCGCGCAGGCCCTCGCCAGTCTCATGTTCGGCGAGGTCAACCCTTCGGCCAAACTGCCGGTAAGCTTCGCCCGCGCCGACGCCGATCTGCCGCACGCTACGGTCCCCGGCTCCAATTTGCGCCCGGTTGACATGCCGCCGGAACCCGGCTCCACGCACCGGCGCCGCGAGCTGCCGGCCTTCGATGTCAACTACGCCGGCGAGGGCCCGCGAGTCGGCTACAAGTGGTTCGAGTCGACTGGCAAGAAGGCCCAGTTCCCCTTCGGCTTCGGCCTCTCCTACACGACCTACTCTTACTCCGCGTTGAAGGTCGACGCGGCGGCCAAGACGGCTTCTTTCACGGTGAAGAACACCGGTTCGCGGCCCGGCGTCGAAATCGCCCAACTATACGCCGCCCTGCCGGCGGCGGCGGGCGAAAACTTCAAGCGCCTGGTGGCCTTCGAGCGTGTGCCGCTCAAACCGGGCGAAGCCAGGACCGTCACTCTGACCATCGATCCGCTATACCTGTCGATCTTCGACGAAGCGGCGAATGACTGGCAGCTCCTCTCAGGAGACTATCGACTCAGTGCCGGACCCAGTTCGGACGCAACACCGCTCACCGCAACGCTGCACGTCGCTAATTGAGCCTCACACGGACTTCAAGCTCATGCCCGCGAAATGGGACGCTGGCAGGTCAGTCCGGCGTCCCGCGTGTTTCTTGTGCGCCAGTTGATGAAGGGAGAAGCAACTGATGTCCAGATCCCGATTGATCCTGCTGCTGGTATTGGCCCCGTTGTTCGCTCAGGACCCGGTTATCATCCGCCCGAAGGAGATAGATGACGTCCTGACGAATCCAGGGATGGGATTCATGACCTTCCAGCGGTTCAATGGGGACGAGTTGAACCAGGGACTAAAATGGACCGAGGGCTTCCCTCTCGTCTACCAGCCTTTCAAGGGCAGCCTTACTAACAAGGATCATCCGGACACATCCATTGCCTACTTCCGCGTGTATTGGAGATACATCGAGCCGGACAGAGGCAAGTATAACTGGGACCTGTTCGACACCGCGATCAGGACTGCTCATGACCGCGGCCAGACCCTCATGGTCCGCATCGCGCCTTACGGCAGTTCGGGTGAAAAAAAGGACGATTTACCCGATTGGTATCGTGCCGAAGTCGGTGATGAGTCGGGCAAGCTGCCGGTCCAGAAATGGCGTACCGATCCCGAGCGCCCGCTCTATGCGGAACGCTTTGGAGAGTTGATCCGGGCTTTCGGGAAACGCTACGACGGCCATCCCGACCTGGAGAGCGTGGACCTGGCGATCGTTGGTGCGTGGGGCGAGGGCGCGGGCGCCGGCCAGCTCAGCGAAAGGACTCGCGAAGCGCTCGTCGACGCCTATCTCGAAGCGTTCCGGCAAACGCCCCTGGTGATGCTGCTAACGGACGAAACAACCAACAAGTACGCCCTTTCGAAGAAGGACGTCGGCTGGCGCGTGGATTGTCTGGGAGATATGGGTGGCTTCAATCCCGCGTGGAACCACATGGTTGATTACTACCCCGAAGCTATCATTAACTTCGGGATGCGGGACGCGTGGCGCAAAGCGCCGGTGAGCTTCGAAGTTTGCTGGGTGATGCAGTATTGGAAGGACAAGGGCTGGGATCTGGACTACATCATCGATCAGTCGCTGAAGTGGCACATCTCATCCTTCAATGGAAAGTCGTCTCCGGTACCAGCGGAATGGAAGCCGCGGGTAGACCAATGGTTGAAAAAGATGGGCTACCGATTTGTCCTGCGGAAGTTTACCTATTACCCCGCGGTCCAGGCGCAAGGTAAGTTGGAGTTTACGACATGGTGGGAAAACAAGGGTGTCGCGCCCATCTATAAGCCGTACTTACTCGCGTTGAGGCTGAAGAACGGATCGCAAAGCATCATCCTGCCCACGGATGCAGATATCCGCTCCTGGCTGCCGGGAGATATCGTCTACGATAACTCCGTTTTTGTTCCCGCGGAGTTACCTGCCGGGGAGTACGAACTGCAGATCGGGCTCCTGGACCCCGTCTCCAGGCAGCCCAGGGTAAAGCTGGCCATCGCCGGGCACCAGCCGGACGGATGGTACGCCCTCGGTAAGATCAGGATCGTAGAGTAATTGTCGAGTTAGGTTCGGCTCTTCGGGGCTGTGACGACCGGTCCTGCACGGCGACCGGATCCTGCGTCAAGGCCCATGCTGTCCGGCAGGGCGTGGCCGGGGCGCCGGCCAACCCGCTGGGGCTGGACGTGCGAGAATAAAGGCATATGAAGTCGGCGGCAATTGTCGCGCTGAGCCTCATGTTATTGGCCCCGTTTGCGCTCACCGCGCAGTACCGCCGGCGGATGATTTACGACAACAACGGCGCCGTCACGCCCGACCCGGGCACCAACGTCACCGTCAACGTGCGGGGCGTCCTGAAGGGCCTGTCCAAGAATGAAATCCTCGTCGAGACCGACCAGGAGCATACGATCAGCCTGCGCCGCACGTCCAAGACCAAGTTCCTGCGTGAAGACAAGGCAGTGAAGGCCGACGACGTGTCTCTCGATGAGCAGGTCAACGTCGATGTGGCCCAGGACAAGGACGCCAAACTCATGGCCGTGGTAGTAAAGCTCGGCCCTCCGGGAAAGCCGGCCACGCTCAAACAACGCTGAGGACTGACATTGGGACTGGTCCCCAAAGACCGGGCCGATCAGTGGCGCGGCCGGATGGAGCGTTTTGCCCGGAGTCCCGCCCCTGGTTGCGATAGATTGTTAGATCGCGATGTCTGAGAAAGCAGCAAAGGTAGGAGAATAGATGACCGATTTCAATCGTCGCAAGTTCCTGGGAACGGCCGCCGCATCGGCTGCGCTCACCGCCCGCGTGTTGGCTGCCCAACAGGACTCCCAACTGGAGGCTCCGTTCCGCGGCAACAAATCATGGCGACCGCTACTGAACGGCGTCGACCTGTCGGGATGGCATTCCGAACTGGGCTGGCATGGCGTCCCCGGAAGGGTCGAGTGGTTCACTACGACGGCCGTAGCGTGGTCCGGCGCCAACCCGAAAATGCTCGGGGCAACCGCTGCTCCGGGCGGCATCATAGTGAACGGCATCGAGACGCACACTACTAATCTGGTGGCCGATCGCAAGTTCGGGGATATCGAGCTATACGCCGAGTTTATGGTCTCCAAAGACTCGAATTCCGGCGTCTACCTGCACGGCTTATATGAGGTGCAGATCCTCGACAGCTACGGTAAGCCCGAGCCGATGAAATACTTCGACGGCGGCGGCATTTACGAGCAGGTGGACAAGAACAACAAGGGCTTCGGCGGCACGCCGCCGCGTGTCAATGCGTGCCGGCCCCCCGGGGAGTGGCAGTATTACCACATCTGGTTTCGAGCCCCCCGGTTCAATTCCGCAGGCCAGAAAACCGGAGATGCCACCTTCATAAAGGTCATCTATAACGGCCGGGTAGTGCATGAGAACGTCACCTCCGGCAGTCCTACGCGCTCCGCGCTGGAACTGCCCGAAGCGTCCGTAAACCCGATCATGCTGCAAGGCGATCACGGGCCCGTGGCTTTTCGAAATATCTACTTCAGGCCGTTGCGATAAGTGGACTCTATGCCGAATCAAAATGGACTGACTCGCCGCGCTCTCATTCCCGGCGCCGCGGCTTTGATCGTCCCGCGCCGCGTTCTGGGCGGCCCGGGGTATCAGGCCCCGAGCGATACGTTGAACATCGCGGGGGTTGGCGTAGCCGGAATGGGCCGCCGCTATCTCCAGAATTGCGAGAGCGAACGCATTGTCGCGCTCTGCGATGTGGACCCTGGCTTCGCTGGCAAGGTGTTTCGCCGCTATCCCAAAGCCACCCTCTACCGCGACTTCCGCGAGATGCTCGAAAAGGAAAAGAGCATCGACGCGGTGATTGTCGCCACGCCGGATCACAATCACGCGATCGTGCAGATGGCGGCCTTGCGGATGCACAAGCATGTCTATTCGGCCAAGCCGCTGACGCACACGCTGCACGAGGTGCGGACTGTTGCGAATGCCGCGCGCGAGGCCAAAGTGGCGACGCAAATGAGCGTGCAATCCATGGCCGGCGATGAGGCGCAATCCACGGCCGAGATCCTGTTGTCAGGCGCGATCGGTCCGGTAACGGAGGTACACATCTGGTGCGACCACCCACTCTATCCCGCCGGTCAGCAACGTCCCGCGACGAATCCCGCGCTGCCCGAAGGGATGGACTGGGATCGCTGGATCGGGCCGGCCCCGTACCGGCCGTTCCATCCGCTCTATCATCCCTGGCTGTGGAGGTCCTGGTGGGACTTTGGGACGGGCACAATCGGCGACATGACCTGCCACGCTTTGCATGTCTTCTACCAGGCCCTTCAATTGGGTGCGCCCACAAGCGTCCACGGCAGCCGGACCAAGATGCATGGCGGCTTGTTCCAGATGCGTGCGGACGGGAGTGAAACCCTGCCTCCGCTGATCGAGACGCCCGAATGTGAGAGCTATTCCACCATGGTCACCTGGGACTTCCCGGCGCGGGGTCAGCTCCCGCCCGTCCGCGTCCACTGGTACGACGGTGGACTGCAACCCCATCGTCCCGTTGAGTTGGATCCTGGCACGCGGATGCCGTCTTCGGGACTGCTCTTCGCCGGATCCCAGGGCAAACTTCTGGCCGGCTATTCAGGTGGAAACAACCGCTTGCTGCCGGTCAAGCAATACCGCGATTTTCAGCCGCCGTCAAAGACGCTGCCACGCTCCACGGGACACTATCGCGAGTGGATTGAAGCTGCGAAGGGCGGTCCGCCCGCCCACTGCAACTTTGAGATCGGCAGCCGTATGACGGAGGTCGCGCTGGTCGGAACGCTCGCCGCGCGGACAGCCCGTTACCTGGAGTGGGACAGTTCGAATCTGCGTGTGACGAATGATGCAGCCGCGAACGAGCTGGTCAATCCGCCCTATCGCCAGGGGTGGACGCTGTAGACTGCCGCGACCGCGGTGCTGTTCGTCTGGCTTCGAGGGCCGGATGTGCTGGCGCGGGCGGATGGAGCGCTTGGCCCGGAGTGCTGCCCCTGTTTGCGATAGATTGTTAGATCGCTATGTCTGAGAAAGCAGCATTGCGAGGAGAATAGATGACCGAACTCAATCGACGCAACTTCGTTGGATCGGCGGCCGCATCCGCCCTTTTCAGCATCGTCCCCCGGCGTGTGTTGGGGGGCAGCGGATTCGTGGCCCCGAGTGACAAGATCACGCTGGCCCACATTGGAATGGGCGCCGAAGGTATCAGCGAACTGGGCCACCTGCTCGCCGACCCGGCGATTCAGATCGTCGCGGTCTGCGACCCCAATACGGACAGCAGCGACTACATAGAGTGGGGTAAGGGCGACATTCGGAACCGGATACGGGACTACCTGGGCAACCCTACTTGGAGAGAAAACGACAACGGCTGTCCTGGGGGCCGCGAAGTCGGACGCGAGATCGTGGACACCTACTACGCCAACCAGAGGGGCGCGGATCACTTCAAGGCCTGCGCCGTCTACGCGGACTTTCGGGAAATGCTGGAGAAAGAGAAGGACGTCGATGCGGTCAAGATCATGACGCCCGATCATCAGCACGCCACCATCTCGATTGCGGCGATGAAGAAGGGCAAGCACGTCCTGATGCACAAACCCATCGCCAACCGGATGTACGAAGCGAACCTGGTGATCGAGACCGCGCGTCAATCCAAGGTCGCCACGCATCTGCTGGCCTTTGGCGCCGCACCGGGCAACGGCCTCATCGCGGACAGGATCAAAGAGGGAGTTATCGGCCAGTTGCGCGAAATTCATAACTGGACGAACCGGCCCGTCTGGCCGCAATACACGGAAATCCCCGCCGACACCCCGCCCGTCCCGAAGGGATTGGATTGGGACCTGTGGCTGGGGCCGGCTCTCGACCGCCCCTATCATCGCGACTACACGCACGGAGTGTTCCGCGGCTGGTTCGACTTCGGCGGCGGGTCAATGGCCGATATGGGCATTTACAGCCTGTGGCCTGTACTCACTGGCCTCGACCTGAGCGCGCCCGTCAGCGCCCAGGCGTGGCCGACCCACGCCTGCAACCTCGTGGAGCAGGTGAGCCGGCCCATCAGGAACGACTTTTCCTACCCGACCGCCTGTACCATTCGATTCAAGTTCGCGGCCCGGGCCGACATGCCGGGCCTGGAGTTGTTCTGGTACGACGGCGGCATCCGGCCGCGCCTGCCCGAGGAAATCGAGGCGGCGGGCGTCGAGACCAGGCAGGAGGGCATTCTCTTTATCGGCGACAAGGGAATGATCATGGCCGGGTACTTCGGGCAGCAGCCCCAACTCTTTGCCCAGGGGAAGCGCGAACCGCTGTTCCCGCCCCAGCCGCGGCAGACTCCACAGGAGCAATGGCGCGACCCCGTCGAGCACAACAAGATCTGGCGCACGGCGCTCCAGGGAGGCCCGCAATCCCCCGGCAGTTTCCTGAATGCTGGACCGATCTCGGATGCCGTCAACCTGGGTACCATCGCCCTGCGGACGGGCCAGAAGGTATTGTTCGACAGCAGCGAACGGAAAATCACCAACGTCGCCGCGGCGAACAAGTATATGGTCCGCGAGTACCGAAAAGGCTGGGAGCTGTGATGCAGGCGCAGGAGAATTGAAATGCAGAACCTTTCGAGAAGACAGTTTTTCACCCGCGGCGCCGCAGGCGTGACTGCGGCCGGCTATCTGTCCAACGGAGCGCTTGCGCTGAGAGCCGCTCCTCTGGGACTGCCGATCGGGTGCCAGGTGTTTCCCGTGCGGGAGCAACTTACGGCGGATTTCGCAGGCACTCTTAAGCAGATTGCCGGCCTGGGGTATCGGGTTATCGAGTTCTGTTCCCCGCCCAGCTTCGTGAAGATGGGCTTTGCCTCCTTTGTCGGGATGAAAGCCTCGGAGATTCGTGACACGATCACGGGAGCGGGTCTCCAGGTGGTGAGTTGCCACTTCCAGTTCACGGAACTCAAGGAGCATTTGGATGAGAGAATCGAGTTCGCCCGGGAGCTGGGACTGAAACAGATGGTAGTCGCGACGATTCCCCTGTGGCGCCGCGACGCAACCATGGCGGAATGGTTACAGGCGGCCGACGAGATGAACAAGCTCGGCGAACAGACGCATAAGGCAGGTATTCAGCTTGGTTACCATAATCACAACATCGAGTTCGAGAAAATCGGCGGCGTACTCATCTTCGACGAACTAATGGCCCGGTTCGACAAGAAGCTGGTCAAGAGCCAGTTTCAAGTCGCCGACGCGTTCCGGTTAGGCTACGATCCGGTCACTTATCTCAAGAAATACTCCGGCCGCTTCCTTTCGCTTCACCTTCAGGACTGGCTGATCGCCGACAAGAAATACGTGCCGGTAGGACAGGGGTCGATCGACTGGAAGAATCTCTTCATGGCCGCAAAGGCGAGTCACTTGAAGAATTACTTTGTCGAAATGGACATGGAAGCGCTCAAAGCCAGCTACGGCTACCTTCAGGGCCTGAAAGTATAGCGCTCCTATGTGTCGGCCCGTCCGGCGCTCCGCCCATGACAGAAGCGCCTTGCAACTTGCATGGAATCCGAGCGCCGGTCCGGTGCATTTCGGTTTGGGAAAGAACCCTGTGGCGGACCTGGTCGAGATCCGGTGTCCCCTTTTCCAGTTGCCGGATCCGCAGCCGACGCTGCCCAGCCGTGTCAGGTCGTCGTAGAGAGTTTTGTTGGAAACAAAAGGAAAAAACTGGCGGGGACGACGGGGCTCGAACCCGAACAGTGTGGTTCCGAGGATTGGCGCTCGCTGCCCTTCGTCATCACCACCGAGCAGACCCAGGAGTCCAATCTGCGCTCCGCCCTGGCCCGCATGTCGGAATTAGACTTCCTCTCCGAGCCGCCCTCGCCATGGCGATCGAGCGCGGCGTCTGAGCCCGCCGCCCGGCGAACCACAATTGCGCCCGATCGGATCGCGAAAGGCTAGCGTGACCCCTTTGCCTTTTGCAGAGCTTTCAGAGCACACCCCCGGGTAGGGTCCGGGGGTGTTTTCGCGGACGCCTCATGGTCCAGCCATCTGCGGCGTGACCAGGCGATGGCAGACGATTCTGGAGCCGCTGGCCGTGCCGGGCATGGTCCGGGCCTGGAGCAGGATCTCGGCATAGCGCGCGGGCGCATTGCCGGGCGCGGCGCGCAGCAGTTTCGCCAGCGCGGAGGAGAATTCCCTGCTGGTCACCATTTCGCCGGCCGCTTCCGTGGCCTCCATGGTAATGCCGGAAATAATGACGACATAGCCGTTGGCCTTGAGATTGGGCAAAATGGCGATGTCGGCGTAGCTGGTGTCGAGGGTTGCGACATTGAGGTTCCCGCCGTAGTAGGGCTGCTCACCGGGCTTGGGCGACCGGTTCAGGAAGCGGAAAGAGCGGGTATTGGGGTCCTCTTCGATGTGGAAATTCAACTGCGGCTCAAACAACTGAACCCACGGCAGACCGCGGCGACTGCCGATCAAGATGAAATTACCGGACTTGAACGCGCGGGTGTCCAGGTAGCGCGAATAGCGAATAACAGGCCGGGCGGGGTACTGCTCGCTCAGGCGCAGCAGGTTCGCGGCGACGTTTACATCCCCGAGGCTGGTGTACTGGCGCGCCATGATGAGCCGCAAGGCAGATTGCAGCTTGGCGTCCTCTATACGGTCAATGATCTTCGTTGCGGCGGAGCTGCCGACCAGGTCACGGATCGGGGCATCGATATGAAGAATGTCCTGCAGCATCACCAGGCAAGTATCTGCCACCACGATGGTCGGAGTCTGACCGGGAGCGAAGATCCTGGACCACAATACGTCTTCGGAAGCGGGGATTCGGTCGGCGAGAGTCGGAACCCGGGTGCGAAGCTGATCCGCCTCTTTCCAGAAATGGAACGCGACGGCCGTCAGCACCACGCACAGGATGACGAGACCGGCAACGGCCAGGCGGATCCACCCGTTGCCGGACGCAGCGCGGACCGCGGCATCGTTCCGAGCGAGCGTGGGATGCGACGGTTCCTGAGCCGGTGCTTCCGCTGAGGCGGGCGGCGCCGGCGCAGCTTGGGGCCGCGGCGAGAAGGAGGGCACATAGGAGCCTTTGGGAATCGTCAATATCAGCGGTTCTTCCAGGCCCTCGTTGGTGAAATAATCCTCCAGCTTCTTCCTCAGATGGCGGACCTGCACGCGGACGATATTGTCCTCGTTGGGATTGAAATCGGGGCGCCGCCCGAGGACATTGCAGCCCACCTCATGTTCGCCGATGGCGGTGGCGTGATCTTCCAGCGCGCGGCGCGTCAGGTAAACGAGGATATCCCGGAGCTGCGGGGCCTTGGCGAAATGCGCGCTGGAAACGATGCGCTGCAGCAACGCCCGACACTCTTCTCCCCCCAGATCGTGAGAGACTTCCGGACCGTCCGGCACAGCCTTAAACCACCTTCCCCCTGGCGATCAGTTCGACCCTGGGACCAGCCTACTCCCTTAGCAGGTCAAAATCCACCCGAGTTGCCGCGTTGCAAAGCTATGATTCCCGAAGATCGTTTACGTGAATTCACGTGAGCGCCAGGTGAAGACACTGAGAAGACACTTGCCTGTTCCGGCAGGGGCGCTCAGGCTCGAAATAATCCGTCTCGTGCTCGTGACACATGAAGCGACAACGGACCCATAGATCGAGGCTCATTGTATGGGCGTGAGTTCCATGCTGAATCGTCGCAATTTCACCCGCTTGGCCCTGGCCGCCGGAGCATCAGCCAGCCTGATCACGCAGCGGGCCCTGGCGGCGTTGCCGCAGATCAAGATCACCCGGATCCGGTGCTACCGGCCGCCCGACCCGAATCCAACCTTCAACCAGAGCAACCTGATTGTCACTGTGGAAACCGACGCCGGCATCACAGGGATCGGGGAAGGCGGCACGCGGGACATGGTGGAGCAGGGCGCCGGCATGCTGATCGGCGAGGACGCGGCGCGGATCGACCATCTGTGGCAAACCCTGTTCCGCGGGTACTTCTACCCGCCGGGGCGGGAGAAGCTCCACGGATTGGGGGCGCTGGACCTGGCGTTGTGGGACATCAAGGGCAAGGCTCTCGGGGTCCCGGTTTACGAATTGCTCGGCGGCTTATCGCGCCACTACGTCGAGTGTTATTCCACGAGCTTCCCCAGCCGGGGGACGCTGGCCGAGACGGCCAAGGCGTGCATCGCAGCCGGATTCCGCGCCTACCGCATCGCCGTTTACGAGGCCGGTACGGGTATCTTCGATGCACACACCGATGTGCGCGCGACAGCGGAGCAATGCCGGATCGTCCGTGAGGCGATTGGCAAAGACGCCGACTGGGCGATCGATTTTCACACCCGCCTGGATCTGTCGGACGCCGTCACTTTATCATCCCTGATCGAGGGCTACCAGCCTTATTTTGTGGAGGACCCACTACGCTCGGAGAACCTGGCGATCTACCGCAGCTTGCGGGAGCGCGTGAGGGTGCCGCTGGCCGTGGGGGAACAGTTCGGCGTGCGGTGGGAATTCAACGAATTGATCGAGAAGAACCTGATCGATTATGCGCGGGTGACCATTCCGAATGTGGGCGGCATCACGGAGTATATGAAGATCGCCGCGCTGTGCGAGACGCACACCATCGGGCTGATTCCGCATTTCACGGGGCCGGTCTCCGTTGCGGCCCTGGTGCATGCGCTGAGCGTGTTTTCCGGACCGGTTCTGATGGAATTCTTCGGGTCCGCGCCGCAGGCACTGCCGCATATGCCGCGCAGCTTCGACTTCCGCGACGGGAAATTGTGGCCCAACTCACGACCGGGGCTGGGCGTGGAATTCGATCCCAAAGCGGCTGAAATGATTGGTGAATTTACGGCGCATTACGCCCCCATCCCACAATTGCGCAGACCGGATGGGTCGATGACTAATTGGTAAATGGACGGAATAAAGAGCGGACGAGAGAAATCGGTATTGATAAACGTAACGAATCTTAATTCCTCAATATGCGATTGTCTTGCGGATTGAAGAGGAGTACAGTGTAATTCGCTTCAGGTCTCGCAGGGCATGCCCGGGGCTCGATTTTTCATGGTGATAGGCCGGGCGAATCAAGATGGCGTCAAGTGATCACGAGTAGCGCGGTGGTCGGCGCAGTCTGAACCCATGTTCGCTTGCTCCATGGGAGCAGAGGGCATGGGAATAGGGGTGTATAGGAATGGCGGGAACGGACGTTCCCGGCTTCAGGAGGTCGAAATAAGAGCGATGACGAAAGCTCGAATGATCATCTTATTCGCGCTGGCTATGGGGTTGATTTTGCTTCTCATGCCCCTTGGACAAGCGCAAACGTTCCGTGGCCGTATTGAAGGCATCGTCACAGACGAAAGCAACGCAGTGGTCATCGGCGCGTCCGTGACCCTGCTCAATGTGAACACCGCCCTCAAGACAACTCACCAGACGAGCGCAACAGGTTTGTACGTGTTCGACAACGTCGATCCTGGAACTTACTCGGTCACTGTGGAAATTACCGGGTTTACGAAGTTCCTGCAGGAGAACATCCTGATGCAGTCGGGCGGCAACGTGACCGTCAACGTCGGCCTCAAGGTCGGCTCGGTGCAGAACACGGTGACCGTTACCGAATCTCCCGTCGCGGTGGATTTCAACTCCTCCAATAAGGACATGACGATCGACTCGACGATGGCCGCCGAGGTCCCGCGCCTCGACCGCAACCCATTCAAGCTCACCCTGCTGGCGCCCTCGGCCATCAACACCCGCGGTGAGATGCAGCCGTATCACTCCTGGTCCATGAACAGCGTTGACCTCGGTGGCGGGACCAACCTGGCCAACGACCTGCAGGTGGACGGCAGCCCGATCGGTCTCGGCCACAAGGGCAGCTATCCGCCCAATACGGATGACGTGCAGGAAGTCGTCGTCGCGCAGAACAGCGTCGACGCCGAATCCGGCCACAGCGCCGGTGGCATCATCTCGATGAACACCAAGTCGGGAACCAACGACTGGCATGGCGACGCCTTTTACCTGGGCCGCTACCCGTGGGCCAGCGCCGAGGCGGATCGCACCACGTTCAGCGCGAACGCTCAGCGCCAGAACATGTACGGAGGCACGCTCGGCGCCCCAATTCTCAAGAACAAGCTCTTCACCTTCTCCTCGGCCGAGGTATGGAAGGTCGGTTATCCCAATAGCTACGTCACCACGGTTCCGACGGCCCTGGAGCAGCAGGGCGACTTTTCCAAGTCCTACAACATCAGCGGTGGGATCAGGACCGTTTACGATCCCTGGACGACGGTGCTCAATCCCGACGGCAGCGTCACCCGCACGCCCTTCGCCGACAACATGATCCCGGCGACCCGGTTCGACTCAGTCACCGGCGGGCTGATGAAGCAGTTCTGGGCGCCCAATAACCCCGGCGACAACATCACCGGCGTCAACGATTACAAGAAGGGCTTCATCGAGGACTACACCTACTACAACTACACCGAGCGCGTCGACTACAACATCACCGACCGGTGGAAGATCTTCGGCCGCGTCAGCCGTTACTACACCACCGACCTTGCCGGCAACCCGACGCCTGATGCGACCACGGAACTCTACGTTCCGACCGGCACCTTGCGCGGCGCCTGGCAGGGATCGGGGGATGCCGTTTTCACGCTCAACCCCCGCACCGTATTCGACTTCCATGGCGACTGGCACGACGTGATCGATGCTTACGTTTCCACGCCGCTCGGCTCTGGCGGCTGGGGCGGCATCTGGCCCAACAGCGACTGGTACAAACCCTACACCTCGGCCGATACCGGCGTGCCGTTGTACTTCCCGAACCTCAACATCGGCGGCAACGGCTTCGGCGGCGGCGGCTTCTATTGGGACCAGCGGCCGAAGGGCGAATCCTTCAGCGGCAAGATCTCCCATCAGATCGGCTCGCACTTCCTGAAGGCCGGCGGGGAATGGCGCAGGAGCTCTGGCTATACGTATGTCTCCAGCACCACGTCCTTCCTGTTCAACCAGTCGGTCACCGCGTCGACGTACATCAATCCCAACACTGCGGCCAATGGCGACCAGTGGGCCACGTTCCTGCTGGGCGCGCTGGACAACTCCTCCTACATGATCGGCGGCCCGGCGCCCGATCCGTACACCCAGTTCTACGGCATGTTCTTCCAGGATGACTGGAAGCTGAGCCGCAGAATCACGTTGAATCTCGGCATCCGCAACGAGTACGAGACGGCGTGGTACGACCCGAACCACGAGCTCTCCAAGGGCCTCGACCTTTCGCAGCCGACTCCGGAGATGGTTGCCAATCCGCCCAATATGAGCGTCATCGGCCAAACCATTCCGGGACTCACGACCAACCCGATTTGGAACGGCCTGTGGAATTTTACCAGCAGCAGCAGCCCGGGCATGTGGAACGCCCCCAAGCTGGCCCTGCAGCCGCGCGCCGGCATCGCCTTCCGCGTGGACGACAAGACGTCGCTGCGCGCCGGCTATGCACGTTACACCATTCCGACCGAATTCAACATGACCAACGCACCGGGGTTCGAAACGGTCAGCTTCCTCGAGCCGCCGTTCTTCGGCTACACCGGCTACCAGAACACCGCGCCTTTGCTGGAGGGCGTCCCGCAGGAGACCTTCTCCGATCCCTTCCCGGCCTCGGATCCCCTGCTGCCGGTCATAGGCAAGGGATTTGGGACCAACGTGGGCCGCGGCCAGAATGGCGCTCTGATGTGGTACGACCAGAACTTCAAGAAGGCCTACAACGATCGCTTCAACTTCTCGTTCCAGCGCCAGTTGCCCGGGCAGATTGTCGGATCGGCGACGTACTTCCTCAATTTCGGGCACCAGCTGTATAACGAGGTGTTTAACAACCTCAACCCGGCATACGAAGTACAGTATCAGGGCCTGCTCAGCACGAGCGTGGCCAATCCGTTCTACCATTACCTCAACACAACCATCATGCCGGGGCCGCTCTACAACGAGCAGACGGTCCCGCTCAGCAGCCTGCTGACCACCTACCCGCAGTATTCGAGCCTGAGCCAAGCCGGCACGTGCTGCGTCCCCGAACGTTACCAGTCGCTGGAACTCAAGGCTCAAAAGGTGTTCAGCCACGGCTTCAACTTCCTCTTCGCCTACGTCTACATCCACGAGAAGGGCCCGTACCAGCTCAACGATGCGGAGGTCTACAACAACGTCTACGAAATGCAGGACAGCGACCAGCCGACGCACCGCGTCAGCGCTGCCGGCACGTACGAACTGCCGTTCGGCAGAGGCCGCACCTATCTGAGCAACATGAGCAAGGCGGCCGACGCCGTGATCGGCGGCTGGAAGGTCACCGGCGTGTTCACCTTCATGACCGGCGACCATCCGCGCTTCGGCGACACCATGATCGTCAACGGCAATCCCTGCGTCTCCAACCCGACTCCTGGCGAATGGTTCAACACGGCGGCGTTCTCCGAGGAACCCGTCAACACTTATGTGCTGCGAAGCAATCCGCTCCAGTACAGCTGTCTCACCGGGCCGAAGTTTGCCGACCTCGATGCGACCCTGTCCAAGGACTTCAAGATCACCGAGAGGATCAAGACCGAACTCAAGATGAATGCCTATAACGCGACCAATCGGTTAAACCGCGGTGATCCTGTTACCGACATCTACAACTCCAGCTTTGGCAAGGCTCTGTATCAGGGCTCGCCGGGCGGGACGTTCGGCGTACAAGGCGGGACTTACGGTCCCGGCAACAGCGGCCGCCAGTTGGAGTTTGGGCTAAAAGTAATATTCTGAGGCCCGAACTGGCGCGCTGATTTATTCAACGCTCGAGACCCGGCGGCCCCGCAGCCGCCGGGTTTTCTTATGGCCGTTGGCACGACCCCGGAAAGCGCGTGTAGACTATGCAAGTGGAACCAATCGCAAGCCCGCCGTGAGGTCGTTCTGCCGTTGACCCGCCGCACTCTCCTCGGTTGCCTCGCCCTGCCGCTGGGATCTCTGCGCGCGCAGCAGTTGCCCACCAAAATGGAAGGCATGGCCTCCCGCGGTGTGCGTCCGGCCCCTCGCGCCAAGGCCTCCGGGCGCCCCTTCCACGCGCGTTTCACCGACATCGCCGCACAGGCCGGGCTCAAGCTCCCCGTCGTCTGCGGCCATCCCGCCCGCGCCGACTACGTCATCGAGGCGATGAGTTGCGGCGTTGCCTTCCTCGACTACGACAACGACGGCTGGATCGACATCCTGGTGCTGACCGGCTCGCGCTACGGCGATCCTCCCGCCGACGCCTCCCTGCGCCTCTATAAGAACAACCGCGACGGCACGTTCAGCGATGTCACGGCCAAGGCGGGCTTGTTTCGCACCGGCTATTGGTACGGGGTGACCGTCGGCGACTACAACAACGACGGGTGCGACGACTTCTTCCTCACCGGCTGGGAGCACAATGCGCTCTATCGCAACAACGGCGATGGCACTTTCAGCGACGTGACGCGGGTAGCAGGCCTGCTCGACCCTCTGCCCCGCTTTGGCTCGGGCTGCGCCTTTCTGGACTATGACCGCGACGGCCGGCTGGACCTGTTCGTCGCCAACTACCTGCGCTTCGACATGGACATGGTGCCGCGCGCCGATGCCTCCAAGAGCTGCAACCTGGAGGGCCTGTTCTGCGGCCCGCGCGGTTTGCCCTATGGGCGCCACTCGCTGTATCACAACAACGGCGACGGCACATTCACCGATGTCACCGAGCGTTCCGGCATCGGCAAGACCGAAGGCGGCTACGGCCTGACGGCCGTCGCCGCCGATTTCGACAACGACGGCTGGCCCGACATCTACCTCGCCTGCGACTCCACCCCGAGCCTGCTTTTCCGCAACAATCACGACGGCACCTTCACCGAACAGGGAATGGAGAGCGGCGTCGCCCTCAGCGAGGACGGCATGCTGCAGGCGGGCATGGGCGTGGGTATCGGCGATTTCCTGTTGGACGGCAGCCTCGACATCGTCAAGACCCATTTCTCCGCCGACACGCCGGCGCTGTATCTCAACAACGGCAAAGGCGATTTTAGCGACGGCACGCTGCGCGCCGGCCTGGGCGTAGAAACGCGCTTCATCGATTGGGGCGTCGTTGTGGCCGACCTGGACAACGACGGCTGCCCCGATATCCTCTTTGCGACCGGCGGCATTTACCCCGAGTTGCGCGATGTCTACCTCACGCCGCGGGTGATCTTCCGGAATCTCGGAAACGGGCGGTTCGAGGAGCTGACCGGCGAGGCTGGTCCGGGCATCGAGGCGGTCGCTTCCAGCCGCGGCTGCGCCTGCGGCGACTTCGACAACGACGGCGACATGGACGTTCTGATTCTCAACCACAACGCGCCTCCCTCGTTGTTGCGCAACGACGTCAGCGGCGGGAACCACTGGATCAAGGTGAAACTCAGCGGCGTTCAATCCAATCGCAGCGCCATTGGCGCGCGCGTGACGGTGCGCTACGGCGGCCGGATTCAGGCGCAGGAGGTCCTCAGCCAGTCGTCCTATTTGTCGGTCAACGACAGCCGCCTGCATTTTGGACTCGGCCCGGCAGCGACGGCCGATATCGAGGTCCGTTGGCCGCTCGGCCGGGTCGAGAAGTTCAGCGCCGTGGCGGCCGATCAGCTCATTTGCATCCAGGAAGGCGCGGGCATTACGCGCACCGAGAACTTCGGCATCGGCGCGCGCAAGACATGACGAAACGCATACTCGCGGTGTGGCTGGCGGTGGCCTGCGCCGGCCTCGTGCAGGCGCAGCGGAGCGGCGTCGATGCCGCCTGGGACCTGGTCGCCAAGGGACGGCGGGGCGAGGCTGTCACGCTGCTGTGGAAGATCGTCCAGAGCGAGCCGCGCAATGCCGAGGCCAGGCTGCTGCTGGGCAGCCTGTTGATGGAAGCGGGCCAGCACGCCGCGTCGATCGAGCAGATGAGCACAGCCGTGCGGCTGCTGCCCAATTCGGCCGAAGCGCACAACGCTCTGGGCGAGGCGTTCCACGCGGCCGAGGACAACAAGGCCGCGCGGCCCGAGTTCGAGCGGGCGGTGGCGATCGACCCGGCCTTCGCCCAGGCGCACGTCAACCTCGGCCTGGCACTACTGGAGCTGGGCGAAATGCAGTCTGCCAGCGCGCCCCTCGACCGCGCGCTCAGGCTATTGGGGCGCAGCGCGGACGCTGCCTTGCCGCATTATCTGCGGGCCAAAATCTGCACTGAGAATGGCGACGTGGCGGGGGCGGCGGCGCACCTCGAGCAGGCGGTAGCGCTGCGACCCGATTTCGAGGAGGCGTGGTCCGACCTGGGCGAGGCGCGCAAGGCGCTGCTGGACGACGCTGGAGCCATAGCGGCCTATCAGCGCGCCGTGAATCTGAATCCCGATGACGCGGTGCCCCAAACCCGCCTCGGCTTGAAGCTGCTCGACCTGGGCCGTGCGCACGAGGCCGTGCCGCACCTGCGCGAGGCGGTGCGCCTGGATCCCAAAAACCAGTCGGCGCTGTACGGCTTGCAGTCGGCGCTCAAAAAGGATGGGCAGGCGGAACAGGCGGAGGCGGTGCGGCGTCAACTGGCGGAATTGATCCGCGAACGGGACCGCAACGATCAGGCCCTGGTGCGTGCCGTCGAAACGAATAACAGGGGTGCGGAATTGGAGAAAAAGGGCGACCTTCGCGGGGCGCTAGAAAAATACGGCGCCGCGCTGGAGCTGCAGCCCGAACATGTGGGCATCCGGATCAACCTGGGTGTGGCGCTGCTGAAACTGGGGCAGTGGAACGAAGGCATCGCCCAACTGCGCGAGGCGCTGCGGCGAGACCCCGGCAATAGGGACTTGAAGCAGGCGCTCGAGGATGCCCTGGCCCAGGCACGGGCCCACGGCATCGTCATCGCCACACCGTAGCCGTGGCGCCCGAAGCGGCCGGCGGCTCGTTCTGATTCACAATCAACACATCCAGGTCGCCGTCGTTATCGAAATCTCCAAACGCGCAGCCGCGGCTGGCCATGACGCGGAAGCAAGTCTCGCTGAACCCCTTAACTTCCGGATGGCGCGTCACTCGGGACCTATCCGCTTTTTTGAAACGGCGTACACTGGACGACATGACGGATACGCAGCCCATTGTGGAAGGGACTTTGGGGGATCGCCGCCGCATGGGCCCATTCCTGCTGGGGCTGTTCCTGTTGTGCGCCAGCACCCTGATGTACGAGGTCGTTTTGACAAGACTTCTGAGTGTGACCTGTTGGTATTACCTCGCCTTTGTGTCGGTATCGATGGCAATGTTCGGTATGACGGCCGGCGCACTCTCGATTCAGCTGCGTCCCGACTGGTTCACGGAAGGACTGATCCGTCGCAGACTGGCTCAGTCCGCTATGGCCACCGCCATCGCCATGCCACTGTCGCTGGTGACGATGCTCGCAATCCCAGTGGATGTCTCATTGGCACTGCAGACCGTCTTCACCTTCGTGCTTTTCTCGGCTGTGATCTCGGTACCCTTCTTTTTTTCCGGGGTGGCGGTCTGTATATCGCTGACCCGGTCGCCGTTTGCGATGGGCCGTGTCTACTTTACCGATCTGGCAGGAGCTTCTCTCGGCTGCCTGGCTTCAGTGCTTCTCCTGAGTCTGATCGACGCTCCGAGCGCGATTTTCGTGATCGCGGCGGTGCTCTTTGTCAGTGCCGCGGCCTATGGAACCTATGCGGGGGAAGCGGTGATTCGCCGGCGCTCGCTGTATGGCGCGGCCGCGATGCTGGTCTTCGGAATCGCCAATGCGTCGACACTGCATGGAATCCAGCCGATCTGGTCCAAAGGCGCCATCGACCGCCGAACCAACATCCTGGCGGAGAAGTGGAATCCCATCTCGAAGGTGCAGGCAACTCAGGCGCAGATTGGAACACCGTTGATGTGGGGTCCCAGCCCCGGGATACCGCCCCTGAATGTGGAAGAGATCAGGCTGAATATCGACAACGACGCAGGAACGGCGATCACACGGTTCAATGGCAATCTGAAAACGCTGGACTTCCTACGGTACGACGTGACCTCGGTGGCCGCGCGACTAAGGAGCGGTGGAACGGCGGCCATTATCGGCGTTGGGGGCGGACGCGACGTTCTGAATTGCGCGGCCCAGGGATTCACGCGGATCGTCGGAATCGAAGTGAACAGCGCCATGGTGGAGCTGACCAGCAAGCGGTTCGAATGGTTTTCCGGTTTCACGAAGATACCCGGATTTGAGCTTCATAATGACGAAGGCCGCAGCTACCTGACCCGATCCGGAGAGCGCTTCGACCTGATACAGGCATCGCTTGTGGATACGTGGGCAGCGACGTCGGCTGGCGCGATGACTCTATCGGAGAACGCCTTGTACACCGTGGACGGATGGAAGGTCTTCTATGAGCACCTGAAGCCCGGCGGTGTGATTACATTCAGCCGCTGGTTCTACGGTGCGGAGCGCGCACAGACCATTCGCCTGTACTCCGTGGCGCGCGCCATGCTGATGGCCGAGGGAGTCAGGAATCCGGAAGCCCACCTGGCGCTTATCAGTTCCGGAAAGGTTGCGACGCTGCTGGTGAGCAATCAGCCGTTTTCCCAGCGGGACATTCAGAAGCTGAAGTCCATCATCGGCGATATGTCGTTCACGCCGGTCGTAATCCCGGGCGAACCGATCCTGGAGCCGGAGTTGCAGCGGATCGTTGCCGCCAGCAGCCTGGAGGGACTGGCAGCCCTCCGCGAGGGAAGCGACGTGGACTATTCGCCCACGTTCGACTCGTCGCCGTATTTCTTTAACGCCGTCCACATTAAGAACATTGTGAAGCTGGTGAGGAGCGGCGGACATGGCGCGAACCTGCGCGCCATTCTGTTCGTGCTTGGCTTCATGGTAGCCGCCCTGATTCTCGTCATGACAACGATCGTTCTGCCGGCGAGACTGCTGAACTCCCGGACAGATGGCGCCCCGAAGCCGTTGTATGGGGCGGTGACGTATTTCATCGCTATTGGGCTGGGATTCATCCTGGTGGAGATGGCGATGATGCAACAGCTATCGATCTTCCTCGGGCATCCCATCTACTCGATGGTGGTGGTGCTGGGTGGTCTGATTCTTTCAGCCGGAGTCGGCAGCCTTACCTCAGACAGATGGCAACTGAAGGCGAGCTGGCAGAGTCGAGTCCCGGCACTGGTTGCCGCTTTTTCGGTGGTCGCGTACTCTCTTGCAGTGGTGCCAGTGATGCATGCGTTTACAGCGGATTTGCTGTGGCAGAGAGTCCTGATTTGTCTGGCTCTGGTTTCTCCGTGTGGTTTTCTTCTCGGATTCTGCTTCCCTGTCGGGATGCGATGGTTGAACGCTCTGTCGCAGGGGCGCAACCTGCCATGGATGTGGGCATTGAACGGCGCAGCCGGAACGCTGGGGAGTTTCATCGCCATCCTCATCTCGATGGACTTGAGCATCGGGTTCTCCGTATTGACGGGCGCGGGATGCTATCTGCTCGCCGGACTCGCGATGCCGGCGAAGGCAACTCAGCTATCGGAAGTGCCAGTGAGCTAGGCTGTGCAAGCGGTCAAGGATCTCGAAGGCGGCGATGGTGCCGTATTTTGCCGATTCGCAGTCTCAATTCAACAGCATTGGCTGATTCCGCGCGGATGGCCATCCGGAAGTGGTCACGCATGGTGGGCCAGCGTCGATTCGTTCGGGGGATGCTGGTGGGATAAAGAGTTCGAGTCCACGCCGGGGTCACAGTCAAGTGGGGCCAAACCAGAAGAAACGTCTGAAATGCTCGTAATGAAATCAATCAGGTAGCGTGACGTCGAGAAACCTCAGACCGGCTCCCCGAAAGGAGATCCTGGCGAAGGCGGGGCTGGAGGGCCTCAGGAGTAAGACTACCTAGCTGATACTCGAGATCGTCTATGCCATTTGCGACAGACAAACTTGAGCGGCACTCCCGGGCGGAAGCAGTGGTTACAACCGTCGAGGACGCTATCGCGCTCACAGCACGAGCGCGTCGGACGCAGCGGAATCGCGGCCGAATTCCCAGTTACCCCTGGTAGAGTCTCGCGGGGCGGTTCAGTTCTATATGGCGGGGTTCTATTATGTGGCGCGCGTACCATACGGCATCGGGCCAACTGCACGCAGGTGAGGGGATTTGCCACTGTCAGTAACGCTTGCCCGACAGCGCACGAATCAGGCTCTTCAAGTCGGCCACACCACGCACGGCCACTACCAGGGCGATGATGGCAAAGCCGAGGCCTGCCGCGGCGAAAGTGACAGTCCAAAAAGTCCACCACCAGCCAGTTGAATTCATCACACTACCCTGCATATTCCCACTTCAGGCGCACCACTCGAGGGCGGCAGTCAGAAACACCTCGGCGGATTTCAGCACTGACGCAATCTCCACGTATTCATCGGCGTTGTGCGCGCCGCCGCCGCGTGGGCCGAACAACAGCGCAGGAATGCCGAATTCACGCTGAACGATAAACGCGTCACAGGGGTAAGGCGCCGCGGTGACCTGGACTTCTCTTCCGAGCGACGCCGAAGCGCTGGCGGCAAAGCAGCGGCTCCACGGGTGATCGGGTGAAAGCTCGTGCCCCTCAAGCGGCGGATCGAAGAGCGGATGCCATTCCACCGGGTAATCCCTGAAGAACAGATCGCGGGCGCAAAACTCCACGAGCGATGCTCGTACTTCGGCGAGAACTTGCGCTGCGTCTTCGTAGGGCAAGAACTGGAAGTAGATGCGAACCGTAGCCGACAGCGGAACGCGGAAGGGCTCGTCTGGATCGATCCTGTTCGCTTCGATAGCCAGAATCTGCACGGGAGCAGGGTCCGGGAAATCGCGATAGGCTTGGCCACGCGGTGTCTGCCGGCGGCGCAGAGCCCACTCATCCACCCACCCGATCAGCCTCCCCACCGCCACGCCGGGACTCACGACTTCGCCGGTCGAGAAATAGCGTTCCGCATCTCCGGCTTCACACGTCAGGTCGATAAATGCCCCGCCGCGAGTGGCCAGGGCCAGTTCTTCCTGAGTGCCTTCCGCGATGACACACGCGTCGGCGTGTGGCCCGCGCAATCGAGCGGCGAGGGTCCCTCCGCCGCCGCCCCATTCCTCGTCCACGACAGACTCGCAGGAGACATCGCCGCCCAAACGGAGGCCGGCTCGCTTCATCGCACAGAGCACGGCAAACTGGGCGGCGAGACCGCCCTTCATGTCGAAGCTGCCGCGGCCGTAAACCCGACCATCGCGAACCACGCCCGACCACGGACTCTCCGACCACCGGGCGCGTCCGGCGGGCACGGTGTCCATGTGGCCGTTGAAAAGCAGGCTCCGCCCGCGGCCCGAGCCCGAGAGGGTCGCAACGAGATTCGAGCGGCCTGTGTAATTGCGGTCCCTCCGGACCATGCGATGTCCGCTATCGCGCACAAACTCCGTGGCGTAGATCTCTGACTCCACGCCGAAGGAGTCGAGGAAAGCGCGCAGGACTTCCTGCCCCGCGGACTCTTTTCCATCCGGCGGGATCGCCACGGTGTCGGCCTGAACCAATGACTGCACGCAGCGAATGACATCCGCTTCGAGCGGCGCCAGGAGTTTCTTCGCTGCCAGTGCGCTAGAGGTCGAGGAGTTCATAGACCTCCGTATAGGAATGGGTCATGAGCGGCGACTGTTGCGCGAAGAGGCGACTGTGCTCTTCCGAATGCCCAAGCGCTTCAAGCGCGGCATTCAACTCGTGCATCGACTCGAACCGGCATTCCCAGACGAGCGTGTGGACAGGCTCACGGCCGCTGACCGGTCGCATGCGCAGCCCCTGCGGCAGGGACGGATTGGCACGCTCCAACTCGGCAAAGCGCTTCTCCAATTCAAAAAACGCGTGCTCTTCGGAGATTCGAAATCGTTGTACAAATCTCAGCATGTAAGCCATGGCTATCTACTCCACTGCGATCGGCTCGCCAGTCGCCACGGCGACGCCGCGCGGGGCAATCAGCGATCCTGCAAACAGCCCTGCAAAAGCGAGCGCGAATGCGCCGAATCCGGCGTAGCTCGCGGGCAGGTGCAGAAAGAAGAAGCCGGCTGCGCCGGCCGCACCCCCGAGCATGGCGGAATAACCGCCCGCAACGCTCGCGCGTTTCCAGTAGAGTCCTCCCACGATGGCGGCGAAAGAACCCGCGAGGAAGATGGTCGCCGTGATGTTGAGGTAGAAGTACGCCGGCCCAGGCAGTTTATACCACAGACCCCAGAACATTACGAACAGGCTGACGCACAGGTTCGACACCCGGTTCATGGTCACTTGCGTGCGATCGCTCAGAGGCTTGCTGGCCATTGGTCCGACGATGTCCTGCGCGATCACGGAGCTCCAGCCGAGCAGGTAGGAGCTATTCACCGACATGGTCGCAGCCAGCATCCCCGCCACCACAATCCCCCGCAGTCCGTTCGGCAGAACGTGGGCGAGCATGGTCGGCATGGCCTGCAGTGAGTCATGTCCCGGGCCGAGCAGCGCGAGCGCCGCGATACCCCAGAGCATGGGCATCATGCCGCGTCCCAGGAAGATAAAGCCGGTCCATGTGAAGACCACCTTGCCCACTTTTGTGTCGCGCGTGGAAAAGGTCCGCATGGCCGTGGTTTGCCAGCAGGTGCTGATGGCCATCCAATAGACAAGCTGGAAGGCGATGAAGACCCACCCGAAATGCGGACTCGAAAACGGATCGAAACCCGCCGGGCCCATGTTGCGCATCACCGCGTCGTGCATACCCTGCCAACCTGCCGAGGATATGCAGATCCCTGTGACCACCACCGCTCCCGCGGCGAGAACCACGAATTGGATGAAGTCGGTGATCACCACCGAAACCATTCCTCCAAGAATCGTGTACAGCAGTTCGAGCAACAGGATGCCGGTCATGACCAGGTTGAGATACTCGATCGGAATTCCGCTCAAGATTGCGAGGAACGTGCCCTCGATCTTCAGGAACACGCCCATGTTCAGAATGCCGCCCGTGGCAACCAGAACCCCGGTGAGCACCCGCAGATTGCGGCTGTAGCGGCGTTCGAAGAACTCGGGCACCGTCATCAGTTGCATCTCGCGCAGACGTCGGATGACGAAGCCGGTGCGGCCGATGAAGATCATCACCAGGCCCGCGATCAGGCCGTTGACGAAGGACGCGAAGCCCGCCTTGTAGCCGAGTTCCGCGTAGTACATGAACGTGACCGTACCGATCTCGGTTGCAGCCAGGGTGGAGATCCCGAGGTACGGTCCCAGGCTGCGGCCAGCGACCAGGAAATCCGAAGCCTTCGAGATGAACCTCTTGCCATAGAGGCCCGCCGCCATCGAGGCCGCAAGGTAGACGAGGATGATCGACCAGTCCAGAGCGCTGAAATTCACGGGAGTCTGTGTCAGCTATAAAGCGGAAAAAACTTGAAGAACAGCATATCATTTGGGATTCATGGTCTACTGTTTAGGAATCGTATTGTCGTTTGCTTTCGGAATCGACGATGAGTGAACCAGACCTCCGCTCCCTGTACGACTGGTGCTCTGTGCCGGTAGGCGAACTGCTGAAGCATCCGCAACGGCGCATTCCGTTCCGTCTCTGCCGCGATTCCGAGGAGATGGGCGAGCTGATGGCGCGGGAGCTCGCAGATGAGATCCGGCTTCATAACGCGGCCGGCGAGCCGACGCGGGCGATTGTCCCTTGCGGACCGTCTTGCTGGTATGGGCCGTTCACCGACATGGTGAATCGCGAACGCGTCAGCCTGAAGAACCTGACTGTCTTTCACATGGACGAGTGCCTGGACTGGCAGGGGCGCGAGTTGCCGCGGCTGCATCCATACAGCTTCCGCGGGTTCATGGAACGGCATTTCTATGACCCCGTCGATCCCGCCCTCGCTGTTCCAGAGCAATCCCGCCTATGGTTGACCCCGCAAAGCATGGATTCCATTCGCGACAGCCTGTCCGCGCAGCCGGCGGACATCACCTACGGCGGCTGGGGCCAGGACGGGCACATCGCTTATAACCAGGCGCGCAGGCACCCGTTCAGCCGGATCACTCTGGAGGACGTGAGGAATTCGACTGTCCGGATTCAAGACAACAACATCGATACCGTGATGGCGCTCGCGCAGAGAACCTTCGGGGCCGCGTACCAATTCGTTCCACCGATGTCGGTCACGCTGGGCGTGAAGGAATGTCTTGCCGCGAAAAAGGTCCGTGTCTTCAGCGACACCGGAGCCTGGAAGCAGACGGCGCTGCGCGTGGCGCTGTTCAGCGAGCCCACGACCGAATATCCCATGACGCTCCTGCAGGAACACCCTGATGCGCTGATCACGGCGACGGTGGAGACAGCGCGCCATCCCATCAGCGAACACCCGGAATGGGACCTGGGGCTGGGCGACCGCCATGAACTCCGCTCTGCTCAGTGATCACAGCCGCCTGCGTTACGACGCCCTGATTGGCGTAGGCGGGATCGGCGCAGGATCGTTCTTTCAACTGAATGGCAACCAGACGCTGGGGCGCGAGGAAAGCCGCGCGGGACGCTTTCTCGACCAGCGTGATTACTGTAAGCTGCACATCATCGCGCAGAACTTCAGCGCGCTTCTCGGGCCGCGCTTCCCGACGATTCTTCTGGGTCGCGTGGGCGACGACGACCCAGGACGCCGGCTAATCGCCGAGATGCGGGATATTGGACTCGACGTTCGCCACGTGGAGCTATGCCCCGGTGAGCAGACGATGTTCTCGATCTGCTTCCTCTATCCGGACGGCAGCGGCGGCAATCTGACGACCGAGGATTCGGCCTGTTCCCGGGTCGATGCCGCTTTCGTGGAACGCGCGCGCCCGGACTTTTTGCGCTACCGCGGGAGAGGGATCGCGCTGGCGGCGCCCGAAACGCCGCTCGAGTCGCGTGCGGCACTGTTACGCATGGCTACCGAACATGGCTTCTTCCGGGCGGCAGCTTTCACTTCACTCGAGGTTCCCTCTGCACTGGCTGAGGGATTGCTTCGGCAAGTGGATCTGCTGGCGCTGAATCGCAGCGAGGCGGAAGCCGCGCTTCAGGCCGGGCCGGGAGCGCTGGACGCTTCGGAAGTAGCGGCTCGTACGATAGACCTGCTCAAGCGCGATTACCCGCGACTGCGGATTTCGATTACCGCGGGAGCTTCCGGAAGCTGGTACTGGGACGGAAGCGAAAAGCACTTCACTCCTGCTCTCGCCGTGCCCGTCAGGAACACGGCTGGAGCCGGGGATACGCACCTGGGCGCGCTGCTTGCTGGTATCGCAGCCGGGCTGAGCAACGAGGAAGCCTGCCGGCTCGCCGCTCTGGCGGCAGCGTATTCCGTCACGAGTCCCCACTCGATCCACCCTAATCTCGACGGCGATTCACTGCGGAAGTTTGCCGCGGAGTTTGATGCGAGTTTTCTCTGGGATCGTAAGCGGCCATAGATCTCTTTCGCCTCGACAACCAAGCCGGCGCGGACAGTTTTGCATGGAACTGGCCTGAACGATGTCTTGTACCAGAGTGATATAGGGCACGGCGTTGCGGGCCACCGTCGCCTTCGCCACGGGCGTGGCTTCAGGCTTTGGCGCCTGCGCTGCCAGAGATTCGAGCAGCGCAGGGGCGGGGGGTGGCGGCGGCAAGGGCGCGTCAGGAGGGCGTTCGAGGGCTGGGAGGAGAGGGGTGGCGGGGCGGGATTGGACAAGCTTGAGGGCGGTCTGGATGGCGCGGAGGCGGAGCTCGGCGGAGGTGGCCGGGTCGGTGATGAGGGCCTGGAGGGAGGCGCGGGCGAGGGCGGCGAGGTCGGAGTCGGCCTCGGATTGGTGGCGGCAGAGGGCGGCATAGGCGGCTTGGAAGTCCTCGCAGTGGCTGAGCCAGCCGTGGAGGGTCGAGCGGTGGACGCCGGCCGCGGCGGCGGCGGCGAGGATGGGGCGGCCGGCGGCGAGCTCGGAGAGGGCCGCGCGCTGGCGTTCGGAGAGGCGCGCGGAAAAAGAGCGAAACAAAGCCAGATGCGACAGTGGCGTCGCGGAGTGTAGCGTTGCGGTGGACATGAGAAGACCGGCCTCCGACTACGAGGATAGCTGGGGGTGTCAATGGATTTTCGCTCCGCATTCGCCTGCTAATGTGAGTAAAATCAAGGGGATAAAGGGATTGAAAAGACTGTGACCGGGCGGCTGGCGGAGGCGGATGTGGGGCTTAGGCGGCGGGGCGGGCGGGCAAGGGGAGTGTCGTGTCGAAATGTCGGGTTGGGGGCGTTGGGAGGCCGGTTCGGGGTGCGGGGCGCGGGGGGGTGGATGGCCCCGGCGGGGATCAGAGCGGCTTCCCCGTTCCCCGTTCCCGTTCCTCGACCACGATCCTCGCAGCCCGAGCCATCCTGCCTGTCAGTGCCCGCGGGGCGGCACAGTCACACGAAATCAGCGATTGCGTCCCCGGCTTTGTCCCCGGCTTGTCCCCGGCTTCCGGCTTCACCGAAGTAGCAACGCGGCCGTTCGGTCTCAACTTGCAGGAAAGTGCGGAAGAGCCGATTCTGCATGCTGAAGAGATATCGTAGCTGAACGTCTCGCTCCGGGTGGTCGTGCCGCCGGAGTTCTTCTCTGTCGCCGTCGCGAGCCGGTTCAGCGCGTCGTAGGTGAAGGTCTGCTTCAGGCCGGAAACGCCAGGAGTGGTCACGTCTTCTTCCAGGATATTCCCGTTGTTGGTGGAGCAGTAGACGGCAGGGCTGGTACACGGAAGTGGTGGGAAATCATCGAGAATCTCCAAAGTGGCAGAACCGTCTGCCATCCTGGCCCGAATAACTAACTCCTCACAGGCTGGCCCGTTCGCCGCTACTGCGGACTGTGCGGACTAGCATGGCCCGACTCATGAACAGCCGCGTCCTTGGACCGTACCTCGGGAGGGGTACACTTTATCGGGACGTGCGACACTTCGGAAACGGATTGAATAACCAATTCTAAGGGCATTTCGTCTGGCGATCTGGTTCCAGTCGCAGGAACCCTGATAACTGTGCCCGTAATTTTAGCTCTTGCAACTCGGACATTCGACGCACACTCCGATACACCGAGGAGCTTTCTCAGCATCCTCCACTGTTCATTATTAATCACCGGGAAGCGATCTCCAAAGGTCTGGTAATCATCGCCACATGCAAAGCGGAAGAGACACCCTCCGGCAGCGATACGCGGGTACTCTACGCCTGCGTATACCAATGCTTCTACCTCAACTTTGGAATTCAGGAACCTTCCTGGGTTCTTCTGGAGCGAACAGAGAGAGACACGAGCGGCTTGCGCCCAAGAACTATTGCACGTCCCGAAGGTAATGAATAGCAGCAGAACGTAACGGTCAAATTTCACGGCTTGCACCCCCCTGCCTGACAATCTTTGCCTGCTCCATCCTTAGCCGCTGCATTAATCCCTGCGGAACGCCGAGAGTCGATGGTAGTCCTATCTGCGCTTGCCCAGCTCGGATTCCATAGAACAAAGTCTTTACTCATATCAAGCACGCCATTCACCACGTCGGACCCATTGCTGGGGCTGTGTATATTCCAGAATCCAATTGCCTGTGAGAAGTAAGACTCCGTTTCATAGGCATCGTGTTCGATACCGTAAGCCTGATTAAAGGTCGGTGTGCCGGGCATAATCTCGCCAGCATGAACGCCTTCATGGGCGGCGGCGGCTTCTGCGCCTTGATCTCCGTTAGACATGTCGGGGTTAAGCACGACATTGATTGTTGACGTGGACCCCTTGGCGAAGCTTGTCTTGCCGGGGGCATCCAAAACAAGATTGACGCTTATGTCGACAGTCTGGCCGCGTGCGTTTAATTTGCCCTCAGCCCCCAGCCCATCCAATGTCCTCTTCAATGCCGTCGCCGCTGTTGTATCTCCATCTTTAACGGCCTCGTCGTAAGCGGCTTGCGTCGATGCATACATAGTTTGAACGTTTGCCTGCGTCTGCTTAAACGCTGCGTTGCAGGCCTGATCGCTTTCGGCGCAGGTATTCGTGAAGAAATAGAGGCCAGTTGGATCGATGTTCCTCAAAGGGTTGTTTCCGACATAAGCATAGCGGTTCCACGACTGTGGATCGTCTGGCCTTCCGCTGTTCAGCAACGGATCGGGGCTGGTAAACCGCCCCTGCGCCCCCGAGAAGTACCTTGCACCGAAGAAATCGAGGGTCGTCTCCGCATCGTGTTCTTTGCCGGTAAATTTCTCGGCGACGCCATCGGACGTTCCATAGCAGCCGGTGCGACCGCCGAGCGTGTTGATTCTGGGTTCGCCGAAGGGCAGGTAGTCGGTGAGCTGGAGGCAGCCGCCGCTCGAGTTGGTCGTCATGCGGGTGCTGCCGAGGTGGTCGGCGACAAGGTACTCCGTGCCGGTCACAGTCGGGGCCTGCGCGGAGAACTCCGCGGTGAGCTGGCCCTGGGCGTCATAAGCATACTGGGTCGTCACGCCGCTGGCGACGCGCTGCACGCGCCGGCCCTCGCCGTCGTAGGAGTAGGTCGCGGTGATCGAATTGAGCGTGCTGGTGGCGAGGCGGCTCTCGGCGTCGTAGGTGTTGGTGTAGCCGCCGATGGTCGTTTGATTGCCAGAGAGATCGTAGAGCGCGCCGTTGGTGAGCAAGAGATTGGCGGAATTGAAGTTCGAGCTGGTCGTCGGCGTGAAGGCCGTCTCCAGGCCAGCCGGCGTTGTCGCGCTCACCCAGCGGTTGCCGTAGATGTCGTAGCTAAAGGTCTCGCTCCAGGTGGTCGTGCCGCCGGAGTTCTTCTCCGTTGCCGTGGCAAGCCGGTTCAGCGCGTCGTAGGAGAAGGTCTGCTTCAGACCGGAAACGCCGGAGTTCGTCACGTCCTCTTCCAGGATATTCCCGTTGTTGGTGGAGCAGTAGACGGCAGGGCTGGTGCACGGATAGAGATTGATGACCCAGGCGCCGGCGCCGGCGATGCATGCGCTCACGGCGGGCGGCTCACAAGCGATCCTGGCAACCAAGCACCGGGTCCGCGAACGGGGGACAGGCAGCCCGATCCACACGGCGCAGAATGTGCTGAGCGTCGGTCGAGAGGTTCGTGGGCGCCTTGGGATAGAGTAGACTGTCCCGTCGATGGCCGCGGCCTTCTCATTCCATCTTGGAAGCACGGCTCGGAAGCACGCGAATCTGAAATAGCTGTTGCGTCAATGATATGCTGGCTGCCGAAGCGTCCCGGGGCGCGGGCGCCTGCGAAACAGGTGTTAGTGAGGCCTGGACCGCGGCTCGAAGTGACCGGGGATTGAAGCGCAGCAAGGAGGCGTTATGGAAGTGACGTCAAGAAGGTCGTTTTTCAAACAGTCGGCGTCGGCCGGACTGGGCGCGGCGGCGTTCACGCTGATCAAGCCGGAGCTGGTGCGCGGGGCCGGAGCGGAGAAGCTGAAGGCGGGACTGATCGGCTGCGGCGGGCGCGGCACGCAGGCGGCGATCGACACGCTGACGGGGAACCCGAATGTCGAACTCACGGTTATGGGCGACATTTTCGAGGACCATCTCGAGGGCTCGCTGCGGCGTCTGAAAGAAGACCCAAAGAACGCGGCCATCGCCGACCGGGTGAAGGTCGACCCCGAGCACCGTTTCACGAGCTTCGACGCATATAAGAAAATGATGGCATCGGACGTCGATATCGTGATGCTGTGCACGCCGCCGGGCTATCGGCCGGAGCACTTCGAGGCGGCGGTCAATGCCAGGAAGCACGTCTTCACCGAGAAGCCGATCGCGACCGACCCGACGGGCGTACGGCGCTTCATGGCGGCCGCGCTGAAGTCGCTGGATCTCAAGTTGTCGGTGGTTGCGGGCGCGCAACGGCATGCCGACAAGCCGTACGTCGAGACGGTGAAGAAGATTCACGACGGCGCGGTGGGCGACATCCTGGCGCTGTATTCGAACTACCTCAGCGGGCCGGTGATGCACGCCAAAGAGCGCGACCCGAAGTGGGGCGACATGGAGTGGCAGCACCGCGACTGGTATTCGTTCCTGTGGATCTGCGGCGACCAGATTGTGGAGCAGCATTTCCACAACATCGACTTCATGAACTGGGTGATGGGGGCGCATCCGGTGAAGGCGGTGGCCTCGGGCGGCGCGGCGTGGCGTCCGCGCGAGGAGCTGTACGGCAACATTTACGACCACATGGCGACGGATTTCGTGTACCCCAACGGGGTGCACCTGTCGAGCCACTGCCGCCAGTATCCGAACGGGCTGTACCGCAAGGTGGAAGACCTGGTGGTGGGCACGCGAGGGCGCAGCACGGGCCTGGACATGGGAGAGAAGGGGATCAACCCCTACGAGCAGGAGCACATCGACCTGGTGAAGAGCATCCTGGGCGAAGGGCCGTATCAAAACCAGGCCATGAGCGTGGCCGAGAGCACGCTGACATGCATTATGGGACGCGAATCGGCTTACTCCGGCATCGAGATCACGTGGGACATGGCCATGGCGTCCAAGCAGGATCTGCAGCCGAAGGCGTTCGATTACGCTCTGAAGATGGACGTGCCGCCGCTGCCGGTGCCGGGCGTGTATAAGTTTGTTTAGCGCCGCGTCCGAAGGGCGGGCGGAAGAAGAAGGGCCGGAACGGGGCGCTTCCCATTGGCGCGGATGGTCCGGAGCGCGGTGCAAACAGAGCCGGAGCGGACATCTGAATAACGATGCGAGACAGGCGGGTGACCCATGCAGATTGATTCAACGATAGCCCCAGCGGCGGCCGCGGCCGTGCCGCAGAAGCCGCCGCGGAACGTCGCGATCGACGCCTATCGCGGCCTGGTGATGTTGTTGATGATGGGCGAGGTGTTGGAATTCGCGCGCGTCTCCCACGCTTTTCCGGGCAACTGGTTCTGGAGCTTTCTGGCCTACCACCAGACCCATACCCAATGGGCCGGGTGCTCGCTGCACGACACCATCCAGCCGTCGTTCACGTTTCTGGTCGGCGTGGCGCTGCCGTACTCGATCGCCAGCCGCATGGCCCGCGGCGGGAAGTTTGGCCCGATGCTGGCGCACGCCGTGTGGCGCGGGCTGCTGCTGGCGTGGCTGGGCATCTTCCTGCGGTCGCTGGCCGGGCCGATCGCCAATTTCACGTTTGAAGATACGCTGACGCAGATCGGCCTCGGCTACCCGATCCTGTTCCTGCTGGGATTCGCCAAGCCGCGCTGGCAGTGGACCGCGCTGGGCGTGCTGTTGTTCGGGTACTGGCTGGCGTGGGCGCTGTATCCCGCGCCGGGGCCGGGATTCGACTGGATGGCGGTGGGCGTGCCCGCGAACTGGCCGTACAACTTCACGGGCTTCCTGGCGCATTGGAACAAGAACAGCAACCTGGGGCTGGCCTTCGACGTGTGGTTTCTGAACCTGTTCCCACGCGTCAAGCCGTTCCTCTACAACGCCGGCGGCTACCTGACGCTGAGCTTCATTCCGACGCTGGGCACGATGATTCTGGGCCTGGCGGCGGGGCGCTGGCTGAGGGCGGCGGCGCCGCGCATTCCGCTGCAGCGGCTGTTGGTGGCCGGCGCGATCGGCGTGGCTTCGGGCCTGCTGCTGCACTGGGCCGGGATCTGCCCGGTGGTGAAGCGCATCTGGACGCCGGCCTGGACCCTGTTCAGCGGCGGCGTCTGCTTCCTGTTCCTGGCCGCGTTCTCGTACATCATCGAGATGAAGGGCTATCGTAAATGGGCCTTCCCGCTGGTGGTGATCGGGATGAACTCCATCGCGGCATACCTGATCGCGCACCTGTGCGGCAACTTCATCGTCGACTCGTTGCATATCCACCTGGGCGCGCACTTTTTCGCCTTCGCCGGCCAAGCGCTGGAGCCGCTGATGCAAGGCGCCACGGTGCTGCTGGTCTATTGGCTGATGCTGCTGTGGATGTACCGGCGTAAGCTGTTCCTGAAGATCTGATCCGCTGCGGTTGCTCTGCGCGGCGTCCGGGACATAGACTTGCGGCAACATGCTGTGCCACCGCAGAGCGTTCCTATCGGCTGCCGCGTGCGCGGCGCTGGGCGCGGACCGCTCGCCGGCGGCGACGCTCAAAGAAGTGCGGCTGGGCGTCATCACGGATGAAATCGACGAGGACGTTGCGAAGGCGGCGCAGTTCCTGCGCGGCTTCGGACTGGGCTGGGCCGAGGTGCGTTCTGTTTGGGGGCAGTACAACACCGATCAGCCGGTGGAGAAGATCCGCGAGGCGCGCGGGATTCTGGATGCGAACCGGGTGCGGACGTCGGTCGTGGATACGGCCTTTTTCCGCGGAACGCTGCCGCCGGAGACGGCGGAGGGGCAGGCGGCGCTGGACAAACAATGGAGCCTGCTCGACGCGGCCGTCGAACGCGCGCGGCTGCTGGGCACGGATTGCCTGCGCACGTTCGCGTTCACGCTGGGCCAGGGTCAGAGGCCGGACGCCGGCGACCTGCCCCGCATCCACGAACGAATCTACGAACTGCTGCGCGAGGCGGCGCGGCGCGCGCGGGCGCGCAACGTGCGGCTGGCAGTGGAGAATCTCGAGGGCAGCTACGTTTCTACCGGCGCCGAAGCTGGGCTGATGCTCAAGAACGTGCGCGAGGAGGCGCTGGGGCTGACCTGGGATCCGAACAACGCCGCCGGCTCGGGCGAGCGGGCGTTTCCCGACGGCTACGCTCAGCTCGACACGGCGCGGATCTTCAACGTGCACCTGCGCGACTACCGGCACACGGCCGAGGGCCGCTTCGAATGGTGCGCCGCGGGCGAGGGGGAATTCGATAACCTGGGCCAGATCCGCGCGCTGGTCAGGAACGGCTACAAGGGCGGATTCAGCCTCGAGACGCATTACAAACATCCGGATGGCAAGGCCGCGGCGACGCGCGCGTCGCTGACGGCGCTGCTGAAGATTGTCGAACGGGTGTAGACGCGCTGTGCCGGACACGCGCCTACGCCGTTCCTCTCCAGCCGCCGCGGCCCGCCTCCCGGCTGGCCTCCTCCGCGCCTAGCGCCGCCAGTGGCCGTAGTAGTAGCGTCCGCGCTCCCAGCGCGGCGCGACCCAATAGGCATGCGGGTGAGGCGGCCGGGCCCAAGAGCCTCCGTGCCACAGGTAACGCCCGCCGTTCGGGTAATAGTAGCCGCCAACCCACGCATAGCCCGGCCCTGGGCAGGGCGGCATGTAGCCGGCCGCCACCGGCGGCGGCGGAGCCGCGTACGCGACATATCCTTCAGCGTAGTATCGCGGCTGTGCGCAGGCGCAGCTCGCGGCGAACAGGACCAACGCCAGCAGTTTCGTTTTCATTTTCTTGTACCTCCAACTTTCCGAACCTGCCCTCATAAACGCGGCCGCGGATGCGGCGGTTTACCCCGATTGGGGGGAGTTCCGGCCCCGAATTTGAGGGGGATACAAGGGCGCGGGGAGCGCAACAGCGGCTCGCCGGGGAGAGCGCCGCGATCCCCGCGGCAGAAGCGTCTGCTATAGAATGGCTCTCGTCCGGGAGCCGCAAATCGGCCGCCGGGCGGAAGGGATTTCAGGTAAGTGCAATGAGTGCTGGTGCAGACGATTCGCGACGCGGATTTTTGAAGCGGGCGGTGCTGGCGAGCGCCGCGGGCGCGGCCTTTCCGGCCATCATTCCCAGTCATGTCTTCGGCAAGCCGGGCAAGCCGGGCGCGAACGATCGCATCCAGGTGGGCTTCATCGGGGTGGGGTTTCGCGCCAACCTGTTGATCGACCAGTTGCCCCAGCCGGGGCAGATTATCGCGCTTTCGGACTGCTTTCTGACGCGCGCCGAAGAGGCCGTGGCGAAGCGCAAGACGAAGTGGGACGTTTACCAGGACTACCGCCGTTTGCTCGACCGCAAGGACATTGACGCCGTGGTCGTGGCGACGGGCGACTTCGACCGTGTGATCCCGTCGATCCACGCCTGCCAGGCGGGCAAGGACGTGTATGCCGAGAAACCGCTCACGCTGTATCCCGGCGAGGGCCGGGTGCTGGTGAGGGCCGCGCGGAAGCACAAGACTGTGTTCCAGGTCGGCAGCCAGCAGCGCTCGATGGAGATGTGCCAGATCGCCAATAAGCTGGTGCGCGAGGGCGGGCTGGGGAAGCTCAAGCTGGTGCACGGGGTCAACTACACCGGCCCCTCGCCGGTGCCCGACCTGCCGGAGGAGCCGAAGCCGGACAAGCTCGATTGGGAGGTGTGGCTCGGCCAGGCGCCGTTCCGGCCCTACAACAAAAAGATCCACACCGGCTGGGGAGCCTATTACGATTATTCGGGCGGCGAAATGACGAATTGGGGCGCGCACGGGCTGGACGAGATCCAATGGGGACTGGGCATGGACGGCACCGGGCCGGTGGAGTTCTGGCCGCTGGATGAACCCAAGAATGCCGTGGCGTTCCGTTACGCCAATGGCGTCGAAGTGCATCTGGATCTGCCCCAGGCGCAGAACCAGGATCTAATGGGCGGGGGGCGCTTCGTCGGCGAGAAGGGGCAGATCGACATCTGGCGCAACAACTTCAAGATCGACGCCCCGGGCGTGCATCTGGACCTGCCGCCGCAGGAAGAGATCGACAAGTGGCACGACAAGCGCGCGCTGTGGCAGGCGCAGTATCACATGGGGTTCTGGCTGGAGTGCATCCCGACGCGCAAGACGCCGAATGCGGATGTCGAGATCGGCCATCGCTCAGTGAGCGTGTGCCACCTGGCGAATCTGGCGCGCAAGCTGAACCGCAAGCTGCATTGGGATCCCAAGAAGGAGCAGGTGATCGGCGACAAGGAAGCCAACCTGCTGGCCACGAACCGGCCGCGGCGGAAGGGCTGGGAGCTGCCGAAGGTCTGAAAGCGTCCGTAAAGGAGGTGAGGCGAAGCCGCCCCACCGGTAAAGCGGAACAAGAACGGAGGATAGGCAATGACCTTCGACGAAGCGCTATTGGTTGTGAGGGCGAACGCGCCAGCGATCATCGAGAATCTGTTCAAGCCATGCACATGCGGGCAGGCGGATATAAAGCACGGCGGTGAGATGAGCTTTGAGTTGCATTTCCGTGGCCCGGATGATCCGAAACCTCAGCCCTGTTTACGGTGCCAAGCGCGTCACATTTTGCTTTTTCTGGTGGCGTTGGGTTCAGACACACGGAATCAAGACCCGGTTATGCTGATGTCCTTCACGAGCTTAGTGGAGGAGCTCCCTTCGTAAGCGGGAACAACGTCCTGGCGTAGCAGGAGGAATGATGAGGCTCGTACTCGCGTAGAAGAACTTCGCCGCCAACCGGGACATTAGCCACATCGGGTTGGGCGTGGCGAGGAGGGGAGAACGCTGCAATGACGAAGACAATCTGTGTGTTGGCGCTGGCCGCACTGTGCGCGTTGACGATGTGGAGCATCACGCGGCCGGTCGAGGTGCCGTTCGAAAAGATCATGATCGACCCGGGCGCCAGCGAGACCGCGGCCTTCGCTGACATCAACGGCGACGGCAAGCTGGACATCGTCTCCGGCGAATATTGGTACGAAGCGCCCAATTGGACGCCGCATAAGTTCCGTGAGATCGCCTATGTCCCGGGCTACATCGATGATTTTGCCGATTTGCCGCTGGACGTGAACGGCGACGGCAGGGTGGACATCATCAGCGCTCACGGCTTTGAGAACAAGCTGGTGTGGATGGAGAACCCGGGCCAGGCCGGCGGCCTGTGGAAGGAACACGTCATCGACAAGGGATACTTCATCGAATTCGCGTTCCTGGTGGATCTCACCAACAGCGGCAAGGCGGACTGCATCCTGCCGCAATATGGCGGCGCGGGCGCGCCCACGGCGTGGTACGAGCATAAAGACGGCGGCTTCGTGAAGCACGTCGTCAGCCCGCATTCCTACGGCCACGGCATCGGGGCGGGCGACGTGAACGGCGATGGCCGCATGGACATCATCACGCCCGAGGGCTGGTTCGAGGCCCCGCCGGACCCGCGCACCGGCGAGTGGAAGTGGCACCCCGACTTCCACCTCGGCGCGACGGGCTTCATCCACGTGCTGGACATCAACGGCGACGGCCGGCCGGACATCGTCACCACGATGGGGCACGACTACGGGATTTTCTGGATGGAGCAGACCGCGGACGGCAAGTGGATCAAACACATGATCGACGACACGTATTCCCAGGCGCATGCGATGGTGCTGGCGGACGTGAACGGCGACGGGCAGTTAGATCTGCTGACCGGCAAACGCTACATGGCGCACGACCACGACCCCGGCGCGCGTGAGCCGCTGGGCATTTATTGGTACGAATACCGCAAGGATGAGCACGGGAATATCGTGTGGATCAAACACGTGATCGACTACAGCACGCGCGCCGGAGGCGGCATTGAGATTGCGACGGCCGACCTCGATCACAAGGGCGTGGTGGATTTCGCGGTGGGCGGCAAGAGCGGGCTGTACCTGTTTAAGAATCTTAGAAAAGGCAGGTAGGGATTCATCATGAAATACGGAGTCAATACTTTCATCTGGACCGCCAGTTTCGATCGCTCGAATCTGCGTTTGCTGCCGTCGATCAAACAGCACGGCTTCGACGCTGTCGAAATCCCGCTGTTCGAGCCGCGGGAGGTCAAGGCGGCGGAGATCCGCCGCGGACTCGAGGAAAACGCGCTCGAATGCACCTGCTGTTCGATCCTGACCGGCGGGAGGAACGTGATCAGCGACGACGCGGAGGTGCGGCGCAGGACGCGCGTGCATCTGGCGGATTGCGCCGAGGTCGCCTCGGAGCTGGGCTCGAAGCTGATCGCCGGGCCGCTGTACTCGCCGGTCGGATATCTGCCCGGGCGGCGGCGCAATGCGGACGAATGGAAATGGGCGGTGGAGTGCTACCAGACGATCGGCGATACGCTGGCCGAGCATGACGTGACGATCGCGCTCGAACCGCTGAACCGCTTTGAGACCTATTTCCTCAACACCGCGGCCGACGCCGTGCAGCTGTGCGACGAGATCGGCCACCCCAACATCGGCATCCTGTTCGACACCTTCCACGCCAACATCGAGGAGAAGGATGTCGCCGCCGCGCTGCGCCTGACCGCGCGCCACTTGAAGCACGTCCACACCTGCGAAAACGACCGCGGCATCCCCGGCACCGGCCACGTCGACTGGCCGGGCGTCTTCAAGGCCTTGCGCGAGATGCAGTACGACGGGTACCTGACCATCGAGAGCTTCGGTTTCGCCCTCGGAGCACTATCGGCCGCGGCCTCCATCTGGCGCGACATCGCGCCGACGCCGGAATCCATCGCCTTCGAGGGCGTGGAGTTCCTCCGGCGCGGCGTGGCGCAGGCCAGCGAGCAGTAACGCTGCGCAATCCCTTCGCCCGCCTCCGCAGCTCCACAGCGTGACCGGAGTCACTGTGCCCTCTGCCCGCGCATAGCACACTGGCGGAGCAGGGGAAACCCTGATCCAGGGAGGTGCGCTTTCATGAAGAAGCTGTGGATCGCCTTTGCGGCCATCCTTATTTTCTCGTTTTCGATTCTGGGCTGGATCGGCACTCGGATCTATCAGGAGATGCCGCCGATTCCCGACCGCGTGGTGACGACGGATGGCCAGGTGGTTGTGGCGTCCGGCGAAACGGCCCGCGGGCAAAATGTTTGGCAGACGATGGGCGGGATGGAGACCGGCTCCATCTGGGGCCACGGCAGCTACGTCGCTCCCGATTGGACCGCCGACTGGCTGCACCGCGAGCTGGTCTTCGCGCTCGATGAATGGGCCGCGGCGCAGTACGGCAAGCCGTATGCCCGGCTGAACCTGGAGCAGCAGGCCGGCCTGCGCGGACGCCTGCAGGCGCTGTACCGCCGCAATACCTACGATCCGGCGACCAACACGATCGTCGTCGACGCCATCCGCGCCCGCGCCTTTGAGGCGAATTACAAGCATTACGCCGACGTCTTCATGAACGGCAACGTGGGCTACGCCATTCCGCCCGGCGTCGTCTCCACCCCCGAACGCATGCACGCCATGGCCGCGTTCATCTTCTGGTCGGCCTGGGCCGCTTCGACCGACCGCCCGGGCGACACTGTGACCTACACCCACAACTGGCCGCACGAAACGCTCATCGGCAACCGCCCCACAGGCGAAACGGTGATGTGGACCGGCGTCTCCATCCTCATGCTGCTGGGCGGGCTGTGCGCCATGATCTGGTGGTACGCCAGCCAGGAGAAGAAGGAGGGGATCCACGAGCCCCCGAAGACCGACCCGTTGGGCAACTGGCGCGCCACGCCCTCCCAGCGCGCCACGCTCAAGTACTTCTGGGTGGTCGCGCTGCTGATCCTGGTGCAGATGCTGATGGGCGTCGTCACCGCGCACTACGGCGTCGAGGGCAACGGCTTCTACGGCATCCCGCTGGCCAAGGTCCTGCCCTACAGCATCTCGCGCACCTGGCACGTGCAGACCGGCATCTTCTGGATCGCCACCGCCTGGCTCGCCGCCGGCCTCTTTATCGCGCCGCTGGTGTCGAACTATGAGCCGAAGTTCCAGCGCCTGGGCGTGAATGTCCTCTTCGGCGCGCTGCTGGTCATCGTGGCCGGATCGATGACCGGCCAGTGGCTGTCGATCATGAACCGCCTCAGCGACGACGCGGCCTTCCGCTGGGGCCACCAGGGTTACGAGTACATCGACCTCGGCCGCTATTGGCAGATCCTGCTCTTCGCCGGGCTGATCATCTGGCTGACGCTGGTGGTGCGTTCAATCCGCCCGGCCTTGAAGAACGCGGGCGAGACGCGCCCGCTGCTGTGGGTCTTCCTGATGGCCGCCGCGTCGATCGGCCTGTTCTACGGCGCGGGCCTGATGTGGGGCCAGCACACCAACCTGTCGATGGTCGAGTACTGGCGCTGGTGGGTAGTGCACCTCTGGGTGGAGGGCTTCTTCGAGGTCTTCGCCACGGCCGTGATCGCCTTCTTCTTCACGCGCCTGGGCCTGATCAAGCCCGCCTTCGCCGCGCACTCGGCGCTGCTGTCGGGCTCAATCTACCTCGCCGGCGGCATCATCGGCACCTGCCACCACCTCTACTGGTCCGGCACGCCCACCGTGGCGCTGGCCTGGGGCTCGGTCTTCAGCGCTCTCGAAGTCGTTCCGCTGGCGCTGGTCGGTTACGCCGCCTGGGACGATATCCGCCGCGGCCGCCTCACGCCCTGGGCCGCGCGCTACCGCTGGCCGATCCGCTTCTTCGTCGCCGTGGCCTTCTGGAACATGGTCGGCGCCGGCCTGTTCGGCTTCATGATCAACCCGCCCATCGCGCTCTACTTTATGCAGGGCCTCAACACCACCCCAGTGCACGCCCACGCGGCGCTCTTCGGCGTCTACGGCATGTTGGGCATGGGCCTCACTCTAGTGTGCCTGCGCGCGCTGGCGCCGGCGGCCCAGTGGCGCGAGAGCTGGCTGAAGTGGTCGTTCTGGTCGATGAACATCGGCCTGTTCGCGATGTGTGTCCTCAGCCTGCTGCCGATCGGCCTGCTGCAGACCTGGGCCTCGGTCGACCAGGGCTACTGGTACGCCCGCTCACACGAGTTCCTCGGCTCGCCGCTGCTGCAGCAGTTCCGCTGGATGAGGGCGCCGGGCGACATCCTGTTCGCCGTCGGCGAATTCATCTTCGTGCTGTTCGTCTTCTCCATCCGCCCACCGCGGACGCCGGAATCCGGCCAGCACGTCTAGACGCATATCGGCTGGCTGCAATCGCTTCCCTCGTTCCGGGTGTCCCGACGTCGAAGGGCATCCGGAACGCCGGAGGGTGTCAAGAAGAAGCTCAGCGCGGGAGCAGCGAGCTGGGCAGCAAGGGGAACACGGGCTCGCCGTCCTCGCCGGCCAGGAACGCTTCAAACAGGTGGCCCAGCAGGGCGCTGCGGCGCGCCATCTGCGCGCGCCGGTCGACCAGGAAGGCGAAGCGGAAGGGCGAGTGGGTCTCGAGCTCGGCGAGATAATCGCGCGAGAAGAATTCGCCCGCCTCGCCGGCGGAGCGAATCAGCACCGAAGTGGCGCTGCCGCGAATCAGCTCTTTCAATGCCCACAGACGGGGTGTCGCGGTTGGAGAGTTGCAGGCAGGCAGTTCCTCCATTTGACGCATCACGCGGCGCGCGAAGTGGAATGTGCGGTTCGTCAGCTCATCCAATGGCTCGCGCGTGGCGAGGTCGGAGAAGAGCGTGAGCACGCCGTCGCCGCTGTCCTCGCGGACGTCCTGGAGATCGTCTGCCAGTTGCAGGAAGACGCCCCAGTTGTAAACGAACCCGGCCTCGGAGGCGGAGAGCCTGGCGCGGGCCAGAACGCCGTCCGCGAGGACCGAAGCGCCGCCCTTACGGAAACTCAGGCCGAGAATGTCGACCGGTTCGTGCGCCGCGCCGCGGCGCATCAGGCGCAAGCTCTCCTGCTGGGCGTGGTGAATCATCAGCAGCGTTTCAAAAACCTGCGGCCGCGCCGCGCGCGGGTGCTCCTCCTCGATCAGCGCGACCAGGCGCCAGATATTGGTCTCACGGTCATTGGCGGGCGCGCCATCGTGGCCGGCCAGCCGCTGGCCGAAGCGGGAGCTGAAGCCGAGCTTGGCCTCGCGGCTGACGGCCGGGTCGTCCATGTAGTTATCCGTGGCCGGGTACAGCATGCTGTAGGCGAAGATCGAGGGCGTCAGCCGCATCGGCTGGCCCAACAGCATCTGCAGACCGCAAGCCGTCCAGGCGTTGCGGCTGGCCTGGATAATGTCGGCAACCGTGGCCGGGAAGGCCTGGCGGCGGGCGCGCCGGCCGAGTTCCGTGCCGATGCCGGAAAAGCCGCCGGCCAGGAGCAGGTCGAGGTGCGATTCGGTCAGATCGAGGGCCGACAGGGCTAGGCGCACGAAGGCCTCGGAGATGCGACCCTGGACGGCCTGCCGCTCGTCACGGCTGCGGGGCACGTTGCGCAGTTCGGTCTGCACTTGATCCAGGAAGCAATCCAGCTCGCGCTCGCGCGCCTGCTGCTCGCCAGGCGCGTGAGTATGCCCGAACTCGGGCAGGCCCAGCGGACATTCGCGCCACAAGGCGATCGCTTGTTCGAGCAGCTCCGGCACTTGTTACCGATAGTACGCGAAGGCGGCGCGGCGTGTTCCCCGCCGATTGCGCCCCAGCCGGAGCGCCTGATGGCAGATCGGGAGTGTTGTCGCGCTACGGTACGTCGTCTGTTGAAAATAAATGGCTTAAATGGAGCGGGAGACGGGAATTGAACCCGCGACCAACAGCTTGGAAGGCTGAGACTCTACCACTGAGTTACTCCCGCCCGGGAGTGGCGCTGGGGCCAATTTCAATTGTATTGCTTCGCGCCAGGCGCGTCATTGTATCGCTTCGCGCGCCGCGCGCGGTGGGGCGGCGGCGCTACTGCGAGCCCTTGCTGAGCAACATCACCTTGGCGGTGTGGAACATGATGTACAGATCCAGGGAGAGCGAAAGGTTTTTCAGGTAATAGAGGTCATACTCGAGCTTGGTGATGGTGTCCTCGAGCGTGTCGCCGTATTTGTGGTTGATCTGCGCCCAGCCGGTGATGCCGGGCTTGATGAAGTGGCGCTGGCCGTAGAACGGGATCTGCTCGGTCAGCGTGCGGACGAATTCCACGCGCTCCGGCCGCGGCCCGACGACTGCCATTTCGCCGCGCAGGACGTTGAACAGTTGCGGCAGTTCGTCCAGCCGGAATCTGCGGATCCAGCGGCCCACCGGCGTGACGCGCGGATCGTCCTTGCGCGCCCACACGGCGCCGGTGCGCGCCTCGGCGTCCAAGTACATCGAACGGAACTTGAGCACATTAAAGACGCGGCCGTGCAAGCCCACGCGGGCCTGCCGGAACAGTACCGGGCCGGGAGATGCGAGCCGCACGAGCAGCGCCACTGCGAGCATCACCGGCGCGGCGACGAGGAGGCCCACGAGCGCAATCAGGAACGAGTAGACCCGCTGCAGCGCGACGTTCATGTGCTGCGGCCCGATCTCGTCGGAAAAGACCAGCGTGGAGGGGCGCAGCGCGCGCAACGAGACGCGGCCCATGACCAGTTCATAGAGCGCGCCGGCCTCCTGAATCCGCGCTCCGTGCAGGCGCAGGTCCAACAGGTCGTAGACCGGCATCTGGCCGCGGCGTTCGGCCAGGCCCACGGCAACCAACGCGGGCTTGATCTCGGCGTGCACTTCGCGAATGCGCGACGGCGGACCCAGATAGGGGCCCAGATCCTGCGACTCGACCGGCTCCGGCGCCAGGTATCCGGCGGCCAGGTAGCCGGTCTGCGGGCGCAGCTTGATGTGCGTGGCGATCTCGCGCGTCAATTCGTTCGCGCCGAGGAACACGACGCGGCTGCGACCCAGTATCCGCAACGCGGCCGGCGCGTAGGCCAGCCTCCAGGCCGGCGCCACGACGATGAACAGCGCCGAGCCGATCAGCATCTGCCAGCGCTGCATCATGAAGTGCCCGTTCAGGTACCCGACCAGGGCCTGGCCGATGAATGCGACTCCGGTGACGAGGCAGAACTGCTGGTATAGCTGCAGCGCGGAGCTGACTTGAACGTCCTCGTACAGGTCGGTCCAATAGATGCCAAAAATCAACGTGGCGACCACGATCGCCGTGCGCGCCACGCCATCCTCGAGCAGGAAATAGACTTCGAATTCCTCCGCTCCGAGAATCCAGTAAGCGAACACATAACATGCGGCGGCGATTAGTGTCTCGGAAATGAATAATCCGAGCACCGAGGTCGGAATAAAGACGCGAAAAAGTCGGATCATTGGGCCTGAACGTTCACGAGAAAGCGCTTAAGCCGTGCGAATCTGCGAACGCAACAAATGCTGAACAAGCAAACTAGTGTATCACCGCGCACAGACTCACCCCGCCAGGGCCACCGTTCAGGGGCCGAACGACGCCCTTGAGAGGGCTGCGGGAGCCGTTGGGAGAAAATCGCCCGGCGGCGATTGACTCCCCCTGCCGGGGAGTGCTAACTTGGATATGGGATCGAAATGGTCCGAGATAAAACCCCATGCTCAAGCTGACCAAGAAAACCGACTACGGCCTGATCAGTCTGAAGCACCTGGCGGTGCATCGCGGCCACGGCTCGGCCAGCGCCAAGGAGCTGGCCGAGGCCTACCGCATTCCGATGCCCATGCTGGCCAAGGTGTTGCAAAAGCTGGTGCGAGAGGGTTTTCTGGTCTCCGAACAAGGGACCAACGGCGGCTACAGGCTGGCGCGCGATCCGGACACGATGACGGCGCTGGAGGTGATTCGCGCCATCGACGGGCCGATCATCCTGACGAACTGTTTTGCGGCTCATGGCGACTGCGACCTGAGCCCGCAGTGCACCGTGCGGGAACCGCTGCGCCGGGTGCACGAGGAGATTCTGAAGCTCCTGGACAGCATCACGATCAGCGATCTTTCGGCCCCGGAGCGGCCGGGCGCGGCGGGTGCGCTGGCGAACGGCCCGATCGCGTTGACGATGCTGGCCCATTGACATATTTAGAGGAATGAAAATGCTGCAGTTCCCGATTTATTTAGACAATCACGCGACGACGCGCACCGATCCTCGAGTCCTCGAGGCCATGTTGCCGTACTTTACGGAGTACTTCGGCAACGCCGCCAGCCGCAATCATAGTTTCGGCTGGGTGGCGGAAGAGGCCGTGGAGCAGGCGCGCAAGCAGCTCGCGGCGCTGATCGGCGCCAGCGCCAAGGAGATCGTTCTCACCAGCGGCGCGACGGAATCGAACAACCTGGCCCTCAAGGGCGGCGCGGAGATGTATGCCCAGAAGGGCGACCATCTGATTACGGCGGCGACCGAGCACAAGGCCGTGCTCGATACCTGCAAGCGGCTCGAAAAGCACGGCTGCCGCCTCACCTACCTGCCGGTGCGGCAGGATGGATTGATCGATCTGGACCAGTTGCGCGACGCCATCACGGACAAGACGGTGATGGTGTCGATCATGTACGGCAACAACGAGATCGGCACGGTCCAGCCGATTCGCGAAATCGGCAAAATCTGCCACGAAAAGGGCGTGCTGATGCACACCGACGCGACCCAGGCGGTGGGCAAGATTCCGGTCAACGTGATCGACGACAACATCGACCTGATGAGCTTCTCGGCGCACAAAATGTACGGCCCCAAGGGCGTGGGCGCGCTGTATGTCCGCCGCAAGAACCCGCGCGTGCAACTGACGGCGCAGATGGACGGCGGCGGGCATGAGCGCGGCTTCCGCTCCGGCACGCTGAACGTCCCGGGGATCGTCGGCTTCGGCCAGGCGGCGGAGCTGTGCCGCGAGTCGCTGGCGGAAGAGATGGAGCGCATGAGGAGCCTGCGCGACCGGCTGAAGGAAACGATCCTGACGGAGCTCGACGAGGTGTACATCAACGGCAGCATGGAGCATCGCCTGCCGCACAACCTTAATATCAGCTTCGCCTACGTGGAGGGCGAAAGCCTGCTGATGGGCATCAACGATATCGCGGTTTCGAGCGGCTCGGCGTGCACCTCGGCGACGCTTGAACCGAGTTACGTTCTGAAGGCGCTGGGCGCGGGCGACGATCTGGCGCACAGCTCGATCCGCTTCGGCGTGGGGCGGTTCAACACCGAGGAGGAGATCGATTACACGGCGCGCAAGGTGATCGATGTGGTGCGCAAGCTGCGCGAGCTGTCACCGCTCTACGAGATGGTGCGCGAGGGCATCGATTTGAAGAACGTCGAATGGGCGGCACATTGAGGGATCGGATGGGGCAACTGGGAAATCCAATCAAGGGGATGCATTCACGCTATGTCATATTCTGACAAGGTTCTGGATCACTACAACAACCCGCGCAACGTCGGCTCGCTGGACAAGAAGGACCCGCGCGTGGGCACCGGCCTGGTGGGCGCGCCGGAGTGCGGCGACGTGATGAAGCTGCAGATCAAGGTCAACCCTGAAACGGGCATGATCGAGGAGGCCAAGTTCAAGACCTTCGGCTGCGGCTCGGCCATCGCCTCCAGCTCGCTGGCGACGGAGATGCTGAAAGGCCGCACGGTGGACGAGGCGCTCGAGATCAAGAATACGCAGATCGTAAGCGAGCTGAGCCTGCCGCCGGTGAAGATCCATTGCTCCGTTCTGGCCGAGGATGCCATCAAGGCGGCGATCTGCGACTACAAGGCCAAGAACGGCAACGCCGCCCGCGCCAGCGTGGAACAATCGGCGTGACAATGGAAGCGGGGCCGCGCACCGGGACGCGGCCGCATGGGGAGAAGCAGAGTATGCCCTCGATTACGGTTACGCCGCTGGCCGTGCGCAAGATTCGCGAGTCGTTCCAGAAGACGGGCGTTGAAGGCGGGCTGCGCCTGGGTGTGCTCGGCGGCGGCTGCTCGGGGTTGAGCTACCAGTTCAAGTTCGAGCCCCAGCCACGGCCCAGCGACCTGGTTTACAACTTCGACGACGTTCAGGTTTACGTCGACCCCAAGAGCATCGTCTTCCTCGACGGAATGACGCTGGACTACAAGGAGTCGCTGATGCATTCGGGCTTCGAGTTTCTCAATCCGCACGCCACCAAGAGCTGCGGCTGCGGCTCTTCCTTCTCGACCTGAGCGGCGCGCGGCTCCGCCCGGGCTGGAATGCGGATACAATCGCTCAGTGGAAGGCGCGTATGAGTTTTCAAATTGCCGATCACACCTGCTGGCGCTGTGGCCAGACTCCCGAGGAAGAGGCCGAGTCGGCATCGCTGTTCTGCAAATTCTGCAATTCGCTGCAACGTCCGGTGCCGGACTATTTCGCCTTCTTCGGCTTCGAGAAACACCTCTCGGTCGACACCGATGAATTGCAGCGCCGGTATTATATGCTGAGCCGGCGGCTGCATCCCGACCTGTATACGCGCGCCACCGAAACCGAGCGGAATTACTCGCTGGAGGCGACTTCGATCCTCAATGACGGCTACCGCATCCTGCGTGACCCGGTGCAGCGCGCCGAATACATCCTCAAGGAGAGCGGCTTTGACATCGGCGAGCAGCGTTCGAAAGACGTCCCTCCGGAGCTGCTCGAGGAAGTCTTCGATTTGAATATGGCGCTGGATGAGTTGCGCCACGGCGACGCCGATGCGCAGCCCCAACTGGAGGCTTCGCGCGACCGCTTCCTGGCGATGCAGGATCAGATCGACGCCGAGCTCGCGGCGATGTTCCGCGAGCACGACGACGCCGCGCCGGGTGAAGCGCGCCAGCAGAAACTGGCCTCCATTCGCGCCATCCTGAACCGCCGCCGCTATATCCGCAACCTGATTCAGGAAATCAACAAGGAGTTTGCGACGCGCCAGGCATGAGCGCGCTTCAGCGGCCTTCCATGAGCACGTTTCAAATCGACTTCAGCGCTGCGCAGAAGAAGCGCATCGTCGGCATCGACCTCGGCACGACCAACAGCCTGGTGGCGTTTATGGACCTGACCGGCCCGCAGGTGATCCCTGACGCGGGCGGATCGGCTCTGACGCCGAGTGTAGTTTCGCTCAATGACGACGGCACGTTCAGCGTGGGCGAGCCGGCGCGCCGGTTGCTCATCGACCGGCCGGAGCGCACGGTTTACTCGGTGAAGCGCCTGATGGGCCGCGGCGTGGGCGATGTCGAGGACGAGCTGAAGCTGTTCCCTTTCCGGATCGCCGAAGGCAGCGAGAACGTCATCCGCCTGGATCTTGGCGGCAGGCTGCTGACGCCTCCCGAGATCTCGGCCCAGGTTCTCAAGCAGCTCAAGTCCCAGGCCGAAAACTGGCTGGGCGAGGAGATCTCGCAGGCCGTCATCACCGTGCCCGCGTACTTCAACGACGCGCAGCGGCAAGCCACGAAGGATGCAGGACGGATCGCCGGTCTCGAGGTGCTGCGCCTGGTCAACGAACCGACGGCGGCGGCCCTGGCCTACGGCCTCGACAAACGCAGGAACGGTGTGGTCGCGGTTTACGACCTGGGCGGCGGCACCTTCGACATCTCGATCCTGCGCTTGCAGGACGGCATCTTCGAGGTGCTCTCGACCAACGGCGACACCCACCTGGGCGGCGACGACATCGACAACCTGCTGCTTTCGATTGCGCTCGAGGATATTGCCACCGAATGGGGCGCCGATCTGTCGCGCAACCCAGCGGCGGTGCAGACGCTGCGCCGCGCGGTGATCGAAGCCAAGGAGCAGCTGAGCTTCGTGCCCGCGGCCGGGATCGAGTTCGCGTGGGATGGGGAGCATTATGCACGCCAGTTCACGCGCGAACTTTTTGAGCGGCTGATCGAGGGCATCGTCGATCGCACTCTGCAGCCCTGCCGCCATGCCATGCTCGATGCCGGTTTGAGCGCCGAGCAGATCGACGAAGTGGTGCTGGTGGGCGGCTCGACGCGCATTCCGATGGTGCGGCAAGCGGTTGAGGAGCTGTTCAAGGCCAAGCCGCATTGCGAGCTCAACCCGGATGAGGTCGTGGCGCTGGGAGCGGCGGTGCAGGCCGGGATTCTCTCCGGCGACGTCAGCGACAAGCTGCTGCTGGACGTGACGCCGCTTTCGTTGGGCATCGAAACGATGGGCGGCGTCGTCTCCCGGCTGGTGCACCGCAACTCGACCATTCCCGCATCGGCCACCGAGGTCTTCACGACTTCGGTGGACGGCCAGCGCAACGTGCTGATCCACGTCGTCCAGGGCGAGCGCGAACTGGCCCGCGACTGCCGCTCGCTGGCGCGCTTTGACCTGAAAGATCTCGACCCCGTGCCGGCGGGCATGGCCCGGATCGAAGTGCGCTTCCTGATCGACGCCAACGGCATTCTGAATGTCTCCGCGCGCGACATGCGCAGCGGCAAGGAGCAATCGGTCGAAGTCAAACCTTCTTATGGGCTCACCGACGGCCAGGTGGAGGCGATGATCAGGGAGTCCTTCGAGAAGGCCGAGGCGGACTTCGCGGCGCGGCAGGTGCGGGAGGCGCAAGTGGAGGCCGACACGATCCTCAACGCGCTCAAGAAGGCCAAGGTCGATGCGGCGTGGTTCAACCTGAGCGAGGCCGAGCGCCTGAAGATCGACAAGGCGCAGAACGCGCTGCTGATGGTCTACCATTCGGGCACGCACGCGCAGATCCGCGCGGCCATCGAGCAACTCGATAATCTTTCGCGCAAGCTGGCCGAGAACATGATGAACACCGCCGTGCGCGCGGCGCTGAAGGGGACGAAGGTCGGTTAGAGGTCTTTCATGGCACACGATTGGAGCAACCCTGAGGAGATCGGCATCGCATTGCGGGAGAAGTTTCCGGCCGTCGACCCGCTGACAGTGCGCTTCACCGACCTGCATCGGATGGTAGTAGAGCTGGAAGGCTTCGGCGACGACCCGCAAGCTTCTAACGAATCCAAGCTCGAGGCCATCCAGATGGCCTGGCACGAGGAGTTCCAGGACAACCAGTAGCGGAACGGTGCGCCTCTCACGCGCCGGCCGTTGTCTTTTGGAACTCTCGCCACGGCAGGAACGGGCCGTCGATGCACGTCAGCGCCCCCGATGGGCTGGAGCATTTCCCGCAAATGCCCACGCCGCAGCTGGTCATGTATTCGATCGATCCGATGATGCGCTCCGCCGGCGCCAGTTCCCGTTGAATCTCGAAACAGCGCCGGACCATTGCCTCCGGCCCGCAATTGATGAACACCAGGCGCTGGATCTCGCTGGTGGGCACCCCGGCCAGCGCCTCTCCCAGGAGCTCCGCGACGTAGCCTTGGTGCCCCACGCTGCCGTCGTCGGTCGCCAGGAAGACGGGGCCCAGGCTGCGGAACTTGTCGAGGTCGAACAGGTGCCGGCCGGTTCTGGCGCCGAGCAGGAACACTTGTTTGTTGCCTGGTTTCAGTTTGTGGGCGATCTCCAGCAGCGACGCAATGCCCGTTCCGCCGCCCACAAAGACCAGCGTGCTGTTGTCGAAAACCGGCACGTCCTTGCCATACGGTCCGCGCAACAGAATCTCGGCGCCTTCCGCCAGCTGGGCCAGGTGTTGGGTGAACACGCCCACCGTGCGCACCACCACGCTCTTCTCCGCGGCCGAAAAGACCGCGAACGGCTTCTCCCCAACCCCCGGCAGGCACAGAAAGTAGAATTTCCCCGCCAGGTCCCCGTCCTGCGCCCCCTCCGGCAGCTCTTCGAGCATCAGTTTGAACAGCGTTTCGTCGTACTCGACCCGGCCGCTTACTCGCGTCTTCACGTAGTCCATGCGCAGCGTGGATTCGCACGACCGCGCGTAGCTCCGCGCCGGCTCCTGGCTCACATCGCGCTGCAGTTCGGCGAGGTACTCGCGCATCTGCTCGCTGTCCAGCCCGGTGAGCGCGCTGCCCACTCCGAACAGGTCGGCGCCGGCCTCCGCATACTGATGCACGTGTTCCGGCGAGGCGATCCCGCCCATGCCGATGATCACCGGTTCGCTCCCCACCGCGTGGCGCACCTGCTCGACCGCGCGCAGGCCCATTGGCCGGATTCCATCGCCCGACAATCCGCCCAGCCGGTTGTGCAGGATCGGGCTCGTCCCCACCTCGGCCAGCGCAGGGCCGACCGTGTTGATCAGCGTGAAGCCCGCCGCGCCCGCATCCATCGCCGCCCGGGCCGAGATGCCCAATCGGGCCAGCGTCGAAGAGAGCTTCACGAAAACCGGCAGGCCCGTCTTCCGGACCACGGCCTCCGTGATTCTCACCAGCAGTTTCAGATCCTGCCCCACCTCCGACCCGTAGCCCTTGGCGTGCGGGCACGACATGTTCAGCTCCAGCCCGTCCGCGAGCGGCTTCAGCGTGAGCGCCGCATCCACGAAGCTGTCCACATCGGAGCCGAAGATCGACACCAGCAGGAACTTGTCGTCGGGCGTTCGCAGCCCCTCAAACTCGGCCAGGTACGCCGCCGCCCCCGGATTTGCCAGGCCCACCGCGTTGATGTAACAGCCCGGGGCGTAGCGCGCGTAGATGGGCTCGCGATACCCCTGCCGCGGCTGGGCGCTGATGCTCTTGGTGGTGATCACTCCCAGGGACGGGATTTCACGGAAACATTGGTGGATCGTCGCCGCGTGCGTGCAGCGGATTCCGGAGGGGATTACGAAGCGCCCGCGGACCGTCTTGGATCCGAGTTTGAACGGCTGGTCGAAGGATGAGAACCGCATGGCTAGGGGCAAAACCGCAAAACCGTAAAAACGATGATATCAACCGCTCCTCCGAAGCGGTCGCCCGGACCGTGCCCCGCCCGCGTCTCTATTATTCCATGGAACGCTTCATGCGCCCGCGCCGCTGGCCGTCGGCTCGAGCCTCGCGCTCATCGAGCCTTTGCTGCGCGGCAGCCGCCAATCCGCGCCGTATCCGTGGATCTGGTCGCGCGCGAACTCCGCTGCCTCGCGCTCGCAGATCATCACCACGGTCCGCCCTGCCGTATCCACCTCCACCGCGTGCCGGTAGGCCTCATCCGCCGTCTTCAGGAACAGCTTCATCAGCATTTCGATCACGTAGTCGTAGGTGTGCTCGTCGTCGTCCAGCAGGACCACCTTCCACAACGGCGGCGTCTGTTCCTTCTCGGTCGTTTCCTGTGCCGGAGCCGGTGTGGTGGAACCCATGGCCAAACTACTCAGTGTCGCATCTTAGCAAAAGCGCGCGCGCAAATGCGCCATTCGTCACGCTGACTCACCGCTCTGGGCGCTCCCGATCCGGTTGAATACGCGCTCCCGTTCAGGACTCTCCCAGGCGCTTCCAGACATCCGCCAGGTTGCCCTTGAGCATTCCGCCGAGGATCTCCGCATCGGTCGTCCCTGGCGGATTCAGTGTGAACTCTCGCAGGACCGACACCGTCGCCTCTCCGTAACCGCTCTTCAGCGAGAAAAATCTCTCCGGAGTCATGTCCCTCTGAAGCTGCTCCAGCGTGCCGTTGCGGCGCTGCCCGCGCTCCACCGCGATCCACAGCTCCTCCAGGTAGTCGCGCATCTGGTACAGCAGTGCGCGCTCGTGAATTCGCCCGTGTCCGCCCAGCACCTTGTCGAAATCAAACTCCGCCACCGACAGCAGAGTGTTCGGCCATTCCTTGGGATACCCGTCGCCCAGGAACGGCCCCAGGCCCTGCAGCATGTCGCCGGTCGAAATCACCTTGCGGGATGGGCTATAAACGACGACGTCGCCGGCCGTGTGCGCGCGTCCGCGGAAGGCGATGTGCAGCTCTTGCGCCGCATCGTGCAACATCAGGTCGCTCGTCAGCGTGATATCGGGCAGTTCGAACTGGAAACCCTTCATCTCGGCCAGAAACGCCTTGGTCTCAACGCTCATCCGCTGCCAGTAGGCCTTCTCCGCGGGCGTCTTGGCCGCGCCAGCCTTCGCGGCGTACCCATCGAGGGATTTCGCGGCCTCTTCCATCGAGATATTCAGCCGCAGCGAGCCATTCTCGCTCAGCAGCCGCCGGGTCGTCTCGCTGGCTACGATCTCCGGCTTGGGCGTGAGCTTCTTGTAAACCGGCGTTCCCTGGGTGTGGTCCCAGTGAAAGTGGCTGTTCACGACCCAGCGCACCGGCTTTTTCGTCACTTCCGCGCCCAGTTGCCGGACCAGCGCCGCCGCGGCCGACGGCTTCGAGTGCGTATCCACCACCAGCAATCCGCCACTCTGCTCGAAGATCGCCGCGTTGCAATTGATCAGCGCCGCCGGCCGGGCCTTGGCCAGCCAGGCGCCCTCGGCCGCCTTCTCGATGTCGAACAGCTTGGGCAGCCCAGCCTTACCCGCTGCGCTCGCCTGGGCGCGCGCGGCCGCGGCGCGCATCGAGGCCTGCTCCATGAGTGCCGCGCCGGCCCAGGCCGTCCCCAGGGTCTTCTTGAGGAAACCGCGTCTCGAAAACCGCCACATTGCGCCCTGCGACATGGCCCGTTTGCCTCCGCTTCGCTTCGTCTTATCCGCTTCGATTCAAATAGCATACGCTAGAACTCTCCGGCGTTGATTCCCTTTCTTGACGCGGGGCCTCTTGTGGGGCAGGCTTTTCAGCCTGCGGACCGGCTTTCCAGTCGGTCCAGTCCGGTCCTTCGTAGTGGTGTTCCGGTGGCGTAGCGGCTCCCGTCCGTCGGAGCCACGCTTCATCCCGGGTGTATCCTGAAGATAAGGGGGCGTAACGGTATCGACGGGATGGAATTGATGTGATGAGGCGTGCCGGGTTCCAGGCTCCCGTAAAACGACTGGAAAACCAACAACTGCCAATAACACGCAGTTTGCTTACGCTGCCTAATTTTTAGGTGGCGCGCCGCCGGTTGAGGGCCTGCCCTCCGCCGGGCCGGCGTCTTCCTGCAGGATCGGTCCAAAGCCTCCGCCTGGGGCAGCGGACTTAAACCCAATCAGGCTGGGTCCCGGTGCTCCCTGCCGGTTCTGAGCTCGGGACTGAGATTTCGAATCGGATACGCACGTAGGCTCGTCATGGCAAGCCATTTCGGACGCGGGTTCAACTCCCGCCGCCTCCACCAGCCTTCGCCAAGGCTTCGGCTGGCAAGCCGGAGCATTGCCGAAGGCTGGTGCCCGCCGAAGCTGGCGTAGCCAGCGAAGGCGGGCGCCAGCTTTGCCGCCTGGGCGTGAATTACTCGCCGCTGGCGGGCGATTCTGCCGCCTCCCATTTCGTTGCAACTCTCTTGACCTCGGGGTGTGAAACCAGCAGATGCCAGATCACCGCCTGAAAAGCCTCGGCGTGGGGCGTAATGTGGGCCGCGTTCACGGTCGGCACCACCACGCTGAGGTCGGCCACGCGCGCCGTGTAGCCGCCGTCGCGCCCCAGGATGCCCAGCGTGGTGGCGCCACACGATTTGGCGTAGTCCAGGGCCGCCACCAGATTCGTGCTCACGTTGAATTCCGGATTGCCGCCGCCCACCGAGAGCACCAGCACGGCGTCTCGCGCTGACAGCCGGCTCACCTGCAGCCAGGAGACAAACACGCTGTTCCAGCCTTCGTCGTTCGTGCGGGCCGTCAACTCCGAGACGTTGTCGGTGGGAGCGTAGGCCTCTACGCCGGCGATCTTTCGAAAGTCATTCACCACGTGCGATGCATTGGCGGCGCTGCCGCCCACTCCGAGGACGAACAGGCGGCCGCCGGCTTCGCGCACGCTGGCCAGGCGCTGCGCCATCCGCTCGATCTTTTCGACCGGCAGCAGGTCCAGGATCTGCCGGGCTTCAGACAGGAACTTTTCGGTGAACGTCATGGCCGTCCTTTCTCCCCGGTCGCCGGTCATTGAGCCGCGGGATCAGCACGCGTTTCCCGCTCAGGTGATCGGCGGCGATGCTGGCGCTGGCTCTCAGCCGCTCGCGTGTGTCCAGGTCGCGCAGCAGCATGTGCGCGGCGCAGAAGACGTCGCCGCAGGCCGTGGAGCACACGCTGCTCGCCACCGCGGCAGCCGGCACTTCGATCCACCCTTCGGCGGCGCTGACCGACGCCGCTCCTTTGTCGCCGCGATGGATCACCACGCTCGAGCAACCCTGGTCGAGCAGGCAGCCGCAGGCCTCCCGGAGGTCGTTCCGGCCCGTGAAATACGCCAGTTCGCGCTCGTTGCCGTGGACGTAGTGGATATACGGCAGGACGCGCGTCAACTGCTCGCAACGCTCGCGCACGCGCCGGCCGTTGCCCGGGATGCTCCACTCCGGGTCCCAGTTGATGTCGAGGTAAGTTTCGATCCCCGCCGCGCGGGCGCGGCCCAGCAGTGCGTAGTTTCCTTCCGCCAGCAGCGACTCGGAAAACCACACATCCGCGCGCAGCAGTTGGCGGCAGCCGGCTGCGATCATCGCATCGACATCGATATCCTCGCCCGTGAGCGACCGGTTGTTGGGCAGGCTGCTGATGAAGTGGCGGCAGCCGTTGTCCCAATTGAGATTGATCGACCGCCCCGTCGTCGTATCCTTGCGCGCCAGGTGCGCGACAATCCCGTAACCGGCGAGGATCGCCTCCAGCCGGTCGCCCAGCTCGTCAGCGCCGACGCAACCGAAGAAATGCACGCCGCCGCCCAGCCCCGCGGCCGCCATCGCCGTGTTGGCGCCGCCTCCGCCCAGACTCTCGTAAATCTCTTCGATGCCGGTTTCGCCATCCGACATCACGCCATCGGCTGCCGCGATGAGACTGGTCTTGATGTCCAGATTGATGTTGCCGGCTATGGCCAGCGGCCACCGGCCGAGGGGAACTCCTATGTTCGATTCCATGGGTGTGAGCAAAGCCGGAACCCTGTGGCCTGACTGCTGCTTTGTGCCGGTTCGCTACAGAGTGTAACGCCCGCCGCCTCGAGCCAACGAAGAACTACTGCCGCAACCGTCGCCAGTCGATCGATGGACGCTATTCCGTCGCGCGCCCTCGGATCGCGGTGACCAGCTTTTTCAAAGCGGTCAGAGGATCGGCGTTCGGGAACTCGCTGGCGTACCAGGCGTCCAGCTTGCCGCTCAGCCGGTCCCAGCCATCCTTTGAATTCCGGGCGGCGAAGTCGTTGATGGCGGCCTTGCGTTCATCCGCCTTGGCGCCTTGATTGGTCTTCTGGTAACAGATCGTCAACAGACAATCCTGCACTCGGGTATCGGGATCGGCCGGCTTCCCGGTCCCGAGATGTTCGGGATAGACCTCAGAGGCTTCCAGGCGCTCCTCGGCCAAGTCGTAGCGATTGTGTTTCATGGCTTCGAGCGCCAGCGCCATCTGGCAGCCGGCGAACAGGTGGTACACGTCGCTCTGCCCCTCGGCCGGCAGGATGGTCGCGTGCTCCAGCGTGTCATGGCAGTCCTGATAGCGGCCGGAGTCGAAGTAGGCGCGGGACAGTGTCACTTTGATGGCGTCTTCATTGGGGAATTGCCTGGCGGCGCTTTCAGCCACGGCCAGGGCTTTGTCGTAAAACCCCTGCGAGGCGTAGTACGCCGCCAGCCGTTTCGAGTTCCGCCAGTCCTTGGGATCGAGCACGCGCGCTCTTTCGTAATCGGCCTGCGCCCGGGCCGGATCGGAGGCCTGTTCGAGGTATGCGCGGCTGGCGTAGAACGCCGCATAGTCGGGCCGATCCCCCGCCGCCGCCATTTCCTTGCGCGCATCCTCATCGCGCCGCAGCCCCCATTCGATCAGGCCGAGATAGTACTTGGCCTTCCAATCCCCGCTCAGCGCCTGGTCTGCCCATTGGAACACGGGAATCTCCTCCTGGCGGAACGGGAACACTAGATAGGGCGACAGCGAGGCCGCGTGTTGCAGCGCCTTGTGGCTCTGGTCGGGCGACTTGTCGCGCAGCAGATATGCTTGCCAGTAACGGATCTCCGCCTGGTCCGGCGCCACGGCGAGCAGCCGCAGCGCATCTTCGTCCAGCCCCAGATTGACGTAGTACGAAGCGATCTCCAGGTAGGACTCATGCGGCATTTCGTTGCGGATCATGGAGCGGAAGCTCGCCAGCGTGGAGGCCCCCGGCTTGAGCAGGTAGGTCTCAAACCGCGCCAGGTGGCTCAGCGGATCGAGTTCCAGAATGCGCTCGAGCGTCGCCCGCGCCTGCTCCGCTTTGCCCGCGCGCCGGTACAGCGTGCTCAGCACCTGGAGCGTCTTGATGTTCTGCGCGTCGTAGTCCAGCGACCGCCGCGCATACTCCTCGGCGCGCTCAACGTTGCCCTCCATCAGGTAGATTTCCGCCAGTTGGCAATCCGCGGAGGAACGGTACTTCATTGACCGCGCCGCCCACCCCAGCGTCTCTTTGGCATCCACGAAGTCGCCCATGCGGCGCGCAATCAGGGCGTAGAAATAGTTGGCGTCGGCGTCGTACATGACGAAATCGAGCGCCCGGCGCGCGTACTCCAGAGCCACGGGATACTCGGCCCGGCGATAGTAGATCGCGGCCAGGCGCGTCAGGGCGCGAACGTGCGTCGGGTCGCGCTGGATGCACTCCAGGTATTGGCTGAGAGCGCGGCGGTAATCGCGCGACTTCTCGGCGCGCTCCGCCGACTGGTACAGCCCTTCCAGCGTCGCGTGGTCGTAATTATGGAAATTCAGGGGCCGCTTCAGCAGCCCATCCTGCGGGTCGTCGGAGTAGCTTAACAGATTGCCGAGCCGCACCCGCAACGCGCCCGTGGGCACCTCCATGGCCAGCTTCTTCTCGTAGACGCCCATGGGATCGAACCGCAGATGTTCACGGAAGATCTCCTTGTCCGCGTTGAAAACCACCAGATCCTCGTCCGTCTTTTCGAGCGCGCTGAAACCCAGCTCCACTTCCCGCCCATTCGTCCGGGCGTTGAGCACGCCCGCCGGCGTGGCCTTCACCATCGGCCCGATTTCCTTGTAGGGGAACCAGAACTCGCGCCAGCGGTCGGTCGTGTACGGCGCGAAAAACTCGTGATCGTTCTGATCGAGAAGCCGCCCCGACTGTGGTTCAAAGTACGGCCCGTCGCTGTCCGTGAGCAGGTTCTCCCACATCGCGCCATCGCGCGACAGCGGCCAGCGGAAAAACTTCTGCCCCGGCACCTCCTCATGCAATGCCCAGTGTCCATAGCCGAAATTCGAATCGTGCCAGTAGGCGCCGTTGGACTCCTGCAGCTTGCCGTGCACGAAGTAACTTCCGCCTTCGTCCATGGCGCGGTGGTCTTTGTATAAAGCCAGGCTGCGGCCGTCCGGCAGCAGCGGCCATGGCTCGGTCGGGACGGAGTAATCGTGCGCGATGTATCGCGTGCCCGGCAGAATGAACTCCAGGTCCTGGCTCAGCTTGCCGGCGGCGTTCATCCACACGTAGTAGGACTGCTCCAGCGGCTGCGGGTTGTACCACAGCCCCTCGGTGACGAAGTAGGCCTTGTCCGGCGGCAGCGTAATAGAGACGCGCCATTCGGTGCGCGACGGCAGGTCCATCGTTCCAACCACGCAGGTGACGCTGCCGTCAGCGTTCTTGCGGATCGCATAATCGACCGGCGAGGCCGTCGCCGGCGTGTGGCCGACCAGGCCGAAGTTCCACTCGATGCCGCCCGAGGTCCACGGCCCGCGGTGGGCGATGTCACGGTACTTGCGGACCCTGTTGAAGTACAGAAAGTCCCTGCCCGTGCTCTTCTCGATGGCCGCCAGCAGCTTGCCTCCGTCGGCCGGCGACACCAGCAGTTTGAGATAGGCGTTCTCGAGACGGATAATGTCGTACTGCTTGTTGACGCCGTTGCTGCTCAGCTCGTCGAAGAAGTAATACGGGTACAGGCTCGCTCCGCTGCCCCACATGCTGGAGCGGACCATGATCGGCGCCGGATCCGGCCCAGAGTATGGATATGTCTTGAAGGTCTGCTTTTCCTCCAGTACCGTCGCTTCCTGGGCCGGAAGACGGGCAGCGGCGGCTAGCGTCAGCAATACAGCGGCAATGCGAAGCCTGGTCATGTCGTCACTCTACTACGCTTCGGCGCGCTGCCTCTACCCGCGCTTCTCGCTCCATTGTCCGGATGTTCCTCGCTGCGCCAGGCCTGAACGGAAAATTCTCCTCATCCCATCTGCGAGAAAACCCATGCTCGCGGAGTGTTATCCTTCCGCCAGGAGATCTGCCGTGCAATTCTCGAATTCGAACCGGACCTCGCCCTCACTGGCGATGGCTGTGCTGGCGCTCTTGATCGTGCTCGCCTCGGCGCTGGGCATGAGCCGGCTGTACCAGGGCCAACCCGCCCGTCCGCCGGGCGTTGTTGATCTCACCGGCTTTTCCGCCCTGGCGCCGATTGACGCTCACACGCACCTTTACAAGGACGACCTGGCCTTCGGCGCCCTTCTGCGGCGCCTGAATCTGCGCCTCCTCGACATTCTTGTGATTGACGATCGCGACCCTTACTTCAAGTCCCTGGAGCCGCAGCGCAGCGACGTGCTCAAGGTCGTCCGCGCCACGGCCGGGCGCGCCGTTTTGTGCACCACTTTCAGCCCTTACGAATTCGAGCAACCGGGCTTCGCCCGGCGCACCATCAGCCAGCTCGATGCCGACTTCGCCTCGGGCGCCATCGCGGTCAAGATCTACAAGGTCATGGGCATGGGGATGAAGTCGAAAACGGGTAAATGGGTCATGCCCGATGACCCTGCCTTTCAGCCCGTCTACGCCCACATCGCCGCCCGCGGCCGCACCGTGGTTGCGCACCTCGCCGAGCCCGATTCCTGCTGGCAGCCGCCCAACCCCGCCAGCCCGGATTACGATTACTACCAGCAGAATCCGCGGGAGTACGCCTACGCCCATCCGGAGTGGCCTTCCAAGGCCGCCATTCTCGCCGCCCGGGACCATCTCCTGGCCCAGAACCCCACCCTGCGCGTGGTCGGCGCGCACCTGGGCAGCATGGAAACGGACGTGAATGAGATGGCCCGGCGTTTTGACCGCTATCCCAATTTTGCGGTCGACACCGCGGCGCGCGTCCCCTACTTCATGCTCCAGCCGCGTGACAAAGTGCGGGCATTCCTGATCAAGTACCAGGACCGCATCCTCTACGCCACCGACCTGGACGTCATGCCGAAGGGCGATACCGGAAAGGCGCTCGCGGAGTGGACCAGCACTTACGAGCGGGATTGGAAATTCTTCGCCACGGACCAGGCCGTCGACTACATGGGGCACAGCTATCGGGGGCTCGCGCTGCCCGGGCCTGTTCTCCGCGGGATCTTCCATGACAACGCGGTCCACTGGCTGCCGGGGATTATCGGGCAACCTTAAGACCGTCGCGCGCGCCCCAGGATTCGACCGCGAGCCCGGGAGCCATCTAAATTCTTGATTTTATTGGTGCGGATGAGAGGACTTGAACCTCCACTCCCTTGCGAGAACTAGAACCTGAATCTAGCGCGTCTGCCAATTCCGCCACATCCGCACGACGTGGAATGACCCTCCCCATTGTCGCCAGCGCCCCGCGGCAGTGTCAAATCCGTGACCGCGCGTTCTCGCCTTGACTCACACACCGCGCAACTTGGGGTGCAGCCGCGGCTTCTCCTCGCGCGCCCGCTGCCGTCGCAATTCGAGAATCAGCCCCATCACCAGGCCTTCGATCTCGTCCCGCGCCGCGCGCACGCCCTCATATCCACTGCCCACTGGGTCGGGCACAACCCACGCTCGCGTGCTCGACCTCGGCGCTCCCGGGATCGGCAGCCCGGTCATGTTCACCACCACGTCGTAGCTTTTCAGCTCCAGGCTGCCGGCCGCCTTCGGAAACTGCGTCGAAATATCGATGCCCTTCTCGCGCATGACCTCCAGCGTCGCCTCGGGCACTCGGTCCACCGGCGTCAGCCCCGCGCTCTCGGCCTCCAATACGTCCCACCCCAGACGATTGGCGAGACCCTCCGCCATCTGGCTGCGATACGCATTGCCGATGCACACGAACACGACTCGCACGGGCCGCACAGGTGCCATAAGTTACTGATTCTACTATATTCCTGCCCAGTGCTCCTCGATCCCCGGCGGGCCGCCGTTGCGCGCCAGCTTGGATAGGAACAGCCCGTGCACCCGCGTGTCGCCGGTCAGCTCGGGATGGAACGTCGCTACCAAGTGCCGCCCGTAGTCCACCAGAATCGGCGCGCCCAGGTACGACGCCATGACGCGGCCGCCCGTCCGGCGGATGATCGGCGCACGGATCAGAACCACCTCCAGCTCCGGCTCTCCGCCCAGCTTGTGATCCGCCACCCGCACCAGGCGGCTGTCCAGTTGCCGGCCGTAGCCGTTGCGCTCGATCGTCAGATCCACCAACCCCAGTGAAGCCTGCGCCGGGTTCAGCACCTCCGTGGCCGCCAGAATCGCTCCCGCGCACGTGCCGAACACCGGTTTCTCCCCCCCGAACGCCCGCAGCGGCTCGAATAACCCGTAATATTCCATCAACTTGAGCATCGTCGTGCTCTCGCCGCCCGGAATCACCAGTCCGCCTACCGAGTCCAGCTCCTCCGCCGTCCGCACCTCGACCGCTTCGGCGCCGGCACGCTCCAGCGCCCTGGCGTGAGCCTCAAAATCGCCCTGCAGGGCCAGAACCCCAACTCGCATTTCCACTCCACCTCACCGTGCCCGAACCGCATCCCGAGCCCGAATTCACCGTCAAGACGCAGCGTGGGCCCGCTCCCCGGCCGCCCCTACCAGCCACGAGTCTGCAGCAGCTCCCCTTCGGGAATCTTGCCGATCTCCAGTCCCGGCATCGCCTCGCCCAGCTCTTCGCTGGCTTCCAGCACCGCCTGCGGATCGTTGTAATGCGTGCACGCCTTGACGATCGCTTTGGCGCGCCTCTCCGGGTCCGAACTCTTGAAGATCCCGCTGCCGACGAACACCGCCTCCGCGCCCAGCAGCCGGCACAGCGCCGCATCCGCCGGGGTCGCCACGCCGCCGGCCGAGAAGTTCGGTACCGGCAGCCGGCCGTGTTCATGGATGTACTCCACCAGTTCCAGCGGCGCCTGCAACTTCTTCGACTCGGCCACCAGCTCCTCGCGCCCCAGCACCGTCAGTTGCTTCATCTCCTTGACAACTGTCCGCATATGGCGCACCGCCTCGACGATGTTGCCCGAGCCCGCCTCGCCCTTGGTGCGGATCATCGCCGCGCCTTCGGCAATGCGCCGCAGCGCCTCGCCCAGGTTGCGGCAGCCGCACACGAACGGCACTTTGTAATCGCGTTTGTCGATGTGGTGCTCCTCGTCGGCCGGGGTCAACACCTCGCTTTCGTCGATATAGTCGACCTCCAGCGCCTCCAGCACCCTCGCCTCGGCGAAGTGGCCGATGCGGCACTTGGCCATCACCGGGATAGTCACCGATTGCATGATCTCGCGAATCTTGCTGATCGCCGCCATGCGCGCCACTCCGCCTTCCTTGCGGATATCGGCCGGCACGCGCTCCAGCGCCATGACGGCGCAGGCGCCGGCGTTCTCGGCGATCACAGCCTGTTTGGCGTCGGTGACATCCATGATCACGCCGCCCTTCAGCATCTCCGCCAGCCCGACCTTGACTCGAAAGTTCTCGTCCAGATAATTCATCGCGTTCTAGCCCCTCTTAGACAATCGCCGGAGCCGGCTCCTCGCGCCGCTCGGCGCGCGCCTGCTCCAGTCCGGTGTGAAATACCTTGCCCAGAATCGCCAGGCCGCGCTCGATGCGCTCCTCCGGCAATCCAGCGAAACTCAGCCGCAGCCCGCCCGGCTGGCGCAGCGCCACTTCGAACACCGTTCCCGGCAAATACGCTACGCCCGCGCGATGCGCTTTCTCGAGCAGCTCCGCGGCGTCCAGCGGTTCCGGTAGCCGCACCCACAAGTTCATGCCCCCCTCCGGCCGCGTGAACCGCGTGCCGGCCGGCAAATGGCGCGCGCAGCCGCTGAGCACCGCCTCCAGGCGCGTGCGGCCGGCCTCCAGGATGCGGCGGCGGTGCGCCTCCAGCCGCCCCGACTCGGCGAAGCGCAGCAGCACCGCCTGAGAGAGGTGGTCCGTGTGCAGGTCGGTGACCTGCTTCAGCTCGGCCAGCCTGCGGATCAGCGCCCGGGGGCCCGTCACCCAGCCGACCCGCAATCCGGGAAAGGCCAGCTTGGAGAAGCTCTTCACCTGCACCACGATCCCGTTCTCGTCGAGTTCCTTCAGCGTGGGCGCCGGCTGGCCGACGTAACGCAACTCGCCATAAATGTCGTTTTCGACGATCGGCAGCGCGGCGTCGCGCGCCACCCGGAGCAGTTGCCGGCGCGCCGCCTCCGGCATGGTCGTGCCGGTCGGATTCTGGAAATTCGGCGTCACCACCAGCAGTCGCGGCCGCTCGCTGCGCACCAGCCGGGCGGCGGATTCCACGTCCAGGCCCTGCGGGCCTACGGCCGCGCCGATCAGCCTTACGCCGGCCTGGGCAAAGACGTTCCGCAGGCCGGGATAGATTGGGTCCTCCACCAGCACGCCCTCGCCCGGGCGCGCCAGCAGCCGTTGCAGCAGGTCCAGCGCCTGCTGGCAGCCGTTGGTGATCAGCACGTCGTCGTCGGCGTTCATCAGTCCGCGCGAGCGCGACTCGGCGAGCAGGTGACGGCGCAGCGGCGGGTACCCGTGCGCCGATCCAAGCTGCAGAATCGAAGCCACTTCCGGGCTTAGCAACACCTCGCGGCAGCTCTCCTGGAAGGCCACGATGGGGAACAGTTGCTCGCTCGGGCGGGCCGTGGCGAAGCTGATCGCCGCCTCGCTCGCCGCCGGCGCGGCGGCCTCGCTGGGCAGCCACGGGGCAAAGCGCTTCTCCCAATCGAAGGCCGCGCCGGGCGATGCCATGGCGGCATCGGCGAACAGCTCCGGCGACCCGGCCACGAAGCTCCCGCGTCCCACGTGCGTACGGATCAACCCCTCGCTCTCCAGCAGATCGTAGGCCGAGGAGATGGTCATCCGGTTCAGTCCAAGTTGAACGGCCAGCTCACGCGTGGGTGGGATTTTCTCGCCGCGCGGTAGGCGGCCGGATAGAATCTCCTCCCGGATAAACGTGTATAGCTGCCTGTAGAGGGCTTCGTCGAGATCTGGATTGAGCTTTGGCGGCCGGAACATGTACCAACACCGTACCACATTGGATCGGCCGGTTCAATCCATTTAACCTGCGAGTTGCTTCATCGGCGGACCAACGGCCGCGAAACCCTGTGCCGGCGTCGGTGCCAGCCCGAACGCACTTTCGCCCCCGCCGCCGAGCGGGTCCTCAGAAGCTCGTTATGGAACTCTTGAGGCAACGGAATGCTCTTGACGCCGAAGCTCGCGTTCTTCGCCCCTCGCGTGGGCATAAGGATAGACCAATCGCGCCCCGATGCAGACGCGGGCAATAGGACGGCGCGGCCATCGCGCTCTGGTAGGATGTGTGATTACTCCATGGTCCGGCGTCCTCTTTCGTTCCTGGTCTTGAGTCTCCTGACGGCGAGTGGCATCGCTCTGCTCACTCCATCCCACGCCGCCGGGCAGATCGGCGCGGGCGAAAAGGCGCCGGTGATCAACAAAAAGAAAAGCAAGAACGACGAGCTGCCCACCCAGGCCCGCGGGCAGTTGCCTCAACCACCGCTGGCACGCTCGGCGGACTCGACGCGGCTCAGTTTCCTGGCCACCCCGCTGAGCAGCCGCGGCCTGCTCTCGCAGCAGACCCGCGAGGCTCTGAAATACCTGATCGTGCAGGCCCGCGGTGCGCAGTTCATCCGCCTGCGCGCCTTCGTCGCCGGAACCGGCGATCTGCGCCGCGTTCCGCAACTGGTGAGCGAGGTGCTTGGCGAAAAACACCTGTCCCTGCCGGTGGTGACCACCGTGCAGGCCGGATCGCTGAGCCTGGACAACGCCCAGGTGCTGATGGAAGCCACGTTGCAGCAACGGGCCGTGGTGAATCACGACGGCCTGCGCTTCGTCACCGCCGCCGGCGCCACCCCCGATGCCGCGCTCGCCGGTTTGAAGCAGGCCGGTGAATTGCTGCAGGCGACATGCTATGTGCCGGCGCTCGAGGGCCGCGCTCCGGTGGGCGCGGTGGCCTTCATTCAGCCCCAGAATCTGAGCAGCCTGGCCGGCACGGTGTGCGAGGGCGTGACGCGGGCGGCGGGCCCGGGAGGGGTGCGCGGCGGGCTGGTCTTCACCGGCGCGCAGATGGCCTTCGGCTACAGTGTGGCGGACGCGCAGCTGGCCTTCGAACGATTGGAAAAGACCTTGGCCGGCGCCGGCTCCAGCCTGAAAAGCGCAGTGGTTTTCAATTTGTATCCGCTCAGCCGCCAGCTCGGCGAGATGGCTCTCCAGGCTGGCCCGGCGTACCTGGATCCGGCTCACAGCCCGGCCGGCTTGCGGGGCGTGGTTTTCGCCGGCTTGCCGTCGCTGGACGGCGCGTTTGCGATTGAGGCCGTGGCGGCGGCCGGAGCTCACGAGTAGCTGCGGCCGCGAGGCAATCCAACGGAGGGTTTCATCCCATGTCCCAGAAGACGGTAGTCACGTTCGGCGAGGTGATGCTGCGGCTGGCCCCGCCGGGATTCGAGCGCTTTCTGACCACACCCCAGCTCGCGGCCACTTTCGGCGGCGGCGAGGCCAACGTGGCGGTTTCGCTGGCCAACTACGGCTTGCACGCGCGCTACGTGACGGCGCTGCCGGCCAATCACCCCATCAGCGACGCATTCCTGTACCAGATGCGCGGCTTCGGCGTGGACGTCGGAGCGGTGAAACTCACCACCGGCCGCTGCGGCGTCTATTTCGTCGAAAGCGGCGCCAACCAGCGCCCTTCGAAGGTTACCTACGACCGCGCGCATTCCTCCATCGCCCAGGCCAAACCGGGTGATTTCGACTGGGCGGCGATCTTCACTGGCGCGGAGTGGTTCCACGTCACCGGCATCACCCCGGCGCTGACCCAGAATTGCGCCGACCTGACGCTGGAGGCGCTGCAGGCCGCGCGCGCGGCGGGCGTCACCGTGTCGCTGGATTTGAATTACCGCAAGAACCTGTGGAAATACGGCCAGACGGCGCGCGAGGTGATGTCGGAGCTCACGCGGCACGTCGACTACGTCATCGCCAACGAGGAGGATTGCCAGCAGGCGCTGGGGATCGAGGCCGGCGTGGACGTCGAATCCGGCCAGCTCGAAACGCAGAAGTACAAGGCCCTGGCGGAGCGCGTGCTGGCGGCCTACGCCAACGTCAAACTCATCGCCATCACGCTGCGCGAGAGCTTTTCGGCCTCGCACAACGGCTGGTCGGCGTGCCTGCTCGACAGCGCGCAGTTCGCCGTCAGCCGGCGCTACGACATCACGCACATCGTGGACCGCGTGGGCGGCGGCGACGCCTTCGCCGGCGGGCTGATCTACGGCCTGCTGAACCTGGGCGCGGCGGGCTTCAGCGGGGTGCAGGACGCGCTCGAATTCGCCGTGGCGGCGTCGTGTCTGAAACACTCGATTCCGGGCGACTTCAACCGCTTCTCGCGGGCCGAGGTGGAGGCGCTCGTGAAGGGCGGCGGCAGCGGGCGGGTGCAACGCTAGGTTTGCCCGGGCGCAACGCGGCGCCCGCCGCGGCCCGTCTATAATCGTGACTAGAGGCCAGCTCATGCACCCCGCGCGACTTCAGATTGTGTTGACGGCCGGCCTGCTCGCTGCGGCCTGCATGGCGCCCGCGGGCGCCGAGACCAAGCCCGCCGCCGGCCAGACCCCGCCCGCTGCGCCAGGCGCGGCTTCGAATCCTGCCGCGCCGCCGCAATCGGCGCCCCGGCAAACGCCGTCGCCCGCGGCCCCGGCGCCGCCGCCGGGCGCTTACCACGCCTCGGTCAGCGAGGTGCTCGTACCGGTGACGGTGACCGACGAGAAGGGCAAATTCGTCACCAACCTCGACCAGCGGGACTTTCAACTCTTCGACAATGGCAAACCGCAGGCCATCACTTACTTCACGCGCGAGCGCAACCAGCCGGTGGTGATCGGCTTCCTGGTCGACCTGAGCAACACCAACCGCCTGCAATGGGACAAGCTGCGGGAGGCCATCGAGGACCTCATTTCGGCCACCATGGAGCCCGACGGCAAGACCGACAAGCGCTTCAGCGGCTACCTGATCGGCTACGGCAGCGAGGCCGAGCTGATGGTCAACACGACCGCCGACCCCGAGGTGCTGCTGGAGCGCGTGCGCAAGCTCAAGCCCGGCGGCGGCTCGGCGCTCTACGATGCGATCCACATGGCGTGCACCAGCCGGACGCTGATCCAGGGCGAGCCGATCGAGCCCCGGCGCGTGATCGTGATCGTCGGCGACGGGCATGACACGTCCAGCAAAAAGACGCAGGAGGAGGTGCTGGAACTGGCGCAGCGCAACCTGGTGACGATTTACGGCGTATCGACGACCTCGTTCGGCTTCTACTCGGAGGGCGACGAGCGGCTGCGGAAGCTCACCAGCGCCACCGGCGGGCGCGTGGTCTATCCGCTGGAGGGGATTTACAAAGACGTCGACGGGTACCTGTCGCATCCCCAGGACGCGGGCAATTATTCGCTCGTGGTGGGCACCGGGGGCTACGCCTCGGCGATCATGCACGGGATCGTGGAGGCGGTCGCCGCCACGGCCGGTGAGATCCAGTTGCAGTATCTGCTGCGCTACGTCCCTGCCGACACCGATGTGACGAGGAAGTACCGTAAGATCGAGGTGCGGGTGAACCTGCCCAACGTCACGGTGCGGGCCCGCGACGGCTACTATCCCGGGCCGCTCTGAGCCCGGGCTGCGGACGCGAGGCCGGAGGCGCGGCGCACTCCGGGCCTGCGGCGCTTTGCTTTCACTCTCGGCGGCGCGGGGCCGATATGTAGGGTTGGAGCCCCTACGGGCGACTTTCCCCGGCGGACGATTGGTATGCCAACGCTGATCACACGGCTGGCCGAGTACCGGGTCTTCGAGGCCCTGGGCGAGCCCTGCGGCGTGATGGTGGCCGATCCCCAGGCCAATGAGGCGGCGTTCCGTTTCCGCCGCGACTGGCAGGATTTCGCGGGCCACGAGGCCGAGGTGCTGGCGGCCATCGCCGCGGATCTGCCGGAGAAGGCGCGGGAGCTGGGCGTGCGGGCGTTCCTCCAATGGGTGGACGCCGATCTTTCCAACACCTTCCGCTGCGGTGAGCCGCGCACCACGCTGGCCCTGGACCTGGAGCGCACCGCCCAGACGCTGTTTGCGCGTGCCGTGCGCAGCACCGCCAAGCCCTACCAGACGCACCTGCCGGTGCGCTGCGTGGCCGCCGCCGGGCCGCTGCTCGACAATCCCGAAACGGATCGCGAGGAGTGGGTCGACGTGGACCTGCGCCTCAGCCGGGACCATTTCCTGGCGCGCATCCGCGGGCATTCCATGGAGCCCGAGATCCCGGACGGCAGCGTGTGTCTGTTCCGCCGCTACGCGGGCGGCAGCCGCGTGGGCAAGATCATGCTGCTGCACCAATTCACCGATGAGGGCGGCCTGGGCCGCTTCTCGGTGAAGCGCTACCTGAGCCGCAAGCGCGAAAGCGCGGAAGGCTGGGAGCACGAACAGATCCGCATGCACTCGGAAAACCCCGATTTCAGCGAATGGGATCTGGCCGAGGAAGGCCGCTACGAGACCATCGGCGAGTTCGTGCGGGTGATCGCCGATCCGGAACTGGAACCGTAGCGCGAGCGCCCGCCGGCTGGTGCAGGTATGATGCTGTGTTGGGAGATCCAACCATGCCACAACCCAAGAAAATGACATTCGGCGTGATCGTCGGCAACCGCGGCTTCTTCCCGGCGCACCTGGCGTTGAGCGGCCGCGAGGAGATGGTGCGGGTGCTCGAGGGCGCGGGCTACAACGTCGTCCTCCCGGGCGCCGGCGAGACCAAGGTCGGCGCCATCGAATCGCGGGCCGAGGCGCACCTGTGCGGGAACCTGTTCCGCCGGCGCAAGGACGAAATCGACGGCGTCATCGTGACGCTGCCCAACTTCGGCGACGAGCGCGCCATCGCCGAGACGTTGAAGGTGGCCCAGCTCAACGTGCCCGTGCTGGTCCAGGCCACGCCCGACGAGGCCGGCCAGATGCTGATCTCGCACCGCCGCGACAGCTTTTGTGGCAAGATGTCGGCGTGCAATAACCTGCGCCAGATCGACGTGCCCTACACGCTGACCGAACGCCACACCGTGGCGCCGGACTCCGACGCCTTCCGCGCCGATCTGGACCGTTTCGCCGCCGTGTGCCGGGTCGTCAACGGCCTGCGCAAGCTGCGCGTCGGCTCCATCGGCGCGCGGCCCGCCGCTTTCAATACCGTGCGCTACAGCGAGAAGCTGCTGGCGCTGTCGGGCATCGACGTGGAAACCGTCGATCTGTCCGAGATCCTGGGCCGCATCGCCCGGATGCAGGACGACGACCCCGCGGCGCAGGCCAAGCTCAGCGAGATCAAGGCCTACACCTCGACCTCGTCGGTCCCCGAGCCGCAGCTTCTCAAGATGGCCAAGCTGGGCGCGGTGATCGCGCAGTGGATGGAACAGACCATGTGCACCGTCAGCGCGGTGCAGTGCTGGACGGCGCTCGAAGAGTACTTCGGCGTGGTGCCCTGCACCATCATGTCGATGATGAGCAACAACCTGCTGCCCAGCGCCTGCGAGGTGGACGTGTGCGGCGTGGTGGCCATGCAGGCCATGGCCTTGGCTTCCGGCACGCCCAGCGCGCTGCTCGATTGGAACAACAACTATGGCGAGGACCCCAACAAGGCGGTCTGCTTCCACTGCTCCAACCTGCCCAAGGATTTCTTCTCCGAAGCCCGGATGGACTACCAGGAGATCATCGCCGGCGCGGTGGGCAAGCTGAACACCTTCGGCACCATCGTCGGCAAGGTGCGGCCCGCGCCCATGACCTTTTTCCGCGTCTCCACCGACGACACGCTGGGCGAGGTGCGCGGCTACGTCGGCGAAGGCCGCTTCACCGACGATCCATTGAACACCTTCGGCGGAGCCGGCGTGGTCGAGATCCCGAACCTGCAGCGCCTGCTGCATTTCATCTGCGAGAACGGCTTCGAGCACCACGTCGCCGCCAACATGAGCTTGTGCGCCGGCGTGATCGAAGAGGCCTGCGACAAGTACCTGCGCTGGGAGATCTACCGGCACTCCTAAGCGCCGGGGGGCCGCAACTCGACGCCGCAGCCGCATGAGCGGTTGCGGCGTTCTTCATTCGCAGCAAGGACTCGCGCTGTTGGCGCAGACCCTCGCTTTGTGGTGCAGACCATGCTTTGTGGCGCAGACATTCGTGTCTGCCGCGTCGACATTCGTGTCGACGTCCGCCTGGCACGCCGATGCACCCGCTGCTTCACAGTCGGGGCTCTGAAACACCTCGCGACACGCGTCCCACCGGCGGCTCCAGCTCCACCCGGAACGCTTCATCCACCGGCACGCGCCACGCCGTCGCGAGCCGGTTGGTCTCATTCGCCAGGCCGGCCACGGCCAGCGTCTCGGCGAACATCGCGGGCGTCATCCCTCCAGCCAGCGCCGCGGCGGTGTGCGAATGCAGGCAATACTCGCAGCCGTTGGTGGCGCTGACGGCGATGTAGATCAACTGCTTGGTCAGCGGATCGAGCGCGCCCGGCGCCATCACGTTCTTGACCTGTTCCCAGATGCGCGCCAGCGTCGGCGGATGGTTGGCCAGCGCTTTCCAGATGTTGTTGATGAAATCGGTTTTGCGCGTGGCGCGGATGTCGTCGTAAACGGCGCGCACCTCGGGCGGAGCTTCGTCGTACTCGATCAGGCGATTCAGGCTCATGCCGTTATTGTGCCTGACGCCGCGCGCCGGGGCATCGAGAATGCAGGCGCCGAATCGTGCTACCGTGACCAGAGCCCGGCGCCTGGGACTTGACGCGCCGGCGGAGCGCAAGCTGCCCATTCAAACAACGCGAGGTGAATGATGGCTCTCGATGTGCGCGGGGTGACGACCTTGCTGCAGGTTTACGACATGCCACGCGCGGTGCGGTTCTATCGCGACGTGCTGGGGTTCGAGATCGTGAGCACATCACCGGTCCTGGGCCCGGATCGGTTTCACTGGGTATCGCTGCGGCTGGGTGGCGCGGAGCTGATGCTGAACACGGCTTATGAGTTCGACGAACAGCGGCCAGCCGAGCCCGATGCCGCGCGCACGGCGGCGCACAACGACACGGGGCTGTTTTTCGGCTGTCCGGATGTGGATGCAGCATACGCAGAACTCGGGGCCAAGGGCGTCGTCGTGAAGGCTCCGAGCGTCACCGGCTATGGCATGAAGCAGATCTACTTTCACGACCCCGACGGGTTCTGCATCTGCTTCCAATGGCCGGCGGAGAAGTGAGCTCGGCCCGCCCGCCGCATCAGCCCTGAATCAAGCCGAACGCTTTCTTCATCGACGCGATCGTCGTCTGCAGGGCCTGGTCCGGCGGCATCGCCCGCAGCGCCGCGTTGAACGGCTCGCAGCGCGCCGGCGCGTCGCAGCCCAGCGCGTTCAGCGTGTTGAGGAATCCGGCCAAGTCGATGACGCCGGTGGCGCATGGCAGCTCGCGCTTGCCATCCTGCTGCTGATCGACGGGGATGCCAACCGGCGCGTCGTTGAGATCGATGCTGACGACGTCGTGCGGCGTGAGCGTCTTCAGATCCGCAATCGTCCCGCCTGAGGTGTACCAATGCCACGAGTCGAGGACGAAGCCCACGTTCGGCCGGCCCATCGCCGCGAACAGCTCCTTCATCTCGGGCATGGAATGGATGAAGGAGTAGCGGCTGGACGTCCACAGCGTCTTAGGCGCGACGAATTCGATCCCCAGCCGGCAGCCATGATCGCCCAGCACGCCCGCCGCCTGGCCCAGCCGCTGCGAATGCAGCTTGAAATTCTCGAGATACGTCAGCGTGGCGTGGGCCGGCATGATCCACGTCCCGACCCGCGTTACGCCGGCGCGCTGGAGCGCCGCGGCGGTGGCCGGCAACGCGCGCAGGCCCGCCTGAAACTCTTCCTCGCTCTTTCTGAACTCGACCGGCAGCCCGGCCTGGGCCCACACGATGCCCTTTTCCTTCATGCGCTGGAGGAATCGCTCGACGTCGGCTGGCGGTGCCGACGCCAGCCACCCCGAGTCCGCCTCGATCGCCTGGAAACCGTATTGCGCGGCGTAGTCCAGCGCCAGCGCCATCGTCGCCTTCACGCCGATCGCGCCGCACGAAAGGTAGATCTTCATCTTCGTGTTCGGCCTGTCGGCGGCGCGCGCCAGCGCCCCCACTGCACCCAATGCCGCGCCCGCCGCGGCCAGAGGAATGCCGCCCATCATCGCTCGCCGTGTGATGTCCATGTCGACTCCCGCTGCAGAGTCTATCGCAGCCGCGCGTGTGGCGGGTCAGTTTTGTTTTGCTGTTAATCGGAACCTCGCCCGAAGGTAAGTGCCGGTATAATCATTGCTGCAATGTTCTGCCCTGTATGCCGCAGTGAATATCGCTCAAACTTTACACGCTGTGCTGATTGTGACGTGGACCTAGTCGCAGAACTTCCCAAGGACTGGCTGGATAAAGCCGACGTCGGCACGGTCGGCGTTCTCACGCTTGACGACGGTGAGTGTTTGACGGCGGAGATTGTCGATTTCAATGACGCACGCAGCGAACTCGTTGTTGAAGTTGTCTCCTCCAAGCGCCCCCATCCGCACAACAGTGAGCGAGGCCGCGCCATCCCTGTCAGCCGTGTTGTCTCTTTCGAGCCCCGATCGCGTGCGGAGCAACCGTGGCCGTACTCCGACCCCTGCCGGGGTGCGTCCCTCTCCTTTGCACGGTTTGTCTTGCTGGCGACGCTGTTCCTCTCCTGGACGGTTGGCAGCGTGCCGCTATTCCTCCTGCTGATAAGAAGGCCCTATGGAGTTCAAGAGGCGTCGGTGATCGCGTACACGATTTTTGTGGTGTTCTTCACGTTCGCCTCTACCGGAAGCACAAGCGGGAAGGACACTCCCCGTTACATGTTCACGTGCCCTGCTGTCCAGACTCAGGTTTCTCGCCTGCTCTGGTGCCATCTCGGCTTTCTCGTTGCACTTTTCGCCCTCCAAACTGCGGCGCTGGCGGTCCGTCCGAATTTGCCCGATTGGTGGAACATCGAAAACGGTCAGGGTCGGCGCGGAGGGACCCCGTTTGAACTTGCCCTGCTGTTTCTGTGCCTCGGCCTCGGGTACGCTCAAGTTTTCACCAACCGGCGACTTCTCGACCGTGCACATCGGGAGTTCGCTTCATAATCCTGTGCGTGCGACTTTCTCCCGGGCGACAGTCGGCAAAATCGGAAAGCGGCCCAGGGCCGCCGCGCGTCGCCCCGCGCGGCTTTTGGCTATAGTGGCCCAGTGGGCATGCCACGCCGCGTTCCAGATGGGGCCGTCTACGCCGCCATCGGCTGCTTCTCGGCCGTGGCGGCGATCCTGGTCTCTTTCACTTCGCTGGGCATCCAGTTCGACAACAACGTCGGCGACTGGCTTTCGCGCCTGCATCCGTTGCGCGCGCCCGCGCGCCGGGCCGCGGTGCTGGCCTTCGACGAGCGCACGCTGATGGAGTTCGGCGGCATTCGCGATCTGCGCCGCACGCTCGGCCGCGCGCTGGAGCGGCTGGCCGATGCGCAACCCGCCGCGGTGGCCGTCGATATCACGCTGGCCGAGCCCGGCGACCCGGCCGCTGACGCCGCTCTGGAACGCGTCTTCGCGCGCCTGCCGCACCTGGTTCTGGCGTGCGAAATGACGCCCGACGGCAAGCTGTGGCAGGACCCGCCGCGCGGCTTTGTCAAGCCCGGCGTGGCGCTGGGCCACGTCAACGCGCTGCCCGGCCCTTACGACGCCATCAATCGCCGCATTGCGCTGGAGCGCGTGGCGGGGCGCGTGCGGCGCTTTGCCATGTCGCTCGAGGCGCTGCGCTCGGCCACCGGCGCGCGCGCCATCGACAGTTCGCCGACCGATCTCATCGTCGGCCCCATCTTGATCGACTCGCGTTGGGACGAGGGCCGCCCGTTGCGCATCCACTATCGCGACCCGTCGCTAATCCCCCACGTCTCCGTCCGCGACTTATTGCACGACCCCTCCGTCGCGCGGCGCCTGGCCGGGCGCGTGGTCTTCACCGGCGTGACGGCGCAGTCCGCCTCCGATCGTCTTTTTACGCCGCTTTCGACGGACGTCCCGCTGGCCGGCGTGGAGATCCACGCGCAGGCCTTCGAGACCATGATCGCGGGCGACTTCCTCGCGGACGCGCCGTTGCTGTGGCCCGTTCTGCTGGCCCTGTTCGGCGCCGCCGCGATCGCGCTGATCTTCGCCCTGGCGTCGCCGCGCTGGGCCTACGCCTGCGGCGCGGCCGTGGTCCTGCAACTGTGCCTGGCGCCGTGGTTGGTCTTCCGCGAGAACATCGTCCTGAGCGCCGCCGCGCCCGTCGCCGCGGGGTGGCTGACGTTCCTGGGCGCATTCTCCTATCGCTTTTTCATCGTCGGGCGTCGTCTGGTGACGTCGGAACAGACCTCGCAGCGTTACCAGAACGCCTTCCGTTTCGTGGCCCACGAGCTGCGCACGCCGCTGACCGCCATTCAGGGCTCGGGCGAATTGTTGACCCGCTACAATTTGCCGGAAGAGAAGCGCCGCCAGATCGCTGGCACGATTCAGAGCGAGTCGCGCCGCCTGGCGAAGATGATCACGACGTTCCTCGACGTCGAGAAGCTGAGCGCCGGCCAGATGGAGCTGCGGCGCGAGCAGATCGCGCTGGACCAGCTCATCTCCACCGTGGTCGAACGCGCCCGCCCGCTGGCCGAGCGCAAGCAGATCGCCCTGCGCGCCGAACCGCCCGCCGGCCTGGCCGTCTCCGGCGACCGCGAATTGCTGGAGTACGCCCTTTACAACCTCGTCACCAACGCCATCAAGTACTCACCGCCGGACAAGGAGGTGCACGTCGCCGCGACGCTCGGCCACGACAGCGTGACCATCACCGTGCGCGACCAGGGCATCGGCATGGACGAGGACGACCTGAAGCGCCTCTTCACGCGCTTCTTCCGCTCCCAGCGCGCCGTCGCCACCGGCGAAACCGGCACCGGCATCGGCCTGGCGATCGTCGATCAGATCGTCACCCAGCACGGCGGGCGCATCGAAGTGGTCAGCCGGCCGGGCGAAGGGTCGGCGTTCACAGTGCTGCTGCCCCGGAACGGTTAAACTAATATCCGATGACCTCGATCCTTCTGGTGGAGGACGACGATTCCGTTCGCCAGACCGTCGCCACGTTCCTGGAGCTCGAAGGCTACGCCGTCGACGCCGTGTCTTCGACGCGCGAAGCTTTCGAGAAGCTCGCACAGGGGAGTTTCCCCGTCGTGGTTTCGGATATCTACATCGACGACCGCACCGGTCTTGACATCCTGGGCGCGGCCCGCGCCGCCGATCCACGCTGCGCCGTCATTTTGATGTCGGCGCGCGGATCCATGGAAACGGTCATGGCGGGCACCCGTGGGGGCGCATTCGACTACCTGGCCAAGCCTTTCGAGATGGACGACCTGCTGGAGATCATCCAGCGCGCCGTCCCGGCCGAATCCGCGGGCCAGGACGACGACGGCGAGGTCGATGCGGAAGAGCCGCTGGACACGGGCATGATCGGCTCATCCCCCTCGATGGTCGAGATTTATAAGACCATTTCGCGTGTCGCGCCCACCGATGCGCTGGTGCTGATCGAGGGGGAAACCGGGACCGGCAAGGAGCTGATCGCGCTGGAGCTGCACAAGAATTCCCCGCGCGCCGCCCGGCCTTTCGTGCCCGTCGATTGCGCCTCGCTGGCGCCGACGTTGATCGAAAGCGAGCTGTTCGGCGCCATGAAGGGCGCCTACACCGGAGCGCACCAGGACCGCGTCGGCGTCTTCGAGGCGGCCAGCGGCGGCACGGTTTTCCTGGACGAGGTGGGCGAGGTCGATCTGAATTTCCAGCTCAAGCTGCTGCGCTTTCTGCAGGAGAAAGAGGTTCGCCCGCTGGGCTCCAGCCGGCCGCGCAAGGTCGACGTGCGGATCGTCGCCGCCACCAACAAGAACCTGCCCAAGATGGTCGAGGAAGGCAAGTTCCGCGAGGACCTGTGGTACCGCCTCAACGTGGTCCGCATCCAGATTCCCCCGCTGCGCGAGCGTCCCGGCGATGTGCCGCTGCTGGCCGGCGCCTTCCTCAAGCGCTATAACGAACGCTACCGCCTGGACACGCGCCTGACCGAAAGCGGACTGCGCGCGCTGTGCGAAACCACCTGGCCGGGCAACGTCCGGCAGCTCCAGCACCTGGTCGAGCGGCTGGTGATTCTCGCCCCGGCGGGCCGCATCACCGACGATGCCGTCGCCGACGCGTTGCGTTCCTCCCGCACCAGCGCCGATTCGGGTGAGACCCTGGCCGTGGCCGAAGCCGACCAGATCCGCAAGATCCTGGCCGCCACCAATGGCAATAAGAGCCGGGCGGCGCGCATCCTGGGCATCGAGCGCAAGACCTTGTACCGCAAGCTCGAGCGGATGGAGCTCGCCTGACGGCCCGGCCGGCCGCGCGTCTCACTTCTAACTGATTGATTTTGTTATAAAAGATTTTCTGTCAATGCAGGGCAAACGAGCATAGAATAAAGCTGCTCGGTATCGAAGGAAAGTTGCCTTCAACCCGTTCCAAGGGAGGTACGAGTCTATGTTCGAAACCCTCGACGAGCATATGAAGCACGACGACGCGCAGTCCAGCACCCCGCGTGAGCGGATCATGAAGTGGGTTCTGATCGTCGTGGTTTCCATCGCGCTGTTCGGCGGACTCATTTGGGGCGTCCACTTCTTCAGCACCTAACCACCGGTAAATCAACGTCAAATAGGTAGAGGGGCGTCCGGCGACGCCCCTCTTTTGCTTGTTCCGCCAGTTTTCGCAGGCCTGCCGATGGGTGCCTTAATACGCTCCCGCCGGGACCGGCCCCGCCGGTCCGAGCCGCTGCATCACCGCCAGCACTCGTTGAACGTATTCCTTCCGTGGGTTGTAAGTCCACAGAATCTCGTCCAGGGTTCCTTTACCCTTGTAAAGGTAGGAATTCTTCAGACGGGATGCAACGTTGTAGATGCCTTCCCGGGTGGTCCGGAAACGCACCTTGCAGTTGCCCCATCCGAAGATGTTGTTGTTACGCGCCTGCTTGCCGCCGCCGCTCTCTACCAGAGAGAGACTCGGCAACAGGCGCCAGTCTAATCCGTTCTGGTCCGCCGCCATCAGGAAGTCCTGGGCGAATTCATGTGCCGGAGAGTTATTCCTCAGGAAAAACTCCTTGATCATGATCCACCGGGCATCCGCTCGAGCGATCATCTTGACATGCACTGGGTCGGGATCGGCGAGGGCCGGCACTGCCAGCAGACCCGCTGCCACCACCAAACCACGTGAAAAAGATTTCGTCATGCGTGAACCGCATACCTCCGTGTCTTTAATTCTTATCGGGGAAATCTCGGTCGACGGCCCGTCTTTCGGGATCCGCCACGGATGAAAAGGGGTGCCGGGATTGCGGCCGCCGGTCGACTTGGCCGGGCGTCCTGCCCCCGCAACCCCTGCGAGCAGGGATTACAGAACAAGCATGAAAGTAATAGTAACATAAATCCGGCTTCTAAAAACGCTTCTTAATCTGATTGCGAACAAACGGCGAAATAATCCGCCGCCGCCAAGGCCCCTGTAATCGGACCTCTAGCGGTCCGTGCTTGTGATAACGTGAGAGTTTCCGAATACGATAAGCGAAGTCCAACAGGAGGCCGCATGGATGCCCTGGGCATGATTGAAACGAAGGGCCTGACCGGCGCGATTGAAGCTGCCGATGCGATGGTGAAAACGGCCAACGTCACACTGACCGGCAAGGAGTACGTCGGCGCGGCTTATGTGATGGTGACCTGCCGGGGCGACGTCGGAGCCGTCAAGGCCGCTACGGACGCCGGAGCCGCTGCCGCCCGCCGGGTCGGGGAACTCATCTCGGTGCACGTGATCCCCAATCCGCACAGCGACGTCGAGAAGGTCCTTCCCGGACAGAAGAAGAACGACAAACCGGCCCACGGATGATCGTCCGCGCGAGGTTGCTCCCCGCGGCCGTCCCGGCCCGCCGTCGGAATTGAATTCGTGGAGGCGTTTCCATGGCCTACAATCTGGACCCGGTTTCCCTGGCAGCGGTCCGGAGCAAGCTCGAAAAGACACCCGCGGCCGCCCCGGCGCCAGCCGGCCAGGACCGGCAACAGGTGGACTCCATCGTCCAGGCGGTTACCGCCGCCGTCGACCGTTATCTGGCCCAGCGCGGCGCCGCCCCCGGCGCGGCACCGGCGCCCGCCCCGGTCTCCCGCCCGGCCCTGCACGATGCCGTCGCCGGCGTGGTCGATCGCTACCTCGAACAAAACCGTCCCGCGCCGCCCGCCCCCGCCTGCGCCTGCGGCCTGGCGCCTCGCGCTGCGGATGCCGACGCGGCCGCGCCCGCGGCTCCCAGGAAAGTGGAACCCCCCGCTCCGCAGGTCACCATCGTCGATTTCGTCTGCGAAAGCGATGTGCGCGCCGCCATGCTGCACGGCCGGAAGATCTTCATCGGACCCCGGACCATCGTCACCCCCAGCGCGCGCGAGCTCGCCGCTCCGGGCGAGATCCTGGTCCGGGCCGAGCGCTAGGCCGCCGGAGGAATGCCCATGCAATCCAACCTTGATACGCTGTCCCAGGAAATCCAGCACTACCTCACGTCGGAGCACTTCCTCGTCTTCCACAGCCTGAGCCGCGCCGAGGAAGAATCCTCGATGATCTTCTGGGACGCCGAGCGCCAGCCCGACTATAAGGCCTTCCTGGACTGCGCGCTCCAGCTCGGCGTGCGCCTGGTCCACCTCCACGTGCGCGAGTTCTCGCTGCAGCACCGCGAGGAAGCGCTCGAACATCTGGAAGACTGCGACTTGCCGCGCGAGGAAAAGCGCGCCCTGGAAAAGCGCATCCAGGAGCTCGCCATCTACGAGGGCCTCACCTGCGCCATCGAACTCTCCTACGACTTTGACAGCCGCATCTACATCTTCGACCTGCGCACCGACTGGTACGACGAATGGCACGACGTGCTCGACGAAATTGAAGACGCCGTCCCGCCCGAGCAAGAGGACGAGCCGTACGGCGGCGGTTACTACTCGAACAACTGAGACGCCATGGCCAGTCCGGCGCGCTGGAAGCTCAGCTCAGTCCCTGAAGATGCGGCCCGCGATCTGGCCCGCGCCTGCGGACTCGGGCTCCCCGCGGCGCGCGTCCTGTGGGCCCGCGGACTGCGCGATGAGCCCGCCGTCCGCCTCTTCCTGCGCCCCGAACTGCGCCACCTCCACGACCCCTTTTTGATGCTCGGCATGGAGCGCGCCGTCGAGCGCCTGCGCCGCGCCGTCGCCGGCCGCGAGTCCATCATGCTGTACGGCGACTACGACGTCGACGGCATCTCCAGCGTGGTCCTCGTGCTCACCATGCTGCGTCTCATGGGTCACGACGCCACGTTTCACGTCCCCGACCGCCTCAAGGACGGCTACGGGATGCGCGCCTCGGTGATTGACGACGCCGCGCGCCAGGGCATCCGTCTCGTCGTCAGCCTCGACACCGGCATCCGCGCCGTCGAGCCCATCGCCCGCGCCCGCGAGCTGGGCATCGACATCATCGTCACCGACCACCATCTGCCCGAGGAAGGCCTCCCGGCCGCTTACGCCATCCTCAACCCCAACCAGCCCGATTGCCCCTATCCCAACAAGGGACTGTGTGGCGCGGGCGTCGCTCTAAAGCTCATTCAGGGCCTCATGGAGCGCGAGAGCTGGTCGCCCCATCGCATCAGCCGCTTCGCCGATTCCTTCCTCGTCATGGCCGCCATTGCCACCGTCGCCGACGTCGTTCCGCTCACCGGCGAGAATCGCATCATCGTCAAGCGCGGCCTGGAGCGCATCACCCGCACCTCCAACCCCGGCCTGAAGGCGCTGCTCACTGTCGGCGGCATCGAGCCCGGCGCCGCCGTCTCCACCTCCGACGTCGGCTTCCGCATCGCCCCGCGCATCAACGCCGCCGGACGCATGGACAATGCCAGCGACGTCGTCGAAATGTTTATGACCCAGGACGAAGAGCGCGCCCGCTCCATCGCCACCCGCCTCGAGGGCCTGAATGTCGATCGCCAGAAGGCCGGCGACGACGTTGTCCGCGACATCCGCGAAGCCCTCGCCGGCCAGGAGCCTGCCCCCGGCCAGGCCGGCCTGGTGTTTTACAATCCCGCCTGGCACCGCGGTGTGGTCGGCATCGTCGCCAGCCGTGTCGTCGAGATGTACCACCGCCCCGCGCTGGTGCTCGGCCGCGACGAGCACACCGGCTACGTCCAGGGCTCCGGCCGCTCCATTCCCTCTTTCCATCTGCTCGGCGCGCTGGAGTCCATCGCCGACGTCTTCGTGCGCTTCGGCGGCCACCGCCAGGCGGTCGGCGTGACGCTCGAGGAATCGCGGGTCGACGAACTCCGCCAGCGCTTCAACGCTGTCGCTCAGGAACGGCTCTCCCCCGACGACCTTCAGAGAGAATTGGAGATCGACGCCGAGCTGAAGCTGGAGGAGCTGGACGACGCCTCAGCCGCCGAGGTCCTGCAGCTCGCTCCCTTCGGCCTCGACAACCCCCCGCCGCTGTTCCTCGTCCGCAACGTCGAATCGCGCCAGCCGCCGGAGATTTTCGGGCGCGAATCCGAGCATCTCCGCCTGCGCCTTTATGCGGAGAATTCGTGCCAATTCGCCAAGGCCTGGCGCTTCGCCCCGCGCGCCGCCGAATTCGACCCCGGCCGCCGCATCGACGTCGTCTTCTCGATCGACGCCGATACCTACGGCCTCAAGCGCGGCTACGCCGGCTGGGGCGTCACCGTGCGCGACGCGCGTCCGGCGGAATGAGTCCGCGGACGCTGGCCGCTAGACCTGTTCCGGAATAAGTGTAGCCCCTCGCGTCCGGTCGCAATGAGGCCGCTCCCGGATGGGGACACCGAGGGCCACGGCGCTGGATTGACAGCCTCTGAACGTCGCCCCGAGGGAACCCCAGCGTGCCGCGGCGGCACGCGCAGAGTGTCCCCTCCCCCCCACCCAACCCGCGCCGGCCGAGTTCACAGAAACTGCCAGAGCCGTGGCGCGTTTTGCGCGGCCGCACTGCTGCCTCAAGCAGATGGTGTCTTCGCTGAGACATCCCCTTTTCGCTCCGCGCGGCGCCCGAGTCCCATCCCTTCAGCGATAATGGGGTTGGTGCTACTCGTGCACTGACGACCACGTCGCCCACAGCCCCTTGCGGGGCCGCGAGGATTAGCCTGGATGTTTCACTTGCGATCGCAGCGAGGCGCGATGAGAGCGCCGCAGCCGATGGTTGGTGAAATATCCGGGTTAGGAAAGGGCACACATGAACAAGCGATTGTTGAAGCGCCATAAGCGCCAGGTTGCACGCGCGCATCAACGCGTCAAACTTTCCGAACCGGACGTCAGAACGCCGGAACAAGTGCGGGCCGACCGCGAGGCCAGCCGCCCGGAGGGCGCGTGGCGCGGCGGCTCGGGCGCGAACTACTCGGGGCCGTCAGTTCACAATTCGGCCGCTCCCTCCACGGGCAGCCAGGCCAAAGGCGAGGGCTAGGCCATGCTGAACTTGCTCACCCGGCTGTTCTCCAGGTCCTGCCCGTATTGCCGCTCCGTCGAGTTCCGCGGCGTGGGCGTTCGGAACTTCATGGAGGAGACCTTCTTCTGGCTCCTGCACCCCTACCGCTGCGACTTTTGCGGCCACCACTTCTTCCTGTTCCGGTGGATGGCTCCCGTCGCCGGGACTGCCTGAGCGCCGGCCTGCGCCGGCCGAGCCTCGCGCGCGGCGGAGACGATCGCGCGGATGGCCGACCGGGGCGAGGACGTGTCGCGGTTCTTCACCAACCGCGGAAAGATGATGCAACCGATCCGGCGGGTGAACGTCGATTTCACGGCCGGCATGCTGGAGGAACTGGACGAGGCCGCGGCGGCGCTCAACGTGAGCCGGCAGGCCGTGATCAAGACCCTCGTGCGGCAGGCGCTGGACCAGCATCACCTGGCGCGTGCGGCGCGGAAAGCGGGCTGAGGCGGCACGGGCCAGCGGTGCCGGAAAAGGGTGCGGCAGAGGGCCGGAATGGGCAGGGGAGCGCTGTGGAGGCGCTCCGCGATGGCTGGCAAATAGGGATGGGGCCAAATGTCCGGAGGAGCTCGGGCTTCGTCTCATGAGGTCAGCAAGTAGGCTAGAATGCTTCCCTGTTGCGGCACAAGTCTGCCGCACGCTTGAAAGCATTCGCTACACGTATTGCGAGTTGTTCGTCGTTGAATGGCAAAGCGACCTGATCCACACTAAAGGAGGACGATTGAAGTTGTGGGTCGCTTGAACTTTCAAAGACAGAGAACTTTAAAGGTTCGCTCGATAGAACGACGTTATAGGCCGTTCTTTCACCGCCCAAGAACGTAGACGGAGGTGTCGTATTGACGGTTTGTGCAGTGAACGCATGAGTCACGGTGCTCAGTGGCAGAGTAGCACGAAATGTTACTACAAAATTATCAACCGAACGATTAAGCAAGGTTGTCGTTGTTGCTACATCTGTAACGCCTATCACAACGGTACAAGAATCCAGGCTCCAAGCAGTAGATTGACGATCAAATTTTACCGTGCGGTTACTCCCAGTCAATTCGATCCACTCTGTTGCTCCTATAGGAACTTTTTCTTTCAGCCAGTCCAGCGTCCCTTTTAGTGATGGTCCGCCGCTTTGTTCCGCTGGTGGTATTACAACCAACGTCCTTCGCATCTGCTCTAGTGACATCGGTTCATGAAGATTGTTTAGTAGCCCTCGCACATAGTTGATGGGAATCGCAAAATTCAGGTTCTCCGACGAGCGCAACTTGAATGAAACCACCCCGACGACTTGGCCTTTGTTGTTAACGAGTGGCCCCCCACTGTTGCCTGGATTAACTGCCGCATCGGTTTGCAGAATTTTGAAGCCGTCACCGCTATCCCGAATCGAACTCAGAATACCTGCCGTGACCGTCCCTTCGAGACCTTGTGGACTGCCCACGATGACCGCCGGCTCCCCAACCGCCAGAGCATCGGAGTTCCCCAACTCCAAAACGGGAAGGTCAAAACCAGCGATCTTCAAGATTGCAAGGTCTCTGCGCTCGTCAGTAGCAAGCACGAGTGCCGTATCGAAGATTTCGCCATTCGCCAATTGAACCTTTGAGGTCTTCATGTCTCGAATGACGTGAAGATTTGTCACGATCTTTCCATCCTTCGAGGCGATGAAACCGCTGCCCAAGACATCGCCAGAATCGGTCTTGCCCTGAATGACCACGACCGAAGGCGAAACCAGCTTTGCGATCTGGGCTGTCGTCAAAACGGCCTGTCGGTTGGTCCTGACAGGTTCAGCGGTTGCTGCACCTTTTGGCAAACCACTCGTATTTTGGGCCAGACAGACGAATGCGGCTGCTGCCAGCAGGAGTGCAATCCTAGCCATGCTACAATCCTAGTGCCAAACGATCCCGGAAGGAACCCGCTTCGTGGCGTGCAAAGGGAACGGAGAGGCATCGTGCGCTCAAACGGCGGCGGCAAGCGGTTCGGCGCGGGGGAGTGGCACGACGATCAGCGCGAATCTCAACCACAGTGAAATTCTAAAAAAGCTACAATCCGCCAAATCGTTACACAAGCGGCCCACCCTCAATACAGGCCAAAGCCAATGCGCGAATCACCGCAAGTCGAACAAATGCGAAGTGCAGAAGAACACAACTGTGGTATTAGCCTTCGTGCGCTTGGTGCCACGAGCGAAATGGCGGATGACTGCGCTCAGCTTTATGATGCGCTCCCGAAACTCCTGACCGCGGCGAACGCGGCGAACGGGTCAGCCCGTTCGCCTAGCGAGCTTCCATCAGAGCATATTTCCTATCTGTAGAGCTAGGACTGCGTCGGCCTCGGCGACAGCTCTTTCAGCTTGCTCAACAAATTCATCCAACGTCTGGACCTTGATGGCACGCTCCCCGGATTCGTCAAAGGCCACAGGGTAGGGTGGTATCTGCAAGCGCGCACGATCGAAACCCAGCTTAAGAATAGCGAGCTCACCTATGGCAGTCGCGACGCTCCTGCCGTCCACGCCCGGCAACGGCTTCGATGTTCCTACCCAAATTGAGCCGGACTTGGATTCCGTGTACTCGTATAACTCGTGAAACTTATACTGTAGCCGTAGCACCTTCGTTTCGAGGCTGTGCAACGCGGCTGCCTGGCGGGCCGCCGGCGCATGGGAAAGTTGGAACTCGTGAAGCAGCTTGAGCTTCGCCAAGAGTTCGTCAAACGTGACGACAGTGATGTCTTTAGAATTGCCCCGGAAAAGCTCGAACGATTTCTGCTGGTCCAGCCCTTCCGGTGTCGTGCCGATGATTAGGACACCGTGAACCGAATGGGATTCCAGATTATAAATGCGGCTGTTTTCTTTTATCCTGGCGACATTCCTTTGAAATTCGCTCCTTTGATCTAGCATCTGGTTTATAGCACCGGAGAGATCGGAGGAGGGGGTATAGACCTGCCCGCGATAGGGCGTCCTATTCAGTAGTGGCGTGCTGGGTGTTTTGATCTCAAAGAGCGCGGCGTTGTTGCTGATTCCATTCTTCACCAGAAAATCCGTGATCGTGTCACCCGAGCCGGACAGCCTCTGGCCGCCGACGTGCGCTTGATCCTGTATTTTGATGACTGGGTATCCAAATGCCAGGTTCAGGACCAGGGGATTGTCGTTGAATAAAGCCTGCCAACGCTTCTCGGATAAATCCTTCGCGAGCATCTCCTCGTACTTCCCTATCAGCACTTCGAGAATCCGGGGATAGTTCACTCAAGCTCCCATTTCCAGCGCCAGTTGGCCGTCTGATGCAGCGATGTCGCGTTCATTCTCCGCCTTGGGGCGGCCCGGGGGCAAGGGGGCGCAGATGGCGTCCACCCGCACCCAGGGCGTTCATATCCACGCGCCCCCCACGGCGCACACGACTTCCCGATCCCTCCCGCCTCTACCCAGCGGCTCCCGGCGGCCTGTCCACCGGTACGTTCCGCTGCCCCTCGACCCCGAATCATCACAATTCATCACTCGTCACACTCCGCAAACCGGTGGCCGGCTCCGCTGTCCCAAGGCCCCCTCCCCCAACTCCGCAACACCCCTCGCCGCCGAGTGGACAGCGGCGCCCGTCACCCCCGTTTTCTCCCCCATTCATCACAATTCATCACTCGTCACAATCGCGCCCCACCCCCGCCCGCCTCCACCCGCCACCCCCCAAGCTCCACCCCCAAATCCCACCCCCTCCTCCACCCCGTTCACAACGATTCCGCTTCCCGTATCTCATTCATTCAATTCACATAGCAACCTGCAATACCCCCGAATTCCTTGCACCCCAGTGCTA
>JBKQPG010000100.1:0-49517 GCA_052145115.1 Bryobacteraceae bacterium
CACTCCCCCAAACAAACGACGAAAGGAGGGTCAGAACCCCGAAATCAGGCCTTGAATTTCAGGCTCCTCTTGTATTGGAATCACTCTCCGATTTGAGGCTCATTTGTGGATTGGATAATGCTGCTGCAGAAGGACGAATCGGCAGCGGGTCGCTTCGACTGTCGGGCGCGGCTGCAGTCCGCTGCTGCGCGCACGCCGATTAGCTGGGTTCCGATACCGCCGGTTTAAAGCCACAATCCTCGGACGGGCTTCCGCTTTTCAATCCCGCAAGCTGAGTAGGGATTAAAGCTAAGAGATAAACAGATCTGATGGTCATCATCAGGTGTACGATTGTTCATCGAAAGTCGCCAGGATCCGGGAGTCCCGGCTGAGTGGGGCCTGAGGCAGGAGTTCGAGGGGAGACGTCCATGGTTGTGCCGATCACAACGAGTCATGGACATGGCCGCCGGGCGCCTCAACGAAGTTGCGGCAACCTGAGGACATTCTCGAAGGAGCATCCCGATCATGCGAATCAAGCTTGTTATCATTGCTTGCCTGTTACTTGCGGTTCCGTGCCTGTTGCCGGCGACCGCAGTGCGCCTCACCGGGGACACATTCGTCAATTCCGGTAGCGGGGGCAATTACGGCTCCGCAACCCAATTACAGGTCAGTAACAACTTCTTGTTCACGCGTGGTAGCGTCGACCTGGCGCTGCTGCAGTTCGATCTTTCGACGCTGCCGGCGGGAACCACCGCTGCCACCGTCGCCAAAGCCACCCTGACGCTGTGGGTGGAGGGACCGAGCGCGACCGGGGGTGTGGTTTACAACCCTGCCGGAATGTTCACCGTGCAGCTCGTCAGCGGGTCCTGGATGGAGGGCACGGTGACGTACCACACCCGGCCCGCGCTCGGCGGCCTGGTGGCTTCCAACGTCCCGGTTGGGACGGGCAACATGTTTGTAGCCGTGGATGTTACCACAGCGGTCCAGGCGTGGCTGAACGGCACGCCCAACTACGGGTTGGCGCTGCAGTCGGAGCCGGGCGTCTCGACCACGATCCAGTTCGACTCCAAGGAGAACACCACAACCAGCCACCCGGCGACGTTGGAGATTACGCTGACCGGGCCGCAAGGGCCCGCGGGGCCGATGGGTCCACAAGGAATTCAAGGATCGCAGGGCGGGCCGGGAGTGCAGGGAATACAAGGACCGGCGGGTCCGCAAGGGCCAGCGGGAGCGGCGGGCGGCGGAACCGCTTTCGTGACCACGATCCTGGTGAGCCCGGTAATGAGCGGCGGAGTGTTCAGTCCCACTGCCAGCGGCACGAACCTGCTGAGTTTGGCAACCACGTACTGCAACAATGGAACCCAGTACCTACTCAAGATCGAACCGGGCACATACGATCTGGGCACGGGCTTCCTCGGTTTGTGCCCCAACTTCGATGTCGAAGGCTCGGGCGAAGATATCACCAACATCACGTCCAGCGGACCAGTGACGGTGACCGAGGCGAGCTCCGCCTTTAGTTCGGTTGGAGCAGTGCGGCTCCTCACCATCACCAACACATCCCTGTCATATCCCTACGGCATTCTGTTGGACACGGGTATTTCCTGGCGTTTCCGGCAGGTGACAGTGAACTTGAGCGGCGCCGTCGGGATTTCGGTCAACGCGCCCGGATTAATGAACCACGTCACCATAAACGCCACGGGCGCCGGCGTGAATGGGCTGCAGATCGGGGTGTCGGGAACATACTCATCCTCAACACCGGTTGAAGTTGCCGATTCAACGATCAATGTCACCGGCGCGATCTTAAACGGCGCTGTTGGAATTCAGAACCTGGGCGTGCTATACGTCCACAATACGACGATATCGGGTAGCGGTCCCGTCGACCTGGGCATTGGGAACTGGGGTTCTGGCGCTGGAACCGTCTTCACATCGAGGCTGCTAGCGGCTACCCTAACGACCTATATCACCGTCCCGGCCACGTGCTATTTCACTGTCGGTCCGTCTGGCCCTCTGAATAGTTCTTGCATGTGATGTTGGTGTCGCAATCGAGCGGCTGATGCGCGGACCCATGGCCTGTTCCTGCGTCGCCAGCAGCTTAGCGGGTCGCCGAAAGGGCCGATTGACCGCTCTCTCGAAAGTCGCCCCCAAGAGCCAGGCCTGGCGGCCCGGCGCAGGCGTGGCCGCCTGCCCCACCCAGCAACCGCTCCGTAACAAGACGCGGCTCCGCCACAACACAACCGCTCCTTAACAGTCGCGGTTTAGCCACACGTGGGGGTCAGACAGGATGGTGGTGCGCGGCGGGGTCACAACGCAACCGCTCCTTAACAGTCGCGGCTCAGTAACAAGACGCGGCGCCGCTTCAATCTACTCCTCCAGGCGGAAGATGCGGCGGATGAGGGCGATCGTCTCCTCGGCGTCGGGCTGCGCGGCGGCGCGGCGGATCTCGGTCAAGGGACCATGCGCGATCTTGTTGAGCAGGCCGCGCGTGTAGAGCGCGAGCGCCTCTTCCTGCTGCGGTGTCAGCTCGCCCAGCTTGCCGCGCACGCGCTCCAACTCGGCCCGCGCCACCTCATCCAGCCGCTGCTGCAGCCGGACCAACGTCGGCGCCGCTTCGCGCGCCTTCCAGCGGCCGATCAGGCGGTCGATTTCGGCCTCGATGATCTGCTCGGCCTCCTCGGCTTCTTTTTGACGCGCCTTGAGGTTCTGCTCGACGGCGCGGCCCAGGTCGTCGATGTCGTAGAGGAAGACATTTTCCAGCTCGTCGACGGCCGGCTCGACGTTGCGCGGCACGGCGATGTCGATGAGGAACATGGGCCGGTTGCGGCGCTTTTCAAGCGCGCGGCGCAGCTCGTCGCGGCGCAGGATGTAATCGGTCGCGCCGCTGGAAGCGATGACGATGTCCATCTCGGCCAGCCGCGGCTTCCAGTTGTCGTAGTCGATCACCCGGCCGCTGAACAACTGCGCCATCTCCTCGGCCCGCGAGCGCGTGCGGTTGGTGACCAGGATGCGTTCGCAGCCCGAGCCGCGCAGGTGGCGCGCGGCCAGCTCGCTCATCTTCCCCGCCCCGACCAGCAGCACCGTCTTGCCCTTCAGGTCGCCGAAGATCTGCCGCGCCAGTTCGACCGCGGCGTAGCTGATCGACACGGCGCTGCGCCCGATGCCGGTCTCGGTGCGGACGCGCTTGGCCACGCTGAAGGCGCGCGTGAGCACGTCGTCCAGGATGCCGTGCAGCGCGCCACACTCCCGCGCGGCGGCGTGGGCGGCCTTCATCTGGCCCAGGATCTGCGGCTCGCCCAGCACCATGGAATCCAGGCTGGCGGCGACGCGGAAGATGTGGCGGATGGCATCGCGCTCAGACAACTCATAAAGGTAGCCGTCCAGGGTTGCGGCGCCGGAGGGCGCGCCGGCCGCGTTGTAGGCCGCCAGGAATTCGCGCACCGCATCGGAGGCGGCGTCCCGTTCCGAGGTGATGGCGATCTCGACGCGGTTACAAGTGGAGAGAATCAGAGCCTCGTCGGCCTGGGCGCGCTGGCGCAGCGCGGCCAATGCCGCGGCCAGGGCCGAGTCCGGGATGGCCAGCCGCTCACGCACCTCGACCGGCGCGGTATGGTGGCTCAGTCCTGTGAGCAGCAGCTTCATCGCATCATCAACGGCCGCAGACCGACGTGCGCGGCCCAGGTGAGCGCGCAGAAGCCGAGCACGGTCAAGGCCAGGATGGCGGCCTTGCGACCGCGCCATCCGGCCGAGACGCGCAAAAAGACCATCACCAGCCAGAAGCCCCAGGTGACGAGCGAAACCGCGATCTTGGGCTGGCTGATCCAGCGTACGCCCATCTCGATGGAGGCCCAGGTGCTGCCGGCGATCACCGCCAGGGTGATGGCCACGAAGCCGAAGCTCATGGATTGGGTGATGAGCGAGTCCAGCGTGGCCAGGGGCGGAATCCGCTCGCTGTTCAGGAAGCCGAGCCACGAGGGGCTGACCTGCTTACGCTTGAGGTGGCGTTCCTGAACCAGGTAAAAGACGGCCGCGGCGGCGCTCAGCAGCAGTGCCGAGTAGCCCACCAGAACCAGCACGATGTGCACCAGCAGCCACACGTCGCGTACCTGGCGGTTGGCCCAGGAGGCCATGGGAACGCCCATGGCGGCGGCGATGGTCAACACGGTAACGAGAGGAAAGACGAACAGGCTCAGCCCGATGAACTTGTAGCGCCAGTAAACGATCAGGAAAACGACCGCCGAGAGGAAAGCGCACAGCGAAGCAGTTTCAAAGAAATTACTCACGGGCAGCCGGCCCAGCGCCATGCTGTGTTCCGCGAGGGAGACAAAATGGAACACGACGGCGGCCTGAACGGCCACCAGCGCGACTTCGAAGAGTCGCGACTCACGCCGCAACAGGGTCACGACGGAGTGGGTCAGTCCAACCAGGTAAAGGGCCGCGGCGACGCGCAGCCAAAGGATGGAAAAGTCGATCATCGTGACAGCTTTAGCCTCTGCATTGCAGACGGGCGCGTGGCGGGCGGGAGCCCCGGCAGCGCCGCGTGCCGTGTGGGCGGTGCAGACCTACAGTATAGCCTGCCGGCCCCATCCCGCGAGCCGCGCCGGGCGTGGCATGCTAATCCTATGACACTGAATCTCAACGGGAAAACGGCGCTCGTGACAGGCGGGGCACGGGGTATTGGGCGGGCGATTGCGCAGCGGCTGGCGGGGGCCGGCGCGGCGGTGGCGATCTGCGCTCTGCATGAAGAGAGTGTGCGGGAGGCGGTGAAATGGCTGCGGGCCGGGCTCAGGAGCGAGCCCGCGGGCGCTGGTTCGAAGATTGCAGGGATGCGGGCGGATGTCTCCGATAGGGACTCCGTGGCGCGGTTGTTCAAATGGATGGACGCGGAGTTCGGCGGGCTGGACATTCTGGTCAACAATGCCGGAATCGGCGTTTTCAAGGATTTGGGCGCAATGCAGGCCGAAGAATGGAGAGCCGTGCTGGGAACGAACCTGGATGGCGTGTACTATTGCATCCACGAAGCGCTGCCGCGCCTCAAAAGACGCGGTGGAGGGTGGATTGTGAATATCTCGAGCCTGGCGGGCAAGAATCCGTTCGCCGGGGGGGCGGCCTATAACGCCTCGAAATTTGGTTTATGCGGGTTGGCTGAAGCTGTGATGCTGGATCACCGATATGAAGAAGTGAAAGTCACGACGATCCTGCCGGGCAGCGTCAGCACGGAATTCGGGCGCGGCGGCGGGGCGGAGTGGAAGATCGCGCCCGAGGATGTGGCGGATGCCGTGGCGATGGTGCTGAGCATGCCGGACCGGACGCTGATCAGTCATGTCGAAATGCGACCCTCGAAACCGCCGAAAAAATAGGGCGGCGGCGCCGGGGGAGGATCGGAGCCGGACGATGAACGAACAACCCCCGACCAGCCGAGAGCCGGAACCGGCGAGCCAGCCCGCCGCCGGGTGGCGCACGCTGCGCGCCTCGGGCGCGGCGCTACAGCCCAGCAGCCCGGCGCCCGCGCGCGGGACGCGGGCGACGGTGCATCCGGGCAACGGTCCGGCCGGCAGCCATGGCGGGGGCCGCAGTGGAAATCGGGCCCCACGGCCGCTCAGCGCGAGCGGGCGTGTACGGCTCAACCCGGACGAACACGGCGGCGAAGCGGCCGAATTGCAGCGTCAGTTGCGGGGCCTGATCGCGGGGCAGGAGGAGGCCATCCAGGAGATCGTCAGCGTCTATCAGATGCACCTGGCGGGGCTCAACGCGCCGCAGCGCCCGATCGGGACGCTGCTGTTTCTGGGACCGACCGGAACGGGCAAGACGCGCATCGTGGAGGCGCTGGCGGAGGCGCTGGTGGGCACGCCGCGGGCGGTCATCAAAATCGATTGCGGCGAGTTCCAGCACAGCCACGAAATCGCGAAACTGGTCGGCTCGCCGCCGGGCTACCTGGGGCACCGCGAAACGCATCCGCTGCTGAGCCAGGAGAATCTGAACCAGTACTGGAGCGACCGGACGAAGATCAGCTTCGTGTTGTTCGACGAAATCGAGAAGGCCTCCGACGCGCTATGGAACCTGCTGCTGGGCATCCTCGACAAAGCCACGCTGACGCTGGGCGACAACCGCCGGGTGGACTTCTCGGATGCGATGATTTTCCTCACGAGCAACCTGGGCGCCAAGGAGATGGGCTCCATCCTGAGCCCCACGCTGGGCTTTGAAGCCGCTTCCGGCCAGGCCGCGACCATGGATCCGGAAGAAGCCGCGGCGCGCATTCGCCGGGCGGCGCTGGAGGCGGCGCGGCGCAAGTTCACGCCCGAATTCATCAACCGGCTGGACAAGATGATCGTCTTCCATCCGCTCGGCGACAACGACCTGCGGCGCATCGTGGACATCGAACTGGGCCGGCTCCAGGATCGCATTCTGACCTGCTCGGCGACGGGCGGCTTCGTGCTGCGGGTCACCGAGCGGGCGCGTAAACGCCTGCTCAAGGAGGGCGTCGACCCGCGATACGGCGCGCGTTACCTGCGCCGGACGATCGAAAAGAACATTGTGCAACCGCTGTCGCGGCTGGTGGCTAGCGGCCAGGTGGCGATGGGCGACCTGGTGGAGATCGAGGACGCTCCGGGCGATCGGATGAGTTTCAGCCTGGTGGGCCAGGATCTGTCGGTGCAGGAGATGAGCGAAGCGGCCGGACCGTGGGTGCAGCCGTGGCTGCAACTGGCCGCGGCGTTGGGGGAGAATCCGCGCCCCAAGACCGCGCCTTTGGTCTAGCCCGGATATTTCACCAACAATCGGCTGCGGCGTGCGATAGGGCCGCATCTACTTCGTTGCACTCCGTCGCCCCGTTCACCCGTTTGCACAATGGACCTCCCGCGCGGGCGAACCGTACTTGTCCTGAAACTGCTCTACTGCACGCGCATTCGCAGCTCGCTGGCGGAGTAGCGGAGATCGACGTCGAGGACGAGATCGAGCGTGGAGCCGCGCGGCAGGACCGTCTGGGGACCGCGCGTGGCAAAGATCGACGCCAGTCCGGCGGCGGCGCCGGCGGCCGAACCGATGCCCAGTCCCCCCAACGCGTGACCCGACGCCGCCCCGATCACCGTGCCCAGGCCCGCTCCCGCAGCCGTGGTCTGGCCGATTCTGCGAGCGTTGTCGCCGGCATTGCCCGCGCCGCGGATCGCGCCCTCGTCGCCCACGGTTTTGCCCTGGTTCTCGGTGTTGTCCACGCGCGAGCGGAAGTCGCGCGCGACGCCGTTGGGCAGTGTCAGCGAGTCGATCCGCAGATTCATCCCCGAGCGGCCCTTGCCACGCCCGGCCTCGTGCGACTCCGTCACGGTGCCGGTGACGTAGCTGCCCACGGGCACGACGAGGCGGCCTTGGACGAAGACGGGGACAGCGGTCTCAAGGTAAACGCGGTCGCCGGCGGCGGCGGTCTTGGTGTTCAGTGCATTCGTTAGCCGCAGCAGGAGATGGCTGCCGGCCGGGACGAGGTACTCGGGCTCGGCGACGCGCGCGGCGGCGGACTCCTCGCCCGGCGCGGGGCGCGGCGCGAAGTTGCCCTTGACCCTAAGCATCGGCTGTCCAGCGCGCGGAAAGCCGACCCCGGGCGTCGGCGTCGGCGGCGGCTCCTCAGGCTGTGCGGCGACGGCGGTGTTCTCGTAGATGAGCGTCGATTCGATCTCTCCGGAGCGGGCGGAGTAGGTGCGCGTGATGGTCAGGCGGCTGCCGTCGCGGGAGTGTTCCCAACGCTCCATTAAAGTATAGTTTTGGCCTCCGCTAACTAGAATGTTGACCAGCAGGGCCGCGCCTTCCCATTTAGTTACGGTATTGAATCGAACATCGCCGGAGTGGCGGTTGGCGGAGTTTCCGCCGAGGGGATAGACGACCGGCGCGGACCAGGGACCAGCGGGCTCGGAGGCGGCGGAAACACGGAACCCGGACGCGTCGCATTCGATCTTCAGGAACGGGTCGGGCGTCGAGGGCAGCGAGCGCACGGTGCTGTGATCGGGATTGAATCGCCATAGGCCGGAAAAGCCTTCACCGGGGAGCGCAAAGCCGGCCTGAATAGTCAAGAATAATAGTCCGAAAAGCGCCGGGACGTGACGCATGGTACCTGAGTGTAATGCTGTTTCCAGGCGCGCGCAAGGTAGTCTTACAGGAAGCGCAATGATGCCGGAAGGGCGAATCGGCCCGCGGGTCGCGCTTCCGGCCTTAGTCCAAATCGGCGGCCAGATCCCACCTCTCCTCATTATTTGAGTTTCGCCAGAGGCAGCGCGCCTCCGCGACATCAACCAATCACGATTGACCATCCTCTCATCGGGGCGAAGCGCGCAGCGGGATATACTCAGTTGATCCTGCCCATTCGCGAGGCGGGAATTGTTGCAGTTGGGTGAAGCAACGGCGCAGAGATGCGCGAGAGAGGAGTCGCAATCCATGGCTGCATTGCTAGGCCTCATCATCGGCTTGCTGGCCTGGTTTTTCGCGCGTGTGATCCTGTTCGGGATCTACACGGTGGACCAGAACGAGCGGGCCGTGAAGACGAGTTTCGGGCGGGCCGAGCGCCTGCCCGGCAACAAGACGACGCTGGACGATCCCATCGCCGGGTTTCTGCTGCCGGAGGAACGGCCGCGCTACACCTACCCGCAGGTGCGCGTGATTCCGCCCGGCGGGCCGTATTTCAAGATGCCCTGGGAGCGCGTCTACAAGGTCTCCATCGCCACCATGACCGTGAACATGGCCAAGGACCTCGAAGACCCCAATGCTAATCAGGGCGGGACGGTGCTCGAGGCCGTCACGAAGGACCAGCTCAACACCGGCCTCACCGGTCAGATCCGCTACCGCGTCAGCGAGTCGAACCTGTACGCCTACCTGTTCGGCATCAAGCGGCCGTTCGTCCACGTGACCGGCTATTTCGTCTCCGTGCTGCGCCAGAAGATCGCCTGTTTCGAGGCCAAGCAACCGCCGCCAGGGGCCGGCGACGCGCCAGTGGAACCGGCTCTGGCGGGCGTTCCCGGGGCGGAGATGATCGGCGTGTCGATCAACGATCTGCGCAAGAACCTGCGCGACCTGAACGAGTACATGGACCAGGAGTGCCGCTCGGCGCAGGCGCGCTACGGGGTGCAGCTCGAAGCCTCGCTGATCACGGGCATCGATCCGCCGCCCGAGGTCGAATCGGCGCTGGCGGCGATCAACACGGCGCACAACCAGGTTTCGAGCGATATCAGCCTGGCCCAGGCCGGCGCGGACCAGAAGATCGAACAATCGAAGCGCGCGGTTGAAATCGAAACGCTCAAGGCGCAGGCCGAAATCGAGCCCATCCGATTGCAGGCGGCCGAACTGTCGCGGCTGTACCAGCAGGGCAGCGGCGTGCTGCAGGCCTATCTGCGCAACGTGCGGCTGAAACTGTTCGACAAGGTGCAGGACATTTACATGGCCTCGGCCGAAGGGAGGGCCCAGTCATGATAGTCGTGATGCCGGACTTTTTGATGGCGGCGGTGATCTCATTTCTGGTGTTCTTCATCGGCATGCCGGTGATTCTGACGGCGGCGCGCATCCTCGGTCTGTACGCCATCGTGGAGGAGCGCAGTTGCCGCGTGTACGTGCTGTTCGGCAAAGTGCTGGGCATCCTCAATGAGCCGGGACTGCACTTCCTGCCGGGAGAGATCGGGCCGGCAGCGTTCATCGTGAACCTGTTCGGCAGGTGCTATACGCTCGACCTGCGGCTGGACCAGGAGTACCGCCGCAGCGAGCCCGTCAATTCCGAGGAAGGCGCGCCGATGGGCATCGGCATCTGGTACGAGATGTGGATCAGCGATCCTTATTCGTACCTGTTCAAGAACACCGACCCGCGCGGCTCGCTGAGAGCCAACGTGAGCAACTCGACGGTGCGCTGCCTGAGCAACATGCGGCTGGCGGACATGCTCGAGACGCGCCACCAGATGAGCCAGACGGTGCGCGCCGAGGTGTCCAGCCAGTCCCAGGCGTGGGGCTATCAGCTCGGCTCGGTCTACATCCGCAAGGTCCATTTCCGCGACGAGGGGATGATCAGGCAGATTGAAGCCAAGGTGGTCAACCGGCTGCGCCAGGTGACCTCGGCGATCAAGCAGGCCGGCGCCAACCAGGTCAGTGTGATTACCAGTTCGGCCGAACGCACGGCCTCGATCGAGTTCGGCAAGGCGGCCGCCATCCGGCCCAATCTGTTGGGGCAGGCGCTGAGCGAGATCGCCCGAGAGCCGGCCGTCGCCGACGCGCTGTTCAACATTCTGGAGACGCAACGACTGGTCACCAGCAACGCGCGTGTCACTTACTTCGCCTCCGGCGCGGAGAGCGGCCTGCTGACCGATCTGCTCGCGGCTCGAAGGAGCGCACTGCCCGCAACAGCAAAAGGCTAGCGGCTTCACATTTGCGGTCTCCCCGGTCTGCGGCAGGAGCGGAAATTCCGTTGCGGCCGCACTGCACGGGCGTTTAGGACTAGCGGATATAAAACACCGAATATAAAAAAAGCGCGCCCTTCCTGAGAGACGCGCTCTAAAACCCTTGGCAGCTACGGGGCCGTGCTTTCGGCTTGACACGGCCCCGATCTACGCTGGGGAAACCAGCGGTCCACTTTCCTCCACATACCTGTCGCTCCTCCAGCGCCACCCCAGGCCGCCGCGCCCAGGGTACGGTATGCCTCTATGGCAGTGGACCGTGGAGGTCCCCCACATGCGTAAGGCTCTTTGACTTGCGAGCCCGGCTGATGCAGTGCACGCTGCACGCCAAACTGGCCTTTATTGATAACAAACGGCTTACTTCTACTCAAAGCACGGCACGGCGTTTAAGTGTCTACAACTTGGTCAAAAGGGTGGCGGCAGGCGGATTCGGTGTAAACTAATTAGACGATTTCTCGCATGGGAGACCGAGGCATCCCCGACACATCGCCGGCCGTGAAAACGGGCGGGCTGGCCGACAGCCAGAAACTGGCGGCGATACTGCGCGTGTGCCAACGCATGAATTCAGAGCGCGACGTGAATGCGCTGCTGGATCTGGTGGTGGTGGAGGCGACGCGGCTGCTGGATTGCGAACGGGCCAGCATTTTCCTTTTTACACCCACGCGCGAGGAGCTGGTTTCGAGAGTCGCCCTGGGGAGCGAGCAGACGATCCGGGTGCGGGCCGGTGTCGGAATCGCAGGGGCGGTGGCCTCGAGCGGCGAAGTGATTGTGGTGAACGACGCGTATGGCGACCCGCGTTTTTTCCAGGGCGTGGACAATACTTCGGGTTATCGCACCCGCAACATGCTGGCGCTGCCGATGATTGCCGCCGACGGCGAGTCGATCGGGGCCTTCGAAGTGCTCAACAAGCGCGTCGGTCCCTACACGAGCGAGGACCTGGAGATCGGGCTTTCGCTGGCGGCGAATGCGGCGTTGGCGATCCAAAACGCACAGATGATCAGCGAGTTGCGCCGACACCGCGCGGTGCTGGAAACGGAAAACCGGAACCTGCTGCGCGAGCTGGGCGGGCGGCTGCCGGCGCAGAGCCTGCTGGGACTCAGCCCGCAGATCGAGGCGCTGCGGGCGATGATTGAGCGCGTTTCCGACGCCGACGTGACGGTGTTTATTACGGGCGAAAGCGGCACCGGCAAGGACCTGGTGGCACGGTCGATCCATTTCGCCAGCCCACGCGCGCGCGGCCCTTTCGTGGCGCTGAATTGCGCGGCGCTGCCGGAGACGCTGGTGGAAACGGAGCTGTTTGGCGTTGAAAAGGGCGTCGCCACGGGCGTCGAGCGGCGCATCGGCAAATTCGAATCGGCCCACGGGGGGACGCTGTTTCTGGATGAGATCGGCGATCTTTCGCCGACGGCGCAGGCTAAGATTCTGCGCGTGCTGCAGGAGCGGACGGTGGAGCGGATCGGCAGCCGCAACCCCGTGCCAATCGACGTGCGCATCGTGGCCGCCACCAACAAGGATGTCGAAAGCGCCATCGCTCGCGGCCAGTTTCGCGAGGACCTGTACTATCGACTCAATGTCGTTCGTCTGCGCACGCCCCCGCTGCGCGAGATCGTGGCCGATATTGCGCTGCTGGCGTCATACTTTCTGGGTGAGGCCGCGCGGGAGATGAAACGCCCGCCCCTGGAGTTGTCCCCGCAGACCCTGGCCGTGATCAGCGCCTATCCCTGGCCGGGCAATGTCCGGCAGTTGCAAAACGAGATGCGGCGCGCCACGGTGTGCGCCCGCGGATCCATGATTGAGCCCTCGGACCTGAGCGAGGCGCTGCAAGCGACCACCCGGGACACGGCCGCCGCGCCGCCGCCCCCGGCCAGAGGCCCGGCGCGAGACCTGCAGGACGAAGTGGAGGAATTGGAAAAACAGCGCATCCGCGAGGCCCTCGCGGGATGCGGCTACAACCAGGTCCGAACGGCGCGCCGCCTGGGCCTCAGCCGCCAGGGACTGATCAACAAGCTGAAGCGCTACTCCATCGCGCTGCCGGGCGGAGGCGAGCACGCCGCCCAGGAGACCGCCGAAACCGAACCCAACGGAGAGGACAACGCCACGCCATGAACAACACGGCCCGAATCGGCGGCCGGCAGGGGAAGCTGGAGGGCGCGGACCGGCTGGCGCGGCGCGTGGCGGTGCTATGGGTGGCGGCGTGGATCGGGATGTGCCTCCTGATCCAGGTTTTCACGCTAGTGGGATTTGATTCGACCCAGAGCCTGGCCGCGGCGCCGCCGGCCTGTTACACCCATGCCGTCAAACTCGCCGGCCAGCCGCTGATTCATGAGTTGGCGCGCTATCAGGCGGCCGAAGCCAGCCGCTCGATGCTCGAGTTGTGGGGCTGGATCCAGTTGGCGCTCGCGGCCGGCCTATTCGTTCTGCTGCTGCTCTTCACTTCGGCCGGCAAGTTCCAGCTCGGCGTCTCGCTGGCGCTCCTGGCCGACGCCGCACTGGTGGGCGGAGTGCTGATTCCACAAATGGACGGCTTCGAACGACAACTGGCGGTGACGCCGGCGTCGCAAAGCCTGGCGTTCCTGATCGAACGTTCGCGTATGGCGAGCGTGGCATTCGTTGTCAGCCAGAGCGTGACGCTGTTACTGAGTCTGCTGCTTCTTGTGCTTCTTTTTCGCCGTGGCCGCGCTGCGCGCGGGGACGCGCTCGTCTGAGAACAGTTCGACGCGGTCGACGATGCCGACGACGGCGGCGTCGATGGGAGCCAGTTTCAGCCCCAGAGTGGTGGAGGCAGCATAGCCGTCCAGGATCACCAGCACGCGGTCTCCAATCCCGGCGCCCACGCCGTCCAGAGCCACCACCGGGTTGCCGCGGTCGCTGCCATCGAGGTCCAGCGGCTGCACCAGCAGAATCTTCCGGCCCTCATGCGAGGCATGCTTTTGAGTTGCGGTGAGGTCGCCGCGGACGAGTCCGATCTGCATCTTCAGCCGCGCTTCTTTCCGGCCTGAGCGGCATCCGGCTCGCCCGCGGCCGGCTGGGCCGGTTCCACGTGCAGCTCGTCGACGATGCCGACGATGGTCGCGTCGGAGGGAACCTCGGCCGGCAGGAACGGGAAGCTGGCTTCCCTGCCCCGCACCCAGTAGATCAGCTCACCGGCGCCCGCGCCGGTCGAGTCGGCGCACACCACGACCCGGCCCGAGGGGCTGAGATCGGCTTTGACGGGCTGCACCAGCAGCAGGGGCCGAGCATCCAGACCGGCGTTCTTCACGCTGGCCCACACGCACCCGATGACGCGGCCCAGATACATGCTTCGTTCCTAGCGCTTCTCGTCCAGCGACATCCCGTCGACGATGCCGACGATGACGCAATCGACGGGCTTGTCCTTGCAGCCCGCCGCCATGCGCGCCGACGAGCCCGAAACAGTGATGACGAGCTCGCGGTTGCCCGCGCCGACGGTATCGACGGCCACCTGGTAGCCGGGCTCGTCCTTGCCATCCGGGGCGACCGGCTTGACGATAAGCAGCGGGTGTCCTTCCAGGCGCTGATCCTTGCGCGTGGCGACAATCGCGCCGACGACTCGTCCGAGAGTCATAGGATGCTACTTCGCCGGCTTGTTGATCGGCAGAACGTCCTCGAGGCTCGGATGCGGGCGCGGGATCACGTGCACCGCGATCAGCTCGCCCACGCGGCGCGCCGCGGCGGCGCCGGCGTCGGTGGCCGCGCGCACGGCCGCCACATCGCCGCGCACCAGAACGGTCACGTAGCCAGAGCCGATCTTCTCCCAGCCGATGACGGTCACGTTGGCGGCCTTGACCATCGCGTCGGCGGCCTCGATCATCGCCGCCAGGCCGCGCGTTTCGATCAACCCAAGTGCTTCACCCATGGATCTACATTATCTCCTGACCCGCCTGCTGTGGGCGCAGACCTATCCATCCAGCACGGCGCTACGCCTATCGTATAGCTTTCGCTGCTCTGTCCACCAGCGCGTCGCGCCGCCGCCGCCGCCCAAGTTCCCGCTGTTATATTGGATGCGGAAGATCCCGACCATGAAAAAGCCCTTATTGCCCGGTTTACTGTTGGCCTGGTGTGCGGTTCTCGCGCAGCAGCACGGCCCCGACCTGAAGTCGATCCTCGACCCCGCTTGCAAGCCCTGCCAGGACTTCGACAACTACGTCAACCAGAAATGGAAGGACGCCAACCCGATTCCGCGCGCCTATGCCCGCTGGGGCGTCTTCACTCAGCTCGCCCTGGACAACCGCGAGCATTTGCGGACGATCCTCGACGCGGTCGTGGCTGACTACAAGGCCGGCAAGCTGGCGCGGAATTCGAATGACGAGAAGCTGGCCGTGCTCTACACCTCGTGCCTGGATACGGAGGCGATCGAGAAGCGCGGCCTCGATCCGGTCAAGGCTGACCTGGAGCGCATCGCGGGCATCGATAGCCGCCCGGCGCTGCAGGCCGAGATTCTGCGCCTGCACGAAAAGGACCTGGGCGCGGGCGCGGCACTGGGCGTCACCCAGGACGCCAAGAACTCGTCGGCATACATCGCGTCGCTTTCGGCGCGCGGATCCTTGAGCCTGCCGGACCGCGAGTTCTACTTCCGGCCCGACGAGAAGTCGCAACAGACGCGCGAGGAGTTTCAGAAATACGTCGCCGAGATTTTCAAGCTGACGGGCGATAGCGAGGAACAGGCCAGCGCCGCGGGAAAGGCCATTCTGGAATTCGAAACCCGCCTGGCTCAAGTGCAGTTGAACCGCGTGCAGCGCCGCGATCCCTATGCCACGTACCACCGCATGGACCTCGCGGGCGTGGAAAAAGAGGCCCCCGGCTTCGACTGGGGCGGCCTGTTCGACTCCGTCAGGATCCCGCGCACGACGGCGGTGAACCTGTCGGAGCCCAAGTATTTCGCGACGTTCACCCAGGAACTCGACAGCGCTCCGCTAGAGACGTGGAAGACATACCTGAAGTGGCGCCTGTTGAGCAGCAAGGCGAGTCAACTGCCGAAGGCGTTTGAGGACGCCTGGTTCGACTTCAACCAAAGGGTCTTGAGCGGCGTTAAAGAGCCAAGGCCGCGCTGGGAGCGCTGCACCGAAGCGGCCGACCGCAGCCTGGGTGACGCGCTGGGCCAGGCCTTCGTGCGCCGCTATTTTCCGCCTGAGGCGAAGCAGCGCATGGATGCGCTGGTGGCGTACATGCGGACGACGCTGGGCCAGGAACTCGCCAAAGCCGACTGGCTGTCGGCCGAAACGAAGAAGCAGGCGCTGACGAAGCTGGACAAAATCACGCCCAAAATCGGTTACCCGAGCAAGTGGAAGGATTACTCGGCGATCGAAATGGCGCCGGGGCGATACCTGGAGAACGTCCAGGCCGCCGGCCTGTGGCGCAGGCAAGAGCAGATCGCCAAGCTCGGCAAACCCGTGGACCGGACGGAATGGGGTATGACACCGCCGACCGTCAATGCCTATTACAACGCGCAAATGAACGAGATCGTCTTCCCGGCCGGCATCCTGCAGCCTCCGTTTTTCGACCTGAGCGCCGACGACGCGGTGAATTACGGTGCGATCGGCGTGGTGATCGGGCACGAAATCGGGCACGGCTTCGACGACCAGGGCGCCAAATACGACGCTGAGGGCAATCTGCGCAACTGGTGGACCGACGACGACAAAAAGGAATTCGAGCAGCGCACCGGCTGCATTGTCGACCAGTTCAACAGCTTCGACGTCCAACCCGGCCTGCGCCACACGGGCAAGCTGATTACCGGCGAGGCGGTGGGCGACCTGAGCGGGATCACGCTGGCCTATCGCGCCTATCACCGATCGCTGCACGGGCAGCCCGGGCCGGTGATCGACGGCCTGACCGCCGACCAGCGTTTCTTCATCGCGTACGCGCGCATCTGGGCCAGCAACGCGCGGCCCGAGGACGACCGTCTGCGCCTGCAGACCGATCCGCATCCGCTGCCGAAATACCGCATTATCGAGACGCTGAAGAACGTGCCGGAATTCGCGCGGGCGTTCGACTGCCAGGAAGGCGACCCGATGGTCCGCCCGGCCGGGCAGCGCTGCCGGCTGTGGTAGCTGCGCCGCAATTTGGAACCGGAAAGCGCCAGACAGGCGGATCGAGGCGCCCGAGCCGACTCACAGTGCGGTCTTATTGCTGCACCGCTTCCCAGTGCGGAAGCGAAACCGAGGTCAGGTAATTCGACTCGTTGTAGAGCGGGTTGCGCTGGGGCGCGTAGATCCGCGCGCCGTGGAAGGGGCGGTCCTGGGTGTAGATCCAGACGCGCTGCTGGTCCCACAGGATCACCTCGTCGCGCTGATCGCCGGTCAGGTTGGTGACGTAAGCCGCGAGGTCGGGATGGCCGTCGTCGGGGAACAGGACCACGCGACGGAGTTGGCCGTCGACCATGCCGCCCTCGCGCACGTTGCCCGAGAGCAGCACGTACTCCTGGCCGTCGCCGGTCCAATTCACGGGCAGGAGCGGGCTGCCGGTGTGGATCGGCTCGCCCTGCTCGACCAGGTTGCCATCCCAATCGAAGATGCTGATGATGCCGGGATTGCGCCAGTAGTTGACCGTCAGCAGTTGCAGGCCCGGCACGTCCATGCGGAATTTGCCGATGGCCGGACTCTGCGCGTGGCCGATGCGGGTGTGCTTCAGTACGTTGCCGTGGATGTCGAACAGGATGAAGCCTTCGTCGCTGCCGCAGGCGTAGACGCGCGGGCCGGCGTGCGGGTCGGGACTCATGTTGACGATCGCGATTCCGTCGGCGTGGTCCCGCAGATCCTTGTCGTGGCTCCACAACATGCGGCCGGTGTGGTCCCACAACGTATAACCGATGGCCATGGTGTCGTAGCCGCTCGAGTCGATGTCCAGCATGTGCGGGAAGTGGCCGGTCTGACCGTTTTCGCCCTTCCACAGCAGCTCGAGATTGTTGTTGTAAACCCAGAAATTCTTGTAGCGGTCCTTGACCAGGATCTCGTGGCGGCGCTTGTCGCCGGAGAAATTCAGAAACGCGATGGAGTCGCCGTTGTTCAACTCGTAGGGCCGGTGCTGGCCGGCGGGAATGGGCGGCATCCAGACCCACTTCTTGACGCGCCCGGTGTGGCCGTCGAGAATCTGCAGCTTGAAGTCGCGCACCATCACGACTTCGTTTTTTCCATCGCCGTCGATGTCGTGGATCTGGAAGGGCGTATCGTTGGTCAGCAGGCCGTTGCGCGGGTCGGGGCGGCCCAGTTGCCACAGCACCTTTCCATCGAGGGTCACCGCGGTGAGGCAACTGATGTGATCGAAGCCGTCGCCGCCGACGCGGGGGATGTTCTGGCCGATCAGCATGTCGATTTGCCCGTTTCCCTCGAGATCGCCGAAGCGCACGTTGCGGCCGGCGCCGTAGCCCGGCGTGGCGAACTTCTTCCACAATTTGGGCCGCGGATTGGCGGCCCGCAGCGCGGCCAGCTCCGCTTCACGCCGCGCGATGCGCGCTTCGATCTGCTTTTTTGCGCCGTCCGGCGCCGTCACGCGGAAATCCTGGAATCGCGCCGGAACCGCCGCCGTCACGCCGGTCTTGCCCTTGAGGATTTCCGCGTCCTCGGCCTGCGCCACCAGCTTTCCGTCGATGTAGGCCCGGATGCGGGGCCCCGAGTTCTCCACGCGGAGCGTGTAATAGCGCTGGACGTCGTAGGGGAACTCGACCCGCGCCAGCTCGCGCCACTGGTCCTGCTCGTAGGCCTGCTCCAGCGGCAGCCGGAGCGCGAGGCGCGCGGTGTGGCCGCCGGTGAGCGTGAATGAATAGTAGTGGTGATTGGTGTGATAACGGAAAACCACGCCGGCCACGTCGTCCAGCGAGAGCGGCTTAACCAGCGCCTCGACGGTGTAATCGCTCCACTCCGGATCTCCGGTGATGAAGAGCGCATTGGTAAACATGTTGGCGGTCTTGTCGAGATGCTGTTCCAGGTAGGGCCGGCCATTCTCGTCGCTGACGAGCCAGGCGTCCTGGTGGCAGATGGCGTTCTCCCAAGGAGCGAGCGGAACGCCGCGGTTGGCCAGGTAGTGATACTCCTGGATCGCTCCATTCAACTGGCCCAGCGGGCTCGACAGCAACCCCGGCGGGAACTTCGAGAAGTCATCGTGGAACAGTTCAGCCGCGCCCAGCGGGAGTAGAATGGCGGCCGCCGCAGCGGCGCGCAACAATGTGGTTGGCAGGAACATACGTGAACATCATAGGACGAATTGCCCTGGCCGGCGCGATATGCGCCTCATGCGGCTGGGCCCAGGAGTGGGAACGCGAGGTGCGCGCGCTGAGGCCGGCCTCCGTCAGCGCGCAGGAAAAGGCGCTGCTGGATTTCATTCAAAACCGCGCGCAGCTGGCGCTGGACTTTGTCCCCCACGCGCGCACCGCGGCGCAGGCCGATGCGGCGCGTCCCAAGCTGCGCGCGCAGTTGGAAGAGTCGCTCGGCTTCCGCCGCCTGCCGCCGCCCGACCCGCGGCCGCGCGTCGTGGGGACGCTCGAGCGCGGCGGCTACCGCATTGAGAAGCTCGTCTATCACAGCCTGCCCGGCGTCTCCGTCGCGGCACACCTATACATTCCTGCCGCTTTGAAGGACCGCGCGCCTGCGATCCTTTTTTATACCGGCCACTGGTACCCCGACTCGAAGACTCGCCCCGATTTCCAGGCTTTCTGCATCAACATGGCTCGCCTGGGCTTCGTCGTCCTGGCGTTCGACCCGTTCGGCCAGGGTGAGCGCGGCATTTCGACACGCGACCACCGCCGGGTGGAAATGCTGCTGGTGGGCCTGGCCCAGCAGGGACTAGCCGTTTATGAGAGCCAATGCGCGCTGGCCGTGCTGCTGGCGCGACCCGAGGTCGACCCGGCGCGCATCGGCATGACCGGCGCTTCCGGCGGCGGCTACAACACGTGGATGACATCCGCTCTGGACGACCGCATCAAAGTCGCCGTGCCGGTGGTCGGGACGAGCGACTTCCTGGAGCAGATCCAGGTCGCGCGCGGTCTTGACTGGTACCACGCCGAGGAGCACTGCCATTTTGTGCCAGGTCTGATTCGCTACGCGAATAACCACGAGTTTGTCGCGCTGGTCGCGCCGCGCCCGCTGCTGATCGTCTCCGCCTTTCAGGACGAGACCTTCCCCGTGGCCGGCGTGCGCCGCATCGCCGGCTACGCGCACGACCTGTACGCCGCGTACGGCCGATCCGGCGCGACAGCCTATTCCGAAGACTCCTCCGAAAGTCACGGCTATCAACAAAAGAAGCGCGAGGCGGCCTATGGCTGGTTCCTCAACTGGCTCATGCAGCGGGGCGATGGCGGTCCGTATCCCGAACCGCCCACCACAACCACGCCCTGGGATGCCGCGGAGTTGCGCTGCTTCCCGCCGGGCGAAAACCAGCCCGCCGGCCCGGGCATCATGGCCGCCGTGCGACAACTCGCGCAAGGCCTGCCGCCGGCCGACGCCAAGCCGGACTTCGAAGGCGTCTTTGGTGCGCTACCTCATCCCGCGGCGCTGCACCCCGTGCTAAGCCGCGGCCGAGTCCAGCGCGTCGAGTTCCTGTCCGAGCCCGGCATTATGCTGCCGGCTTTCCTCGTGCGGCCGGCGGGTCGCGTGAAAGGCGTCATCCTGGCCGCCGACGACAGCGGCAAGGAAGCGCTGGCCGCCGATCCGCTGCTTAGATCGGCGCTCGATCAGGGCTGGGCGGTCTTCGGCCTCGATCCGCGCGGCATCGGAGAATCACAGACAGACAAGATGGGTTGGATCTCCGCCGTATCCCTGCTGCTCGGGGAGAACTTCGTCTGGCGCCAGGGCTACGACATCGCCCGCGGGGCTGACTATCTGCGCGCCGCCTTCCCGAGCCTGCCCATCGGAGTGTACGCGCGCGGCGACAACTCCGCGCTGGCCGGGCTTTATGCGGTCGTCCAGCGCCCTGCTTCCGGACTACGCTGGTACGCCTTGCGCGGCGGATTCCTGTCCTACCGTCAATTCGTCGAGCGCCCGCTGTCGTTGGAACGCTCCTATGTTCTACACTCCGAGCCGGACTTCCACACGGCCACTTACGACCGCGAAATCCCGTTCTTCTATTTCGGCTTTGACGCGCTGAGAAGCTTCGACCTGCCCGGCCTGATGGCCGCTTCCCGCGTCGATGGCCTGGTCATCGATCCCATCGACGGCGACTGGAACCGCGTGGCTCCGGCCCGAGCGCGCAAGCTCCTGCCCACAACCGTCGAGGCCGGTGACGACAGGGCCTTCGCGAATCTGCTGCGGTGATCCTCCGCCCGCCGGGCATCACTTGGCTTCAGGCTGGAGCGGATAATAGCCTTCGCGGGCCTGCAGGACGACGTCATGCCGCGTGGTGGTGAGCGCGATGCGGTGGAAATAGGCCTCGGAACTGGGCGGTTGCGGCGTGAAGCCGAGATTGTACTGGCTGCGCAGCTCCTCCTGGATCTGTTTATAGATGGCGTCGATGTCGTGCTTTTTGGAGACCTGGAAGAAGCCGCCGCCGGTCTCCTTGGCCATCCGCTCGAGGATCTTCTTCCCGTCGGGGCGCTCGTAGCCGCCGGGATAACCACCGCCGCGACGGCCCATCCCGCCACCGCGGCCCATGCCGCCCATGCGCGGAGAGTAGCCCGAGCCTTCCTCGTCGGCAAACAGGATCGAGTACACCAGCGTATCGGCGCGCTGGGCGGCTTCGATGCTGCGCTCGAGCGTGACCTTGCTGCCGTTGTCCACGCCATCGGTCAGCAGGACCAGAGCCTTGCGGCCGTGCTGCTTGCGCATCAGCTCGTCCGAGGCGAGCAGCACCGAATCATATAGAACCGTGCCCGGCTGGCGTCCTCCGCGGCCACCGCGAGGATAGCCGCCTCCGCCTCCACCGGGATAGCCACCTCCGCCCCCACCAGGGTAACCACCGCCTCCTCCAGAGGAACCGCCGCTGCCGCCGGAAGAGCCGCCGCTTGAATCGCGGCGGTTGAGTTGCGGCTGTGGTGTTTCGAGCTGGGCGAGTGCATCCTCGAGTTGCTTCCTGGACGACGTGAGATCCTGCAGCAGCTCGGCTTCGCGGTCGAAGTGAATCACGAAGGCCATGTCCTTGTCGGGGCGCATGACCTGATCGAGAAAACGATAGCTGGCCGTGCGCTCCTGGCCGAGTACGCGGCGCTGGCTCATGCTGGTGTCGACCAGCAGGCCGAGGGTCAGCGGCAGGTCGGTCTCGCGCGCGAAGTAGCGGATGGTCTGCGGCTTGCCGTCGTCTTCCAGGTGGAACTCGTCCTGTTTGAGGTCGGTGACGATCTGGCCCTTCTTGTCGCGCGCCGTGGCCAGGACGTTGACCACATTGACGTCACTGGAAAATGTCGGGCTCTGCTGGGCCCGCAGGAGCCGGGTCAGGGGCGCCAGGGCGAGCAGGAATCCACGCCGGCCGATGCGCGGAAGGGGAGCGGGCGTGCGAAGCCTCATGGGAAGTCCAAGAGAAACGATGCCCCGCCGCGCGAGCAGGTTACATGTGACAACCGTTGCCGGCGCCGGGCGCGGATCAGGAACAAACGGGCGCGGCGATTACTTTCCGACCACGAGCACGGCAAAAGTGCCCGGCTTGACGGTGCGGCGGGGGCGCTTATTCGGATCGGTGTTGGGGGTTTCCTCCATCTCGGCGGCGGGGAGGAAGATTTTCTTCGTTTTCGGATCGAAGGCCATGGTGCGGGCGCTGGGCTGGGTCTTGAGCGCGCCGGCGTCGGAGTAGCTGCCGGAGGAATCCTCATGGAAAATGCTGAGGGTTCCGTCGCCGCAGGAGAAGAAGATCAGCGCGGCGTCGGGATCGGAGCCGGCGAAGTCGACGCCATTGCCGATGGGAAGGGTGGTGAGCACCTTGCCGTTGGCGGCGTCCATGACAGCCATCACCGGCGGCTCGTGCAGGCCGATGAAGAGGTGATTCGTCCGGGCGGAGTAAGCCAGGCCGGTCGGGCCCTTGGCGACGCCGATGGGATAACGCTTCTTGACCTCGAGGGAGCGCGGATCGAACACCACGACCTCGCTGGCATCTTCGTTGTTGACGTAGAACAGACCGTCGGCGGCGAGGATGGCTTCTTCGCCGTCGGCCTCGGCCTTGACCGTACCCACGACCTGGCCGGAGGAGGCGTCGATGGCGGTGATGTCGTGCGAGCCGTGATTGTTGGTGAAGACGCGCTTGGTGCCGGGATCGTAGTAGATGCCATCGGGCCGCTGGCCAACGTCAATTTTACGGATGACCCTGAGCGTGGACAGGTCGAACATCGTGACCTTATCCTCGCGGCCGTTGCTGGTGAAGCCGTGGTTGAATTCCGAGGCGATGGCAGTGCCGTGGACGCCGGGGGTGTCGGGGATGGTCCCGACGAGCTGGCCGGAATCGGCATCCAGAACGTCTACCTGCGTGGCATGGGCAACGTAGAGGCGGCGTGCCGCCGAGTCGATGGCGATGTAGTCCCAGCCGCCAGCGCCGGGGATGGGATAACGGGTCAGGATCTTGTAGCCGGTGGCCGCGCTGAGCAGTGCGGCCAGTGAAAACACTCCAATCAGCACACACTTCATGGGTTGCATCGGATCGCTCCTGGGTCGAGGTCCAAGATTATCCCCGAACAGGAACAGTGTAGCGTGGGCAGCGGTTGGCGCGCGCTACAGGAAAGTCAACATCCAGCGAGCGGCCGTCACGAATCAGAGACGAACTCAGGCGCTCAGAACGGGGTAGCAGGTGAAGAGCTGGTCCTGAACCTGCCAGTAGGGGATGAACTCGTGGCGCGGGTCGCCGGCGATGGTGAAGTGCAGCGGCGCGCCGGATTTGGGCCGCAGGCGCGTGACGAGATCGCCGGAAGCGAGGGGCACGCTGGCGTTGCCCTTCTGGTCCACCTGGCCGGGCCCGGCGCCGATGAGGGCGAGGAGGATGGGACCATATTCGACGGCATAGCGCTCCTGGCCGGCGACGCGCTCCGAGCCGGTGTAACGCGTGAGGCGGAAATCCATGGGGAGGGTGAAACGGACGTAATCGCGATCGGCCCAGGTGCGGTCGAGCAGGACGTATGAGCCGGGCTTGCCAGTGACGGAGGCGGCATCGTTGACCCGCACATCGACGTCATGGGAAGCCCAGGAGGGGATGCGGACGCGAAGCTTGGCGTGGACCGGCTTGGGGGTCGAGATTTGCAGGGCGACGTGCGGATCGAAGGGGAACGCGGTGTCCATGCGCAGGGTGAAGGGCTGGCCGGCCTGCTGCCAGGTGATGGAAGACTTTTCGAAGAGGTCGACGAAGACGCCGTCGGGCGCGAGGGAGTAGATGAACTCGGGCAGGGCGCCGAGGAGTCGGGTTCCCTGGCCTTCACAGCAGGTGTTGACGGCGGTGGGATTGTCCTTCTTGCCGGCCAGGACGGAGTGGTAGCGGATGCCCTGGGAGCCGCCCTGGTTGGCGAGGGCGTTGTTGTATATGGACTTTTCGATCTCGGTGACGTACTTCTCCTCATCGGGATAGAGGAAATGCAAGCGCTGGCTCAGCAGGGACCAGAAGACACTGCCGCACAGCTCGCCGGTCTCGGCGTGGAGCAGGTAGGAGCCGGGCGGATAAGAGCCGAATTCGCAGATGGCGATGGAGCCGCCGACGTGCTCCCATTTGTCGCGATAGAGATCCCAGCCGCCCAGGACGGCGTCGAGGTAGCGGCGGTCGCCGGTAGCGGTGTAGATATCGAGGTAGGCTTCGAGATCGGTGATCAGGTAGCAGTGCGGGCGGTCGTAGGGGTACAGCCAGATAGCGCGCTCCTCGCGGCGGGCGAGCTGGTCGAGCCAGTAGTCCTCCTGGAAATAGCGCTGGATGACCTGGATGTCCTCGGGCTTGCCGGCCGGCGTGTGGGCCATGCGAGTGTTGCCGATCATGCCCTGGACACCCTGGATGGCGCCGCGGAGAAGCTCGGGCCGGTATTTGCAGCGGTCGAACCAGTCGTAGTAGCCGCGCAGGAGCTGGAAGGCGTCGGGGCGGCCGCCGTAGCCGGCTTCGATCAGGCCGTGGGTCAGCCAGGCGCGGGTGTAGGCGCCGCGCTCAGAGTAGAAAATGGTGTCTTCGGGGTAGGCCATGACGTAGCCGTTGGGCTGGCGGCACTCGGCGATGCCGTCGACCACCTGGTTGAGGCGTTTGCGCAGCTCGGCGTCGCCGGACCAGCGCACGGAGTTGCCGGCGCCCATGAGAAAGCGGCCGGCGTTGGAACCGGCGAGATCGGTCTGCCAGAACTTGTCGGGCTTGCGGAGGCCGGCGGGGTTGGGTTTGCCGGCGCGATCGCGAAATTCTTTTAAAAGCTCGTCGACTGTAAAGGATCCCAGCAGATAGCCGATGTTATTGAGAAAGGCGGTCTGGAGCGGGCCGCCTTCGAGGGTAACGTCTTTCAAAGGAGCGTGAATGTTGTAGGGAACCTTGTTCCATTGGCTGGCCGGAATCACGTTGGCGGGATTGTCGGTGACGATGCCCTCGCCCTGCGGACGGGGTGGGCGAGTGAGCGCGGTCACGCCCAGCTCGCCAGTCGTGGAGTCGGAAATGGGCCGGCCTTCGGCGACGTCTTTGCCCGCAGAGAGCACGTCCAGCTTGGCCAGGGCGTAGTAGTAGGGGCCGCGATGGCGTTTGTTGAGCCGGGTCACGGTGAGACGGACATAGCGGGCCTCCACGCCGTGCGCCGCAAACTGCTGGATGTGGTCGACAGGATCGGGATAATCGGCGGCGGATTGGTCGGCGATCAGCGTGGGCGCGGCGAAGTGCGCGTCATCGGAGGCCTCAAGGCGGAAGCGCAGCGGGAACCCCTCGCTGGCGAAATGGTCATCGGGCATCCCGAATTTCGGATAGAGCTTGACGGCTTCGATGGAGCAGGCTGACCCGAGGTCCACCTGGAGCCAGCGCAGCTCTTCGGGCAGGTCGGAATTCTGCGATTCGTAGCCGGCGCCGGGGGGCCAGGCCATGCGGCCGGCATCGTGGGCCGAGGGGTCGACCTTCTGCCTGGGCGTGTCTTTAGACAGCAGAGCGGCGCTGATCATCATGCCGCCGACGAAATCGCGTCTCTTGATGGGCATTCCGCTCGGAGTATAGCGGAGCGGGCGGATCCCATCAACCGGAGGCTCGGATAGCGGAGGCGGAGACAGCCGTCGCACGCCGGCACGACGCCGGGGAGCTCTGGTCTGGAATCGCGGCTCAGCGAGCCTGGAGGACCTCTACGCCGCGCGCGGGCAGCTCGACGCTGCCCACTGCCGCACCCCCGGCGAGCAGCGGACGCATGGCGCGTGGGAGAGCAAGCGTGCGCGGCGTCTTGCCGTGATTGACGAGCACGAAGATTTCCTTGCCGTCGCCCACACGCCGGCCGACTTCGACGTCTTCAGGCAGCGGGCCGAAAGCAGGCGCGACAGCGCTGGTCTTGAGCATCCACTCGGCCGCGGCCTGGGTGAGTTTGTCATCCATCCAGGCGCCGATGTAGGTGATGCGGCCTGGCCCGATTTTACGCGTGACGGCGGCGGGCTGGCCGTCGAGCCAGCCATTGCTCGGCCCGTAGGAGAGCAGCACCTCCGCACCGGGGACGTTGACCTTGAGCTGCTCGGCCCAAATCATCGCCTTGCCCTGGCCCCACGATCCGGCGAGCGGAACGTCGTCGTTGAGGGCATAGAACTGCTCGACGCGAGCGCCGAGGAATGGCTCGAGCAGATTGCCCGGCTGGCGGGCGGTTTGCAGGGCGTTGAATTGGTCCTTCATGCCGGAGCGGGGCCCGAGAACGAGGTGGCCGCCGTGGTTGACGTAGTCCATCAGATGGGACGCGACGGCATCGGGCAGGACGTTCAAACCGGGCGCGACGACGAGCTTGTAACCGTCGAGCGGCGCGCTGGCGCTAATGACGTCCATTTGCTGGGCGACGGAGCGCAGCGGCCGGTAGTAAGCGTTGAACAGAGCGACGGGGTCGAACTGCTGTTGATGGCGCTGGGCATTGATGGCCCAGCGGCTGTCGTAGGATTGCAGCAGCGCCACTTCGGAGACCGGCGAGGTGCCCGCCAAGGCCGGCCCGGCGGTGGCGAATTCCCGGCCGATGCGCGCCACTTCGTCGTACAGCGGCACGGGCGTGCCGTCGGCGCCGACCAGCACGCCGTGGTATTGCTCCTGGCCGTTGAGCGCGCTGCGCCACTGCCAGTAGCTGACCGTATCGGCGCCGTGGGCGATGGCGTGCCAGGCCATCTGGCGAACCTCGCCCTTGTCGAGCGCGTTGTTCACCGGGCTCCAGTTGACGAAGCCGGGCTGCGTTTCCATGACCCAGAAGTTCTTGCGCTTCAGGCCGCGCGTCAGGTCGTGGACGATGCCGTTGGCAAAAGCGTCCAAATGACCGCGGCCGACATAGTCGTCCCAGGCGGAGAGGTCGAGCTCCTCGCTCAGCGTGTAGTGGTCGAAACTGTCGTACCAGCCCATGTAATTGGACGTGATGAACTGGCGCGGATCGATGTTGGCGCGCAACACGGCAACCTGATCGTGCTGGTAGCTCTTAAACGTGTCAGTGATGAAATGTTTCCACTCGAGGATCAGGCCGGGGTTCTGGCCGGGGACGCCGAAGGGGATCTGGCTCCAGTCGGTGTAGCTCTGGCTCCAATACTCCGTCGTCCAGCGGGCGTTCAGGTTGTCGAGCGTGCCGAATCGGCGCTTCAGCCACTCGTGGAAATCGACGCGCGTGAGTTCGTCGAATGAAAGCGCGCCGTATTCATTGTCGATCTGCCAGCCCAGGACGTACGGATTGTGACCGAAACGGCGCGCCATCTGGGCCACGATCCGGCGGCAGAATTCGCGATAAAGCGGGCTGGTGAAGGAGTATTGCAGGCGTCCGCCGTGCCCTTCCTTACGGCCGTTTTGTTCGGTGCGGAGGGTGTCGGGATACTTCTCGGTGAGCCAGGCGGGAGGTGCGGCGGTAGGTGTTCCGAGCACGGTCAGAATGCCGTGTTTGCCGGCCAGCGCGACGGCGCGGTCGAGCCAGTCGAGGTCGTAGGCGCCCTCGGTGGGCTCCATGCGGCTCCAGGCAAATTCACCCACGCGCACCATGTGGATGCCGGCGGCCTGCATCAGCTTCAGGTCGTCTTCCCAACGCGATTCGGGCCACTGCTCGGGGTACCAGGCCGCGCCGAGCAGCAGCGGCGGCGGGGCCACAGCCGGCGGGGCCTGGGCGAGGCACGTGGAAGCGAGCGCCAGTGCGGCGGCGGCGAGTAGAAAGGAGGATCGTGTCGACATAGGGAACCGGATGACAGATTATCAAACCCGGCGCACGGGAAGGCGGCGCGGGTGGGCCACCGGTCTCGACAGGCGCCGCGCAGCGCAACGCCGCGCTGGCCGCGATGTGTGACCGCCCGAGCTCAGAGCCGTGGAATCAGCGCGGTCAACAGCCTGACGAGGCCCTCGGAGGAGGTGCGTCCGATCTCGAGGACTTCTTCGTGGCTCAATTCTTCCTGCAGGCCGGCAGCCATGTTGGAAACGGTCGAGATGCCGAGCACCTGGATGCCCATGTGGCGGGCGGCGATGGTTTCGGCCACCGTGCTCATGCCGGCCAGGTCGGCGCCGACAGTTCGCAGAAAGCGAATCTCAGCCGGCGTTTCGAAGCTCGGACCCAACATGCCGGCGTAAACGCCCTCGCTGACCTCGACGCACAACTCGGCGGCCAGGTCCTTCGCCAACCAGCGCAGTTCGCGCGGATAGGCTTGCGTCATGTCGGGGAAGCGCGGCCCCCATTCGTCCACATTGGGGCCGACCAGCGGATTGACTCCCTGCAGGTTGATGTGGTCGGTGATCAGAACGAGGAGTCCGGGATGGAAGGCGGGATTGATCGCGCCGGCGGCATTGGTCAGGATGAGCCGCTTCAGGCCCAGCGCGCCAAGCACGCGCACGCCGAAGACGACCTGCTGCGGCGAGAACCCTTCGAACAGATGGACGCGGCCGGAGAGGACCGTCACCGGGACGGGCGGCGCCTCGTGTCCGGCCTGGCCGCGCACCACGCCCGTAATGAGCTGCCCGGCATGGCCCGGCACGGAGGGAACAGGCCAGCCGGGAATCTCGGCAAAGGGAATCGACTCGCAATTCGCGAGCGCGGAGACGAACTCGGCCTGGGCGCTGCCCAGGACCACCGCGAGGGCGGGCCAATCGGGCCGGCGCGCGCGCAGGAAACGGGCCGCCTCTTCGACGGCGGGCGAAATCGCATTGGTCATAACAGTACCCCAGCTATGCAGGCGGACATGAAATTGGCCAGAGTTCCGGCCAGCATGGCGCGGACGCCGAGTCTCGCGAGATCCGACTTGCGAGACGGGGCGAGCGCGCCGATGCCGCCGATTTGAATGGCGATGGACGAGAAATTGGCGAAACCGCACAGGGCGTAAGTGGCAATGACGAAACTGCGGTGGTCCAGGGTGTTTTTCAATTCACCCAGGCGCAGAAAGGCGATGAATTCATTCAGCACCATGCGCGTGCCGAGCATGTCGCCGACGGTGGAGGCATCCTTCCAGCTCACGCCCAGCAGCCACGCCACAGGTGCGAACAAAATGCCAAAAATCTGTTGTAATGACGGCGGGATCCAGGCCAGATGCGGCACGCCGTGGAGCCAGCCGAGAAACCCGTTCACGAGTGCGATCAAGGAGATGAACGCGATCAGCATGGCGCCGATGTTCAGCGCCAGGTGCAGGCCGTCGCCGGCGCCGCGTGCGGCCGCGTCGATGACATTCACGCCCGGCCGCGGGACTTCAATCCGCAGCTTGCCGGCGGTCTCCGGAGTTCCGGTTTCGGGCACCAGGATCTTGGCCAGCAGCAGCGTGGCCGGGGCGGTCATGATGACGGCGGTCAGCAGGTGTTCGATGGAGACTCCGGCGATCTTCACGTAGGCTGCCATCACGGCGCCGGAGACGTGCGCCATGCCGCAGGTCATGACGGTGAAGAGCTCGCTTTCGGTCATGTTGGCCAGGAACGGCCGAATGGTCAGCGGCGCTTCGGTCTGGCCCATGAAGATGCTGGCGGCGACATTGGTCGACTCGGCCCCGCTGGCGCCCATGACGCGCAGCATCACCCACGCCATGGCCTTGATGACCACCTGCATGATGCCGAAGTAGTAAAGGATCGAGAACAGGCTGGCGATGAAGATGATGATCGGCAGGACCTGAAAGGCGAACACCACGCCGAACGGACCGCTCTTGATTCCGAGCGGGCCGAAGACGAAGTTCGAGCCTTGCTCGGCGTACTCCAGCAGGGCGTTGACGGCCACACTGGCCAACTGAAACAGCTTCCCAAAATCGGTCTTCAACACCAGGAACGCAAAACCGAATTGCAGACCGAGACCCCATAGAAACAGGGACGGGCGGAGGGCTTTTCGATTGCGGGAAAAGAGGATACAGAAGGCGAGGATCGCGCCCAGGCCGAGCAGTCCGGTGAAGCGTGCCATGAGTCGGTTCCTCTGGAGGAAGGTCGAAAGAGAAAGGCTATCAGATGGGGACAACGCGACGCTGCCCGCGGATGGGGTATTCCGTCGATGATGCCGGTGGCACGCAGACAACGCGTTGCCACGTAGCTGCCGTTGGCAGCGGATAATCGCCGATCGCGCACACGTTAGTAATACTCAAGGCTCCGTCGCTCGACCGTGCTCACCCCCGTCTCGCCGGCTGACTGCCTTGTCTCGGTCCGTTCGGTCCAGTTTCCATGTCCGTCGTACACGTACTGGAAGCGCTTGGCCCAGTCTTGATCGCGTCCTTCGCCATCAATACCCCCGAGAATGCCCAGTGAATCCTGATATCTCTCTTCGGCAACATCACCGTTGTCGTTGTATAGGAATGTGTTTCGGCGTGTGCCAAAGGCATAGTGATGCACGGTCTTCGAGAGGATACGCCCCTGGGTGTCGTAAGTGTAAGCCTGGCGGTAGTCCTGCCGGATCCGGCCTTTGCCCTCATCCTCGCCCTCTTCGAGCAACCTTCCCGCAGCGTCATAACGAAACAAGATGCGCCGGTCGACCCGGTCGTTGGGATCGTAGAAGATCCGTTTCACTGGCCGATCGTGTTCGTCGAAGAAGGTGACGATGAACGATGCCTCTGCCGAGAATTGAAAGGAAGCTTCGAGGCCAACCACGATGCCCTGCTTGCGTAATCCGAGACTCAGGTACTCTGTCAGGATCTTCCTGCCAGTGGCCTCGTAGCGGTAGGACTCAAGTACCCTTTCCACACCTCCGGCTGAACGTTGGACTACGCGCTCCAGGCGCCCCAACGCATCGTAATCGTAGTGGTAGGAAAGGGCCCAATTCGCACTGAATGGGCCTTCCGAGCCCGACCTGCCCAGAATTCGGCCCTGGTCGTCGTAATGGCAGACGATCGACCAGCCCGATCCGTCCGGATTCTGGTGATCCTGCCTGAGCAGGTTCCCCTCCCGTGAGAAGGAGGTGCTGGTCCTCATGACCCGGTGGTGGTCCGGGTACACACAGTCGCGATCCAGGACGCATGCCCTCACCTGTCCGCGCAGCCCAGCCTGTTCCCTGTCGTTCACCCGATTCTCCAGATCGCTAGTTCCGACACGGCCGCTTAGAGAATTTAGTGGCAGATTTCCAGAAAAATCTCAAAGGAATTCAAGAGCTTGAGAGATTGGCGTAGGGCTCGATCCCGGAGGCACACTTCACCCTCAATTCCGAACGGGTGCCTGTGCGGTTTCTAAGCTAGCTGACGACTTCGAGGATCAGCTCGCGGCCCTCGGGCGCGGTGCCGGATATCCGGAAGGCGTCCTCGACGCGGGCGGCAGCGTCTTCGAGGTTCTCCTCGCGCGTGTAGTACAGGCGGCAGAGCACGCTGCCCTCCTCCACCTTCTGGCCGACCTTGACCTCGAGGATGACGCCGACGGCGGGGTCGATGACCGCTTCCTTGGTGTCGCGGCCCGCGCCGATGATGGTGGATGCCAGGCCGATCTCTTCCGCGTCGATGGCGGAGATGTAGCCGCCGCGCGGCGCCGGAATCTCCATCGCGCCGGTGGCGTTGGGCAATAACTCGAACTTATCGAGGACCGCCGGATTGCCGCCCTGGGCCGCGATCAGCTCCTTCAGCTTGCGGCAGCCGGAGCCATCCAGCAGGCGGCGCTGGGCGATGTCGCGCGCCTCGTCGAGTGTGGCGGCGACCTTGCCCAGATAGATCATGCGGGCGGCCAGTTCCAGCGAGATCCGGGTGAGGTCCGAGGGACCGGCGTTTTGCAGCGTCTGCGAGACTTCCATGATCTCCAGGGCGTTGCCGATGGCGTAGCCTAGCGGCTGGTTCATGTCGGTCACCAGAGCCTGGGCGCGCAGATCGGCGCGGCGGGCGATGGTGACCATCATCTGCGCCAGCCGGCGCGCATCCACCTGGCGCTTCATGAACGCGCCCGAACCCACCTTGACGTCGAGCACGAGGCCGTCGAGCGTCAGGGAGAGTTTCTTGGCCATGATCGAAGCGGCGATCAGCGGGATCGATTCAATGGTGGCCGTGCTGTCGCGCAGGGCATAGAACTTGCCGTCGGCGGGCGTCACCGTCGGGCCCTGCCCGATGACGGCGAAACCGACCTTGGCGACCTGCTCGCGGAATTCATCGACGCTCAGGTCGGTGCGGAATCCGGGCACCGATTCCAGCTTGTCCAAAGTGCCGCCGGTGTGACCCAGCGCGCGGCCCGAGATCATCGGGACCTTAACGCCGGCAGCGGCGGCCAAAGGCGCCGCGATCAGGCTGGTTTTGTCGCCCACGCCGCCGGTGGAATGCTTATCGACCTTCGGTCCGGGGACCGAACTCAGGTCGATTTTCTCGCCCGAGGCGATAAAGCACTCGGTCATCGTGGTGCACTCCCGGTCGCTCATGTTCTGGAAGTACACGGCCATCAAAAAGGCGGCCATCTGGTAGTCGGGAATTTCGCCCGCGGCATAATTCTCTACCAGCCAGGTAATCTCTTCGGGGGCCAGTTCCTCCCCGTTGCGCTTCCTCTGGATGAGGTCTACTGTACGCATTTTCAATCTGTTAGCGTATCACTCCTATGAAGTGCCCGTAAAGCAAACGACGGTTTTCGTGGTAGCGGGAACACTTTGATTTTACAGCAATTTCGCGGGAAACGCCTCACTCGGGAGGCTGAATTTCCGGCATCGGATAGCGATAGTGTCCCTGAAAAATCTCGTCAAACAGGGCGATCATTTCGGCGTGGATCGGTCCGTTGGTGACGGCGATGTGGCGTCCGCGAAGGCTCACCGGGCGGCCTTTCATGTCGGTGGTGCGGCCGCCGGCCTCCCGGATCATCAATAAACCGGCGGCCATGTCCCAGGGATTGAGGCCGAATTCCCAGAACCCGTCCAGCCGCCCGCAAGCCACGTAGGCCAGGTCGATCGCCGCCGAGCCGCCGCGGCGCACTCCGTGGGTGCCCATGGCGGCCTGGTGGAAGAAGTGGACGTTGACGTTCTCGTGGCGCTTGCGCGAGGGGAAGCCAGTGGAAAGCAGCGCATTCTCGAGTTTTTCCACACGGCTGGTGTGGATGCGCGTGCCGTTGAGGTATGCGCCGCCGCCGAGTTCCGTCGAAAACATTTCCTGCCGCAGCGGATCGTAGATCACGCCACAGACCGTCTCGCCGGTGCGTTCCAAGGCCAGCGTGACGTTGAACATCGGATAGCCGTGGGCGAAGTTGGTGGTGCCGTCGAGCGGGTCGACATACCACTGGTATTCCGAGGAATGCTGCCGCTGGCCGCCCTCTTCGCCCAGAATCGAGTGCGTCGGGAATAGTGTGCTGAGCCGCTCGACGACCAGCGATTCGCTGGCGCGATCGGCTTCCGTCACGAGGTCGTATTTGTCCTTCAGCTCATAGGGCACGCCGCGATGGTAATAGCCGGCCAGCAGGGCGCCCGCTTCGCGGGCGATGTCGCAGGCGGATTCCAAAAATAGGGCCATGGGAAAGGTGCTCAAAGCTCGGCGATGTAGCGGATGTCGTGCTTGAAGATGAACAGGTTCGGGCCGTCGCTCCGGGTCAGGCGCAGAAAATCGGCGTCCCAGTACTCCACCGTGCCGGTGTACTCTTCTCCCGAAATCAAATGGACACGCACTTCGATCGCCTGCTCGACCAGCTGAGTCAGGTACTTCGGTTCTTCAAACGTCTGCGCGGGCGCTTTGGACTTGGGCATGGACCTGATCCTTCATGGTAACGCGGCGCTCGCCCCGCGCGGCTGCGCCCGTGTCACAAGCCCAGAAACTTCTTCCACGCGTTCAGGCCCTCGGAGTTATGCCGCCTCAGGGCGCGATATCCATCCCGCGGAGCCAGGGGGTCGAACAGCAGATGCCGCCCGATGCGCGCAATCTCCAGCACGTCGTCCACCGGCGCCTGCCAGTAGGCGGGCGCCCAACAGATGGCGTCGGAAACCACCGAGGGCACACCTTCGGCCACCCCGTCCGCCGTCACCATGTTGAAGCTCTCGGTGTAGCTGCAATTGATCAGCAGGTTCATCCGGGCCACCACCTTGCGGTGATCGTGCCAGCTCGACCAGCCGGCTTTCACGATTGTGGCGTGGCGGGTGATCCCGTACAGCTCGTCGATCGCCCGCAGAATGCATCCGCCGCCTTCGTCGCGGCCGCTGTTGATCCACAGCTCCAGGTCCACGCCCAGCACGCGCGAGATGGTCAGCGCCGCTCCTGCCGCCGACATGAGGTTCTTCAGCGGGCGGGTCGCGCCGAATGCTCCCACGCGCAGCAGATCCCCGCGGAACGGGGACCTGAGCCGCTCGTTCTCCCCTTCCAGAAAATACAGGTTAGGCAGGTAGGTGAAGGGCGAGCCGAAGGTCTCGCTGGCCCACTCGACGAATTTGTGGCTGTTGCCCGCCAGGCGGAAGTTGGCCGTGCCGCGCTGCACTTCCATCGCCGCTCCGACCAGCTTCACGCCGTTCGCGTCGGCCTGAAGGAACCCCACGTTGCTATGGCAGTTCATGGCGAACTTGATGCGTGGAAATTCCATGGTCATCTTCTGCAGTTCGATGGTCGGAATCCACGGCGCTGAAATCACGACATGCGTGACGCTGGGGGTAGCCTTCAACTGCCCGGTCAGATCGGCGGCGTTCAGCGACGGCCAGACGTCCGTGGTGATCCCTTCGCGACTGAGGCATTTGCTGTTGTTCAGCGCAGCCACGCCCAACCCGATATGACTGATATTGCGGTTCGCGGCGAAGTTCTTGTAACAGATGACGGCGTGCATCAGGGTACTCTCTCCGGGTGAAGGGTCTAAAGTGAATCACGAGCCCCCGCGCTAGTGAAGGACTGGTTCCAGCCGGAGCGCAGGCGATCTTCTCCCCCCGACGTCTGGTTACTCCCGGGCTGCCACCTGGCAAGCCCGCTCCTGATTTAACTCACACACAACACGACGGATATTTTGTCCGTTCCGAGGTGACCGGCAAGGCCGCGGAGCGGCGCTTAGCGAATCCCGGCCGCGGATTGTATTGCCAACTCCGCTGGCTTCTGCGCCGCCAGAAGCGATACACCAATCCTCCAGGCGCGATAGGATCTCGATGGAAGGTCCATCGAGTATTTCCAATCGCGGGAGATTCATGATGCGCGGCTTGATCCTTTTTGCAGTTTTCCTGGCGCCCTTTGCGGCCACCGTGGCCCAGCAACCTGAAGCCAGCACAGACCGGGCCGGCAGCCTGACCGTGCGGATTCCGCAGCCCGCCTTGGGCAACTATGGCGCAGGCGGCCTGGCGCAGTTCCGGACGCCCAACACGCCGGTCAGTGTGACCGTCGAAATCCACAACTCCGGAGGCGCGCCGGTCACGGGCACGGTCCGCCTGCAGCTCACCGATCAGTGGAGCGCCGACCCCGCCCATCCCGTGGCCTTCACCGTTGCGGCCAGGGGTGAAAAGATCGTCCCGTTCCAGGTCCAGTTCGGCGCCGGCACTTACAACGCGCTGTATCCCATTCACGCCTACGTGGAGTTCGAGGAGGCCGGCCGTAAGCTGGTGGCTCATCCCGTCCTGCTGGTCAAGCCCCAGCAGTCCAATCCGCCCCGTGCCAACCCGTCCATCGACTGGAAGCCCTTCCCCGTGGCGGCCAACGGCGCGCTGGCGCTGTGGCGGCTGCCTTTTCACCGTGAGCACGTGCGTCTCGAGCAGAACGTGAGCTTGGGCGCGGCGCCGAAGCTCGTGTACGAGACCTCACCGGCCATATCCTTCTCCGACTTTTTGGCGCCTCCTGGAGCCGCGCGCTCCATCCAAGCCATCACCCTGCGACTGGGGCCGAGCCTGCCGTCCATGCGCGATCGGGTCAGTTGGGCGGGGACTGAGTTCCCATTACAAATCCCGTCCTCGAATTCCATCCGCCTCCGCTTTTCGATCGCCGAGTCGGCCTCGCTGCCCATGCCGGCGGCGCGCGTCCGGCTGCTCCCCTCCGGCGAAGTCTTGTTCGATGGAAAGCCCGCATCCGGAGCGTGGCAGGATGCCGAGGTCGATCTCAAGCGCTTCGCAGGCCAGACGGTCAGCCTGCAATTCGAGGCCGAGGCCCATGACCCGGCCAAGGCCGCCACAGTCAGCTTCGGCGAGCCCGTCCTGCTGACCGGCAATGTCCCGCCGGCCTCGGCTTTCCCGCCGGATGCGAACGCGACCCCGAAAAACCTGGGTAGTCTCAACGGACACGACGTTCTGATCTGGCCCGGCCGGCGGGGGATTCTGGATTCCACCATCGCCTTCGCCGCCGGTCGCGGCGGCCCGATGTTCCATGGTTTGCAGGCCCAGGTGCTCAACGACGCATTGGAAGACCCGCGCTCGGCCAGCGAATTGATCGAGGTGCGCGACGAGTCGTCGAACGGGACATTCCGCCTGCGCCATCGGTTCCGGTCCTGGGCCGGCAATTTCGATTTGCTTAGTGAGCTCAAGGTGGAATCGAAGGCTCTGCGCTGCCACGTGTGGCTCGAAAACCAGCCCGCCCCGAAGCCCTGGCTGTACGTCTATCTGCAGAAGGTCGCCCTCGGCCCGTGGAGCGAGCAGGCCCACCGCGTATACGGCGGAGTGGGCAATGTGCTGGAGGATCCGCAGCGCTTCACCATGAGCTACGACGGGCACAATCTGGCGTCCTCCTACGTCGGCTTCGAATTCCCCTCCGGCTCCGTTGTGGAAGCCGCCGACACGCCGCCCGACCGCTTGCGGGTCGATCCCGCGACCAGCATCTACACGCTCGACGTCCCTCATTCACAGACCATCACTCTCATCCCGGCGGCCAGCGTCTGGGAGGGCGTGCGGACGTGGCGCGATATCGACACGCGCCGCGCCTCGGCCGGCGTGCCGAAACTCATGGGCCGCTTCGTCTTCGACCTGTGGTCGGGGCGCTACGTCGAGGGCGCGCGCGCTCTGGAACAGGCCTTCCGCTACGGCCTCACCGACACCGCGGTCGTCTGGCACAACTGGCAGCGCTGGGGCTACGACTACCGGCTCCCGGACATCTATCCGCCCAATCCCGAGCTGGGGACCCTAGACGAGTTCCGTCACCTCGCGGAGGTCTGCCGCAAGAACGGGGTCTTGTTCGCGCCGCACGACAACTACATCGACTTCTATCCCGACGCCAGCGGTTTCAGCTACTCGAATATCGTCTTCACGCCCGAAGGGGAGCCGCAACTGGCCTGGTTCCACCACGCCCGCATGGCCCAGAGCTACCGCGCGCGGCCGGACCGCTTGCGGCCCTTTGTCGAGCGCAACGTGAAGCTCATTCGCGACGGATTTGCTCCGACGGCGTATTTCATAGACGTCTGGTCGTCCATCAGTCCGTACGATTTTTGGACCGCCGACGGGCAATTCGTCGACCGCACCGTCTCGCGCCGCAGTTGGGGCGAGACCTTCGCCTGGATCCGCGATACCCTCGGCGACAACGCGCCGCAGATCTCCGAAGCCGGCCACGATCAGTTGATCGGCTGGCTCGACGGCGCCCAGGCCCAGCACCTGCGCATCGACCCCGACACCTCGCGCGGCTTCACCCTGCACGTCAAGGCGGCCGACGCGGAGCGCATCCCGTGGCTCGACGCCGCTTACCACGACCGTTTCATCCTGCATGGCGCGGGCTACCCCGGCCGCTACGAAGGCACCCTGGACGCGGCGACGCATGGCATTTACAGCGACGACTACATTGCGACCGAGGTCCTCACCGGCCACCCCGCCATGGTCGCGGACCCGTTCAGCCGCGACGTCGTCCGCAAGTATTGGCTGCTCCACGATCTGATGCGCGCGCTGGCCGGCCGCCGCATCGAGTCGGTCGAATTCGTCAACGCCGACATCCATCACCAGCACGTGCGCTGGGACAACGGCGGAGAAACGTGGGTGAATCGCGGCGCGACGGACTGGAAGGCCGGCGACAGGGTGTTGCCGCCGTACGGCTTCTACGCGCATGTCCCCGGAGTTGGAAACGGGATCGCCGCCGGCATCGAGCGCCGCAATGGCGGGATCGTCGAGTGGTCCGCCCAGCCGGGCGGCGAGTACAGGAATGAGCGCGGCCAGGGTGTCGCTTATCGTCTGACGCGGGGGCCGCAAGCGAGCCTGCTGACGCCGCTGCCGGATAGCGAACCCGGCCTCATCCGGCTTCCGAAACGTCTGCTGCCCGCCCGCTCCGTCGCCCAGGCTCAGGCGCTGGACTTCGACGGCCGCGTTTTGAAATCCGTGCCCGTCGGCACGGAGGGCGGCCTGCCATCGCTGCGCCATGAGCGCGGCGTTTTCGCCTACCGGTTGGAGCAGCCTCCAGCCCGATAGAACCGGGGCCCGACAACTCGCCACCTGTCGGCCGGGCGCAGCTCTCATTCCAGGCGCCCGCCACGCCGCCGCGCATCCGTTCGACAATAGACGGTAAGTGGACCCGCTCCTTGCAACCGCCTTCGCTTCCCGGGAAAACGCGCACGCGCCGTTCTCCGGCTTCCTGGTCGGCGCCGCCGTCGAGTGCGACGACGGCCGGGTGTTCGGCGGATGCAACATCGAATCCTCCAGCTACGGCCTGACCGTCTGCGCCGAGCGCACGGCCGTGTTTGCGGCCGTTGCCGCCGGAGCGCAGCGCTTCCGCCGCCTGGCCATCGCCACCGCTGCCTCGCGCCTGACCCCGCCCTGCGGCGCCTGCCGCCAGGTCCTCTGGGATCTCTGCGGCGACATCCCGATCCTGCTCGGCAACGCCGCCGGCGACACCCTCACTGTCCAGTTGCGTGACCTCTACCCGGAACCTTTCGATGCCCAATCCCTGGCTTGAAACCATCGCGCTGCGCTTCTCCGGCGCAGGCTCACGCACCTCATCGCCCCAGCCCGCGCGGCCCCTCGCGGCTGCTCCGCGGCGCGCCCTGTCGTGTTGGTTCCGCGCCGGGATCGTCTGCTTCCTATGCTTATTTGCGACGACGGTTTGGGCCGCGGAGCCGGTCGACATTCTCGTCTCCGCCGGCGTCATCGTCACGATGAACGCCCATCGCGATGTGCTCCACGACGCCGCCATCGCCGTGAAGGACGGGCGCATTGTCGCCGTCGGCTCGCGCACCAGACTGGAGTTCCTTTACACTCCGAAGTCGCGCCTGAGACGGCCCGATGCCATCCTCACCCCCGGCCTGATCAACACCCACGCCCACGCCGCCATGACGCTGCTGCGCGGCATCGCCGACGACCGCAGCCTGCAGGACTGGCTCGACCGCTACATCTTCCCGGCCGAAAAGAAGAACGTTACGTTCGAATTTGTTCGGGCCGGAACGCGCCTGGGCGTCCTCGAAATGATGCTCGGCGGGATCACGACCTACGCCGACATGTATTACTTCGAGGACGAAGCGGCCCGCGTCACGCGCGACGCCGGCATGCGCGGCGTGCTGGGCGAGACCATCATCGGCTTCCCCGCCCCCGACAATGCCACGCCGCAACAGGCGCTGGCCTTCACTGAGCGTTTTATCCGCGAATTCCAGGGCGATCGGCTGATCACACCGGCCGTCGCGCCACATGCCCTTTACACCAACTCGCCCGCGACGCTCAAGGCCGCGCGCGCGCTCGCCGACAGGTACTCCGTCCCGCTGCTGATCCACGTCTCCGAAACGAAAAGGGAGCAGGACGATTCCCTCTCCCACCATGGTCTGACGCCCGCGCAATATCTTATTTCCATAGGCGCCGTGGCCCGCCGCACCGTTTTCGCACACGGCGTCTGGCTGACGCCGGACGACATCGCCGCGCTCGCCCCGCTGCACGTCGGAATCGCGCATTGCCCATCCAGCAACATGAAGCTCGCCAGCGGCGTCGCGCCCGTCACCGCGATGCTGGCCGCGGGACTGGCCGTCGGTCTCGGCACCGATGGACCGGCCGGTTCGAACAACGATATGGACCTGCTGCGCGAGCTCGACCTGGCCGCCAAGCTGGCCAAGGTCACGCGCGGCGATCCCCAGGCCCTGCCTGCCATCCAGGCCTTCGAAATGGCGACCATCCTGGGCGCCAGGGCGCTCGGCATGGAGAACGAGATCGGCTCGCTGGAGCCCGGCAAACGCGCCGATTTCATCACCATCGACACCACTGCTCCTCACGCCGTGCCGGCCCACGATCCGTACTCGATGCTGGTTTATTCGCTCCACGCGAGCGACGTGCGGGACGTCGTCATTGAAGGCGGTTTTACCGTGCGCGACCGCGTCCCGATGACGCTCGACCCCGCCGCCATCCTCGACGCGGCCCGCCAGTGGCGCGTGCGCATCGACGCCTCGCTGCGGGAACATTGATCATCGGAGCGCGAACCAGAACGCACCTCGTGACGGATGCCCGTGGCGCGTTGGCGTTCCTCCAGGAGGTCCCTCATGAAAGCTGTCCAGATCCACTCCCACGGCGGTCCCGAAGTTCTCGAGTACACCGACATCCCCGAGCCGCAACTCCGTGCCGACGAGGTGTTGGTGAGCGTCCGCGCCGCGGCATTGAATCATCTCGATCTGTTCGTGCGCAACGGCATCCCGGGCGCGAAATTCAAGTTCCCGCACATCCTCGGCAGCGACGCCGCCGGCGAAGTTGTCGCCGCCGGTGAGCTCTGCCGCCGCGTCCAGCCCGGCCAGCGCGTGCTGCTCGCCCCCGGCTTGAGCTGCCGCCAATGCCTGGCCTGCCTGGAGGGCCGCGACAACGAATGCCGCTCCTACACTCTCTTGGGAACCGGCCTGCCGGGCGTCAATCGCGAGTTGATCAACGTGCCCGAATACGCCGTCATCCCGATCCCCGATTCCCTCGACTACCTGCACGCCGCCGCCGCGCCGCTGGTGTACGTCACCGCCTGGCACATGCTGCTGACGCGCGCTCGGCTGCAGCCCGGCGAGGACGTGCTCGTGCTCGCCGGATCGAGCGGCGTGGGCATGGCCGCCATCCAGCTCGCCCGCTGGTTCCATTGCCGCGTCATCGCCACCGCCGGCAGCGCGGAAAAAATGGCGCGCTGCAAGGAACTCGGCGCCAGTTTCGTCCTCAACCACCATCGCGACCACGTTCCCGCCGAGGTCCGCAAGCTCACCGCGAAACGCGGCGTCGACGTTGTGTTTGAACATGTCGGCTCGGCCACCTGGGATCGCAGCCGGGAGTGCCTGGCGCCATCCGGCCGCCTGGTGACGTGCGGCGCCACCACCGGCTACGACGTCGCGCTCGATCTGCGCTACCTGTTCAGCAAGCAGCAATCGCTGCTCGGCTCCTTCATGGGTACGCTGGGCGAACTGCATCGCGTCCTGCGGCTGGTCTTCGATGGCACACTCCGCCCTGTCGTGGATTCGGTCTTTCCATTGACCGAAATCCGCGCCGCCCACGAACGCCTCGAGCACGCCGAGCGCTTCGGCAAAGTCATGCTCGAACTCTGACCGTTGTTAGCCGTCGGCGGGCCCGGTTGTCGTGACCTCCGACCAGGTCACCACCACGCCCCACAGGATCAGCGCCAGCGTGCCGAAATGCACCGCCAGGGGCGGGTAGCCGCTCAGCAACTGCTGATAGTCGCCTGAGTTCGTGAGCACGCCGGCCGCATAGTTGTCCACCAGGTCAAAGACCGACCGCAATCCGGTAAACGTCAGAACCAGCCCGCCCACGAACGGCGAAAAACTGTGCCGCCAGTGGAACATCCAGTTGCCCACGAGAATCAGCAGTCCATCAACCAGGTAAGGCGCGGCTAGCTGCACGAACCGCTGCCAGTGCGTTCCCATCATTCCCTGGCCTTCGAAGCTCTTGGCGAAGAAGCTCTCCCAAGAGTACGGAATCGCGTGGAAGGATGTCGCCGGCGCCCCGCTGGCCAGGCTGCCAAGCACGTGCGAGGCTTCATGAATCACACCCTCTGAGACATACCACAGGCCCATGATCGCCAGGCAGGACACCACCAGGATGCCAACTCTTTGGCCGCGCTTCCACAGATAGACCACCAGCGGGGCCACGACCAACAACACCACCGCCAGCAGCGAGTTCGCATTCAGCCCGGCTTCGACCATGCGACCATCCACCGTCCTGAGGGCTTGGTCTTGGGGATCGGTTCATCATATCATGCGGTTCCTTCTCCTCACGGCCCCGGCGGCGGGAGTAGAGTATTGGTGATCCTTACAGCCAGGAGACCTTGCATGTCATCCGATCACAATCGCCGTTCATTCCTCAATACAGCCGCCGGCGCCGCCGCGGCTTTCACCATCGTGCCACGCCACGTCTTGGGAGGCCCCCGCTTCGTCGCTCCCAGCGACAAGCTCAACGTGGCCTACATCGGCCTGGGCACCCAGGGCATCCGCGAGCTTCTGCCGATGCTGAACAACGACGACATTCAGGTCGTGGCCGTTTGCGACCCCAACTTCTGCACCAACAATTACGTCGACTGGGACCAGCACGGGCTCCGCAACGACATCCGCAAGTTCCTCGGAAATCGCGAGTGGCACGATGGGCGGGACGGCATCTTCGGCGGACGCCAGATCGGCCGTGAAATTGTCGAGACCCATTACGCCGCCAGGCGCGCCGCGGCCCACTTCAAGGGCTGCGCCGACTACGCCGACTTCCGCGAGCTGCTGGAGCAGCAGAAGGATCTGGACGCCGTGAAAATCATGACGCCCGACCACCTGCACGCCACCATCTCGATGGCCGCCATGAAAAAAGGCAAGCACGTGATGATGCACAAGCCCATCGCCAATCGCCTGGTCGAAGCGCGCAAAGTGATCGAGACTGCGCGGCAAACCGGGGTCGCGACGCACTTCATCCCCTGGGACTCCCGCGGCTCGATGGATCTGGTCATGCAGTGGATCAAGGATGGCTCCATCGGCACGCTGCGCGCGGTCCACAATTGGTCCAACCGGCCGGTCTGGCCGCAGTATCTGACTCTGCCGGAGGATCGGCCGCCGATCCCGGAAGGCTTCGAATGGGATCTGTGGCTGGGGCCGGCTCTCGATCGGCCCTATCATCCCCACTACACGCACGCGGTCTTCCGCGGCTGGTACGACTTCGGCGGCGGCTCCATCGCCGACATGGGCCATTACAGCCTGTGGGTGGTCTTCCGGACGCTCAAGCTGGGCGCGCCCATCAGCGTCGAAGCCACGCCCAGCACCGCCTGCACCCTCGTCCAGCAGGTCAGCACGAAGATCAGGAACGATTTTTCCTTCCCGCTGGCCTCGACCATCCGTTTCAGATTCCCGGCCCGCGACGAGTTCGCCCCGCTCGATCTGTGGTGGTACGACGGCGGCATGAAGCCGCCCACGCCCGAGGAGTTGTATGAGGACCATCAGGCGCTGCCCGCCGAGGGCATGATGTTTGTCGGTGACAAGGGCAAGATCCTGGCGGGTTTCCGGATTGACGATCCGCGTCTCATTCCAGAGAAGAAGATGCGCGCCTACATGGGTTCGCACACCGTGCCGCCTCAACCCGCCGGCGCCGACGAGGAGCGCAACGGCCTGGCCGAATGGGTCACCGCCTGCCGCGGCGGCAAGCCCTCGGAAGCCTCATTTCTCCACGCCGGCCCCATATCGGACGCATTCAATCTCGGCGCCATCGCCTGCCGCGTCGGCCAGCGGCTGGAGTGGGATGCTGAAAACGCCAAGATCGCGAATGTTCCCGAGGCCAACAAGTACCTGACCCGCGAATACCGCAAGGGCTGGGAGCTCTGAGCTCCTTGCTCGCACACCGGAAGCACGGGCGCCGCCTCCTGCCACGACGCTCAGGGCTGATCAGCCGCCGGCGCTAGCCGCTGCCGCCCCGCCGCGCTCGTGATATCCGCTCTGGTGCTTGTACTCCTCCAGCGCGTTGTACAGGATCGGGCAAGTGCTCGAGTGCCGGCACGCCGACTCCATCCGCGCGCCGAGTGAGTGCTCTCCCGGGTGCACGTGCGGGAAGCGGCGGCACGGGCCCGGCCGCGCGTCATAGATCAGGCACAGGTTGCCGTCCAGGAACGTGCAGGCGTCGCGCTCGTTCCTGAGCACCCGCCGGCTCGAATCCTGCGGGTCCGCCATCGTGTGCTTCACCCGCACATCCGCCAGGCTCATGTCGAGATACGCGGCGATCGCCTCGATCTCCCCTTGCGTCACCTCGACCATCAACTCGCGGCAGCAGTTGGCGCACTTCGTGCAATCGATCTGCGCCTCGATCCGGCTGGCGATGATCTGGAACGGCCCTATGTCGTCGTGGTGGTGGGCATGCAGATAGCGCCGGAAGCGTAGGTTCTCCGCTTCCTTGGCCTCTGCCAGGCGGCGAACTTCGGCCGGGTCTGTAACCGTGTTTTCACACTACACCCGCGGCGCGCCTCGCCACTTGCCACCTTGGCGGCAGCAAGCGGGCATAGAACAGCAGCGTACAATATCGTTGGTATGGGCACAGCGAAGATCACCTTCGAAACCGTTCGCGAGATCGGCCTCTCGCTGCCGGAAGTCGAGGAGACCGCGATGTACGCTTCGCCTGCGCTCAAGCTGCGCGGCAAGCTGCTCGCGTGCGTTCCCGTCAACAAGTCGGTTGAACCGGGCTCGCTCGCTGTCGCCTTGGACCCCGAGCACCGTTCTGCTCTACTGGAAGAGGCGCCGCGGACCTACTACGTGACGGATCATTACGCCGGCCATCCGATCGTGCTCGTGCGTTTGTCCGAGATCGGGCGCGAAGAACTCGCCGGCCTGCTCAATTCGGCATGGCGTTTCGTGACGACACAGGCGAGGCAAACGGCTCGGGACCCGGCCGGAGCAAGGCTCAACCGCTCCCGCAGCAAGCCAAGGTAGCGTCCGTACCTTGCATCCGCAGCGCGCTACGCTACCCCCACCACGTCTCCCCTTCGGCCATGTGCTGTTTCATGAAATCCGTATTCAGATCCAGCCCCAGCCCGGCGCCCTTCGGCACCGGCAACAGGCTCTCGCGCACCACCGGCGGGTTCGACGCCGCCATCTGCTCCACGTAGTGCGTCGGCCGCCCCAGCGCGCTCTCGCTGCGGTAGAAGTTCTGGATCGACGCCGCGAAATGCGCCGAAGCATGCGTCAGCACCAGCGTCCCGACGTTGTGCAGCGCCACCGGCGTCCGCGTCAGCGCGGCGTAGTCGGCGATCTTGCGCGTTCCGCTCAGCCCGCCCGCGAACGCCAGGTCGGGATGCACGATGTCCACCGCCTGCGCATCCAGGAATGGCTTGAAGCCGCGCACCAGTTCCAGCTTTTCGCCCGTCAACAGCGGAATGTGCGTCGAGCGCTTCAGCGCCATCCAGGCCTCCGAATACGGCGGATTCAGCGCGTCCTCGATGAACAGCGGGTCCATCGGCTCCACGGCCTTGGCCACGTTGATCGCGCTCAGCGTATCGAACTCGTTGTGGCAATGCACGGCGATATCGATCTCGTCGCCCACGGCCTCGCGGCAATTCGTGTACGCCGTGCGGATCTTCTTCAGCTCATCGTGCGTCAGCGTGTTGACGTAGCGCGCCGGCGGCACGCCGATCACCGTGTGGATGCTGTTCTTGTAGGCCTTGAAGCCCTCCGGCCGCGATTTCACCATCGCCGCCCACGCGCGGCAGGCTTCCATGTCCAGCATGTTGAAGCCGTCGCCGTGCGAGTACATCGGTATGGCCTCGCGAAACGGACCGCCCAGCAGCTCGAACACCGGCCGGTCGAGGACCTTGCCCGCCAGGTCCCACAGCGCGATGTCGATTCCGCTGATGGTCGGGATGTGCGCGATGTAGGTGTGCATCAGCGACGTCATCTCGAAGAAGTGCTTCTCGATGCTCAGCGGGTCTTTGCCAATCAGCAGCGGCGCCATCGTCTCGATGCGCGCCCGCGCCATCGCGGCCGTAGCCCCCGCTTCGCCGATCCCATACAGCCCGGCGTCGGTTTCCACCTTGATCAGGCAGTTGCCTGTGGCCATTGCGCGCTGCAGCCCCAGCGTCTTGATCGCGGTAATCTTCAACTTGCCCGCGTACGGCGCGGCCAGCGCGCCATAGACGGGAAACAGCGGCGCGGCGGGCGCGGCCGCCAGGATCTTCAGCAGGGTTCGTCGGGTCATGCGATCTCCAACGCCGGGACTCCGGCATGACCACTCTACTCCAAACCCCTCGTGCCGATCACAATTCCGCCAGTTGCGAGAGCTCTTGGATCGTGCATGCTCGGTCTAAGCTCCCTTGGCGAAGCTCGACCGCTCACCTGCTGTTACGTCGAAACGGAAGAACCCGCTGGGAGTCTGCGCAGCCAGAGCCGCGAGTGTCTTGCGCATCACTTCTCGGCATCGTAGCAATCCTCCCACGTAGGGACGGATCAAGCGTTCCGCGTTCCAGGGCCGCTAGTTCCTCAATGTCGCACAAAGGCAATGCGCAGGTTGCGGAGAGCTGCTCGCCAGAGAGTAAGCCTCTCTCTACAAGGAATCGGATTGCCCCCGCTAATGCCAAAGGTGGCTCATGAGGTAATTCATCGTCTAGGGGCTCGTCTAGGCGCCAGCCGCGCGAGGATAGATTTCTCCAGAGGCGTTGCAGGGTCTCAGCGCTCCCAATCGATAAGGTCTCGCAACGCTTGAGCATCATCCCGACAGAGAATTTCCACTTGGACTTCAGCGAGACGAACGAATCAAGAGAAAGCGAATACACGTCGCCAGCGAAAGCCTCGGCGGGAAGTGCAAATGCTCCAGCAAACATGAACGCCTGTGACTCAATCAGCGAGTGGAGCCGCTTGTTCTGTAGGTGCCATCGATCGAGATGGCGGTGAAGAACTAGGTGCCCCAATTCGTGGAGCAGGTTGAGGCGGCTGCGGGCGGCCGACTCCCTACCAGAGGACACCAGACAATACGCCCGAATCTCCGCGGGGCACCATTTTGAAAGGGCGTCTAGCGTTGCTGCACGTAAGTCGTCTCGAGCAACTACAATACCCCGTTCCTCCAGGATCCGCGTGACGTTTGGAATGGGTCCGTCCCCGATTCCCCATGCACGCCGAGTAAGAGCCGCCAAGCGCTCAATCCGTTCTTCCGTGATTCCGAGCGGGTCGCGCGGAAGGTCGAAGTCGGGCAGATCTAGCTGAGCGAAATCCACATGCTCGCGAAGGACGGAGGCGATGTCTTGGACCCATCCAAGCCTCCTCGCGACTACCGTTTGTGCGAGTTTTGTGGAACTAGCCAAAGATCGCCAATAGACCACACCCTCATCGCGCGATACGCGCCGCAGGAAAAAGGCCAACGGCAATTGCAGGACATCGACGATCCTACCCATCACCTCCGGGCGTGGAGATTGAAGATTCTTCTCGTACTGAGCCACTGCAGCTGGAGTGACCCCTAGCGGCACGGCCAGCGCCGCAGCAGTAAAGCCACGCGCCTCACGGCCCTCCCGCAGTCTTTCCCCAACAAAGCCGATGGTCCCTAGTTTCATGCCCCCTCGGCTTCCGCGCCGAACCGCCTCCGCTTGAAGAGACTCCGGTATCCCTCGGCTTCTGCGGGGAACTCCTTGAATAGATCCAAGCGCGTCATGTACTGCGTGAACTTCAGGTCGGGCACGACGATGTCCACAAACGCCGCTTCGTTACGGTGCCGCCCCAGAGGTGAGTGAACCAGTATGGCTAAGTACTTCCAATTCGGCGGTGGAGCACTGCCGTTGTCGAACATGTGGTACTGCGCGTTGAAATTGTAGCGCGCCCACACTTTGCGAATTTTGGCGGCGCGAACCATCTTTCGCCGAGTGGAAACGAGGTTGCAGATCAGCCTGATCTCGCCGGAGAAGACAGAAAGAAAGTAGTGTGAGCCGTTAGCGTTTGGTTCGTCGGCGAAGTCCAACTGAAATCGCTCCGCAACGCCACGAACGGCCTCGTGGATCCCGGCGCGCCGGACTGTTCCGATTACGTCGTGACGGTCCGGTGCATCATATTGCCGCTTACAATGCTCCGCGGTAGTGCGGTATGCCTGAGCAACGCCAAGCATAAGCCCTTTCAAAACATCAGGTTGAAAAGCCTCCGTCAGCTTCTGGCGGTATTCGTCTGGGGTAATGGTCATCTATAACTTAACCTCCGACTTCAATTAAGTTATAACACTCGCCCGCATTCATTGCAAGGGTTGTCGCTGGCAAGTCGCAAGAAATGAGCCTCATACGCTCATTCCGGCACCGGCAGCAGATTCCCCCGCCCCAGCAGCCACTGCGGATCGAAGTGCCGCTTCACGTCGCACATCGCCTGAATCTGCTCCGGCGTGAACTCCAGCGCCAGGAAATGCGCCTTCTTCTTGCCCAGCCCGTGCTCCGCGCTCACCGTGCCGCCCAGAGCCACCGCCTGCCGCGCCGAATCATATTGGAACGCCCGCCCGCGCCGCGCCTGGTCCTCCGTCTCGGGCATCACATTCACGTGCACGTGTGCGTCGCCGATGTGCCCGTACATCACGGCCTTGCCCGGGAACTCTTCATCCAATACCTGACGGTACCAGCGCATCATTTCGCGGTTCCGGTCGAGTGGCACCGCGGCGTCGGTCCCCATCTTCTGGAAGCCATTGCGTTTGATCCGCTCGTTCACCACCTCGGGCAGCTTGTGCCGGAAAATGCGGAAGCGTTCGCGGTCGGCATCCGTGGTTCCGAACCACGATTCGTCCAACGCCTGCGCGCTCTCCATCCGCCCCAGCCATGCCTCCTCGGCATCTTCTTCCAGAGGGTCGACGATTTGCTCCACCAGCAGCGCCGCCCCCGCCTGGTCCGGAATCTCGGGGTACGCTGCGCGCAGCAGCCCGAGCGATGGAGCGTCGAAAAACTCCAGCATCCGCAACTGCGGCACGTCCCGCCACGCGTCCACTGCATCCAGCGACACATCCTCCGAACGGAAAAAGACCACCCCGCTCAGCAATCGCCCCGGTTGCGGCAGCAGTTGCACCTCCGCCTCCAGAACCACTGCCAGCGTGCCCTCGGAACCGCACAACAGCTCCAGGAAACCGGTCTCCGGCCGCAGGTAATACCCGGCAGCATGCTTGCGGCAGCGCGGCGCCGGCAGTGGCGTGTAGGGGAAATCCAGCCTCTCGCCCCGGCCGTATGTCCGCACTGTTCCGTCCATCAGCGCCACTGTCACGCTCAGCAAGTGCTGCCGCGTCGAGCCATACAGGAAGCTGCGCGATCCGCTGGCGTTGGTGGCTATGGTCCCGCCCACCGAGGCCACCCATTCGGTCGGGTCCGGCGCATAGAATTGACCTGAGCTTTTGGCTGCAATCTGCAGATCCTGCAACAGAATTCCCGCTCCAACGATCGCCCGCCCGGTGCCGATCTCCAGCCGTCGCAAGCGCTCCGTCGAGAGCACCCATCCGCCCTCCGGCACCCTCCCGCCGACCACGCCCGTCCCCGCGCCAGCCACTGTAACCGGCGTCCCGCTGCGCGCCGCCGCAGCCAGGACGTCCGCGGCCTGTTGCGCCGTTTCGGGGCGGAACAGTTCTTCGCCGTGGCCCGTGTAGCCCGATTCGTCTTCCAGATAGGCCGCTGGAACCGGCTTTCTCATCCGGCTACGCCTCCAGAATCACCGGCATGATCAGCGGCCGCCGCGAAGTCTCCTTATGCAGGAAGCGCTTCAGGTCCGTGCGGATCTTCTCCTGCATCACGCCCCAGTCCGTGCGCTCCTCGCGCGACGAGTTCTCGATGGTCCGCGCCACCACCTGCCGCGCCGCCGCGATCAGCTCCGAACCCTCTTCCAGCGACACGAAACCCCGGCTCACAATCTCGGGCAGTCCGTCCGAACGCCCGGTGTTCTTGTCGACCGAAACGATCGGGATCACGAACC
>JBKQPG010000101.1:0-5628 GCA_052145115.1 Bryobacteraceae bacterium
GCGCTCGCGGGCGCCGCCCGCAGGCGTGCTTGGCTGCTACGTCGAGGACGGCAACCGAGCGAAACGAAGTAGATGCGGCCCTATCGCGCGCCGCAGCCGATTGTTGGTGAAACATCCGGGCTAGCTCCGGCTCCCACCGCATCGCCCCCAGCGTTCCCTGCCCGATTCTCCGGTCGTATACTGGGGACTCCAGGGGTCTTTTTATCACCAATGAACAGCGACGGCAAAGCGGCCATCTTCGCCGCCCTGCGCTTCGCCGCCGAGGCGCATGAGGGGCAGTTCCGCAAGGGCACGCGCATCCCCTACCTGATCCATCCCCTCCGCGTCGCCAAGATCCTCCTCGACTACGGCTGCCCCGATGAGCTGGCCATCGCCGGCCTGCTGCACGATACTGTGGAAGACACCGATGCCACCGTCGACGAGATCCGCACCATCTTCGGCGAAGACGTCGCGCGGTTGGTCGAATTCGCCACCGAACCCGAAAAAATCTGGACCTGGGAGAAGCGCAAGCAGCATACGCTGCACCTGCTCGAATCCGGTTCAGCCCAAGCGTTGTGTCTCAGCATCGCCGACAAGCTCGATAACGTCCGCTCCTTGCGGGAGGATCTGCAGCGCATTGGAGACAAGGCCTGGCAGCGCTTCAAGCGGCCCCGCGAGAAGCAGATGTGGTATTACCAGTCGCTGCAGCGTGTGTTCGACGCCCGCCTCACCCAGCCGCCCGGTTCGCTGCTGGCCGCCCAGTTCCGTGAAGAGGTGGCCGCGATTTTCGGCGCACCGTGAGGGGCTGCGCCCGCATCAGATGTTACGGATGTTACGGAAGGAGACCCTGTCGTGCGCGTCACTATTGTGTGCTTGCTGGCGGCGTTGACGGTATTCGCCGCCGACGATGAATGGAAGAAACTCAACGCTCTGAAGACCGGCACGGAGTTGAAAATCTACGAGGAGGGTTCGTCTCAGCCGCGCCTGGCGAAATTCAGCGACGCCACGGAGAACAATTTGCTGGTCATCGTGAAGAAGACGGAAGTCGCGATTCCGAAGGACGCGATTGACCGCGTCGAGTACCGGCCACCGAAGAAAGGCGGGCCCAAGGTCGAGCAGCGGACCAAGATGGACGACCCCGCCGCCTCCTCCGCCAGCGGCCGCGATGGGACGAACGTCCCGGTGCACACCGACTCCGGCCTGCCCGGTTATTCCTCCACGACCAGCATTTCCTCGAACGGCGGCGAGTTCCAGACCATCTACCGCCGTCCGCCACCGGCCCAATAGCTGCCGTTCGGACCATCCGGTACACGATCGGATCAGCGCATGAACACCTCAATATCAGAGCGCCGGTGCGGGATGGTGGCATTCTCAGTCTCCGCTTGGACTGCGACAGATCCACCGTGCGGCGCCGTGGCGCGTTCCAGGGGGCAATCGGATGGCCTGCCAATGGTGATTTTATGGTGAGTCCGTGCTCGACCACCGAGGCTGCCATCGCTGCCATCCGGCTGCGAGGCGCCGGCGCCTCGTGGAACCTGACGAACCGCTCCACACGGCACAGACCTGACACAACGCAGCCGTCGCCGCACACTGAACAGGTCAGAGGCGGCAGAGCTTCTTCCTGGCGCGTGAATCAACAGTGCGGGTGAAGCACCTCAGGTTTGTTTCCACCCCGCCCCCCGCCGTGTCAGGATCACAGCGGACTACAATTGTTTGAGCGGCGTTGAAAGGGATTCCCGATCAGCGCTACACGAGTTCGGCACGCGGACAGTTCATGCGCTTCGTCATTCTGCATTACCACATCTTCAAGAACGCCGGAACCACGGTCGAGAACCTGCTCCGGAAGAACTTCCCGCACAGCTTCGCGCGCTTCGAGAGCGAAGGCCGGGACGCCCAGTTGTCCGCCGCGGAGCTGCTCGAGTTTGTCCACGCGCACCCCGAGGTGCAGGCTATTTCGAGCCACCATTTGCGCTATCCACGGCCCCACGCGCCGGGATTTGTCTTCTTCGACCTGCTGTTCCTGCGCGACCCCATCGACCGGCTGCGGTCCATTTACACCTTCTTCCGCCAGAGCGCTCCCTCCGACGACGCGTTGAGCCAGCGCGCGCATGAGTCGGACCTGCGCGGCTTCTTCGAGGAACTGCTGGAGCGCCATCCCCACATCTCCAACAGCCCGCAGGTCAACATGCTGGCGGGAGATGGCGCCTACACGCATCCTCCCGGCCCGGCCGATCTGGAGCGCGCCACGGCGACGATGCGCGACGCCGCGTTGCTGGGTGTGGTCGATTGTTTCGAGGAGAGCCTGGTTGCCGGGCAATACTTCTGGCAGCCGGCCTTCCCGCACTTCGACATCGCCGCCGCACCCGCGAATGTCACCTGCCAGCCCGGCAGCACGCTGGACGGACGCCGGGCCGAGATCGAGCAGGCCTGCGGTGAGCGCCTGTACCGCGAACTGGCCGTCCTGAGCGAGCTCGACCTGGAGCTGGTGCGGCGGGCGCGGGCCGAAGTGAGGCGCCGTTTCCTCCTCGTTCCACAGCATGAGGAGCGATTGCAGACGATGATCGACACCGTGCGGCGGCTCGACGGCGGCGAGTGATCCGGGTAGCGGCCGGGCAGCGCTCAGCGGCGCGCGCCGTGGAAGAAGAACTCGCCCAGCCCGATGGTGAAGATGAAATTGCCGTACAGCGCGTGCTCGATGCAGGCCAGCGCCAAAGAGCCGGAGTGAAAGTAAGTCCGCGCGAAAAGAAAGCCGCCGACGCCGCTCAGCAGGATCGATATCCAGTGGCCGAAGACGATGTGCACGAAGCCGAAAAGCACGGCCGAGGCAACCACGGTGGCCAATCCCTGGCCGAAAAGCCGGCGGTATCGATGGAAGAAGAAGGCGCGGAAAAACACTTCCTGTGGATAGACCGAGACCAGCGGATACAACACCATCACCACGGCCCACAAAATCGGAGCGCGCCGCACCAAGCTGAATAACCGGTCGGGCATGAATAGCCAGACCCCCAGCCCGATCACCGTGCACAGCACCGCCGCGCGGATCAACACGGGCTTCAGTCCGCTGCGGACACCGGTGAATTTCCACAAGTGCCGCCGGTCAAACGACCGGTCGCGGCGCAGAAACAGGTAGACGACCAGTACGGTCAGCAGCAGGAACGGGATCGGCTGATTAGGCAGAACACGGTAATAGAACAGCAACGGGATGACGACGAACAACGCCGCCATCTCCGCCGCCAGTAGGGATGCCTGCAGCATGGACTTAGCAGCCTGCGGCTGCTGGGTCAGCCCGCCAGTTCCTTGGCCTTGGCGATGACCGCGTCGTAGTCGGGGTGCTCGGCCACCTCGGGGACGTATTGGACATAGCGGATGACGTTGCCTGCGTCCACCACGAAGATGGCGCGCGACTCGATGCGCCAATCCTTGATCAGCGTGCCGTAATGCTCGCCGAAGCTGGCGTATTTATGGTCGCTGAGCATCTTGACGTTGTCCACGCCGAAGCTCGAGCACCAGCGGTTCTGGGCGAACGGCAGATCCATCGAAACGGTATAGAAGCTGACACCCGGCAACTTGGCTGCCGCATCGTTGAAGCGCTTGGTCTGCATGTCGCAGACCGGCGTATCGAGCGATGGGACGACACTGAAGACCCGGACGCCGTGGCCGGTCTCCCCCAATGTCACATCGTGCAAAGTCCTGTCCACGGCCGTGAAATCGGGGGCCGGGTCACCCGCTTTCATTTCCGGCCCGGTCAGTTCCAGCGGGCTGCCTTTGAAGGTTGTTTGTCGCGACATGAGGCCAGTTTAGCGGAAACGGCGCGACGAGACTACCGGCTCAAACCCGGCCGTCCAGGATGCGGGTGAAGTCCGCGATAGAGGTTACAGGCAACTGGCAGGCGTAGTTTTCGCAAACGTAAGCGGCGGTGCGGCCGTCGATCGGCTGCATGCTGCTCAACGACGGGTCAGTGGGATTGACGAAAACAATGGTCGAGGACAAGAAGCGTGATCGGATCGCGGCCAGGTAGGGCTCCGGTGCGGGGCCGGCGATGACGATCTGGCGCTGTGGCGCGAGCTCGAACATCCAGGCGCAGAGCATTTGAGGCAGCGACAACGGTTGCTGGTTCAGACGGGAGGCGAAGGCGTGGAGGATGCGCAGCGCGGCTTCGCGATACGGCTCGTGCCGGGTGTAAGCGGCGAGGCGCAGCAGCGCGCCGGCGGCCAGCGAGTTGCCGGCCGGCTCGGCGCCATCGTAGTCGTCCTTGAGACGCAGCACGAGATCGCCGGAATCGGCCGACGAATACAGGCCGCCGGCGGGATCCTCAAATCGCTCCAGCATCGCATCGGCAAGCGAACGGGCTCGATCGAGGCAGCGCGGGTCGAACGACATTTCGTACAGATCGAGGTGCGCCTGGGCCAGTGCCGCGTAGTCGTCGAGAAAGGCCTCGACGGCGCGCTCGCCATCGCGCCAGCGGCGGTAAAGCGTGTTCGCCGCGGCGTCGTAAAGGTTAGTCATGATGAACTGCGCGGCAGCGAGGGCGGCATCGCGGTAGCGTGCGGCGGCGGCAGGATCCAGCGCGGCGAAAACCTGTGCACCACGGGCCAGCGCGGAGATCATCAGCGCGTTCCAGGCTGTCAGCAGCTTGTCGTCGAGATGCGGGCGCGGGCGCTGCGAGCGGGCATTGAGAAGAATCTGTTTGCAGGAGGCGAGTTCGAGGGCCTCCTCGGCCGCAACGGGCTGGGCCTGGTAGAGGATATTGCGGCCGCTGAACTCGCCGTGCGGGTCGTGGTCCACGTTGCCGTTCTCAAGGCAGCCGAAGTGGCGCGCGAACCAGGCCGCGCGCGGCGCGCCCAGCAGCGCGTCGAGCTCGGCGCGGCTCCACAGATAAAAGGCGCCTTCGCTCTTCTCGTTTGGTTTCGACGCATCGATGGCGGCATCGGCGTCCTCGGCGGAGTAGAAGCCGCCCGCGGGATGGCGCAAGTCGCGCAGAACGTATTCGAAGATGTCGCGGGCGACCGTGGCGTAGAGCGGTTCGGCGGTGAGCTGGAAGGCCTCGAGATAAGAGACGGCGAGCTGCGCCTGGTCGTAGAGCATCTTCTCGAAGTGCGGTACGAACCAGCGGCCGTCCACGGAGTAGCGGTGGAAGCCGCCGCCGAGCTGATCGTGCATGCCGCCGCTGGCCATTTCGCGCAGCGTGAGCAGGACCATATCGAGCGCTTCGCGGTTTTTGGCGCCGGCGTGATAGCGCAGGAGGAAATTGAGGACCGACGGGCGCGGGAACTTGGGGGCGCCGCCGAAGCCGCCGTAGCGCGAATCGAAGGAGCGGCGGAAGGCGTAGAAGCCGCTATCGAGCAGGGAAGCGTCGATGGCGGGCGGCCCGGGGCGCAGCGCGTCGAAGGCGGCCTGACGCTGGAGCTGCTCCACCATGTCGCGCGCCGATTCGACCACCTCAACCTGGTTGGCCGCCCACGCCCCGGCGATTTCGGTGAGGATGGAAGCGAAACCGGGCTGGCCGTAGCGCGCTTCGGGCGGAAAATACGTGCCGCCGAAAAACGGCTGCAACTCCGGAGTGAGCCAGACGGACATGGGCCAGCCGCCGCCTCCGGTGGTGGCCTGAACGAAGGTCATATAGATGCGGTCCACGTCCGGACGCTCTTC
>JBKQPG010000102.1:0-79501 GCA_052145115.1 Bryobacteraceae bacterium
TTGAAATGTCGAATTGGGGGCAGTGGGAGGCCGGGCCTGGTGCGGAGCGCGGGGTGGTGAAGAGCCAGGGCGGGGATCAGAGCGGCTGGCCCGTTCCCCGTTCCCGTTCCTCGACCACGATCCTCGCAATCCGAGCCATCCTGCCTGTCAGTGCCGGGGCGGCGCAGTCTCGCGAAATGAGAGCAGATTCACAGTTTCTGTGAACTCGGCGTGCGCGGGCTGGGTGGCCGGAGGGGACACTCTGCGCGTGCCGCGGCGGCACGCTTGGGTTCCCTCGGCGCGATGTTCAGAGGCTGTCGATCAAGCGCCGCGGCCCTCGGTGTCCCCATCCGGGAGCGGCCTCATTGCGGCCGGTCGCGACGGGCCACACTTATCCCGAAACAGGTCTAGCCGCGATTGAAGTGACTTTTCAGCCCAGCTTGGGAGGAAGGTCAGTGAGCGGGCCGCGCCATTGCAACTCGAGTTCGATATCGTTGTGCAGACGGTACTTCTTCTGCACCGTCTCGACCTTCTCGCCGCGCAGCTCGATGCGCGACCGGTTATAGGCGCCGACGCCGGCCTGCTCGCAGTATTGCAGGTAGCCCATCCACTCCGGGTCGATGCCCATGCATTCCACGGCGATGCGATCGGCGGCTACGAAGTCGGTGGACGCAACGGCCAGCCGCGACGCCACGGGCGTACCTTGCGACGGGCCTTCGCCCTCCATCCCCTCGAAGCCGTCAATCACGCCGATGCCCCAGTTGGGCGAGAGTTTTTGCGCGGTCAGCATGACGTCGTAGTGCGTCTGGCGCACCCCGCCGTGAAAGATGCGCTTGTCGTTCCAATTACGCTCCTTGCGAGCGTTGTGCAGCGGCGTGCCCAGCGCCATGTTCTTGATGTTCAGCGTGGCGATCAGCACATTGTGCGTCTTCAGCAAGCCGGCGGAGATGACGAACGCGTCCGGGTCGCACAGCCGCTTGGCCAGCCGGCACATCTGGACGTGCAGATCGCCGTCCAGCAGCGGGATGGTCTCGTACAGGCCTTCCTCGTTGAGGTCCACCAACTGGATGTCGCGGCCGGGGAAGTCCTTCGCGATCTCGGTGTAGCGGAAATTCCGGTAACCTTCGGTCGTGAAACCGGCCGAGCTTTCGGCGATCACGATGGGCCCTTTCCAGCGGGGGGCGAGGTAGTCGATGATTGCGCGGATGGAGTCGGCTGGAGTGGCGGCGAGCTGTTTGTTGGTCGAAACGAAGTTCGGCTTGATGACGACGGTTTTCTTGCCGGCCAGCTTGCGGCGGATGTCGCTGTCGACTAACTCCAACGCTGACTTGATGTTAGCGATCCGGTTATCGCCCTTCACCAGTCCTACCGCCGCCTTGGGACCCATGGGCGCCGGTGCGGGAGCCGGCGTGGAGGGCGCGGCGGCTTTGGCCGCCTGAGTCGCCAGGTACAGGCCTACGGAGGTGTGGAAAAGGTCACGGCGCGAAAATTGTTGTTCCATCAAGCTTCCCTTTTCTATATAGTATTTGCAGAGCCCAAACTCTGTAAAGGAGAAATTGCATGTCCGACGCTTCCCGCCGATCTTTCCTGGCTTCCGCGCTGAGCTCGGGGATCGGTCTCAAGATGGCCGCCGCTCCATCCTCCTCCAATCTGGAGCTGCCCGTTCGCACGCTCGGCAAGACCGGGTTGAAGGTTACCGTACTCGGATTCGGATGTATGACAACGTCCGACCCTGTGGTCATCGCGAAGGCCGTTGACCTGGGGATCACCTACTTCGACACGGCCCGCGTCTACCAGGGCGGCAACAACGAGCGCATGGTCGGCGCGGCGCTGAAGCAAGCGCGCAAGAACATCGTGCTTTCGACCAAGACGCCTGCTAAGACGGCCGCGGATGCCCTGGCGAGTCTAGATACATCATTGAAAGAACTCGGTACAGACTGGGTTGACATCTGGTACCTGCACTCACGCGAGAAACCCGAAGCGATTCCGGACGAGCTGTTCGAGGCGCAAGAAAAAGCCCGGCAGCAGGGCAAGATCCGTTTCCGCGGCGTCAGCTTCCACGGCGGCCACGCGGTGATGATCCCCTGGCTGATCGAAAAGGGGCACACGGACGTGATACTGTCGTCCTACAACTTCATGATGGATCCGTCGATGGACGGCCTGGTCGAGCAGGCCGACAAGGCCGGCCTGGGCGTCGTTGCAATGAAAGTAATGGCCGGTGGATTCCGCGCCAACAAGGCTGGTTCCCCCCAATTCGACCGGCTCAAAAAAGAAAATGCGATGCCCACGGCGCTGAAGTGGGCCGTGCGGAGGCCGTGCGTCCACACCTCCATTCCCGGCATCCAGGACCTGGAGATGCTGGACGAGAACTTGAAGGCCGTGGCCACTGGCTGGAAGGCCGACGATTCGAAGATCCTGGTAGCGCACATGGAGCGCATCCGGCCGCTCTATTGTTCGATGTGCGGCGAGTGCGAAGGCCAATGCGCTAAGGGACTTCCGGTCTCAGACATCGTCCGTTACGTGAGCTATGTCGAGGGCTACGGCGAGTTCGCCCTGGGCCGCGAAAAGTGGCTCCAATTGGCCGCCAATCACCAGGCCGTGCGGTGCGGCGACTGCGCCCATTGCAGCGTGAACTGCCCCAAAGGCGTGCGTGTTTTCGACCGCGTTTCGCGCGCTCAGGAGCTGTTCGCGTAGGCTGGACCGCTTCCAGGGCGAAAACAGCGTGCCCGCGCGGTGCGATCGCGCCGGGCGCGCAAGGTCAAAATGTGCCAGAATCACGGTGAAAGCACGCTACGCGCAGCGCGGAAAGCAGGCCCTTCCCACGCTCCGCGCGTTGTGATATGTGCTTTGTTTTATGGAGCTTCCATGAGATCGTTGGCTGGATTGCTGGTTTTCGCAGGGCTGCTGGCGGCCCAGGCGCCGGATTGCGCCGTCGCGCCCGGTTTCACGCAGACGGGCGAGGCGCGCGAGTTCAACACCGATACGCTGTTCAACTACATGGACGGCAACTCGGAGGGTTATTTCCTCTACAGCTTCGTGCGCATGCAGGGGGTCACGTGCAAGCAGGGCGAGCTGTCGCTGGTGCTGGACGTCAGCGAATTCGCCGACCCGGAGATGGCTTATGGCATGTTCACCGCCAACTTCGACAACCGCCGGCCGCGCGCAGCGCTGGGCGCAGGCGGCCAAGTCGGGCCGACCAAAGCTATTTTCGTGAAGGGCAAATACTTCGTGGAGTTGAGCGTGGAACCGGAAGGCGAACATGCCGCGCTGCTCGAGGCCGCCGCCCGGGCCATGGAGCGGCGCGTGCCGGGCAGCGTGAGCGCGCCCCCGCAGCTCAGCCTGTTTCCGAAGGAGGGGCTGCAGCCGGGCAGCCCGCGCCTGATCCCGCACAGCGTCCTGGGTTTGCGGATGCTCGAAAAGGGGTACCTGGGGATTTACGACAACGGGCGGCTATTCTTCGTAACGGAGGCGACGCCGGAGGGGGCGAAGACGCTGATGGCGAAGCTGCAGGCGCGTTTCCCGGGCACTGCCGTGGCGCAGGTTGGCGAGGATGCCTACAGCGGCGAGGACCGCCTGTTGGGGCGCTTTTGCCTGTTCCGAAAGGGTGCGCGCGTGGGCGGTTTTGTCAGCGCCGGCGAGGGCGCCGATGTGGCCAAGATCGCCGCGACATTCGCCTCCGGACTGTAGAAATCGGTTCACGCAATAGCAGCGAGTCCATGCCCGGCGGGCTGGGGCGCTATTTGCTATGCAGTTCGATGACCGCGGCGCGCCATTCGTCGGGCAGCCTGACGGTCAAGCCTCGAGCCGCCAGGTCAGCCCCTTTATAGACGCCCAGCGCGGCGCCGTCCTGCGAGACCTCGTAATCGGCTTGCGGATGGAGCCCGCGCAATGGGAACGTGCGCGATTCCTCTCCATGTTGCAGGCGGTAGGCCATGAGCACGGCGCGCCCGGCGTCGGCGGCCGCGTATTCGATCGCCATCCATCCTTGCGGCTGGTTGTGATCCGGCTGCGGCGTGAGGTGGTAGACGTCGGCGGATTGAATCACGGTGCGGATGCGCTTGTACAACTGCACGTTCCGCCGGGCGTGGTCGAGCAGCTCGGGGCTCCATTCAAAGACCCGGCTGGAGATCCCGAACTGGCCGTTCATGGGGACGCGGAGCATGAAGTCCCACCAGCCGGCGGGCTTGGAAAGATCCACGTGCCCGATGTCGTCGTCGCCGACCATCCAGTGGTTGCAGACCTCGGGCGCGAATTGCAGCGTGCAGCTGTAGCCCAGTTGCAGCGAGGGCAGGGGAGCGACCATGTCGGAAAGCCAGGTGGTGTTCGTGTGGCGCAGGATGCCGAGATCGAAGCGCAGGCCGCCGCTGGAACAGTTTTCCACCACCAGCCGCGGGTGGCGCTGGCGCAGGGCGTCGAGCCAGGCGTAGTAGTGAACGATATGCGATGCGAGCACGGCGCCCTGCAGCGCGGGAGTCGCGTCGAAGTCCGACCCGATGCCGATGTTGTAATCGATCTTGATCCATTCGAGCTGGTAGTCGCGGACCAATCGGTCCACCACCGAATTCGCCCACGCACGCACTTCGGGCAAGGCGAAATTGAGTTGACAGCGCGGGCCGCCCAGGATGGGCTTATTCCGATACTGCAAGCACCATTCGGGATGACGGTGGAAAGTATCCGAATCGACGCCCACGTTCTCGATTTCGGTCCACAGGCCAAACTTCATTCCGCGTTCGCGGACGTGCGCGGCGAGTTCCTCGATGCCGTGGGGGAAGGCGGTCTTGTCGGCTTCGTAATCGCCGAGTTCGCGGCTCCAATCCTTCTTGTTGTACCAGCCGGCATCGAGGACGAAAGCCTCGGCGCCGAGTGCGGCCGCGCTGTCGGCACAGCGCTTCAGTTCCTCGACATTGACCTTGCCCTGATAGGGATACCAGGAATTGAACTGCACCAGCGGCGGCGTGTTGGCGGGGTTGTGGGCGATCACGTATTGGCGCTGGTAACGGTGCAGACGGTTGGCCAGATCGTCGAGGTCGCACGCCGTCCGGGCGAGGGCCGTGGCGGTGAAGGCCACCTCGGGTAGTTGGAACGGCACTCCGGGCTGCAGCGCCAGTGCGCCGTCGCCGTCGAATTGAACGCGCAGCACGACATTGAGCGGCGATTCATCAATGCTCGCGAAGGCGCTGCCCGGCGCGCGCTCGAAACTCATGGCCCAGTTGCCGGACCAGGCGAGTTGCGCCGCGTAGCCGGCGCCGAGGGTGTCGTTGAACAGGGCGAACCACGGCGAGTAAAGCTCCGTCGAGCGTCCGCGCGCCGACGAGAAAGCGCGCGTGCCCGGCCCCAGCTTCTCCGAGCGGAGTTGCCGCTCCTGGCCCCAACCGCCCCACAAGGAATCCAGCCTGTACTCTCCTGGCGGAAGCTGCCAGGCGAGCGAGGCCAGCGAATTCACGGCGATCGGACGCTGGCTGGTATTGACCAGCAGCAGCCGCCGCGTGAAGACGCCGGTGTCGCCCCAGGCGTCGTAAATGGCATGCAGTTCGAAGGGCAGAGTGCGATGACGGAAGGTCAGCTCCAGTTCGTCGACGCCGGAGGAGACGGTTCGCGAATGCGAGCTGACCAGAGCCATGGAGGCAGCCGAGATCGGCTGATTTTCGATTCTCCCCTGCAGATCGCCGGCCAGGGCCGCGCCGTGGGGCTTGTCCCAGGCGGCCATTCCCTGGGGGCCGAAATACGCCAGCCGGACTTCCGATCCACTGCGGGCGAGGCGGTACTCGTTGCCCCCTGCACGCAGCTGCAGGCCGGCCGGTTCTGATGAAGTTTGCCCGCGCGCAGTGAGCGCGGCAGACGCGAGCCAAATAAGAGCCAAAGTAGTGCGTGACATGATCCCTGTCCACACTACAGCAAGCGGCGGCGGAGTGGGCCGCAAGGCCGGCCGGATGATAAACCCGGATGTTGCACCAACAATCGGCTGCGGCGCGCGATAGGGCCGCATCTACTTCGTTGCGCTGGGCCCAGAGGGCACCCCCCGTCCTCGACGTAGCAGCCAAGTACGCCTGCGGGCGGCTCCCGGCGCGCGTCTTGTAGCTGCAGCCCTCTCATCGCGCCTCGCTGCGATCGTGGTGCAAAATCCGGGTTAAGGCACGACGCGGAACGGCTCGCTGCGCGTGATGGTCTGGCGGCCCTGGCGAACGGTCAGGCGAGCTTCATACTCCCCGGCCGAAAAGACCGCGTCGCTGATCCTGGCCAGATAGGGGAATTGACTCTTCTCGCCGCCCATCTTCGCCAGTGCCCCGGTGCCGATATCCTGGCTGTCCTGGGCCGCATCGTGGATCGTATCTTTGAACAGGAGCTGCGTGCGTTGGACGACTTGGCCATTGCGCAGAATTTCCAGGCTCATCTCCGGCTGCGCGCCGCGGACGTCAGGATAGACGATGAAGTACAGGCCCATCTCGAACGGTACGTCGGCGTGGAAGACGGGATCGAGCAGCGGAGCCAGGGCCCGGCCCTCATAGCTCAGCACCTGGTCGGCCTCGAACCGGTCGGCGGAGTCCTTCATCGTGCGGACAAACATCGCGCCGCTCACTGAGAAACCGGGCAGGTTCTCGCGGCGCTTCAAGGGCTCACTGTAGGTCCAGGACTTGTTCGAGACCAGGTCCTCCACCAGCGCGTTGGCGGTGTATTGTCCACTTGGAAGCTGGAGTTCGCGCAGGAAATAGAGATTGCCGGCGCGACGCTCGGGGAGCTTGCGCAAGGGTCCCTTGATGGTCACCTCCTTTTTGGCCTCCCAGGCCACTCTGCCGTCCGCGTTTTTCACCGTCGAGGTGATCCGCGCACGCGCCTGGTAGGTCCCGGCCCGATCGTTCTCGTCGAACTGGAAGAGGCTGAAGGGCGCCTCGACGATCATCCAACCATGCGCCGGGCCGATGTCAGAGACAATGCCCGCGCCCGTCCACTGCTCGCGCATGTTGACGAAGTGCGCGTGAATGGGGCTGATGGGCGCAGCAGCGACGGGCGTTGCGGCGCCGGTCCCGGCTTTCTCCAGCGGAGCGACGATGAGCAGGTTGGCGTCCAGCTCCTTAGGGTCGCCGGTCCACATTCCTCCCGTGGACGAGGCGAGTTTTTTCCACGAGTCGCTGCTTTCTTTCGCGTTCGCGGCGGAAGCATCGATGACCGTGACGTGCACCGCGTTCGAGCGGCAGAATTCGATCGTCTGCAGCAAGCGGTTGGTTAGTTCGTCTGACGCCGGCGGGCTGTCCTGGATCAGAACGAGAACCCGCTGGCCGGGATGGTGCCCGCTGGCATAGGCGGCCTTGTCCAGCGCATTGAGAAAACTACCCATGTCGATGCCGCGCGTGCTTTTGGCGGCGTCCAGGAGCACCATTTCAATGTCCTTGGGCGGCATGAACTTGGTCAGCTCCTGGCTGTCGGCGACGCCGGCCCGGCGGAGTTCCGCGGTCGCCCCGGGGAGCTTTAGCCAGTTGTGCGCGGCGGCGGCAACGGCTGGCGCGGCCTGCTGGGCGTGCTCAACCGTCGTCGGGCCGAAAAGAATGACCAGGGAACGATCCTCCGCGCGAACGGGCGCGGTGCAGACCGCTGCCGTCAAGAAAGCGAAGAAAAAAGCATAGAATCGATTCTGCATCGCACTCACTATTGCACATCCGAAAAGCGAGTGAAATGGGCAAAAAGAGCCATGGCGAGGCCTAACCCGGATGTTTCACCAACAATCGGCTGCGGCCCTCTCATCGCGCCTCGCTGCGATCGTGGTGCAACATCCGGGCTAATCATCTCTACTGTCGATGGTCGCTTTCAGGCCAGCTACTCGATTGAGTAAGGCCTGTGGAAAGAGCCGCATGCGTCAAACCCGCCTTGTTCCGGGCCACCGCAGGCGAAAGGTCGGGTAGGATGAGTCATTCAGCCAGCGCGAGGCCAGCGCGGGAGATGTTCCATGAATGAAATGAGAACTGCATTGGTCACCGGCGCCGCCTCGGGCATCGGAGCGGCGATTGCCGAGCGGTTTCTGACGGCCGGCTATCGGGTTGTGCTGTTCGACATCGACGAGCAGGCGGCCCTGCAGACGGCCGCGCGCAGCGCCACGCCCGCAAACAGCCTTGTCCTGGCAGGCGACGTCGCGAACGAGGCTCAGGTCAAAGATGCGGTCGCCCGCACGGTGCGCGAGTCGGGGTGTCTCGACGTGCTGGTCAACAACGCGGGCATCGAGACCTACGGCAGCGTCGTGGAAATGAGTTCCGAGCAATGGGATCGCCAGTTGGCCGTGAATCTGAAAGGCGCTTACCTGTTTTCGAAGTACGCGATTCCGGAGATGCGGCACGGTGGAGCGATCATCAACATCTCCTCGGCGCACGCCCTTGTTTCGTGGGCGCGTTGTCCGGCCTATGACGCCTCGAAGTCGGGACTGCTCGGCCTGACGCGCGCCATGGCGATCGACCACGGACCGCAGGGCATCCGCGTGAACGTGATCTGCCCGGGTTACATCGAGACGCCGATGTTGGAAAAGGCGTTCGCGGCGGGCCAGGCGGACCGCGCCGCAGTGTTGAAATTCCATCCGCTGGGCCGCATCGGCAAGCCCGCGGATGTCGCCGACGCGGTCTTGTTCCTGGCCTCCGACGCAGCCGCGTTTATCTCCGGGGCGATGCTGGCAGTGGACGGCTGCCTGACGGCGCAGGGTCTGTGAGGCGCGGCGCCAGGAGTGCAGGCGCGATCCCGCAGGATGTAGTCTCGATAAGGGCTAGTCCGGATGTTTCACCAGCAATCGGCTACGGCGCGCGATAGGGCCGCATCTACCGCGTTGCGCTCGGTCGCCGTCCTCGACGTACTGTCAAGTACGCCTCCGGGCGGCTCCTGTCGCGCGCCTTGTATCTGCAGCCCTCTCATCGCGCCTCGCTACGATCGTGGTGAAACATCCGGACTGGGCATCCCGGAGCAACAAAGGAGAACGGTCCATGATTACGCCAGGTTCAAACGCGCAATTCAATGCTGACGGGCTGCATCCCGACCGCAGGGAATTCGGCAAACTCGCTCTGGCGGGTGTTTTGGGCGGAGCGGCTGCAGTGGCCTCCACGGGCAAGGCCTTGGCGAGCGTGCACCAGAGCGCGCCAGGGATCAAGCTGTGCGGGATGGCCTCGGCGAAGCCGACAGACGACGAATTGCTGTTCCTGCGCCAGGTCGGGGCTGAGTATGTCAGCGTCGGCTCGACGCCCGACCAGCGCACGGCCGACGGGTTTCTGCAGATCAAGAAACGGTATGCCGACGCCGGGATCACGGTGTGGAACATCGGGAATTCGAGCGTGCACAACATGCCCGAGGTGACGCTGAATCTGCCCGGGCGCGAGCAGAAGATTGAGGAGTACAAGCAGTACCTGCGCAACCTGGGGCAGGCCGGCATCTACTATACGACCTACGCGCACATGGGCAACGGCATCTGGTCGAGCGGCACGGCGATGGTCCGCGGCGCGCGGGCGCGGGAGTTCGATCTGGCGAGTCCCGACAAATACGGCTGGTGGTTGGAGACCCGCTTCCACGAGCCCCTCTCCCACGGCCGCGAATTCACGAAGGAAGAGATCTGGGACAATTTCACGCACTTCATCCGGCAGGTGGCGCCGGTGGCGGAAGAGGCCGGCGTGCGGATCGGCATCCATCCGGACGACCCGCCGGTGCCGGTGCTGGCCGGGGTGCCGCGCTGCATCTTCGGCAATTTCGAAGGGTACAAGCGGGCGCTGGAGATCGCCAACAGTCCGAACGTCGGCATCTGTTTGTGTTGCGGAACGTGGCTCGAGGGCGGACGCAGGCTGATGGGCAAGGACCCCGACGAGGTGATCCGCTACTTTGGCGCGGAGAAGATCTGGAAGATCCATTTCAGAAACGTGAGCGCGCCGTTGCCGCACTTCGTCGAGACCTTCATGGATGACGGCTACTTCGACATGTACCGCATCATGAAAGCTCTGGTGGACGTCAAATACGACGGCATCGTGATCCTCGACCACAGCCCTGCCATGGTCGGCGGCAACTTCTCCCAAACCGCGTACGGCTTTGCTTACATGCGGGCGCTGCTCAAGCGGGCCGAGGCGGAAGCATAGGTCTAGCCCCGGCGCGGGCGGATCCGGGATTTCCCAGCGCGTTTATTTCACCAGCGGCGTAAGAACGATTTCGCGGAACTCGACCGGGCCGTGATCCCCTTGCAGAATGAGCGGTCCGGGTTGGCCCTCATGCGCATCGCTGGCGATGGCGGTGAGTCCCTCGACTTCGCCCTTGTCGATCACCTTCCTGCCGTTCAGCACGACGGTCACCTGGCGGCCCACGAAGCGGATGTCGTAGGTCTGCCATGCGCCGGCCGGCTTGCTGGCGTTCTCGGTGGGCAGGATGCGGCTGTAGAGGGCGCCGTTGCCGTGGGTGTCCGGCGGCCGGCCGTAGTCGTCGAGGATCTGGACCTCATAGCGTGCCCGCAAGCCGATGCCGCTGTTGGATTCTTTGGCCAGACGAAACTCGACATGCAGTTTGAAGTTCCAGAACTTCCGTTCGGAGATCAGGTTGCTCGCTCCGCCGGTGCTCGTGAGGAGGCCGTTCTCGACGGTCCAGCCGAAGGGCTTTTCGGGGGTAAGGGATTTCCATCCGGAAGTCGTTTTCCTGTCAAACAGCGCGATCGGTTTGCCTTCGCGCCAGGAGCCATCGTCCTTGTCGCGGATGACTGGCGCGTGCACGCCGGTCCAGTGGAGGGTCGAACTGGGGGCGCCATCGGGAGTGAAAGTGCCGATCAGCCGTCCGCCTTCGATGTGGGCCGAATAGACGTGGTGGATCTCGCGGCCGCCTTGCTTGTAGCGAAAACCGAAAGTGAGTTCATTGCCCTGAACCGAGATCTCATCAATGGGGTTGAGTGCGCCCCAGTGGTCACTGATAAAAGTGCCCTTGGCGGCGGGAGTGCCGGCGCCTTCCAGCCCGAGCCACCAGGCACGAGCACTGTCGCCGGCGACGGTGATGTCCCAACGGCCGTCGAAAGGGCTGTTAGCAGCGAACGCGACAGCCGAGGAGAGAATCAATAGAGCAAGGGAGCGCATAATCTCCCAGCATACGCTCAGCGGAGTGGGGTAAGTGGGCATCAGCCGGGGGTCTGCACGCGCTCTCGTGTCAGCGGCCGAACCGCTACTGGCTTGAACGGCAGTTGGAGACGCGCCAGCCGCTCCGGCGGCGAATCATCCACTTCACTCAACTCATTTTTGCGGTCAGACCGACCTGGGCACTCTCGGCGAAGTACAGCTCCACGGCGCGTTCGAGATCGCCGAGCGACAGCTGCGCGGGCCGTTCCTCATAGGCATTGATGGAGGCGGCCGCCTGGCAGATGTCGCGCGGATAGCAGGCGCACAACCCCAGCCCGCCCCGGCTGCGGCACAGACTCAGCAAATGTTCGGCCACGACGGGGTCGAATTCAAATCCATAGCGTGCCGCTTCCCGGCGGAAGATCTCGATGAAGCTCCGGTCGGAGACGGAACGCATCAGAATCTTGTTGGGAATGCGCCGCAGAAAGGCCGGGTCCATCAAGTGCTTTGGCTCGAGGTTGGTCGCGAAGACGATCATGAGCTCGAACGGGACTTGGAATTTGAGCCCGTAGCTCAGGGTGAGATAATCCACTCTGCGGTCCAGGGGCAGAATCCACCGGTTGAGCAAAGTAGCCGGAGAAATGACCTGGCGTCCAAAGTCGTCCACGACGAGGATGCCGTTGTTGGCCTTCATCTGGATGGGCGCCGCATAGATGTTCGAGGCTGGATCGAGCCTCAGTTCGAGCATTTCGGCCGAAAGCTCTCCACCCACCATGACCTCGGGACGACGGCACACAATCCAGCGCGGGTCCAGTCCCGGACAATCCATGTCCAGCCGATGGTGAACCACGGGATCGAAAATGCAGATCACCTGGCCGTCGACCTCAACCGCGTAAGGCAGGACCACGGCATCGTCATAAATCTTTACCAGCCGCTCCGCCAGGCTGGTCTTGCCATTGCCCGAGGGACCGAAAAGGAATAGGGATTTCTGAGAAATGAGCGCGGGCCCCACCTTGTCGAGCACTTCGTTTTCCACGACCAGGTCGGAGAAGATACGGCGTAACTGGTACCGGTTGACCTTCAGCCGCGCCGCTTGCGCCTGGACCGTCGACTTATACACCTCAAGAGATACGGGAGCCGCCCCGGCGTAATGGCTGGCCAGTTGCCGGTCCGCGGCGAACTTGTGGCCTGCGCTGGTAAGCCCGAGCATGAAATCGTGGCCTTCGGTACCCCGGATCTCCACCAGCTTTTCTTTTTGGAAATGCCGGAACACCGCCTCGATGATCGGAGGCGCGAGTTTCAGCTCCCGTTGCAAGGAACTCAGGCTGCTGACGCCTTCGAGGTTGAGCCTCCGCGCCACCAGGTCGACCACCAGGGACCATGGAATATCCAGGGCGTCCGGTTCAATCGGAGCGGGTGGCACGAACAAAGGCGCGCGTAAGGCTTCGGCCATATTAAAACAGCTTCACCACGACTTATTGTGGACTTTCTCCCCCAATCTCACAGCATATACCGGGCCGCACTCGAATAGCTAACCAGTTGCATCATATTCCCATCCAGGTGGCTAAATGTAAACCAGATAAGAGGAAAATGGCCGGAGTGCGGCGCCGCCAGCCGGTAGGCTGGGCCGCTGAAGGGGCACATCTCTGAGAAAGTCTATTCCCTCGGCAGCCGCAGGTTGCGCTCAATCAGATCAACCCGTTGACGAACGCAGGCAGCGCTGGACAAAGCGTCGGGCGGAGTATTCAAAACGTAATCCAGAAGCCGGTCCACGGTCGTGCTGGCGACGTAAGTACGCGTGTCGGAGGCGCCGTAATAAATGAGAACCTCCTCGCCCCGGCGCACCCAGCCATTGGAAAAAACTACATTTGAAACATCGCCGACCCGCTCTTCGCCCTCGGGCGCCAGCAGGTACCCGCCGGGCTTGGCGATCACCTTGTAGGGAGTTTCCAGGTCGCACAGGAAACAGTACAGGACATAGCGCAGGCCGGCCGCGGTATTGCGCACGCCGTGGGCCAAATGGAGCCAGCCCTTGCCCGTTTTCAATGGCGGCGGACCTAGTCCATTCTTGACTTCGTTAATGGTGTGATACTCTCGGGCGTCGAGAATCACCTCTTCCTCGATGACCGCGTGCTGGATGTCTCTGACGAGTCCCCATCCGATGCCGCCGCCGCGGCCAGCCTCGATGAAACTGTCCTGTGGACGGGTGTAAAGGGCGTATTGGCCGCCGACGAAATCGGGATGCAGGACGCAATTGCGTTGCTGCGCCGATGGTGTCCGCAGGTCGTCCAGGCGCTCCCAGTCCTTGAGGTCGCGCGTTCGAACGATGCCGCACTGCGCTACGGCTGAGGAGAGGTCGCCAGCCGGCGCCGCGGGATCCTTGCGCTCGGCGCAGAATAAGCCATAGATCCAGCCATCCTCGTGGGCCGTCAGGCGCATGTCGTAGACATTGGTTTCCGGGTCGGTGGTTGCCGGCAGAACCACGGGATATGTCCAGAAGCGGAATTTTTCGATACCGCTGTCGCTTTCGGCGATGGCGAAGAACGATTTCCGGTCGACGCCCTCCACCCTGGCCAGCAGCACGACTCCGCCGTGCCACGCCATGGCGCCGGCGTTGAATGCGGCGTTGACCCCCAGGCGCTCCATCAGGTACGGGTTGGTGTCCGGATTCAGGTCGTAGCGCCAGAACGGCGGCGTATGCGCCGCTGTCAGAACGGGATGGCGGTAGCGTAGAAACCAACCGTTCGATTCGAGCCAGGGCTCGTTCGGCCGTGCCAGAAGCTCTTCGTGCGCCGTGAACAGGCGCTCGCGCTGAAGCTGGAATTCCGTCAATGTCATGTGAATCCCCCGCGGAGGTCGCGGCGCTATCAGTTACTCGTCGTGGTCAGCGCGTCGATCGAGCACTGATGGAACGGTGGAGCCGGAAACTTGAGTCCATTCCACCGTCTCATCTTGTTGGAGCAGGCGAGACGCGCTGCGGGCGTCCTGCCGGCGCCAGACCAATGCGTGCAGCACCACGCAAGCCGCGAAAGTAAGTGCGCTGTAAAGGTAGTAAAACAGATGAAGCGGCAGCACGATGGCCACAAACAACCAGCCGCGCTTCGAGGCCAGAAAGCTGTAAAACTGCCGGTTGAGCAGGACGGCGGCCGCGAGGGGCAGCAGAGCCCAGGCTGGGGACAGCTTGACAAACGGGCTGGCCACCGCGAGTGCGACCGATGCCAGGACGAGGATCGCCGTCAGACGCTGTGACACGGCGAGGTTCAGATCGTTGGGAAGCCAGTTGGAGCGCAGAATCAGGCGCGTCCACGGGATCGCCCGGAACAGGATGTCGCCGCGGATCATTTCAAAAACGCCCCACGATTTGAGGTGTTTGACCTGAATGCGGGGATCGAGGACGATGCGGTGGCCGGCGGCTCGCAGCCGATACCCTAATTCAACGTCTTCCGTCGAGGCGTGGGGGTAGCACTCCTCGAAGCCGCCGAGAGCCTGAAACACGCTGCGCCTGACCGCACCGCAGCCCGACCAGAATGTCGCCGCCTCGAGCCTGCCATTCTGGTGAACGTAGTGATGTAACAGGTTTCTGTACTGCGAGATGAGCCCGGATTCCCCGGGTTCGTCGTCATACGATCCGAACAGCGCGTCGATGGACGGATCGGCCTCGAAACGGGCGCGGATCAGGTCCAGCGTATCGGGCCGCACGCAGACGTCGGCGTCCACGAAAACCAGGACGTCTCCCGAGGCATGGGCCGCGCCCAGGTTGCGCCCCGTCCCCGGTCCTCGCCGGCCAGTTGTTCTGAGGATTGCGATGCCCGCCGATTCGGCAATGGCCACGGAGCCGTCCGAAGATCCATCATCGACGACGATGCTCTCGTGCGGCGGGGTGTTTGAACGCTTCAGGCATTCGAGGCACTGCGGCAGAAATCGCGCTCCGTTGAGCACCGGGATAATGACGGAGAAGGTCAGCACTGGGTCGAAGCCCAAGTTTATCGCAACCGGCTGCGACAAGTCGGTCAGCCGCCCGTGACCCAGCGCAGCATATTGAGTACCGGGGCGCGCCATTCCGCCAGTACGCGCAGATCGACCAGGGCGCAAACGGCCACCGCGGCCATTCCGCAGCAGGCCACCGTGGACCCGTCTCCCACCAGCAGCAGAACAAAAATCGGAGCCAAGGGACGACTATAGCCGTATGGATTGTTCCAGTATCCCTTGCGCGTCATCAACAACAGCAACAACAGGTTCAGTGCCAGGGCCGTCTTGAGCACAGCAGGCCGGGTTTTTCTGAGCCGGACGAGACCGAGAATAATTGCCCACATGGTGGCGCCGAGCGAGACGCGGTCCAGCAGGCGGGCGATCGTCCGGAGCGCAGGCGGGAGGCCGAGGTACCGCGGCGGATCGAGAGCGCGCCCCAGGATGCCCCAGCTTGGCCTTGGAATCACCCACCTTGGGACGCTGGCGTGGACTTTCAAAGCGGCGGGAGGCAGGACGCCAATCAGGTAGCCGTACCAGCACAATACCGGGATCACCGCCGTCGCCAGCCAGGCGCTGCGGCGAAAATCGCGCTGGAATAACGCCGTCAGCACGGCGGCGGCGAGCAGCAGCACACCGGTCTCACGAACCAGACATGCGGCCGCGAGCGTCACCCAGACCCAGCGTTCACGTCCGGTCTTCACCTGCCAGGCAAAACAGGCGGTCAGTGCCGCCAGCGCTACGTCCACCGTCATCGAGTCGATAGCGACCAAGGTGGCGGGGACGATCAGGAATAGAAGGCCGAACGCCGGGTGACGGCCTTCCGATGCTGCAATGCTCCCCAGCCAGTACACGCCGCCGAACAGGAAGGCGGCCATGACGATGATGTAGGCGCCATCCACCAGCTCGTCGCGGCCCAACGCCAACATCCATGCCAGCAGCGGCACCAGAATCCGGCGGGAGCGCAGCATCGGACCATCCAGATACGCGGCGGTTCCGGAACGCAGAAATGGATCATGAGCGAGCAGCCGGTAGTACTGCCCATCGAAACCCCTGGGATGGGGGTTGCGGAAAATGCTCTGTTCCATCCGCTCCGGCATGGGCCTTTGGCTGCCGATGCGGAACAGGCCGGTCCAGTTGCCGGCGTAGTTCACATGAACCAGCGCGGCCTGCCAGCCGATGACCAGCACAACCCCGATTGCCGCCCACTGCCATGGTTGGCGCAGACGGCGCGCAGCGGGGGCCGCGCTCCCCGAACTCGTTCCGGCTGAATTTGTTTCGTCACATTCCATAGGGAGAATCTTTGTCCTGCGCCGTCTCCATGGCATCATCCCACAAAACAGGACGAGCTCGACGGGACGCAAAGAGTTGAGCGGGATCAGGCATTTCCCGGCTCAAAGTTCCGTTCGGAACACGGGGAATGGGATCGCCCGGGAATGTGCCAGGCGGACGCCTGAGACGGGCATCCGTCCTGAGTTCAGGCCGGCGTCCGGTTTCTGCTGCGCCTCAATCTGGTTTGCGCTCGCGGCCCATCCGGAAGAAATCCCGCACGATTGAGGTGATACGCCGCCTGGACGCGGCCCGGCCAACCGGCCATTCGGGTGCGCTGAAGCTCGGCGATTCGACCACCATCGGGCCCCATTCGACGCGGTGATCCAGCTGCACACCCACCACCCATCCCAGGATGTCGCAGGTCCAGTAACGGGTCTGGCCGAGGAAAAGGCTGTTGGAGTAATGAATTTGAACCGGCGTGTTGACAGCAATTCTCTCGTCCACCAGCAGGCTCAATCCGCCTGCCGAGACATCCATCAACTGGGCTCTGGCGTTGCGGGACCGGCCCTCCGGATCGCGCCAGCTCACGTCGACTTTGGCCGAGCAGCGGACCCGTTCATCTTTTCGACGATCTTCCATCGTTTCCGTCCGCATACCGGCCACCTTCCCTGCCGCCATGCAAACAATCGGCACGGAGCAACCGGACCATTAGAGCGGCGCCCACGTCCATTGTGCCATTTTGGGCGCGCAGGGCAAGGGTTAAGTGCTTGGTGGGCACTACATAGGCCAAATAACTGGCCCCCAGGACGGGCTCGGATGCCGCGCTGGAAAGATACTGGCGGAGAAAGAGGAAGATGGCGGCCCTAGGCCACGATCTCCATTTTTTCGCGGTTCCACAGCACCCGTTTGCCGGCATTGCGGTAGGACAGGTTGGCCATGTGGCATGCCACGGCGGTCCCGCACCCGAATTCCACGTTTTCCACCGGTTGCTGGCGCGAGCGAATGCACTCAAACAGGTTCAGGAAATGATCTTCCGTGCCCTCCCGCTCCTGCGTAAAGCTCACCGGCTGGCGTTTGGGCTGCTGGCGGGCGGTTCCGATGTCGGCTAGCGGGTCGTCCTTGTGCTGCGCCAGGAACACATCCTTCGTATCTCTCGGCCAGCTCTCCAGCGGGTAGGCGTAATCCTCCACCGGGTTATACGGAACCAGCCGGGCTCCCTCCTCGGTCAGCTCGATGGTCCCCTTGTCGCCCATGAAACGGACGATCTCGCCGCCCTCCCAGTTCGAGACCAGGTTGGCGCTGACCTGCACCTGGAACGCCTTGTAGTCGTAAAGCGTATTGTGGATGTCCGGCACATCGCGATCGCCCTTCCATTGGTAAATACCGCCGCTCGCGACCGCGCTCTCCGGGTACTGAACGCCCATCAGATAGTGCACCCGCGAGAGCAGGTGCACGTATTCGTCGCCGGCGATGCCCGTCCCATAGTCCCACCAGTTACGGAACTGGAAGAAGCGCTGTGCATCGAACGGCCGCTTGGGGGCATTGCCGAGGTAACGCTCCCAGTCGACGGTCTTCGGATTCGCATCCGGCGGCACGGGGTAGCGCCACGCTCCGATGGCGCTCGGCCGGAAGATGGAGCACTCCACCATGTACACCGTGCCAATCTCGCCCGCATCCAGCCACGCCTTGCCCTTCTTTGTCGACGCCATGCTCAGGCTCTGGCTGCCGACCTGTACCAGCCGCCCGGTGGCGTGCGAAACCCGCGCCATCTCGAGCGCTTCCGGGATCGTGTGGCTCATCGGCTTTTCGCAGTAGACGTCCTTGCCGGCCCGCATCGCGGCAATCGCCACGGGCGCGTGCCAGTGGTCGGACGTAGCGACGATGACGGCCTCGATATCCGTGCGGCTGATAATCTCGCGATAATCGCGCGTCGTGGGTGTGTGGGGCTGTATCTCCAGGGCGCGCCGCAAGTGGCCGTCATACAAATCGCACACCGCAACGATCTTTCCACCAGCATTCAACGCGGCCTGCATCAATTCGAGGCCGCGAATGCCGGCGCCGACGATTCCTAGCCGCACCGGTTCCGCTGCGCGCTGCGGCAATGTCTGCGATTGAGCGGCCAGCGCCGCGGCGCCGGCCGCGGAAGTCCCCAGGAAATGGCGGCGGCTCGAGAGTTCGGAGGGCATCTCATCTATCCTTTCGCATATCCTTTGTTGGCGACCGACATATTACCACTTGTGCGCCCGCATTCACATAACGATCGGCGCTCCGGGCGCGCATCAGCGGACGCCGGCGCTTCGAGTTACTGGCACAGCGCAGCGGAGCCCTGGCGGCCTTCTCACCCCAAGACTGGCAGGAAGAGTCTCCGCCGCGATTGGCGGCTGGGGGCAGCGATGGCTCCAAGTCGTTGATCTACAATGCGGCGCGGACGGGGATGGCCTGACGGGTTTCTTGTACCAGTCGATGGTGCGGACGGGGAGACTCGAACTCCCATGGGTTGCCCCGCCAGATCCTAAGTCTGGTGCGTCTGCCAGTTCCGCCACGTCCGCTGGAGGGGACGTCTTCGAGTTTATCAGGGCTGGGACCATCTCTTCCAGGCTGCTGTAGCTCCGCATTTCCGCAAATGACAGGGCTCCCCGGATCTGCGTTCATCACTCCTTTTCCACCCCATCACCTCCGCTTCGACGCGCCGGCGCGCACACCTCGGGCCTCGCGCTTCACATCTCGTCCACCGACACGGTCATCATCAGCCGCTGGTTCTTCTGCGCGGCCAGGCTGGCGTAGCCACGATCACATTGCAGGATGTGAGAGGTCACCCATTCCTTCAGGAATCTGACCAGCTCGGGGCTCACGGTCAAAGGCCCCGCGTCGAACAGCCGCCGCATGTGTCCGAGCTGGCTCAGGAGTTCCTGGTGCCTCTCCTTGTGACGTTCGAGATCTTCGTAGCCCAGCCGCTCCAGGTACGATTCCTCGAATACAAAATGATTCCGGACGTAATCCACCGTCGCGGCGAAAACCGCCTGCAGCTTCTGTTGCGGGCCGTCGCCCGCCTGCGCCTCGTGGAGCTGGTTGATCAGCCCGATCAAAGACCTGTGCTGCCGGTCGATCTCCCAAACCCCCACGCTGAACGCTGGCTCCCAAACCAGAAATGCCATCTTCGATTCTCCTGCGCCGCTAGGGCACGCTTGAACAATCGGCACTCCCGCGACTTCCTTTAGCCCGGATGTTTCACCAACAATCGGCTGCGGCGCGCGATAGGGCCGCATCTACTTCGTTCCGCTCGGTCGCCGTCCTCGACGTAACGCCAAGTACGCCTGCGGGCGGCTCCCGTCGCGCGCCTTGTATCTGCAGCCCTCTCATCGCGCCTCGCTGCGATCGTGGTGAAACATCCGGGCTAGGCTGATCCGCGCGGAATGACGAGCCGGCCGGGGTGCATTTCGAAGCGCCTGCCCAGGCTGGAGGCCGGCCCCCGCGCCGGCCGGTCCCGCAACCGGGGCGATCTTCGCTAGCCTGTTAGAGGACCCCGCATGAACATCCTGTTTATCGGCGATATCTTCGCCTCGTCCGGACGACGGATTGTCGAACAGCATTTGCAGCCTATCATCAGCGCGGAAAAGATCGGATTAGCGATCGCCAATGTTGAAAACGCGGCCGGCGGCTTCGGCGTCACGCCGGCCGTGGCGCAGGAGTTATTCGCCATGGGACTGGAGGTCCTGACCACCGGCAACCACGTCTGGGACAAGCGCGAGGTCTACGATTTCCTGCCCCGCGAGCCCCGCTTGCTGCGTCCGGCCAACTATGCCGAATCGCTGCCCGGCTCGGGCCTCTGGATCGGCCAGGCGCGCAACGGCGTATCCTGCGCCGTGATCAATCTCCAGGGCCGCGTCCAAATGGCGGCCATCGACGATCCGTTCCGCAAGGCCGACGAGCTGCTGCAGCGCATCCCCGCCGCGGTGAAGGTTCGATTCGTGGACTTCCATGCCGAAGCGACCAGCGAGAAGGTCGCCATGGGCTGGTACCTGGACGGGCGTGTCTCGGCCGTCATCGGCACCCACACGCACATCCCTACGGCCGACACGCGCATTCTGACGGCCGGGACGGCCTACCAGACCGACTGCGGGATGACCGGCCCTTACGAGAGCGTCATCGGCGTGGAGCGCCAGACGGTGATCCACCGTTTCCTCACCCAGCTCCCGGTGCGCTTCGAGGCCGCCAAGGGCTGGGTCGAGTTGCACGCCGTCGTCATTGACGTGGATGAGGAGTCGGGCCGGGCGCGGGCCATTCGCCCGATCGTTGTGACTTAGACCCGTTGGGACGCGGTCGCGGCCGCCTTAGCGCACCACCAGCGGCCGCAACGGCCTCCAGTAAATATTGCGCACCGCCACCGGGCCGTGATCGCCCTGGATCATCAGCGAATTTTCCGCCGCCTCGGGGATCTCCATGTGGGCCCGCGTGGGACCGTCAATCTCGACGTTCTCCTGGACCACAATGCCGTTGTACAACACGCGCAGGAATTTAGCGTTCGCGATCTTTTTTCCGCTGGCATCGAACCGCGGCGCCTGGAACCAGATCTGGTAACTCTGCCACCGCCCCGGCGGCAGCGACGCGTTCACCCGCGGCGCCGAGCCGCCCACGCCCTGTTCGTTGATCCAACGGTGATAGATGGCGCCGCCGTCGGATGACGTCATGGGCTGCGCCGAGCCGAAGCTGTCGAAGATCTGGCACTCATACAGGCTGTGCATGTAGATGCCGGAGTTCGAGCCCTGGGCGAGCATGAATTCGAGATACAGTTCCATGTCGCCGAACTTCTGGTCGGTCACCAGGTCCGTGGTGCGGCCGCGCAGACTATTGATCATGCGGTCGCCCGGGCTCCCATGCGCCGTGAGGCTCTTGGGATTCAGCAACCGGTCGTAGAACACGGCCGCGGTGGTGAACCATTCGTTCTTCTGATTCGGGTCCCGGCCGTGCCAGCCGGTCAGGTCACGGCCATTGAACAACGCCGTCCAGCCCGGCTCGAGCATGTACGGCGCGTCGCCGTGCAGGTCGCCGTCCTGGATGGCCGAAGGGGCCTGGGCGAAGCATGCCATGGCGGTCAGGCTGAAGACACTGAGAACTCGTCGCAACATGCAGTCATTCTATGTGATGCCGGGTCACGGCGGAATCCATTGCCGCGGGGAATGTGCGGCCGGGCACGCCGCCGCGGCGCTCACGCGCCGGAAGGCTTTTTGGTCTTTTTGCCCTTCTTCGACGCCGGTTGGCCCGACCCTGCCGCGCGCCCTCGTTCCTCGGTGAATGAGAGGCTCGACCAGCCGCCGAGCTGGTGCGTCAGGCCCGTCCAATTCTCGCTCAGGGGACCCGCCTCGTATCCCGCCGCCTCGCCCGCCGCCAGCGCTTCCAGCGATTCCGGCGGCGCCAGCGCGGCCAGCCACACATGCGCTGCCGGGCCGGAGGCGCTGGTGCTGAGAGTGAGCAGCGGCACGCGCATTTCCTGGGCCTCTTTTTTCAAATCGGCCGTCAGGTCATCCGCCGCCAGGTCGAGTGTGACAAACCGGCCCGCCTCCGACAGCGTCGTCAACGCCGTGGCGGCCGCGGCCCCCGGAACCTGCACGGCCTTGAAAACGATCGATTCGCCCAGCAGCTTCAACACCATCGGCGCATCAATCTCTGTGAGCTTCAGCGCCAGATCGATGGCATGCTCTTCGGCCAGTGGAGCGATGCGCGCCAGCCGCACGGAGCGCTCCGCGGTGAGTTCCAGCACTTCGATCCGCAGCCGGTTGAAGCGCGCCCGCGCTAATTCCGTGAACAATTCACTCCATTCGCGCTCCGGACGGGCCAGCACTTCGTCGCTGCCCCGCAGTCGCGCCGAGCGGATTTCAAAACGTGGCGTCGCCTTCAGGGCCACCAGCGCCTTGCGCTCGCGCAACTGATCGGCAGCCTCCAGCAGACCGTACATCACGCCCCGGCGCGATCCGCCGCGAACAATCTGTCCCTGGATCTGAAAACCGTCCGCCGGCAGCACCAGCGAGTATTCCACTGCAACCTGGAACGAGCGCGGATTGAGGCCCCGCTCCTCGATCACGCGGTGCAACTCGGCCAGGCCGAAATCCACCGGCCCCTCGGCGCGAGCCGGCGCCGGCGCGACAATCATGGGCCCGAGCAGCGCGGCCCAGGCAACCAATCCGCCCGCGCGCCACGCCCCTCGGCGCAGGTGACGCGCTGAGGTCGACGCCCGATCAGGCCAGGTCGTGCTCAATCGCCGTCTCCACCGAGCAAATGGTCGTCATAATTGACATCCGGGGTGGCGCCGCTGTTTCTCCCCATCGGCGGATGCGCGTTCTGCGTCTCAAATCTCCCTTTCCAGCGTTCCTACGCTTCGAAGTACTTCACCGGATCGGTCGACACTCGCTCCGCCAGGTCCATGACCGATTGAGAGAAGGCCGACTCCGGCCGCCCCAGCACCAACGGCGCACCCGTCCCGCGCACCGCCAGCAGTTCCGCCGCCGGTGGTACCGTTCCTAAGAACCCGCATTCCACCCGCCGCATAATCTCCTCCAGCGAAACGGATTGCACGAACGACAGGCGATTGACCACCAGCGCGCCCACCGATTTTTGAGCCGCGCTCCAGGACTCCACTAATGGCAAATGCACCAGCGCCGCTTCAAATGCCGCTCTTTCACGCTCCATCACCATCACCGTGTAGTTGGCCGCGTGGACCAGCGCGGCATTGGCGGCGTTGAACCGGGCCGGCAAATCGAGAATCACCACCTCCGCCAGGCTGGCCGCTCCCTTCAGGATCGGGACGGCTTTTTCAGCCTCCATCTGCGGGCTGAATTCATTCAATGTCTGCGGTCCGAACAACACCTGCAGACCGGAGGGCAGCTTGACGACGCACTCCTGCACGTCCTGCGCGGTGATGCTCGCGGATTCGCTCAATCGCCTGATCGTGCGCGTGGGCGTCACAATGAGCTGCGTGGAGAAAGTACCGTAATCGGAATGCATCTCGATGGCAATCACGGATTTTCCCAGCGCCAGCATCGCCGCCGCCATGTTCAACACCACCGTGGTTGTGCCCACCCCGCCCTTCGAGCCGATAAAGGCCAGCACGCGGGCCTGCCGCGGAGTCCTCGCCCTGTGGCGCTCCACCGCAAAGCGCAGACGCCGGCTGAGATTCTCCGCGCTCACTTCGCCCCGCGTGAAATGCTCCTCCGCCCCGGCGCGCAGGCTCCGCAGCGCCAGCTCATCGTCCTCCGAAGCCGTCAGCACCACCAATGCCGCCTCGGGCTGCTGCTGCTTCAATCGGGTGAGTGTCTCGAAACCCTTGCTGTCCGGCAGCTCCAGCTCCGCCACAATCACATCGAACGCCGTGCCGGCCAGCATTTCGAGCGCCCGCGCGAGGCTGCCGGCGCACTGCGCCCGGATGAGCGGAGCCTGCGATTTCTCCAGCTCCTCACGCAGACTCGCCGCGGATTTCTCCTCGCCGTGGACAAGCAGGACAGCCAGTTCGCTTTTCATAATTTCCCCGCGACCGCCGGTGACAGCACTCGCGCCGTCATTCTATTCGCATTGCCGCCGCGATTCAATTCGCCAACCCGCGCGCGATCCTCAATCGCCGCCCGGCGGCTCCTCCGCCTCTGCGCCGGACCCCGCCCGGCCCAGCCGCCGCTTGCGCAGCGTGGCCCAGTCGGGAAACACGGGCGGATTCTCCAGCCATGTCCGCAGCCAGGTCGCCATCTCGATCTTTTCGGCGCGCTTTTCCGCGCCTGTCCGCGAATTGTGCGCGGCCAGTTCGGCGTGTTCCTTGGCCCGGATCACCACCGCCCGAATGGCCTGCCGTCGCGGCGCGTTCCCGGCCTCCTTGGCGGATTGATATTCGTGCAGCAACGTCTTCAGCGTGCTTTCCAGCCGCTCGTAGCTCTCCTGGCGGACGCCCTCCACCAGCGGGTCCAGCGCCAGGCCCGATTCCAGCAGCGCCGCGCGGCGCATCTGTTCCGAACAATCGGGGAACGCCGCGCCGAGCTCGACTGCCCGCGCCTCGCTCACGCGGCCCCATCCGCGCCCGGCCAGCCACGCCAGGATGCGTTGCTTCTTGCCCGGCTGCCGTCCCGCTCGCCCGGCCGGTTTGCCGGCAGGAGTCCGCTTCCCTCCGGCTGGCGGACTCTCATTTCCGCTTGCGGTGCCCACGACGATAGCTTGCCACGGCTTTCTCATGGGTGTCGATGTCCTTGGAGAACGTGTGCGCGCCGCCCCCTCCCGGCGTGGCGACGAAATACAGGTCGTCGGTCACCAATGGATGCAGCGCGGCCCGCAGCGCGTCGCGCCCCGGGTTCGCAATCGGCCCCGGCGGCAATCCCGCGTGCTGGTACGTGTTGTAGCGGTTCTTGCTCTCCAGCTCCGAACGGTGGATGACGCCCTTCCAGCGCCCTTCCACGAGCGACGCATACACCACCGTCGGGTCGCAATCCAGTTTCATGCCGATCCGCAGCCGCGCCGCGTACACGCCGGCAATGCGCGGCCGCTCCTCGGCCAGGGCCGCTTCCTTCTCCACCATCGACGCCAGCGTCACGCTCGCATTCGGATCGCCGCTCGGCGGATCCAGCTCGCGCCACACCCGCCGGAATTGCGCCGTCATGGCCCGGCATACGTCGCTCATCTCCACGTTGCGGCGAAACCGGTACGTGGCCGGGAACAGATAACCCTCCAGGCTCGGCGCATCCGGCGCCAGGTCGTGGATCAGGTCCGGCGAGCGCGCCTCGTCCAGAAACGCCCGGGCCGTTCCCAGTCCCGCCCGTTCCACCGCCGCCGCAATGTCGAAGACGTCGCTCCCCTCCGGCACCCGCACTTCGATCAGAAACACGTCCCCCGCCGCCAGCCGCGCCACCACTTCCGCCGGCGTGGCCGCCTCGGCGAATCGGTACTCGCCCGCCTGTGCCGGTTTTCCGGGCTTGGTCAGACGTGCCAGTTGGAACAGCCACGCTTTGCGCACCACGCCCGCCGCGCTCAGCTTCTCGCCGATGCTCCAGGAGGACGTCCCGTGCGGAATGTCCACGAACACTGGCTCGACGAAATCGGCGTAGCGGTCGTGGCGCACCATCCAGTGCAGCAGGCCCAGCGTCCCGGCCACGCCCGCCAGCACGATTGCCAGCACCAGTCGTCTCACTCCGCCTCCCCGCGTCCGGCCTGCACCGCTACATAGTCTTCCAGCACCAGCACCGCCGCCATCCGGTCCACCGCGCCCTTGCGCTTTTCCGCCAGCAGCTTTTTCAGGCTCCATCCGGCGTCCTTCATGCGCCCTTCGGCTTCCACCGATGTCAGCCGCTCGTCCTGGTAATGCACCGCCAGGCCGCTGGCCTGCTCCAGCCGTCCGCAGAACTCGCGCACCAGTTGCGCCTGCGGCCCCTCCGTGCCATCCATGTTCAACGGCAGGCCGGAGACGAACGCCGTCGCCCGCCGTTCCGCGGCCATGCGGCTGAGACGCGACAGGTCTTGCTCCCGCGTTTTGCGCGGCAGCGTGTCGAGGCCCCGCACCATGCCTTCCACGGCGTCGTAGAACGCGATTCCGATGCGCCGCTTCCCGATGTCCAGGCCCAGCAGCCGCGCCCCGCGCCGCTGGGCCGCGCCTGTTGGTGATGAAACATCCACGTCCTTAATTGTATCGGGCTGAACTTGGATTGACACACCGGCGCAGCCGCTCTACTGCCGCTCCGCGCCGCCCTTCATCATTTTCGGCAGCCGCGGCCCCAAGCTCTGGAAGTACTCGATCAGCTTCGGCATGAATGCTTCCAGCGTCGGGTACGTCGCCCGCTCGCGTTCGTACTCGCCCAACAGGTCATACAGTTCCTGCGCCCAGAAAAAGGAATTCATCGTGTCGGCCTGGATTGCGCGCCGTGCCGCCGCCTCGCCGCCGTGCGCCAGCACGTAGCGCGCCACGCACGCCCGCACCAGGCTCTCGTACAGCACGATCCGCGGGTCGCCATACGCCTGCGCCCGCATCGCTCCCGCCACCGGGACAAATATCCTCGCCGCCGCCGGGCTCAACTCCCGGCTATGAGCATCGATCAGCGGATTCGCATACGAATGCACGAACTCATGCACCAGCACGTCTCTCATCTCCGGACCGAACACCGGGGCCCCTGCGCCGTCCACGTTCCACACGCCCAGAATGGCGTACATCTCCTCCACGCCGTCCGCGCCGCGGAACTTCGAGCCATAGTTGCTCCGCCCGTTGACCAGCGCCGCGACGACAATAAACCGCGCGCCCGCCTGCCCCCCGAAGAACCTGCCAAACCAGGCCTGGTCGAGCGCCGACTCCGCAAATGTTTTCAAACGCCGGCTGGCGGTCTCGTACAGCGGCTTCTGCGATTGAACAAATTCGAAATACCTCGTTTCGGCCACAAATCGGCGCGCCGCTTCCAGAAACCGCCGCGCCTCGCCCCCGTGCCAGCGCTGATCCAGCAGAATCCCCGGCTGGTCCAGCGGCATGCGCTCGGCCAGCGTCTCGATGTTGGTGACGTGCACCGCCAGGCTCATCACCGCATCGTAGGCAACCCCGTCCTTTCTCCGCAGCTCGCGCGCCAGCCGCACCGCCTCGTGGTCTCGGAATTCCTTGAAATGCGCGTCGATGGCCGCTTCATAGCCTGGTATCGCGCCTTGCGAGTACTCCGGACTGCCGGCCAGGTGAAAAATGATGCTCAGCAATTCGACGCGCTGGTCGGTCCCCGTTTCCAGCCCCTGCGCTCTCCCCAGCGCGGCCATCCCGCACAAGGCCATCACCGCCAACAAATAACGGAACCGTCTGTTGCGCGCCATGGATTCCATTGCCCTGCATTCGATCATCCCACCCTCTTGCGCACCCTCTTGCCCGCTCCGCGCGCGGCCTGCTCCTCGCCCGCTCCGCGGACATCGCCCCGCCGCTGGAGGGTATTCTAATGAGAGCCATGGTCCCTTCATTCCGCTCCACTCTCGCGCGCCTGTCGGCGGCTCTCGTTCTTCTCGCCGCTCTGCTGTCTGCCCAGAAAAAGCCCGTGACCCTCGAGAGCCTTCAGGAAGGCGGCATGCGCGGCTTCGCCGGCCAGTTCGCGCCCGGCCGCGTGTGGCGCCCCCAGGGCGGCAGCTTCGTATGGATCGAAGCCTCCAAGCTCATGGAGTGGAGCACGGACTCCACCGCCGCCAAAGAGCTTCTCTCCATCGAACCCCTCGAAAAACTGGCCGTTCCCGTCGCCCGTCCCCAGGCCTCCGCCTGGGACAACCGCCGCGTTCAGGAAGAACGCATCCAATGGTCCGCCGACGGCAAGCGCCTGCTGCTGATCGTGCGCGGCGACCTCTTCCTGTGGGACTCGGCCACAAATAAGACCGAGCAGCTCACCGCCACGCCCGTCGCTGAGCGCGATCCCAAGCTCTCCCCCGATGGCACCAAGGTCGCCTTCCGCCGCGGCTCCGAACTCTACGTCCTCGAGATCGCCCATAAGGACGGCGGCCTGATCGACCCCTCATTGCGCAAGGAAACCCGCCTGACGTTCGACGGCACGGACACGCGCCTCAACGCCATGCTCGACTGGGTCTATCCCGAGGAACTCGACCTCGGCACCGCCTGGTGGTGGTCGCCCGACTCCAGCCGCATCGCCTATATGCAGTTCGACGTCAGCCGCGAGCATCTCTACGGCCACGTCGATCACCTGGCCATCGAAGCCGTCTCCGAACCCCAGCGCTACCCCAAGGCCGGCACGCCCAACGCCGACGTGCGAATCGGCGTGGTGAGCGCCGCCGGCGGGCCAACCCAGTGGCTGGACCTGGGCGAGCCGCGCCTGTTCCTTTACCCGCGCGTCACCTGGACGCCCGATTCCAAAAACGTCGTCGTCCACCGCCTCAACCGCGTGCAGAATCACCTCGAGGTCCTCTATGCCGACGCCTCCACCGGCGCCTCGCACGCCATGGTCAATGTCAGCGATCCCGCCTGGATCAACATCCAGGACGACTTCCATATCCTCTCCGACGGAGCCATCCTGATCGGCAGTGAGATCGACGGTTTCCGCCATCTCTACATGCAATCCGCCGATGGCCGGACAGCCGACCGCCTCACCTCCGGCGATTGGGAAGTCACCGCTTTGGCCTGTGTCGACGAGGCCCGCAAGCGCGTCTGGTACGAGTCCACCGAAGGCACCCCCCTCGAGCGCCATCTCTACAGCGTGGGCTTCGACGGTTCGGACAAACGGCCGCTGACGCCCGCCCCGGGCTGGCACGGCATCTCGATGAGTCCCGCCTGCGACCTCTTCATCGACACTTACTCCAACCTCGAAAACCCGCCCGCCACCGCGCTGTACGACGGCGCTGGCAAACTGCTGCGCGTGCTCAAGCCCGCCAACCGCGAAGTCCTCGACAAATACGAGATCCTCCCCACCGAGATCCACACCTTCCAGGGCCCCGGCGGCCTGACTTTCTACGGCCGGCTCATCAAGCCGGCGCACTTCGATCCGGCACGCAAATACCCCGTCATCGTGCAGGTCTACGGCGGCCCGGGGGTCGGGCTTTCGGTCGCCAACCGCTGGCCCGGAGGCGTCTCCCTCGACCAGGTCTTCGCCCATCGCGGCTACGTCGTCTGGCAGATGGACAACCGCGGCGCCGCCGGCCGCGGCCACGCCTTCGAGACCCCCGTCCTCCATCACCTCGGCCAGGTGGAAGTGCAGGACCAGGTGGCCGGTGTGAACTACCTGCTCTCGCTCGGCTTCGCCGATCTCCAGCGCATCGGCGTGATGGGCTGGAGCTACGGCGGCTACATGACCTTGCAGTGCCTGCTGCACGCGCCTGAGATCTTCAAGGCCGGCGCCGCCGGAGCGCCGGTCACCAACTGGCTCAACTACGACACCATCTACACCGAGCGCTACATGGGGTTGCCCGAGGACAATCCCGACGGCTATCGCGACAGCGCGCCCGTCAACTTCGCCGCCCAGCTCAAGGGCCGCCTGCTGCTGATCCACAACATCGAAGACGACAACGTTTTATTCGGGAATTCGTTGCAGCTGCAGAATGCGCTGCAGAACGCCGGCAAGAACTACGAGTTTCTGCTCTATCCGCAAAAATCGCACGGCCTCAGTGGCAAGGCGCGCCAGCACCTCAATGCCCAGTACGTCCGCTTCTTCGACGATGCGTTGAAATAGCGCCCCGCCGCGGCTGGCCTACTGTTTGGCCGCCGCCGCCCGGCCCGAGCTGAAGGCCAGCACGCGCGGATGCACCAGCTCGCACCAGTCCTCCACCCGCAGCCGGACCACGTCGCGATGCGTCCCGGCGTTGAAGCAGATCGCCTCCTCCGCCATCAGCAGCCCGTCGGCGTACACCGGCATGTCGTACAGCGTCCCGTTGCCCAGCGGCGGCATCGCTCCCAGATCGCAATCCGAGAACAACTCCGCCACTTCGTGTTCTGTGGCCAGCCGCAGGTGCCCGCAGCCGAAGGCCTCGCGCAGCTCGTCCAGGTTCAACGATCGGTCGGCCGGCAGCACCGCCATCGCATAGCCCTGGTCGAAATGCACCACCACGGTTTTCGCGAAACAACGCGGCGGCACGTGGTCCGCCAACGCGGTCTCGCGGGCCGTAAAACTGAGCGGATGCACGTCGTGCCGGTACCAGCAGCCGCGCATTTCTAGGTACGCAACCATGCGTTCGAGCAGTGGCATGCCATCCCTCCCATCGCGAGGTGAGCATAACTCCTTTGTAGCCCGAAATAAAGGGTTTTCTGCCGGCCCGGCAACCCGCTCGCCGCTCCCCGCGCCGGCCGGTTCGCCGCTCCGGCGCTTCACGCCCCCGTGCAAGAATTGAAGAACGATGACCCGCCGCAACGTACTCGCGGGCGCTGTTTGCCTGGTCTGCGCGGCGGCGCCGGCGCTCACCGCCCCGCTCACGCCGCAACAGTCCGACCTCATCGCCTCGCTCGTCTCGAAGTTCCTCGCGGCCCGGCCCGCGCCCGCCGTCTCCGTCGCCGTCTGGGATGGCCAGGGCCCCATCTGGACCCATGCCTGGGGCCAGGCCAACCTCGAAAACGACGTCCCCGCGACCCCTAAAACCCTCTTCCGCCTGGCCTCCATCTCCAAGCCCTTCACCGCCGTCGCCGTCCTGCGCCTGGTCGAGACGGGCCGGCTCAACCTCGACCTGCCGATCCACAAATACCTGCCCAAATTCCCCAAGAAGAAGTGGCCCATCACCGTCCGCCAGTTGCTCTGCCACCAGTCCGGCATCCGCCATAACCGCGCCACCGACTACGGCAACACCCGCCACTTCGCAAGTCCCACCGCCGCCCTGGAAGTCTTCGCCAAGGATCCCTTGCTCTTCGAGCCTGGCACCCGGACCTTCTACTCCACCTTCGGCTACGTCCTGTTGGGCGCCATCATCGAGGCCGTTTCGGGCCAACCCTATGCCGATTTCGTTCGCGACCAGGTCCTCGCCCCGGCCGGCATCGAATCCATGCGCCTCGACGATGTCTTCGCCATCATCCCCCGCCGCGCCAGCGGCTACCGCCTGCGCGCCGACGGCGTATTTGAGAATTGCGCGCTGGTGGACACCAGTCACAAGACCCCGGGCGGCGGTTGGCTCGGCGCAGCCGAGGACCCCGTCCGCCTGGTCCGGGCCCTCGTGCGCGGCAAAATCCTGAAGGATGACACGCGCACTCTGATGTGGACCCCGCAGCGCCTGAAAAGCGGCGCCCTGACCGGCTTCGGCCTGGGCTGGAACATCGCCTCCGAGCACGGCCTCCACGTCATCGAACACAGCGGCGGCCAGCAGGGCTTCAACACCCACCTCGTCTTCGCGCCCGACCGCCATCTCATCGTCGCCGTCCTGCTGAACCTCGAGGACGGCGACGCCAAGCGTCTGGCCATGGACATTCTCCTGGCCCTGGCCAATCCTCTCGCCCCGCGCTGATTTTTCGTCCTGCATCCATCGCCCGTTCTGCTACTCTGGTCTCATTTCCTCCTTCAAGGAAAGGCCCACCGGCCATGAGCGACCTGCACCCTGGCGATGTACTTCGCGGCAAATACGAGATTCTGAGCGAAATCGGCCGTGGCGGCATGGGCGTCGTCTATCGCGCCCGGCACATTCTGCTCGATGAGTTCCAGGCGCTGAAACTGCTGCTCGACGCGCGCCCCCAGTTCATCAAGTCCTTCCTGGCTGAAGCGCAGCTCGTTCGCCGTCTCCGCCATCCCTTCATCGTCGAGGTCTTCGACGTCGACGTGGCCGAAAACGGCTTCCCCTTCGTCGTCATGGAATACGTCGAAGGGCCCAGCCTGCGCGAGCTGCTGGATCGTGGCCCCTTGCCCCCGCAGCGCGCCCTCGAAATCGCCGCCCGCGTCTGCGACGCCCTGGCTTTCGCCCACCGCCGCGGCGTCATCCACCGCGACGTCAAACCCCAGAATATCCTCGTCTCCGCCGATGCCACGCCCGGCACGGGTGGCGGCCACGTGAAGGTCATCGACTTCGGCATCGCCAAGGTGCTCGCCGAGGCCGACATGCAGGTCACCGGAATGCTCACCGCCCCCACCGGCTTCGCCCTCGGCACGCCCGAGTATTCCAGCCCCGAGCAGGCCATGGGCCTGCCCAGCCATGAGCTCGACCCCCGCTCCGACCTCTACTCCGTCGGACTGGTGCTCTATGAAATGCTCAGCGGCACCCGCCCCTTCAGCGCGCCCACGCCCATGGGAGTGCTCATCGCCCGCCTCCAGCAGCCGCCCCGGCCGATCACCGACACGCGCCCGGATCTCAACACCGAACTCGTCCGTCTGGTCATGCGCTCCATCTCCTCCGACCGCGAGAGTCGATACCAGTCAGGTGAGGAGATGGCCGCCGCGTTGCGCTCGCTGCGCGCCACCATGATCGGCGATCAGGATTTGGACGGCCAGGCCGCCCCGCCGCCGCCCGCTCCTTCCGCGCCGCCCACCCTTCGCACGCCCGCCGCTCCGCTCCCTGCGCCCGCTCCTCCTCCGCCGCCTTCCGGCGGCAGCGGCCTTGTCCCTCCCTGGGAGTCGCGGCCCCAGCCAGCCGCCGCCCCACCGGCTGCCCAGCCTCCCTCTGCCCCCCCACTCACGCCCCCCATCGCCGGCGCTGCCCCGGGCGCTACCGTGCCACCGCCCGCCCGGTCGCGACTGTCGCCGCCCCCCGCGCCTGAATTCCTGAATACGGCCATCTACACGCCGCCCCCGCCGCCCGCCCCGCCTCCGTCCGCGCCTCCTCTGCCTGGGGCCGGGTGGACGCCACCCCCTCCGCCGCCCCGCCGCCGCGGAGTTCTCATGGTCGTATTGTTGTTACTGCTTCTTGTCGGCATCGTTGGCGCGGCGGCCTGGTTCCTCCTGCCGCGTTTTCTCGGCCCCGCCTGGCAGCAGGCCCGCTCTTTGGTCGCGCCCGCTCCCGCGCCTCCTCAACCGCAGCCCTCTCCTCCGCCCTCTCAACCCGCCGCGCAGCCGTCCCCATCCGCGCCCGTTCAGCCCCCCGCGGCCGCGCCGCCCGTTACCCCGGCCCCGCCGCCCGCGGCGCAGCCCGCTCCTCGCTTGCCCGCTGTCTCACAACCGCTGCCGCCTGCGCCTGCTGCAATTCCAACGCCCAAGCCGGCCGCCGCCGCCCCTGGTTCCGTGCGCCTGAACGCCAGGGACGGCCTGAACTACGTCTCCATTCCCTCGGGCGAGTTCATGCTGGGCTGTTCGGGGGGCGACGCCGAGTGCCTGGATGCCGAACAGCCCGCCCACGGCGTGCGCCTCACACACGGCTTCTGGATCGGGCAGAATTCGGTCACCGTGGCGGCCTGGAAGAAGTTCCGTTCCGCCAGCGGCCAACCCGCGCTGGCCGCGAAGGACAACTTCGGTCGCCTGCTCAACGAAGGCCAGGGCGATGATTCGTTCCCCGCTACCGCCATGACCTGGGACCAGGCCCGCCAGTTTTGCGAATGGTCCGGAGGACGCCTGCCCAGCGAGGCGGAATGGGAATACGCTGCCCGTGCCGGCTCCTCCTCCGCGCGTTACGGCAGCCTCGACGAGATCGCCTGGTACGGCGACAACAGCGGCAACTCGCCCGTCGATACCACCGCCTTGTGGGCCTCCGACCGCCAGCACTATGCCCAGCGCCTGTACGCCAACGGCAACGGTCCCCACCCCGTGGGCCAGAAGAAACCCAACGCCTGGAAGCTCTACGATACTCTCGGTAACGTTTGGAACTGGGTCGCCGATTGGTATGCCGACGGTTACTACCGGCAGGGCGCGGCGGTGGATCCGCCCGGACCCTCTTCTGGAACCCTGCGCCTGCTGCGCGGCGGCTCCTGGTTCTTCAGTGCACGCAGCATCCGCGTCTCCAACCGTCTGAAATTCGCGCCCAATTCGCGCGTCTTCGACTTCGGCTGCCGTTGCGCGCGCGACCAGGCGCCGTAACTGAGTCTCTGCTCAGAAGCTCAACACCAGGTGCCAGATATACAAGTACGCCAGCCCCTCGATGTTTTCCCACACCTGCTGCGTCAGCCCCGCGTCACCCTGCATCGGTGGCAATTCGCGCAACTTTTCCGCCCACGGGTAGCACACGCCCGGCCGCGGCTGCGCAGCGCTGATCCAGCCCGGCAGTCCCGTCACCGCCGGGCGTTCATCCAGCTCTGCTGGCGTCGGCGCGGACGGTGAACGATAGGCCCCGTACTCGCGTGTCGCCTCGGTCATCGCCCGCAGGTTTTCGAGCCTGGCATCGTTCTGCATGATCGCGCTGGCGTCCATAATGTAGCCGCCCTCGGCGCCAATGCCCTCGATCAGTTTGCGGCACTGCGCCCGCACCTCTTCCGGTTTGGAAAACGCCAGCATGACATTCGGCATGCCGCCGCTGAGGCAGAACTTCTTGCCCAGCACTTCGTGCGTGCGCTGCGGGTCGCCGCGATCGAGGTGGTAGACGATGCTGTGGTCGGGCAGTTGGGCGAAGCTTTCCAGGTGCGCGTTCCACTTGCCTTCGGCGTAGAACAGCGTCTGGTTGCCCTGCGCCCACAGCGCCTCGACGATCGGCTTCAGCGTCGGCCAATAAATCCGCTCGAAATGCTCTTTGGAAATAAACGGCGTGCACCCGCGGTGCATCCAGATTGGAATCGGAACCTGCCGCGACGGATCGGCACCACTCAGCGCCAGGTAGCCCAGGTGCGGCATCAGCGCGCGGCAGGCCTGCTCCACCTTCTCGGGGATCTCCATCAGGTCGAAGGCCAGGCCCAGGTACCCGCGCAGCTTGTCGGCCAGGATGTCCAACGGCGCCTTTAACATGCCGCAGATCGCCGAGACCGTGCCGCACTCCCGCCGCATCCTGTCCACCTGCGGGCCGAAAGCGGTGAAGTACTCCATCATCGCCATGGCGCTCTTCACGAAAGCCAGATTGTTGCGCAAGGTCGCCGCCTGGCCGCGCGCGCAGAACTCGGTCGAAACCCGCGGCAGCCACGTCTCGTACAGGAACCGCACCGGGTCGGCGATCAGCTCGTCGTACTCCTCGCGCTTCATGAACGCGGTCTGCTCGGCCGGCTCGCGGTACTGGAAACAGACGTCGGCCTCTACGTCGATGCCCGGCACGCCGTAGTAGGTCAGGCCCGCCGCCTGCGTCAGGCCGGTCCAGACGTACACCATGTTCGGCACGGTCGCGTCCCAGTCGTAATCGTGGCAGCAACGGATGATCGCCTCGAACGCCTTGCGGTAGTCGTGTGTCACCTCCTGGCAGGTGAAGCCGGCGTGGCGCGCCGTGATCTCGGCGGCGAACGGCCGCAGGGGCACCCGGTCGGGCACGCCCTTGTGCATGGCGCAAACGTAGCGCGCCATGCGCTCGGCGTACAGTTCTTCGGTGGATGTCTGGAGCATGGGGCGCCTCCCATTGGCCGGCGTCGCGCTCATCGTCGCAGCGCGCAAGCTGCACTGATTCTACAACTGATCTGCACGGCGCTAGGGACTTCGCGCCGTCACTCGCTCCAGACTCACGAAACGCACCTGCAGCGGCTTGGAGCGCCGTTTGTCGGCACGCCATGCGCCCAGCCACATCCACGCGCCATCGCTCGCCCCTGTGCCGTTCAGGCGGCCGTTGGCCGAGCTGAGCGCAAGTTGCAGCCCGCGCCGCATCACGCCGTCGCCGAGCAGCTCGCCGTCGAGGTTGACCGAGAGCAGAAACTGCGGCTTTTTGGGCGAGCGTTTCATGGGCTCCTGATAAATACCACCCGCAATTTCGGCGTGCCCGACCAGGCCGATGATGGAGCCGTCGGGCAAGATCCCGATGTCCAGGGGCAGGATCTGGACCGAGGTCCAGTCGCTCACGATGCGCCCCTGCCCGCGCCAGCGGCCGACTAATTCGGGAGGCGGCAGGGCCGAGACTGCTTTCTCCGCGGCCGACGCCCCACCGGCCAGCATCAACGCCCAGATCCACGCGCCTGCGGAAAGCCTCCAATGTCGCTTCATGTCTGTTCCCAAAGACTCTTAAAGACCTGCTTTGCGCGCCGCCCTGCAAGGCAGCGTCGCCCATTAGATCGGCCGGTTGCCGGCGGATGAATAGGGGCGGGGAAGAAGTTCCCGTGCGACTCGGCGTGGCATTGGCGGGAAACCGGCTAGTACTGGAGCGGTACTTTCCGGGCACTCAGACCTATCCCGAGGAGGAGTTTCTGTGGATTCGCGGGCATAGGCGGGTTAAAATACGAATAGAAATATAACGCATAGGCTGCCGTCGAAGCAGATCGAGCTTCGTAGAGTGGCCGGCGAAACGCCCGAAGAAGGCTGGTGAGCGGTGGAAATCGCACCGCGCACCGGCAAGGCATCATTTCCATACTCTCCCACTGTGATCCGTTCCGGGGATCCGTGTATTCGCCCGGACCGGCTCACTGAAGACTCATGTCTCAGGAGGGTCCCCAGTGCGTCTGAACCGTTTGCTTGCGGCCGGTCTGATCGGCTTGTCCGCATTGCTCGGGCCTGCGTTTGCCGGTCCGATTCAACCTGAAAGAACCCCCGCCTCCACGGGCCTCGCCGATTGGATTACGTCCGGCCCATGCCAGAGCCTGTTCGACAGCAGCAGCGTGCCCGGCTGCCCGGGCGCGCGTGGCGGCGCAATGGGCCCATTGACATTATTGGGGGACGACTCGTCAGGCCACGGCAGCGGCGAGAGGCTGCTGTTCCCGGCCGACGACGGGGGCCTGTTCGGCTCAACGATCTTTTCGGGCTGGGGCTACAACGGCTCGCAAAATCCGGATCCCGGGCCGGGGAATAACTACTTCCTTCCGCCGGATACTCCTACGAACCTGGGAGATCCTCCGGACCCGCCGGACTCGACGCCCGAGCCGTCGGCGCTATGGCTGGTGGGCATGGGACTGATCGGCACCGGGTTGTGGGGACGCAAACTAGCCCGCCAGCCAGCCGCCAGCCGTTAGCCCGGATGTTTCACCAACAATCGGCTGCGGCGCGCGATAGGGCCGCATCCACGTTAAGTCCCGGACTACAGCCCGGGCTTTAGCACGCTGCTTGGTTTTCCGGCGATGAGAATCGAGGATTCGCCAGATCCTGCTCCCAGATTCACGATACTGCCGGTGTCAAGCGAATGCAGGGGCAGGGATGACGGGGAGGCGCGGAAGGCGTTGGCAAGGAAGAGGCGAAAGAGGGATCGCCGTTGTGACCGGCCGAGGTCGCCTGCGCCAGGGGTGTGAATCCATACCTTGGCTTCCGCGTCTCCAGGGACTCGACCAGCGCGGGGGCGGCGCGGGCGGCGGGAGTGCGATTGGCGGAGCGTGGGAGGGGCGTTCGCGGAAAATTGGAGGATCAAAGCCAAGCGCGACACTTATGTCGCACAGTGTCGCATTTCGTCATACGGCGTGTGACGGCAGATGCTGCGGGAAAGGTCGGAGCGGAGGGCGAGTAGGGATATGTAATAGTCATTGAATCAGATTGATACATGGAAGATGGCGGTTCCGATTGGATCGTGAGCCGGGTGAGTCAGTATGACAATTCGACAGGGGGGGTGGTGTCGTGTCGAAATGTCGAATTGGCGGGTGCGCAGGGCGGGGGTGAGCGGTCGAGGCGGGGCGGGTTGGTGGGGACGGCCTGAGCGTGTCCGCAAGGGAAAGGTCAGGCAGTCCCCGGGTCCAGGGCCATGGCGATTTGATGGAACCTCAAGATCGAGGGATTGAGGCAGGAGGCCGGGCTAGCCGTTTCTTACCGGCCTCGATCGGGCCTTACTTGGAGGCGGCAGGCTTGGCGGCCGGTTTGGCCATTGCCGGCTTGGGCTTGGGCGCCCAAAATTCCGGATCGGCGTCGATGAACTCCTTGGGCGGGTAGCTCATCTTGGGGTTGACGGCGTACAGGACGTTCTCCGAACTAATGACGAGATCAGCGTACATCTTCTGATAGCGCGCCCAGTCCTCGGCGCCGAAAGTTTCGGCCGGACTCTTGGCCGGGCGCGGGGGATCCATCGACTTCAGCGACTCCATGCCGCTGAAGATCAGATAAGTGCCCCCCGGCGCGCCGGAGACCACGCCGTACACCACGCGGCGCTGTTGGCTGTCGGTCTTCATGCGCATCTGGTTGGAGAGTTTGAACAGGGCCTCGACATCGTCAACGTGACCCGGCCGCACGCGCACCGTGGTGACGCTGTGAATCTTGTACTTGGCCAACTGGGCGGGCACCGGTTCGTAGCTCAGCTCCTTGCGGTAGGTGGCGAACATATAGCGATCGCCCGTGCGCAGCTCGCCATCGGCGGCGTCGGCCTGCTGGAGTTCGCTCTTCAATGGCTCCTTCTCGGCGAGGGCCATGGCGTCTCCGGCGGCCTCGAAAGAGTCGTAGCGCTCGAGAAACAGCACGTGGCTGGGGCCGGTCACATTGACCATGGCGATGTAATGTGGGGCCTTGGTCTTGGAAAAGGCCCGGACATAGGCCATTTCCGTTTTTTCGTGGGCCGCACCCTTGCCGGGCTTGATGTCCTCGCGGACGATTCCCAGAATCGGGGCCGGCTCCTGGGCCTGTGCCATGAAAATGGAAGCCGCCGCGAAAGCGAGGCTTGAAACTACTATCTGTGAGAGTCTTTGCATCGTACTTAGCTCCTCTTTTACTGGCCCGGAAGTTTGATTCGGGCTCCGGGGCTTTACGAGTGTAACACCCTCAACGATTGTTCATGTACTAAATATGGAATTATCTTTTCGGGAGGCGGGCGGCGACCGGCGAGGGGCCGGATTAGATCCTGGGGGCGTCAATTGCTGAAGCCCGGGAGGTCGACGCGGCTGGCGACGTGATCCTTGATCCAATGGGCGTCCCACCACTCGCGGGGGTCGATCTGGACGCCGTCGAGCTGCATGCTGAAGTGGATGTGGTCGCCGCCGGCCATGCCGGTCTGGCCGCTCTGGCCCAGGATCTGGCCCTGTTTGACGAGGTCGCCGGGGTGGACGGCGATGGAGCTGAGGTGGCCGTAGATGGACTGCAGAGCGTAGCCGTGGTCCAGCACAATGCAGTTGCCGTAGATGCCGAGCGGGGCGGCGTAGACCACGCGGCCGTCGTTCGAGGCCTCGACGCCGACGTGCTGGGTGACTGAGAGGTCGTAGCCGAGGTGCACCTGTTGGTCGATCTTCTTGCCCTGGTAGATGTAATTACGGACGTCGGCGAAATTGGACTCGACCTGGGAGTTGCGCTGCTGGCGGAAGGCGCGGGACCACAGGAAGCGGGGCTCGGTTTTGAGCCGCAGATCGGAGAGCGTCTGGTTGTTGGCGCGGCGCATTGCGCCGTTGATTTTCAGAAAACGCGTCAGCGGGTCACCGGAGCCGTTGGGGTCGAGTTCGGTAATGACTTTCTGGAGGAAGCGGTCGTCAACGGCCAGGTCGCGGGTGCGGTAGTGGGGCTGCTCGTGTTGAGGGAACCGGATCACCATGCCGGCGGTGACCTCGTTGAGCGCGGGATTGGTGGCGTAGACCAGGGGAACGGTGGCGGGGGGCATGTTCCAGGCGAAGGCGAAGAGCGAGAAGAAGCCGGGCTTGCCGCCGGGCATGGGCCAGGCCCGGAAGCGCTGATTGCCAACACGGACGCCGGCCTCGGTCCAGTAGCCGGAGACCGTGAAGGTCACCAGGTCGGCCATGCCGAGGTACAGGTAGTGCTGCTCGGAGTCGACGCTGAGGGCCGGGGGGCGGGTGACCACGATGACGTCACGGCTGAGGCGGGCGGTGCTCGAGCGGAAGTCGTTGGAGGTGGCTTCGATGATCAGGCGGGCGGGGCCGTCCTTGAGGGTGGGCGTGGATTTTACCCCGGCCGTGAAGTGGACGATGGCGTCGGACACATGGCGCTGCCACAGGAAATGGCGGGCCGGTTCCAGGTGTTCGAAGACGGTGGAACGAACGCCGTCTTGTTCGATGTAGGCGGCCAGGCGGCGGGTCCCGTGGGGGGCGTGGACGCGGACCGGAATGGGGGTCATGGAGCCGATCGCCGTAACCGCGGCGGGCAGGTCCAGGGTAGGCGTGAGGGAAAAGGCCAGCAACAGTGCCAAGGCCAGGCCCAGGAGAACCATGATCACGATGATTGTCCGCATGAACCTACAGGGTAGCGCGCAGAGGCGCGGGTCCACGGGCGGATGCTAGCCCCAGCGCTCCCAGACCAGCGGGTGGTCCGGGAGCGGCAGGGCGTTGAGGTTAAATCGAGAGGGCCTTACTCAGGCTCAGCGCGACTGATTAGGGTGTGATCGCTGGTGGTGGCGGAGGGCGAATTCCCGCCGCTGACGCTGGCTCCGTTGTTGGCCGACGCAGGCGCGTCGGCGAGGACATAGACGGAGACGGTGATGGGCGGATAGGAGGCGCCGGCGGCCAGCACGTCCGAGCGCGTGCAGGCCGAGCCGGCACAACTCCAGCCCGTACCCGTGAGCGAATTGAGAGCCATGCCGGGAGGCGCGTACTCGGTGACCGTTACCGTGCCACTGGTCGGTCCGGCCTTGGCGCTGTTCTTCACCGTGAGCGTGTAATCGGCCGGGTTTTCATCGCGATAGAACTTGCCGCTGTGGGTAGAAGTGATGGACAAGCTGGCCGAATAGGCGGTGAAATCCGCGGTGACCGACTGCGGCGAGCTCATCGTGATGGTGCAGGGGCCGGTGCCGGTGCAGGCGCCGGACCAACCGGTGAAATGGTAGTCGGCCGAGGGCGTGGCGGTGACGGTCGCCGTGGCCCCGGTCTTATACCAAGTGCCGTTGGCGGGCGATGTGGTACCCGCGCCGGGGATGTTCACGGCGGTGGTCAACTGATACTGGACCACGAAGTTGGCCGTGTAAGTGATGGCCGCCGTGGGCGTAACGGTGTGCGTGGCGGCGCCGGCGTCACTCCAGGAAGAGAAAGCGTAGCGCTCGCCAGTGGAAATCGGCTGAGGCGAGGGCGCGAGCAGGGTGTGGCTGGTGCCGGAGCCCCACTCGACAACCACTTCGGCCGTGAGCGTGTTGCCATCCACGGTGATGATGGTTCCGGGCTCCGCCGTGGTGAGCGTGACGGCAACGCCCCCGGCCGCGCCGGAGTTCACCGCCAGGCTGTGATTCGCCCCGCCGGCAATGGCGACTGCACTGGTCAAGCCGGAGGAGACCACGGTCTCGTCGTAAGTGTTATCGCCCCAGGCGGCGATGGTTCCAGCCGTATTCAAGGCCAGGCTGTGATTGCCGCCGGCAGCAATGGCGGCGACGCTCGTCAAACCGGAGGGCACGGCCGACTGGCCGTAGCTATTGTCTCCCCAGGCCGTAACGACCCCGCCGGAGCTCAAAGCCAGGCTGTGATTCTCGCCGGCGGCCACGGCGACGATGCCCGTCAAGCCGTCGGGCACACCGATCTGGCCGAGAGCGTTGGAGCCCCAAGCGGAGATCGAACCGTCGCTGCCAACCGCCAGGCTGTGAGTCCCGCCAGCGGCGATGCCCACGGCATTGGCGAGCCCGGAGGGCACGTCAGCCTCGCCATCCGCGTCATAGCCCCAGGCCAGGACGGTTCCATCGCTCATGAGAGCCAGGTTGTGATAATCGCCGGCGGCAATCGCCACGGCGCAGGGTTGAGTGGCGCAGTTCGGGCTGACCAAGGCCGCGGGCAGATCGTTCTGGTAGTAGCTGCTGTCGCCCCAGAACGCGACGGTGCCATCGCTCTGCAGAGCCATGCTGTGATACAGGCCAGCGGCGATCGCCACGACGTTTGTCAAACCCCCGGGCACGCTGGTCTGGCCGTAGCTATTGTCGCCCCAGGCCACGACGGTCCCGTTGGCCTCGAGGGCCAGCGAGTGGGCCCCTCCGCCAGCCACGGATAATACGTTGGTCAGGCCGGCGGGCTTGGCCGCCTGCGCGGACGTGTCCAGGCCCCAATCCAGGGGATAGCCTGTCACATCGATGGCCGTGACGTCATCCGCGGTCAGGGAAGCGGTCCCGGAGCCGTTCAAATAGAGTTTCGCCACGTTGGTGAGGCTGGCGGCGGCGCTGGCGCCGACCCTGACGACCAGGATGATGGCCGGGAAAGTCTGGCCGCTGCCCAAAGAATCGCTGCGCGTGCAGGAGTTGGACGTGCAAGTCCAGCCCGAGCCGGTCATCGAGACCAGCGTCAAGCCGGTGGGCAGAGTGTCGGTGACCGTGATCTGGACCGAAGTGGGATCGCCCGTGGGTGCATTGGAGAGCCGCAGCAGATAAACGGCGTCGGCCTGGCTGCGCAGGAAATGGCCGCTATGGGACGAGGTGAGCGCCAGGCTGGGTGTGGAGACGCTGACCGGGGTGAAGTTGGCGGTGACCGATTCCGGCGAATTCATGGTCACATTGCAGGGTCCGACCCCAGTGCAGGCGCCCGTCCAGCCGGTGAAGGCGCTGCCCCCGGCCGGGGTCGCGGTCACGTTGGCGATCGTGCCGGCGTTGTACCAGTAAGGGCCGGAAGGAGTAAGACTGATCGTGCCGCTGCCCGAGCCGCCGATGGCGGTGGTCAAGGCGTATTGCGTTGAGAAGTCGGCGGTGTAGGTGGTGGGCACGCTGGGGGCGACCAGGCGCGATGCGCCGCCGTAGCCGTCGCTCCAGCCAGTGAAAATAAACTGGACGCCGGTGGCGCCGGGCGACACCCCCAAGACGCTCAGGCTGTGGTTAGGACCAGGCACAAAGACTTCCCCGGACCAGGCGCCCGGGTACCAGTTGAACAGCACGCCGGCGCCGCTATAGCTGGTGCTGTCCACGCTGACGTTGGGCAGGCTGGTGGTGGGGGTGGTGGTGCTGGTCCGGATGGTGACTGGAATCAACCCCAGATACATGGTGTTCAAAGCCAGGCTGTGATATCCGCCGGCCGCGATGGCGGTGACATTGTCCAGAGTGGATGGCACCTCCAACTGGCTATAGCCGTCGTACCCCCAGGGAACAATGGTCCCGTCAGCCTGCAACGCCAGGGAGTGGTCCCAGCCGGCGGCGATCGCAACGACATCCGTAAGCGCCGGCACCGTGGTCTGGCCATAAGTGTTGGCGCCCCATGCCACGACCGTTCCGTCGGAGCCCATGGCGAGGGTATGGTAGGCGCCGGCGGCGATGGCGACAGCATTGGTCAGGGTTGGCGGTGTGCTCTCGCCGTCCGCGTTGTAGCCCCAGGCGACGACACTGCCGTTGCTCTTCAGCGCCACGCTGTGATACCAGCCGGCGGCCACGGCCACGACATTGGTCAGGCCCGCGGGGACCGCGGTTTGGCCGTGATAATTGACTCCGGAAGTAACGCCCCAGGCCACTACCGTTCCGGCACTTGTCAGGGCCAGGGCATGATACCGTCCGGCGGCAATGCCCACCACATTGGTCAAGCTGGCCGGAACGGTGGTTTCGCCGTACGTATTGTCGCCCCACGCGGTGACCTTGCCATTGCTCGTCAGGGCCAGGCTGAACATGTCTCCGGCGGAAATCGCCAGGACATTGGTCAGAGCCCCGGGCACGCTGGTCTCGCCGTAGGTGTTGTCGCCCCAGGCCACGACCGTGCCGTCGCCCTTCAATGCCAGCGTGTCGGAGCCGCCGCCGGAGAGCGCCGCGACAGTGGTCAAACCGGGCGGCACCAGCGACTCGCCGGATGCGTTTCCGCCCCAGGCGACCGGATAACCGGCCGGCTCCACGTTGGCCGTGTCCGTGGTGCTGTGCGAGCCGGCGGGGTCGCCGCCGAAATAGACCGTGGCCCCGTAAGTGATCGAGGAGGGGGCAGTCGGAGTCACCGAGGCCAGCGCCACGATCGCGGGATAATTCTTGCCCGCCGCCAGGACGTCGCTGCGATCGCAGTTGACGCCGGAACAGGTCCAGCCCGCGCCGCTGAGCGAGGTGATCGTCAGCCCGGTGACGATCTGGTCGGACACCTGCACGGCGGCGGTCGTGGGACCGGTGCCGACGTTGCTCACCCGAATGACAAAGAACGCGTTGGTCTGGCCTTGCAGGAAGTTCCCGTTGTGAGTCACGGAGATGGAGAGAGTCGGCGTCGCGGCCTGGCACACTCCCATAGCGAGGAAAACAGCCAATTTGGTAAGCGGACGCACTGGTACACCTCTTAAAACATAATCGCGAACTGTGTGCAGGCCCAGTATAACTGAGTTTGCCTAGAATTAGGTCCCTTAAGTACTAAAATCTTCACCCGCAACTGCCGGGCGACAGTTGTGTTAAGGGGGCTGAGGGGCGCGCCAGCCGGGGCCGGCCGGGCGGGCGCGGGGCGCAGGGCCGGTGAGGGTGGCGAGGTTGGCGAATGGGGTGCTTCCGCAGGGCGCGCAGGGCGCAATTAACTAATAGACGGTCAAGAATAAAGTCGCAGCGCGGATTGGCCTGTTAACGGCCACTCGCGCTCTTGACGCTTTCCCGGCTGCCACCCACGACAGAGGAAAACAGGCGTTGGAGGCTTTCCAGGGCCGACGACCAGAGGGGCGGCTGGATTACAGCGGCGTTTTCCTCCGCGCCCAGCGATCGGGTCACCAGCAGCTCACATTGACGGCGCAGGCTCGGCGCCTGGGAGAAGAAATTGCCACTGGTATAGGCGCTGTCGAGTTCGCTGGAGTAATCCGCCAGAGTCCAACAGGCCGGCCGGCCTAGCGCTTTCTCAATCGCCGACTTGGTCACAAAGGATGGGCCGGTGACCCGGTTGAGGAGCAGCCGAACCTTGTTTTGGGTGAAACCGAGGCTGGCCAGGCGCTGCAGAATGCGGCTGGTTTCGTACATCTCGAGCATGCCGCTGGTGGTGACCAGGTAGATCTCGCCGATCTCCTCCAGCAGCCGGAAGCAAAGCGGGCCGGCGCGGCCCAGGTCGACGACGATGAAGGAATACAGCGTCCGGGCGAACCGCAGCACGTGGCGCACGCGTTCGCCGCTGAGCGGGTCGGCGGGGCCGACCGCGCCGGGCCCCTGCAACAGGTCCGGGCCGTAGGGCGTGCGGGACACGATACGGCCCCAGAAATCGGCGTCCAGCCGGTGCAGGTTGGTGGCCGCGTCGACCACCGAATAGCGCGAGTCGGTCTTGAACAGGAAGGACGCCGAACGGGCGCTGACGTCAAGGTCAATCAGCAGCACTTTGGCGCCGCTCTGGCGCGCCAGTTCGACGCTGAAATGGGACGCCAGCGTGGTCGAGCCCACGCCGCCCTTGGCGGCCAGGAAGCCGATGGCTTTGGCTTGGACGGTGTCCGGCTTGCCGAACTCCGCCACGCGGTGGCCGCGCGCCACCGAGTATTGCAGCACGCGCACCAGCGCCTGGCAGCTCGGTTTGCCTTTCATGAGGTAATCCTGGGCGCCGCGCTCGACTGCCGTCAGGGCCTGGATCTCGTTGGCCATGCCGGTGTGGATGACGATCGGCACGCCGTGGGAGTGGCGCTGGATGGTTTCGAAGGTCGCCAAACCCTGGGAATCGGACAGCCCCAATTCCATCAGCACCGCGTCGAAGCCATGGCGCGCCAGCGCGTTCAAGGCCGAAACCAGAGTCTCCGCGGTCTCGATATTGAAGCGCGGACCGGCTGTGGATTCGATCATCTCGCGCACGGTGCGGGCATCGTCGGCGTTGTCCACGATCAGCAGTTTGAGCTCGGTTTCAGGCATGCGGCTCCCTCCTCTGGTCTTATCGTCGGCGGGGCGCAATTCTCGACCGGATTATAAGGAATGGGCCCGGGCGTGGCAGCCGTATGTCGCATCCGGCACGGCGGCGGAATCAGCGCCGCGGGCGGCGGGCCTCAACAGGGGCCATCGGGTGAGGCCAGGTGGCGGGCGGCGAACGAGCGCAGGGCCTCTTGCCAGGGCCGCAAGGGATCGGTCTTGGTGTTCAGGAGAACCGCCCTGGCGGGGCGCTGCGCTTTGCGGGGGAACGCCGAGGCGGGTACCGCGACGAGTTGCGGTTTGCGGGGCGTGAGCTCGAAGACGGCGCGCGCCAGCTCATACCAACTGGCCGCGCCCGAGTTGGTGAGGTGATACACGCCGTAAGGGGCGTCCGATTCGAGCAGCGCTGAGGTCGCCTGCGCCAGGTCGGGGGCGTAGGTGACGCTGTTGATTTCGTCGCTGACGGCCTGGATGGTGTCGCGCTGCGCGGCCAGGTCCATCATCAACTCGACAAAGCTGCGCTTGGAAACATCGCTGCAGCCCCGGGGGCCGAAAAGGACGGCGGTGCGCACCAGGTAGAAATCGTCGGTCGCGGCGGCCACGGTGCGTTCGCCGCGCAGCTTGGAGCGGGCGTAGACCGACAACGGGCTGGGCGAATCTGATTCAAAATACTCGCCCTTTTTGCCGTCGAAAACGTAGTTGGTGCTGTAGTGCACCAGCGGCCGGCGCAGCTCGCGGCACAGCGCGGCCAGCCGTCCGGGGAAGGCGCCGTTGAGCTCGAAGGCCGCCTCGGGATGGTCCTCGGCGCCGTCCACGTCGTTGAAGGCGATACAGTTCACCACCGCGTCGAGGTCCGGTGCGGCGGCCCGGAATTGGGTCTCGAAGCGCTTGGCGTCCAGCACGTCCACATCGCCTTTGTCCCAGGCCAGGGCCTCAGGGTAGAGCCGCGCCAGTTGCGTACCCAGCATCCCCTGGGCGCCGAGGATCAGGAGTCGCTGCGGCATAGGTAGCATCATCCCACAGACGGAAGCGGGCCGAAGCGGCGCCCGGCCGGGGAGATGCCCGCGGCGTATACTACTCGACATGCGACGCCTGCTCCCGCTGGCTCTTCTGACTACGCTGTCCCTGTGGCCGCAGGCCAGGAAGAGCGTGTTCGTGATTACCGACGCCGAGGGCATCGCCGGGGTCTGCCGCCAGGATTTGACCGAACCCCACGACGCCGAACTGCGGCAACTGCTGACCGGCGAAGTGAACGCGGCCGTGCAGGGGTTCCTCGATGGCGGAGCCGATGAAGTGATCGTGTGGGACGGTCATGACGGCAGCCAGACGCTGTCGGCGCTGACGATTCATCCCCGCGCCCGGCTGCTGATCGGCGCGCTGGGGGCGACAATGACGCTGGAACGGCGTTACAGTGCCGTGGCCTTCGTGGGACAACATCCGCAGGCCAACGTGCGGGGCGGCGTGATGGCCCACAGCTACAGCTCGCTGGGCATACAGACGATGCGCGTCAACGGGAAGGCGATGGGCGAGATCGAAACGCGGGCGGCGCTGGCGGGGGCCTTCGACACGCCGGTGGTGTTCCTCTCGGGCGACGTGGCGGCGGTGGACGAGCTGCACGCGATTGTGCCCCAGGCGGAGACGGTCGCGGTGAAGGAGGGGCTGGGAAGATACACCTGCCTCTCCCTGTCGGCCGAAGCGGCACGCGAGCGGACGCGCGAGCAGGCGCGGCGGGCAATGGCCAAAATCGGCGTCATCCAGCCGTATCGCATCGCCGGGCCGGTGACGGTGGAAATCGAGTACACGACGCGCAATTCATTGCCTATCGACGCCGGACTGCGGCCCGGCGCGGAGGTGGTGGACGACCGGACGATCCGCTATCACGGCAAGGATTTTCTGGAAGCGTGGACCCGCTCCTCGCTGTTCTAGAGACATGTCGCGGAGAAAGCGTAACCAGGCGCCGAGCCTCCTGCCTCCATCCCTTGATCTTGAGGTTCTTTCGAATCGCCATGGCCCTGGACCCGGGGACTGCCCGCCCCGCCTCGACCCCTCACCCCAGCCCTGCGAACCCGCCAATTCGACATTTCGACACGACACCACATCCTGTCGAATTGTCATACTTACTCACCCGGCTCACGATCCAATCGGAACCGCCTTCTTCCATGTATCAATCTGATTTAACGACTCTTACATATCCTTGCTCGCCTTCCGGCCCGACCTCTCCCGGATCACTCTGCCGTCACACGCCGTATGAAGAAATGCGACACTTTGCGACATAAGTGTCGCACTTGGCTTTGTTCCTCCAATTTTCCGCGAACGCCCCTCCCACGCTCCGCCAATCGCACTCCCGCCGCCCGCGCCGCTCAGAAGTTGACCCGCAGGCGGAACTCGATCATGCGCGCCCCGGGGTCCTGCGCGTTGGAGAGGTCCTGGTAGGCGGAAGTGGTCTGGCCGAAGTTGGCGTCGATCAGGGTCGTATTGGCCAGTTGGAAGTTGGTGATGTTGAGGACGTTGAGGAATTGGGCCGTGAATTCGACCTTGTAGCGCTCCTTGATGGTCGTGGTCTTGGTGAGGTTCAGGTCGAAATGGTTCTGCCACGGGCCCCACAGAAAGACCTCGTAGCCGAGCTGCCCGGCGGTAAGTTGCGGCCCGATGTAGGGCGCGTTGGGATTCAGGGGCTGGCCGCCGGTCTGGAACGCGGCCACGCTGTTGTCGATCAGCGACTGCGGGAGATAGGAGACCAGCCCGGTGCCATTGGAACCCGTGGTCTTGACGATCCCCATCATGCTTTGCAGTTGCGAGGCCGTCATGTTGTGCAGCACGACGCCAGGGTCGTTCTGATTGATTCCCTCGCGCCCCGAGAGCAGTTGGGAGGGTGTGCCGGACTGATTGCGGTCGACTGCGGCGATCTGCCAGCCTTCCACCATCTTGCGGACCACCCGGTTGGCCGTGGCCAGGAAGGGACGCCCGGGGCCGAAAGGCAGCTCGTAGATCACGTTCAGCTTGAGCGCCTGCGGGATGTCGAAAGGCGTGGGCTGCTTGTCCAGATTGATATTGCGCAGCGTGGTCGGGGACGGGAAATAGAGGCTGGAATCGGAGGTCGGCCCGTTGACCAGCGACTTCGACCAGACGTAGCTGCCCTCGAGCATCAGGCCCTTGCTCATCCGCCGCCGGACCTCGATCTGCAGGGCGTCGTAGTAGGAACTGCCCCAGTTGCCGACGATCCAACTGTTGCCGCTCGAAACGGCGGGGTTCTCGATGAACAGATTGGCCGGATACTGGCCGGTGCTCATCCAGTTGTTGAGGTACGGTTGGGCATAGGAGAAGAGGTTGGCGTAAAGCCCCGGCTGGTTGGTCAGGAGGCGGTTGACGAAATTCTGGGAGCTGGTCCGCCCATAAGCCAACTGGATGAACGGGATGTCCGCCTGGCCGGGCAGCCCCTGGTTACCGAAGTTGGTGCTGGCCGGATTGGTCTCGCGGGCGATCATCAGGTTGTTGTAAGCGTTCTGCCATTCCGACAGGAATCCATTTTCAAAGATGTTGACTTCGTTCAAAGAGATCTGGCGCCACAGGTCGGTGCCATGGTTGCCGGTGTAGCGGACTTCCACGACGGTGCTCTGGCCCAACTCGCGCTGCAGGCCGAAATTCCAGCTCTGCACGTAGCCCAGCTTCAGATTGGGCTCGAAGCCGTTGAGCGGGTCGGTGGGTTGGGGCGAGAAAGGATAGGACGGGGACGCGGGGTAGGGGCGCGTGGGCAGCGTCGCGCTGCTGAGGGTGACCGAGCCCGGGGTGCCGAAGTACTGCGGGTAGTTGTCGGGATCCACCGAATCGTCGACGCTCCGGCCAGGGTTGGAACCGAGCATGTATTCCAGGATGGCGGTCCCCTCGCGGATGGTGCTGATGGCGTAGCCGGCGCGCAGGACCGTAGCGCCGGGATGGTCGCCCAGCAACCAGTGCCACGGCCCCTGGCCGGCGGGCAGTTGCCAGGCAAAGCCGCCGGACGGGTTCCAGCGGTGCAGGTTGTTATAGGGCGTAAAATACTTCACGAATTGAGGTTGCACGCCGGTCTCCAGGCCGGGCTGGAATTCATTGCCGATGCCGGAGATGCCCCACAGCGAAGCCAGCGTGACCGATGAGTAGGTACCGGTCAGATCCTCGAGCGGCCCCTCCCACTCGTAACGCAAACCCAGGTCCACGGTGAGACTCCTGCGCAGCTTCCAGGAATCCTGGACGAACAGGCCAAACTCGCGCTGCAGAACGTGGTCGATCGGGGGATTGGCGCCATATTGGCCCGCGGAATTGAGGGCCACCGACTTGCTGATCGAAGCCACGCGGCCGGTCAGGTCGGCATAGAGCGCCGCGGCATCGTCGAGGACCCAATACGGCGCGTCGGGGAAATTCGCGTTGCTGAAGATGTCGGTCGGGCCGCCGTTATGGATCGGATCGTTTTGGGCGGCGTCGATGCCCAGCGTCATCGTGGGGATGGTCTCGTTGCCGATGGTCTGGTCCCACAGATTGACCTGCGTCCAATTGCCGCCAAAACTGACCACGTGCGGCCCCTTCAGCCAGGACATGGTTTCGCTGAGGTTCCTGGTGGGCGAATTGCGCCGTGATCCTCCGACATAGGCCGAGACCAGCGAGCCCGAAGCGGGGTCGCCCGGTACCGCGTAGCCCTCGCCGGCGGTGAGCGCGATGTTGTAGCCGCGCCACTGGGCATACGATCCAGCCGAGTCGGCCTGCGGGTCGAACACGATGGTGCCGCTGTCCAGGCCGGCGCGGAATTCGTTGGTCAGGTGGGAGGTAATCGTAGACCGCAAGGCGATGATGCCTGCGAAGCGGTTGCTGAGCTGACCGCCGACAGCGGGGGCGCCCAGCACGGTGCCCGTTCCGGGCAACAGCGCCACATCGCCGTTCAGGATATCCGGAGTGGAGTTGTAATTGTTGTAGGAGTAAGAGATCGAGAGCTGATTGCGGGAGTTGAGGTTGTAATCGATCCGGCTGACGGTGAACAGCCGCAGGTCCTCGCCCCTGGCCTGGTAATAGAAGGTGTCGCGAATGTAGTCGCCGCTGGACGAGATGTTGTTAATCAGGTTGGGTGAGCCCGAAACCAGCGCATTGATCTGGTTAAAGGTCTTGGCCATGATCGGATCCGCGGTGCCCTGATAGCCGTTATCCAGCGCCAGCTTCAGCACGTTGACGGTGACGAGCTGGTTGGTTACCGGATCCATGTACGTATAGTTGCCGTTGACCGCGGCGGGCGTCAGGACGGTATAGCTTTCGCTCGCCGACGCGGGCTGGATACGCTGTTCTATGTTCGTGAAGAAGAACAGCTTGTTCTTCCAGATCGGCCCGCCGATGTGCCCTCCGAACTGGTTCAACTGGACAATGTCGCGGGGCAGGCCGTCGATGTTGTTGAAGTAATAATTGGCATTCAGGGCGGTATTGCGGATCTGCTCGAAAACGCCGCCATGCAACTGGTTGGTGCCGCTCCTGGTGACGAACTTGATCTGGGCCGCGCCTTCCCCGGTGGCATTGGCTGCCGCGGCCGAGGTGGTCAGAGTGACTTCCTCAATCGAGTCGTCGGTGATCGGGATGAAGGTGAAGAAGCCGTTGCTACTCTTGAGCAGCTGGTCCTGGGTATTCAAACCGTCGATGGTGACGTTCAGCGCGCTGTTGGGCAGCCCGTTGATGCTGGAGTAGCGGTTCGCGCCGGCCGTCTGGACACCGGGCTGGGAGACCAGCAGGTCCAGGCCGCCGCGGGTGATTTCCGGCAGTTCGAGCACCATGCGCCCTTCCAATGTGCTGTTGACCGTCGCGTCCGTGGTTTGCACCAGCTCCGCACCGCCCTGCACCTCCACGACTTCCGCGACCGGGCCGAGCTCCAACCGGGCATTGGCGGTGGTGGGGATGGCGGCGTCGATTTGGACGTTTTCGAGCACGAACGTGCGGAAGCCTTTCATCGAGACGGACACCTTGTAGACGCCCTCCGACATCGCCGGCAGCAGCCAATAGCCGCGGATGTCGGTGCTGGCTTTGAAGGTCTGTCCGTTATGGATGTTCGTGACCAGCACCTGGGCCCCGGCGACCGAGGTCTTTTGCGGATCAGTCACGGCGCCGTCCAGCGTACTGGTGGTGACTACCTGCGGAAAAGCGAAGGCGGCCCCGAAAGTCAGGAACGCAACCAGAATCAGCAGAGAGCGCAGCATCCTAGTAAGAGAGTGTATTAATGGCTCAAGATGTCGCACTCAGACCTCCTCATCGATATGTCGTGTCGCAACTGGCTTCGACCGCGGCAGTCGATGAATGGCGGCACCCGCATCGGCGCGGAATCCCGGCTCTGGCCCTGCGGGCGCCGCTCAGCGCGTTCTGCATCGACACAAATGCAATGCCGTTTCAACCTAATGGCTCCCCGAAGCATGGACCCCACGCGTTCGGGAACCGGCGGCGGGAACTGACGCAACCACTATAGCGATCCCGGGCGTCGACTGGGCCCAGGCATCGGGTGTTAGGACCTCTTCATCTCAAACAACGGGGCGTCACGGCCGCCGGAGGCAGGTAGGACAACACCGCTGAAATAAGTCTACAAGACTAAACTCCCGTTTCAATGACAAAGCAATAGCCGTGTGGACACCTTGGTCTTCCAGATTGAGGGAATTCAGTTTTCCTGGGACTGCGAAGGTCACGCGCGAGACGGCGGAATGGCCTGGGTGCGCTAAAGTCCGGAGACGCCCCAGCGTTTTAGTTCGTGCAGAAACGTGTCCCTGGCTGAGTGCCGGCTGGTGAAGCGGATCGGGGGCGCGCCTTGCGGCCCGCGAACGACGACGACTCTATTTTGCACGCAGCCGAACAGGCGCCGGGGCAACAGGGGAATCTCAGCGGTTTCTGCTACCCGGCGGACGTCCTTCCAGGGGATGAATCGCTCCCCGATGCCCAGCGGTCCGTCGCGACGGACGCCATGCTGGTCGGTCGTGATCTGCCGCGGCCAGGCCACGGCCAAGGCGGCCAGACAACCGAGCATGAGCAGCAGATCCGGCAGGGTTTGCGGGGGCGTGTCAAAGAGGAGAATCAGCACCACAGTGGCGGCGATCAACAGCGCCAGCGCGCCGTACAATGCCAGCACATACAAGCGGGCTGGGAAGTGGACCGCTTCCGGATTCCGCTCATCGCGGTAGTACGACACCAGTACTCATTCTGCCATCTGCGACGCGCCGCCGGAAGTGGAAAATGCGCCAATCGCATGACAAACAAGAGGTTACGGTAAGGATTGAGGCGCCGGCGGGCTGTCGCTGGGCCTTGACCATGGGCGAATAGAATGCGAACATACCGTCATGGCCTCCGCTCTGGCCTTGCATGCCCACCGCGCCGCGACCCTGGTGCAAAAACGCCGGGTCGAGTATCGCGAGTTGCCCGCGGTGCAGCTACTGAACCGCTGTTCGAGCGATCGGGTGCCGTTCCAATGGACCCTCAACCCGTATCGCGGCTGCGAATTGGCCTGCAAGTACTGCTACGCCCGCTATACCCATGAATTCATGGAGTTCCACGATAGCCTGGCGTTCGAAAGCGTGATCTTCGCCAAACGCTGGGACGAGGCCGCGCTGCGCGCCGGGTTGCGCCGCGTGCGCCCGGGGCAGTGGATCGCGCTGGGCACGGCCACCGACCCTTATCAGCCGGCCGAGCGGCGTTATCGCCTGACGCGGCGCATTCTTTCGGTGTTTGCCACGCTGAGGGGCTACAACCTCGGTATTACGACCAAGTCGGACCTTGTCAGGGACGATGTCGAGCTGCTACGACAGGTCTCGGCTCGCAACAACCTGCGCGTGACTATGACCATCACCACCACCGATACGGCGCTGGCGCGACTGCTCGAGCCGCTGGCGCCGCGGCCGGAGCTGCGCTTGGCCGCGCTGGGCGAGCTGGCGCGGGCGGGCGTCGCCTGCGGCGTGACCGTCAGTCCAGTGCTACCGGGCCTGAACGACAGCCGCGCGGAAATCGAAGCCATCGCACAGCAGGCCCGCCTAGCCGGCGCCAGCTATCTCCACGGCAGAGTGCTGTTCCTGCAGCCCAGCGCGGCGGCGGTGTTTCTGCCGTTCCTGGAACGCACGTTCCCGCATCTGGCCGGCCGCTACATGGACCACTTTGCGCGCTCGGCCTACATCCGCGGCGAGTATCCGCAGCGCATTGGCGAGCTGCTTGACGACGTGAGCGTTACATATGGGCTCGCGAGCGCCGCGCATTGGCAGCCGCTGGTCGAGCAAATCAGCTTCGATTTCGGCGCCGCGCCGGCCGCGCCCTCGCCCTTCCGGGTATTGCCGGCGTGTCGCTGAGCGCTATCGCGCCAGGCGCGCCGGGCCGCAGGGGTCAAAGTGATAGAATTCGCCTGACCCTTCTTTGTGGAGAACTATCCGATGCGAAACTCTCATTGCCTGACGCTCCTGCTGGCGGGAGCCATGCTGGCCGCCGCCCAGCCCGCGCCCGCTCCGCAAAACCTGCGTTGTGAGTACCTTACGAATCCCGAAGCAGTGGACGCCATTCCGCCTCGCCTGTCCTGGCTGCCGGTTGCCACGACGCGCGGCGCCGCCGAGAGCGCCTACGCGATCCTGGTTTCCTCGGATCCCGGCGCGGTGAACGGCGATGCCTGGGACAGTGGCAAGGTCGCCAGCGCTCAGTTCGTCAACGTGCCCTACGCCGGCCAGGCGCTGCAGAGTGGCAGGACGTACTTCTGGAAGGTCCGCACGTGGGACAACGGGGGCCGCGAGAGCGGCTGGAGCGCGGTGGCGCGGTTTGGCGTCGGGCTGCTCGAAAAGAGTGACTGGAAGGGCCAATGGATCGCCGGCGGCAACGCCCTGCGCAAGGAGTTCGACATCTCCGGCAAGGTCGCCAGTGCCAAGGTTTTCGTGGCCGCGGCGGGCTATTACGAGCTGCGCATCAACGGCCACAAGGTCGGCAACCACGTGCTGGATCCCTCCTATACGGACTTCGCAAAGCGCATCCTATACAACGCCTACGACGTGACGCGGGCCCTGAATTCCGGGCCCAACGCCGTGGCGCTGCTGCTGGGCGAGGGCTGGTTCGGCGACCGCGTCGCGCTGGTGCAGTTGAATATCGAACTCGAGGGCGGCAAAAAGATCGAGGTCGTCAGCGACGCTTCCTGGCAGGCCGGCCAGAGCCCGATCACCGCCGACAGCATTTACAACGGCGAAAGCTACGACGCACGGCTGGAGCAGCCGGGTTGGGATCGCGCCGGATTCAGCGGCGCGGGCTGGAAACCGGCCACGGCGCCGCCGTCACCGACGCAGGAACTCAGCGCGGAAGCCATGCCGCCGATCCGCACGTTGATGGAGATGACGCCCCAGCACATGAGGAGTCCGCGGCCCGGCATGTTGGTCTACGACATGGGCCAGAACTTCTCCGGCTGGGTGCGGCTCAAGGTGAGCGGGCCGCGCGGCACGGTGGTGAAACTGCGGCACTCGGAGCTGCTGTACGACGACGGCACCCTGAACGTCGAAAACCTGCGCAGCGCGCGCGCCACCGACACCTACACGCTGAAGGGCGAGGGCGAGGAGGTTTTCGAGCCGCACTTCACCTATCACGGTTTCCGATATGTCGAAGCGACCGGCTATCCGGGCACCCCGCCGATGGACGCGGTGCAGGGCCGCGTGGTGCACAGCGACGTCAAGCCGATCGGCGGCTTTTCTTCCTCGAAGGAGCTGCTGAACCAGATCCAGCGCCTGGTGCAGTGGGGCATTACGTCGAACCTCGAATCCGTGCCAACGGACTGCAACCAGCGCGATGAGCGCATGGGCTGGATGGCCGATGCGCATCTGTACTCCGAAACAGCCATGGTGAATTTCGACATGGCCGCCTTCTACACCAACTGGCTGCGCACGATCCACGACGATCAGGACGCCGAGGGCGCCGTGCCCGACACCACGCCGCGGGCGCGCTTTGCGCGCGGGGCGGCCGATCCGCCCTGGGGCGCGGCCTATCCGCTGGTGCTGTGGTACGCGTATCAGCAATACGGCGACCGGCGGTTGCTGGAGCAACACTTCGACGGCATCCGCAAGTGGTCCGACTTCCTGTGGAGCAAGAGCAAGGACGGGACAACCGACTTTGCGAAATTCGGCGATTGGGTGCCTGTCGATTTCACACCCTTGCCGCTGGCAGCGACCGTTTACAGCTACGCCTCCGCCGACGTGGCCGCGAAAGTGGCGCACGTGCTGGGCAAGAGTGACGCCGAGCAGGCGCTGCGGCAGCGTGTCGCCGAGATCAAGGCGGGCTTCAACAAGCGCTTCTACAATGCTGCGGAGGGCTACTTCGGCAACGGCTCACAGGGTTCGCAGGTGCTGCCGCTGGCCTACGGCATGGTCGACGAGAAGAACCGCGGCCGCGTCATGAGCTACTTGTGGAACCAGATCGTGTATCACAACAATTCGCATCTCACGACGGGCATTCTGGCGACCAAGCACCTGCTGCCGCTGCTGAGCCGCAACGGCAATCTGGACCTGGCTTACGACATCGCTACCAAGACCGATTACCCGAGCTGGGGCTACATGATCGCCAACGGCGCGACGACGTTGTGGGAGCTATGGCAGAAGCGCGAAGGCCCGTCCATGAACTCGCACAACCACGCCATGTTCGGCTCCATCGGCGGCTGGTTCATGACCGACCTGGCAGGCATCCAGGTGGCCGAAGGCGGGGAAGGCTACGAGAAACTGACCATCCATCCGGGCGTGACGCGCGACTTGAAATGGGCCGCAGGCAACTTCGAGACACAGCGCGGCAAGGTGCTGTCGTCGTGGCGGCGCACCGACGACGGACTGCGGCTGGAGGTGATGGTGCCGTTCGGTTCCGCGGCCCGCATCGTCCTGCCGAAGCTCGGGCTGCACGAGGTCAGCGTGAGCGAGGGCGGGACGGCGATTTGGGCTGACAAGAAATCCGCCGGATCGGTCGAGGGCGTCGCCACGGTCACCGAAAACAACGACGCGGTGGTTGTGGAAGTCGGCTCCGGCCACTACAGCTTCCAGCTGCAAGGTCAGTGACGCCGGGTCCACGCCGCCTGCGGTGCGGTGGAGTTCTGCGCGGCCGGCCGCCGCGTCGAGCGTAATCATCAATTCCGTGCCGGCGCGGCGCTCGGGATCTCCCGAGCTTCGCGCGCCAGCAATTACTCCGGCGCCTTCGATTCCGTGTGTCGCAGGGCGTTAGCGATACCTTCCAGGCCCCTGCCAATCCGGTTCAACGCCGCAATCACAAACCCGGCGATGCACAGGACCATGGCCACGTAGAGCACGATGAGAATTATGGTGAAGTAAGGTAACAACGACATGGTGGGTTCAGATTAGCACCGCCGCGTGCTGCCAGCCATGCCCTCCAGAGGTCCGCTGCAGGCCGGTCCGCAACGCCGGCACGGAGCTCTCTCCATGCCGTGCGGTTCTGGCCTCAACGCGGCAATCCGCTCAGACTGAGCTGTTCTTGCATTGATGATGAACGAATTGCATCAAACCGCCTGCCAGCCGGCGCGGGCCTGCTGGCGGCGTTGCTATTTTTTCGTCTGATCGAAGGTCCAGCGGATGCCGATGCTGAACAGCCGGTCGTTGTCCTTGTGAAGGGGCAGCGGATTGGACTGATAGCGGTCGCTGAAGGCGAAGTCGTATTCCAGGAATTTGTAGATCGGCATGCTGGCATTGGCGTCGAACTCGAAGCGGAACTGCCCGGTGTCAGTGACATTGGGATACAGCGCCGCCCGCTCCTGCAGCTTCAGCTTGGCCAGCAGCTTGAGCATGAGCGACTGGTCCACCAGCACCTCCGCCGAGTCGCGGCTCAGGCCGGTGTCGTACTTCTCGTGGTTGAAGTCCGCGCCGCCGCCGATGTCGAGATAGCCACTGGGGCCTTTCCAGGCGTGATAGCCGAAGCCGCCGCCGAACACGCCGCGCAGGTCCAGACCCAGGAACTTGTCATAGTCGTAGTCGTTGGTGCCGAAGATATACAGCTTCGACGCGAGGTCGCGGTCGAGGCTGACCCCGGCGCCGACGCGGTTGGCGGTCTCGCCGTAGGGCAGAGTCGTGCTCTGGGTGGCATAGACCTGGTTGAAGTACAGCGCCAGTTTGTCCTTGCCGGCGGCGCGCGTGGCCGCGGCGCCGGTGGTGAGGGTGGTCGAAGTGGAGTTGCCCGCGGCCTGGGAGAGGCCGAAGGTGAGCGCGCCGGCCCAGAAGTCGAGCAGCCGGGCATGGTGCAGCCGCTCGTCCTCGCGCTGCCAGTCCTTTTGCGCGGTGTCGTCGCGGATGGCCACGACGTCGGCCATTTGAGCCGGCGTGCCGTTGTCCACGCGCAACTGGCCGTCGCGCAGGGCGAGGTTGCCGCGCGCGGTCTGGCCGGACTTCAGCGCCACATTGAGCGGCGAGTCGGTGGTCAGGGCGGTGATGGCGGAGAGGTTGATCTTCACTTCGCCCGCGTACACCGTCATGATGACCAATGCTTTGCCGTCCGTTTTCACTACCTTGCCGGTGATGCGGTCGCCGTTGTCCAGCGTGACTGTGTCGGCCCATAAGAGGGCAGCGAAAAGCGTCAATGCCAGTAGGCGTACGAGAGATGTCATTTCCTTAATATCGCACGCCGGGGCGCGTTTCGAGCGGGCGAAAATGGTGCGCCGGCGGGGTTATTTCGAATCCGCGCTGGGGCCGTAGATCGACGGCACCTGGCCGCCCATGGGGCGCAAGTAAGCCGAGAGCTGGCCGCGGTGGTGGATGGAGTGCTTCAGCATGAGCTGTAGGAGGGCATAGGCGGGGACTTTGGAGGTGTGGAAGTCGACCAGGCGCGAGAGGGCCTCGCCGGACAGGGATTTGGTCTTGTCGATCTGCGGGGGCAGCTTGGCGTTATACCAGGCCAGCAGGTCGGCCATGGCATGGACGGAGGCCGGCATCTCGTGCCCCGACTTGGGAAACGCGCCCTGCGTCACGCCTTCGAAAAAGTACAACTCGGAGGCGGCGATGTGCCAGGCCAGTTTCAGCGCGCCCATCGATTTCGGATCGGGCGCATAGGACTCCTGGCCGGGGGGAACGGCTTCCATGACCCGGACCGTTGTGGCGCGCTCACGCTCGTATTCGGCGAGGATGAATCCGGTAAACAGCTTGGCTTCGTCATGACTGATTTGCATAGGATGGCGTTCCTTCGTGGGCTGTGCCCATTATGATCCTCCGCGAGGCGCAATAGGAGAATGCCGTTTGGCAGGCTGCGGGCGTGGTCAGTTGCAGCGTGGAGACTGCGCGCCGGCGGCGGCGGAGGGGCGGCGTAGGGCCGCGCCGCGCGGCGGTTATGAAATGACCGTCACGCCACATTCGGTGACATGCCAGCCGCGCTCGCGGTCGGCGTCGGCGTTCTCGCCGGCGACGGTCTTCTCGGGCAGCACCGCACCCTGGTCGACGATGCATTTGCGGAGCCGGGAGTAGCGTCCGATCTGGACGTTATCCAACAAAATCGAGTTCTCGATTTCGCAATAGCTGTTGACCCGCACTCCCGGCGACAGCACGCTGCGGTGGACCCGGCCGCCGCTGACGATCACGCCGGGCGAGACCAGGGAATCGGTGGCCACACCCATGCGCTGCCCCTCCTGGGCAAAGACGAATTTGGCCGGCGGCGCCTGGGGCATGCGCGCCCGCATCGGCCAGTCGGTCGAATACAGGTTGAACTCGGGCTCCACTCTGACCAGGTCCATATTGGCGTCGTAATAGGCGTCCAGCGTCCCCACATCGCGCCAATAGCGCGCCCGTTTGGCGTTCAGATCGTGGAAATCGAAGGCCAGAACAGGCCAGCGGCCGAGCATGGCGGGGATGATGTCGCGGCCGAAGTCGTGCGCCGATTCGGGATTGGCCGCGTCGTCGCTGAGCAGGCCCAGCAAGACGTTGGTGTTGAAAACGTAGACGCCCATCGAAGCGCTGATCATGGATGGATCGAAGGCCGAGCGCACGGCGCGCTGCGGGTCGGGCTTCTCCTCGAAGCCACGGATCAGCTGCGAATCCGGATCGATGTCGGCGACGCCGAAACGATAGGCCTCGGCGGGGTCGGCCTGCAGCGTGGCCACGGTGGCGGCGGCGCCCGCGGCGCGATGTGCCTGCAGCATCTCGTGGTAGTTCATCTTGTAGATATGATCGCCGGCGACGATCAGCACCTGGGCCGGGTCCTGGTCGAAGATGCTGGCGATGTTCTGATACACCGCGTCGGCGGTGCCCAGATACCAGCCGGCATGCATGCGCTGCATCGGCGGCAGCACTTCAATGAACTCGCCCAGTTCGCCCGAAAAGAGGTTCCAGCCCTCGCGGATATGCCGGGCCAGCTCGAGGGCCTTGTACTGGATCAGGCAGAAGATCTGGCGCAGCCCGGAGTTGAGGCAATTGGAGAGCGTGAAATCGATCAGGCGGTAGTAGCCGCCGAAGCGCACGGCGGGCTTGGCCTGCCGGCGGCTGAGCGGATACAGGCGCTCGCCGGCGCCGCCGGCCAAGAGCATCGTCAGGACACGTTCCACGAACTTGCCTCCCCGTGCCTCAGTCGAGCCCTCTTCCTTCCACTTTAGCCGCGCCAGCCGGACCCCGGTGTTCAGTTGGCGACGGTCGGGGTGCGAGAGGACCCTGTCCTTCAGTCGCGGCCTGAAATCTGTATTCTCAGTGGATCTGAAAATGAAGCGGATATTGACTGTGGTCACGATCCGCCGGGATGCGGAACGTCTCAACCGGCCGCTGCCCGCTGGATTCCTGCTCTGACGTTCGTTGCTGCGATCAGGCGCCGGAGGCCGGATCGGCGCCGTGAGTCGCCGTCGGTCCCGGCCAGCCCATCCGGTTCAGGCCGTCGAAGGCGGCCGATTTGTAGCATTCGGCCAGCGTGGGATAGTTGAAGACCGTATCGACGAAGTAATCGATCTTGCCGCCGAAGGCCAGCACCGCCTGGCCGATGTGCACCAGCTCGCTGGCCCCGTGGCCGATGATGTGCACCCCCAGCAACTGCCGCGTCTGGCCGTGGAACAGCAGCTTCAGCAGGCCGGTGGTGTCCCCGATGATCTGGCCGCGCGCAATCTCGCGGTAGCGCGCCTTGCCCACCTCGTATTGCACGCCGTCGCGGGTCAGCTCCTCCTCGTTGCGGCCGACCATGGAGATCTCGGGGATGGTGTAGATGCCGTAGGGCAAAAACTCGGGAAAGCTGTTGGCGTGCAGGCCGAACATGTGGCAGGCGGCCAGGCGGCCCTGTTCCATCGAGGTCGAGGAGAGGCTCGGGAAGCCGATCACGTCCCCGGCGGCGTAGATGTTGGGGATGGCGGTCTGGTAATGCTCGTTGACCTCGAGGCGGCCGCGCGAGTCGGGGGCGAGGCCGGCGGCGTCGAGGTTGAGGCGGGCGGTGTTGCCGGTGCGTCCAATCGAGTAGAGCGCCTTGTCGGCGACGATATGCTTGCTGCTTTCGAGCACCAGGCGGATGCGGGCGCCGTCGGGGTCCTGATATTTCTCGATGGTCGAAACCGATTCGTTCAGACGCAGCGTCACGCGGTTTTCGCGCAGGTGATAGGCCAGGGTCTCGGCGATCTCGCTGTCGACGAAGGGCAGCAGCCGCGTGCGGCGGTCCACCAGCGTGACGCGCACGCCGAGCGCCGCGAACATGCTGGCGTACTCACAGCCGATCACGCCCGCGCCGACCACCGCCAGCGTGCGGGGCAGGGCATCCAGATGCAGAATGTCGTCGCTGGTGAGGATCGTGCTGCCGTCGAACGGGATATGCGGATCGCGTGTGGCTTCAGTGCCGGTGGCGATGAGGATCTTATCGGCCGTGACGGTGCGCGAGCCGCCCTCGACCAGTTCGAGACGCAGCGTGTGCGGGTCCACAAACGACGCCGCGGCGGCGACCATTTCGACGCTATTGCGAAGCAGTTGAAAGCGCGTGACGTCGATCTCGTGGCGCACGACCGTGCTGACGCGGTCGAGCAGGTCGGCCGCGGAGATCTTCTGCCGCACCGTCCAGGCCAGGCCGTGAAACTCGCGGTCGCGATAGCCGGAAAGCTCCAGGACGGCCTCGCGGAAGGTCTTCGAGGGAATTGTGCCGGTGTTGACCGAGACGCCGCCGACGACGCTCTTTTTCTCGGCCAGCGCCACGCTCCGCCCGGCCTTCGCGGCTTGAATGGCGGCGCGCATTCCCGCCGGCCCGGAACCGAGGACGAACAGATCGTACTGGAAAGCGTGCTGGGGAGCTGACATGACCGGCGATCACGGCCCGGCGGCCGTGTTCCCTCCGATCTTAGCAGCGGCGCGCGGGATCAACTACTGAACTTCGACCCGCACCGGCTGTTCGATCAGCTTGGGGTCCTTGCCGCGGGTCAGAATCATCAGCTTGTAGTGGACGCCGACCTTCGCCTCGGCGGGGATCTTCACCTTCAAACTCGTCTCCGTATGGTCCGTCGCAAGCACTTCGATGTCGTTCTGCCCATCGGTGAAATACACCTTGGCGACAACGTTTTTCCCAATGTTCTCGCCCGTGACGGTGATCACAGTGCCGACTTTCCCGGCGGTCGGATCGACCGATGTGAAGCGCGGAAGCGTTTCTTGAGCGAGAAGCATCGGAGGGGTGGCCACGCTCAGAATAAAGAGCGGCATCAGCCACCTAAGAGATAATTGCATCTCAAAGTTCTCCTGCATTGATCCTAGGCTCCCGGCGCGGTCCAACGCAAGCCATTTTGTGCAGATTCGATGAATCCTGGGATCGCTTGGGGCGGGTCGAAGGGCTGCCGACGGGCGCCGGTCGGGCGGCCGGCCGCAGGCGCTACTTTTTATCTTCTTCGGAGTTCGCCAGATGCAGACCCTTGTGGATGGCGTAGAGGGCCAACTCCAGGCGGTCAGAGACCCCCAGCTTGTCGAAGATGTTGTGCAGATGGTTCTTGACCGTCTGCTCGGAAATGAACATCTTCTCCGCCATCTCCTTGTTCTTGTAACCCTGGGCCACGAGGGCCACGATCTCGTGTTCACGGGCACTCAACGGCGCGCGCTCCCGGGCCTTGCCGGCGCTGGTGGCGGCTTCGGTGGTGGCGAATTGGCGCATCACCGCGGCCGTGGTGTGGGCGTCGAGCCAGATCTCGCCCGAGTGGACCTTGCGAATGCTCTTGACAATCAGCTCCGCCGAAGTCTGTTTCAGCACGATCCCAGCACAGCCCAGCTTCATGGCCTGCACAAACTCGTTCTTATCCTCGGAGGCCGTGAGGATGATGACCTTGGCGGGGTCGTTTGCACTTTGAAGGGTCCGCAGCGCCGTCAACCCGTCGGTGTTCGGCATCCGCAGGTCGAGCAGGATCACGTCCGGCCGCCAGGCTTGCACATGCTGCAACAGCTCACGCCCGTCGGCCGCCTCGCCAACTACTTCGATATCCTCTTCAGCAGTAAGTAATCTGCGTAGCCCGTCCCTTACAATCGGGTGATCGTCCGCAATGACCACCCGGATTCTGGTCTTTTCTCCCATCTCGTCCATGAGGCCGATGTGTCTCCCGTTTTAGCTCTTGCCAAGTTCGATCTACCGCCGCACATAATTCAAATCTCCGTCGTACCGGCTCGTCGGCCGGTTTTGTCCAATGCATCGATTGTAAAGAACAATTGGTACTTGATCAAGAGAAGTAATGCCCGTACTAGCGATCCGCCCCGATAGTAATAGGTTTCGGCTAGTTTTCGCCATTCAATTCCTAATATGAATCTGCTAGTCGTCCCGCCAGGAGCTCCGGGAGGCAGCGTACCTGGTCCGGTGCGAGCTGGCTACTGCTGTAGTCCGGAGGAGAGCATGGACCACGGGAGGCCGGAAGCGGCGTGATGCCACGCTTCCTGGGGCGTCATTGGCCGCGCAGGCCGCGATTGTGGCGCAAAGGAGGACCGTCCGCGCTACTGCGTGCGGAGGCGGATGCGCTCCCGATCGATCAATTCGTCGAAAACGGCTAGAACTTTCCTGCGGAAGTAATAGATTCTCTTGACACTTTCGCGGAAATCGCCGTCGTACAAAGGATGCTTCAGCCAGCGGTCGAAGATCTCCCTGGGGATCTCGATATCACGCCTCAACTGCTCCGCGTTGTGGCCGCGCAGGAACAGCCCGTAGAACATCGCGGCTTCCCGCTGGATGTCGGTCGGATCGAAATCTTCCCATCGCTGGGGGATGACCTGCGCTAATCCCATACTCCCGTAGACAGGCCCTCTGCTATCCTGGTCGGCCGGTAGGGTCCCGGCCCTGAAAAGATCAATCTTAAACGCGGTCGGCTGTTTCGGCAAGCCGGAAGCCGCCGAACTCCCGATGTCCATTGGATGCGCCGCCGCCGGACTCGTTGCGCCGCTGTTGCCGGGCCGGCGGATGCTTCTGCAGGGCCGCGCGGCGGACCCGCTCAATCGCTGCTAGCGCGGCGTGATCAGCCCACCCAGTTTATCGGCTTCGGATTCAGTGGCTCGGGGAAACAGAGTGGAATAGGCCTCGATGTACTTCAGGCCGGTGCCGGTGTTGTAGATGACGATGCGCTCGCTGGGCTTGAGGAAGCCGGAGCGCAGGAGTCGGCGGACGGCGGCGAAGCAGGCCGCCCCCTCGGGGGCGGGGAAGACGCCATCCAGGCGCGCCGCCTCGACGCCCGCTTCCAGCGCCTCGCGATCGGGGATGGCGATGCAGGTTCCGGCGCTCGCTCGTACCGCGCGCAGGATCAGGAAATCCCCGAGTGGCTTGGGGACGCGCAGGCCGCTGCAAACGGTAGCGGCGTTGGGCCAGAACTCGGTCCGCTCGGCGCCCTGCTCGAAAGCGCGAACCAGCGGCGCGCAGCCGGCGGCCTGGACGACAATCATCTTGGGCCGCTGCACGCCCGTCCAGCCGAGCTGCTCCAGCTCGTCGAAAGCTTTCCACATACCGATCAGGCCGACACCGCCGCCGGTGGGATAGAGAATCGCGTCGGGCAGGCTCCAGCGGAATTGCTCGGCGATTTCATAGCCCATCGTTTTCTTGCCTTCGATGCGGTACGGTTCGCGCAGGGTGTTGACGTCGAACCAGCCCTCGGCGTCCTTGCGTTCGGCCACCCGGCGGACGCAGTCGGAGATGAGGCCGTCCACCAGCGTGACGTGCGCGCCGTAGCTCTGGCACTCGATGTAGTTGGCCTGGGGCACGTCGCGCGGCATGAAGATATGGGCCTCCAGGGCGGCCGCGGCGGCGTAGGCTGCGGCCGCACTGGCGGCGTTGCCGGCTGACCCCAGAGCCACCTTGGTGACGCCCAGCTCACGGCACATAGAAATGCAGCACGCCAGGCCCCGGGCCTTGAATGAGCCCGTGGCGTTGATGCCGTCGTCCTTGATCCACAGCTCCTCGGCGCCACAGGCGCGGGCGAAGCCCTGGGAGCGGATCAATGGGGTCCAGCCTTCGCCCAGGGTGATCATCGAGGCCGGTTTGTCGACCGGCAGGACGGGGGCGTAGCGCCACATCGAGGAAGGCCCTGAGAGGATCCATTCGCGACTCCAGCTCTGACGCGCGGCGGCCAGGTCATAACGCGCGAGGAGGGGTCCGCCGCAGGCGCACAGGTTCAGCACCTGGCCGGTGGGAAAGTGGCGCCCGCAGAGGCTGCATTCGAGGTGGGTCAGAGTCGTCATGGCTGCAGGTTGCATTTTACCGAAGCCAGACCCGGGACAAACGCGCCACGGCTCGAAGGGAACGATATTGAATGCCCGAGGGGCGGAATGTGCGGCACAATGAGGGGGCCGTGGGCGAGGGCTGCAGCTTCGAGGTACTGGCGGTCAAGGCGCGGGTGCGGCCTGCGGCGCGGCTGGTGTTTCCGGCCAACGCGGCGGTGCCAATCCGCGGCGCGCTGGGCTTCGTGCTGGCCGAAGAGCACTTCCGGCCGCGGCGGACCGTCGGGCCCAGCGGGCTGCGCGACACGCCGCGGCCATTCGTCCTGCGGGTGCGGCACCTGGATGGGCGGACGGTTGAGGCGGGAGAGAGCTTCGAAATCGGCCTGAACCTGTTCGCGCCCGGCCTGGTGGGCGTCTTCGAGGAGGCATTGAGGCAACTCGCTGGCACCGGGCTGGACGCTGGGCGAGTGAGGCTGGATTGGGACGCCTTCGAAGTGCTCTCCAGGACGTTCGACCTGACAGCGGCCCAATCCTGCGGGGCACTCGAGATCTCGTTTCTGACACCAACGGAATTGAAAGGCTGGGACGGTGTGGGGCTGCCGCCGTTCGAGGTCCTGGCGGCACGAGCGCGAGACCGCGTGAGCGCCCTGCGGACGGTTTATGGGGCCGGCGAGCCGGCGCTCGACTTTCACGGCCTGGGGCAGCGCGCGCGGTCGGTGCGGGCCGTAGACGGACCCTTGGAACATGTTCAAGGCAGCAGGAAAAGCGCGCGGACCGGCCAGACGCATCCATTATCGGGTTTCACCGGCAGGGTGCGGTACGCAGGGGAGCTGGGGGAGTTTGTGCCGATTCTCCGGGCGGCGTGCTGCACCGGGATCGGCCGGCAAACGGTCTGGGGGCACGGGGAGATCGCGCTGCAGACGGAGAGATTACCCACTGTCGGCTAGATGCAACTTGCATCTATCTCCAAAGTGCGGTTATGCTATCTCCAGCTAAGGGAGTCTTGAAATCCGAATGCGCGTTTGCCCGCGCCATCCAAAAGGTCATCCATGCACCTGCGCCATGGGAAATCTGTACCGGTTCGTCGAGCCGGTGCTGTTGTTTCTACTGAAGCGGAAAGGGCGTTCCTACGGCTACGAGCTGGTGTCGGAGGTGCCGGCGCTGGCGTTGACGGATGCGGAGATCGAAGCGGCGGCGCTGTACCGCACCCTGCGGCAGCTCGAGAAAAACGGCTGCGTCCGATCGGAGTGGGACACCCAGCACAGCGGCCCGGCGCGCAGGGCGTACGCTTTGACGCCGCGCGGGGAAGAGCATTTGGAGGAATGGATTGACGTTCTGGAGCACATGTCGGGCTCGATGACGCGGCTGGTCCAGGGCGCGCGGTTGGAGCTGGAAACCGCGGATGAGCGTTCGCCAGGCCAACGGCGACTGGCTGCGGCGGCAAATCGGTCGGCCTGATATTAAAGGAGCTTCATCGCCGCATGTCGCACAACTGTTACAGGGTCACATTGTAAAGACTGCGAATTAGTATAGAATGGACACAAGGCAGAATTGGAGTAAGGGGTCTGTAACGCCGGGAAGTGGATCCGCGGCAGCGCCCAGAGCTTGCCGGAATGGCCGGCGAGAGGGAAAGTGATGAACAACGTCGTTCACCCCGCGGGTTGGATCTTGCTGGCAGGTCTCGCGCTGGTGGTGCCGGCGCAGGTGGGATCGGCGCCGGCTGCGGCCGAGGCGGTCAAGGCGCCGGCCGCCACGGCGCATCCGGCGATCGTCTTCACGCAATTGGCGCCGGGGGCCAAATGGCAGGCTGCGCAGGAGAACCCGCTCGCGTCGACGGCTTTCGAAGGCGCGCGAATTGCCCTGCTCAGCCCGGCCGGCACGGTGAAGGTGCTGAGCGCGGGCTTCCACAGCGCTGCCGATCCGAACGTTTCCTGGGACGGCAAAACGATCCTCTTCGCAGCCCGGAAGACGGCCGCAAGTCTTTGGCAAATCTATGAGATGAACGCCGACGGCAGCGCTGTGCGGCAGGTCGTGAACGTGCCCTGGGATTGCCGCCAGCCGATCCATCAATCGAAGATCTACTACCTGGACGATCCCGCGCCGTCGCCGCAGATCAGCTTCACGGGCACGGGCGGAGCCACCGAGCGGGAAGATGGCATGGGCCCGGCTTGGAACCTCTATTCAGCGCGGCCGGATGGCAGTTGGCTACGGCGGCTCACCTATAACCCGTCGGACGACAACGACCCGGTGATGAACGAAGACGGGCGCATCCTTTATTCCTCCTGGCAGCGCCATGCGCTGGCCTGGGGCGGGGCCGGGCGCGCGGCCATCTTCGGCGTCAACCTGGACGGCAGCGACGTGGCGGTTTTCGCGGCCGACGAGGGGCGGCTGGTCAAGCGGACGCCGTGCGTGACGCCGTCGCGCAAGGTGGTGTTCGTCGAATCGGACCAGCCCACGGCGGATGGGGCGGGGAATCTGGCGAGCGTGGATCTGCGGCGCAACCTGCATTCCTACAAACAACTGACCAGGCCGGGCCAGGGGCTATACCTGACGCCGTCGGTGCTGGGCGAGGACCAGTTCCTGGTATCGATGCGGCCCGCCCAGGGCGCGAGCACTTTCGCCATCTACCGGTTCGATTTGATGACCAACCAGGGAGTGCGGCTGTACGGCGATGCGCACCGCCACTCGATCCAGCCGCAGGCGTTGGTGCCGCGGCCGATGCCGGTGGGGCGCTCGTCGGTGGTGGATGAGAAGGAGCCGACCGGGAAATTCTTCTGCCTGAGCGCGTTTACAACGGATCTTCCGCCGGGTGCGGTGTACGACGGCACGGTGGTGAAGCGCGTGCGGGTACTCGAGGGCGTGCCGCGCAAGGCCGGAGAAACGGCCTCGCGCGATTTGTCGCCGTACCTCGAAAAGCGCCTTCTGGGCGAGTTCAATATCGAGGCCGACGGCTCGTTCCATATCCAGGTGCCGGCCGATATCCCCATCCAGATCCAGACACTGGATGAGGATGGCATGGCGCTGCGCAGCTGCGCCTGGATCTGGGTAAAGAACAAGGCCAAGCGGGGCTGCATCGGCTGCCACGAGGACGGCGAACTGTCGCCGGAGAACCGCTTCGCCGACGCGGTGGGCAAACGCGGGCTGCAATTGACCGCTCCGGCTGAGCAGCGGCGAGAAGTGCGATACGAGCGCGACGTCCAACCGATTCTCCAGGCCAAATGCTCCGGCAACCAGTGCCACGGCGATGGGGCCCTGGGGCTGAAATACGAAGTTCTGATGGGCAAGCCATACGTGGATCCGGCCGCGGCGCGGTTGAGCCCGCTGGTGTGGCGCATCCAGGGCCGCAACACGGCGCGGTCGTGGGATCACGTGCCGCCGGGCGGGGCGGTGAAGCCGATGCCGCCCGCGGGCGCGGCGCCGCTGAGCGCCGAAGAGAAACGAACGATTGTCGAGTGGATCGATACGGGAGCGCACAAATGAAGGCGTCGGGTGCTGTCGCGCTGGTGCTTTTTCTCACTGTTTCCACGGTGGGCGTAATCGCCTTCCAGGAGAAACCGCAATCGCCCGAAGGGGTGATCTACTTCACCGATGTCACCAAGGCCGCGGGGCTGAATTTCCGCCAGAGCTACGGCGACCATCACCTGGACAACATCGTGAAGGGCACCGGCACGGGCGTATGCATCTTCGACTACAACAACGACGGCTACATGGATATCTACTTCCCCAACGGGAAATGGACCAAGGGCGTCAACGACAACGAAGGACGCGACCTGCGCGGCAAGCTGTCGAACCACCTGTTCCGCAATAACGGCGATGGCACGTTCACCGACGTCACGGTGCAGGCCGGGCTGGGAGGTAACCACTACTCGATCGGCTGCGCGGCGGCGGATTACGACAACGATGGGTTTGTCGATCTGCTGGTGCTCAATTACGGGCAGAACGAGCTATTCCACAACAACGGCGACGGGACATTCACAGACGTGGCGGCCAAGGCCGGGCTCAGCGACGCGCGCTTCAGCCTCTCGGCGGTGTGGTACGACTACAACAACGACGGCTACCTCGACGTCTACGTCGGCAACTACCTGCAGTACGACGAGGGCAAATTCCGCGACTTCTTCGCCGCGGCGGGCTACCCGGGGCCGCTGAGCTACAACGGCCAGCCGAACCTGCTGTATCGCAACAATGGCGACGGCACGTTCACCGACGTGACCAAAGAAATGGGACTGTGGAAGCCCGACGGCCGCTCGATGAGCGTCACCGCTGCGGATTTCCACAACGACGGGAAGCTGGAGCTGCTGTCCACCAATGACGCCATGGAGAACTACTTCTTCGAGATGAACTCGAAGGGCGTGTACGAGGAGAAGGCGATCGAGATGAATATCGCCTATAGCGAAAACGGGCAGGGCGTGGCGCACATGGGACCGGTGGTGGGCGACCTGGACCGAGACGGCTTCCTCGACGTGTTCATCCCCGACCTGAACTACTGCAGCCTGCTGATGCAGCGGCGGGATGGCAGAGGCTTCGAGTACCGCACCAATAAAGCCGGCCTGGCGGTGACGATGGGCCAATACGCGGGCTGGGCGGCGATGCTGTTCGACTACGACCTGGACGGCTGGCTGGACCTGTTCACGGTGCACGGCAACGCCCATCACGAGTACGCGCAGGAGAACACGGTGGTGCGCAACAAAGGCAACGGAACGTTCGAGGACGTCTCGGACACGGCCGGGCCGCATTTCAAGGAAAAGCACGTCGGCCGCGGCGGGACAGGCGTGGATTTCAACAACGACGGCAAGATGGATCTGGTGATCGTCAACGTCAATGACAACGCGATCCTGCTGCGCAACGACACGCGCACGACGAACCACTTTCTGACGGTGCGGCCGCGGCTGAAGTTTCCCACCGGTACGCGCGACGCCTACGGGGCGCGCGTGACCGTCCACGCAAACGGGCTGACGATGATCGAAGACATGATTCCGACGCGCGGCTACCTGTCGGCGCAGGATCCGCGGCTGAACTTTGGTCTGGGCAAGGCCGACCATGCCGACATGATCGAGATCCGCTGGCCGGGCGGAGAGGTTGAAAAGCACGCCAATGTCAAGGCCGACCAGTTCGTGACGTACACGCATGCGGCCACGGCCACCAAGGCGGCGAAAGATCGGGCGAAGGTTCAATAGCAATGAGGCGGATGGCAGGCAGGAGCGGTCTGATCGCGGCGGGCATGGGCGTGCTGGCGGCGCTGGCGCTGCTGCGCGGCGCGACGCCGGTGCGGCCGGTCTACATAGGTGCGCGGGCGTGTGCGCAGTGCCACGAAAGCCAGGGGATGGGCCGGCAGTATTCGAAATGGCTGAGCACCAAGCATGCCCAGGCGTGGGCCACGCTGGCGCGGCCGGAGTCGGCCGAGATCTCGCGCATCAGCGGGTTGCGTGAGCCGCCGCAGCGCTCGCCGGTATGCCTGGGGTGCCACGCGGTGGCGGCCGATACCGAGGCCTGGGAGCGCGACGACGCGTTCCACATCGAGGACGGGATGCAGTGCGAGGGCTGCCACGGCGCGGGCAGCGAATACGCCAACGAGCAGACCATGCGGGACAAGGCCGCGGCGATGAAGGCCGGGCTGCGCATGCCCAACGAGCGGCGCTGCCTGGTGTGCCACATCGACAAGGGGTCGCACACCCAGGTGCTGAAGTCCGTGAAGTTCGACTACGCGACGTTTCTGGCGCGGATCGCGCATCCCCGGGCGGCGCAGGGTTCGATGACCGGCGGGATACCGGCGGCGAAAGTTGTTGCCGCGCAGAAAGGTCCGCGGCTGATCGGCGCGCTGGCCTGCGGCCAGTGCCACGAGCCGGCCGAAAAGGGCGCGCAGTATTCGGTGTGGCGGACGAGCCCGCACGCGCGGGCGTGGGCCGATCTGTCCAGCCCGAGTGGGCGCGAGCAGGCTCGCAAGCAGGGCATCCAGGGCGAGCCGGCCGAGGCTCCACAGTGTCTGAAGTGCCATGCGCCGGGTGCGCAGATGGCGGCGGCGGAGAGCTATAGCGTCGACGAGGGCGTGGGGTGCGAGGCGTGCCATGGGGCGGGCAGCGACTATGCGCCGGTCGAGATCATGCGCGACAAGAAAGCGGCGCTGGCGGCGGGGCTGAGGATGCCGACGCTGGACGGCTGCGCGCATTGCCACCTCCCCAGGGATGGCAAGCCGTTCGACGCCCAGTCGGCGTGGCTGAAGATTGCCCATCCGGCGAAGTCCACGCAGGCCTATCAGCAGCCACGCTACCTGAATCCGTTGCGGCTCGCCGAACGGCCGGGAGCGGGCGAACTGTTCGTGACCTTCGAGGCCGCGGCCGCGGTGGGCGTGGTGGACATCGCCAGTCGCAAGAAGGTGGCCGAAATCCCCGTGGGCACCGCGCCAACGGGGATCGCCTTCAGCCCCGACGGGCGGTTCGCGTACGTCTCAAACCGCGAAGACGACACGGTGTCGGTGATCAACGCCGCCGCGCGGAAAGTGATCCACACGGTGAAAACGGGCGGCGAGCCGCACGGGCTGCTGACCGATAAGGGCGGGCGCTTCCTGTACGTGACGAACACCATGTCGGGCGACGTGTACGTCTATAACACGGACAATTGGGAGCGCGTGAAAGTGCTGGCGGCCAGCCGCGGACCGTGGTCGATGGCGCTGTCGCCCGACGGCCAGTTTCTGCTGGTGAGCAACACCTATTCCCGATTCGCGGACTTCCGCAAGCCGCGCGTGGGCGAAGTGACGGTGATCGACGCGACGACGGGGATGGTCGCCGACCGGCGCGTGCTGCCGGGCGCCAACCTGATGATGGGCATCGCCTGGCACCCCAGCGGCGAGTATGGACTCACCACGCTGAACCGCACCAAGAACCTGGTGCCGATGACGCAGTTGCTGCAAGGCTGGACCATCACCAACGGACTGGGCGTCATCTGGCGCGACGGCGGAGTCGATGAGGTTTTGCTCGACGAGCCCAATCTCGGTTTCGCCGACGCCACCGACGTGACATTCACCACGGACGGCCGGCACGCGCTGGTGACCAGCTCGGGCACCAACCGGCTGGCGGTGGTGGATACGGCCAGGCTGGTCGATGTGCTGAAGCGCGCCACGCCGGAGGAACGCGCCAAGACGCTGCCCAATCATCTCGGCATATCGGCCGAGTTCGTCAGCACCTATCTGAAGACCGGCGCCAGCCCGCGCGGCGTGGTGTGCTCGGCCGACGGCAAGTGGGCCTTCGTCGCGAACTCGCTGGAGGACACGCTGAGCGTCTACGACATGGCAAAGATGAGCCCCGTCGGCGTCATCGACCTCGGCGGTCCCAAGGAAGTAACGATCACGCGCCGCGGCGAGCGCGTCTTCCACAACGCCGACATTGCCTTCCGCAAGCAGTTTGCCTGTCACTCCTGCCATCCCGACGGGCACGTCGACGGGATCACCTACGACGTCGAGTCGACCGACATTGGCGTCAGCCCGGTGGACAATCGCACGCTGCGCGGCATTCTCGATACGGCGCCTTTCAAGTGGGAAGGCACCAACGCCACGCTGTCGCGGCAGTGCGGGCCGCGCCTGGCCGTCTTTTTCACGCGCCTGCTGCCGTTCACGCCGGAGGATCTGAGCGCCCTGGACCGTTACGTCACGACCATCCAGCGCCCGCCCAACCGCTACCGCCCGCTGTGGGCCCCGCTGACGCCGGCGCAACGGCGCGGCAAGGAGATCTTCGAGCGCACGGTGGACAACGCCGGGCATGAGGTCCCTGAGGACGGGCGCTGCGTCAGTTGCCATCCCGGTCCCTATTACACCGACCGGCATCTGCACGACGTGGGCACCAAGCAGCCTTCGGACCGCCAGGGACGCCTCGACGTGCCGCACCTGAAGAGCATTTACGATTCCCCGCCGTACCTGCACGACGGCATCGCCAAGTCGCTGGAAGAAATCTGGACGTTGTACAACCCCTACGACAAGCACGGGGTGACCAACGATTTGACCAAGGACCAATTGAACGACCTGATCGAGTACCTGAAAACGCTATGACACCGAGCAGACTCATCTCGAGGCCGATTGCAGTAATCGCTGCAGTGCTGGTGATGGCGCTGTTGGCGGGAAGTGCGGCGCAGGCGCAGGAAACGAAAAAGCTGCCCTACGTCTATACCAGGTGGAAAAACTTCACCGTTGCCGACGGGCTGCCCAACGACCACATTTTCGCGCTGAAAGTGGATGGCGATCGGGTCTGGATCGGCACCGAGGGCGGCCTGGCGATGTACGACAAGAAAACCGGGAAATTCAAGTCCTGGAAGGAAGCGGACGGGCTTCCCTGGCGGGCTGTCACGGGCATCGACGTGGACCGCAATACGGGCGACGTGTGGCTGGCGCTGTTCGGAGGCGGGCTGGCGCGCTTCAGCGGCGGGCGCTTCGACCACTTCACGCAGATGAACAGCGGCCTGGTGAACGACGTGGTCTACGGCGTGGCCGTGGAGAACGACAACGTCTGGGCGGCCACCACGGCGGGCGCCAGCCGCTACAACAAGGTCAGCGGATCGTGGACCATCTTCACCGAGAAAAACGCGCCGATGGAGGAGATCTGGAATTACAACGCCAGCTACAACGGCCACGGCACGGTGTACCTCGCGGTTTGGGGCAGCGGCGTTCTCGAATACGACATCAAAACCGGAAATTGGAAAGAGTACCTCGACCCCGACGGCGAGATGGAGATCGACCTGTATCGCGACGACGGCATCGTGCACGTGATCACGACCGCCGTGGCACCGTTCGATGGCGGGTTTTTCGTATCCACATATTTTGGTGCGTCCCGTTATGACGGACGGCACTGGCGCGGTTACTACAACATGGATTCGGGCGTGCCCAGCGACTTTATGAACTTCGTGAAGGCGCGCAGCGCCGATGAAGCCTGGTTCTGCACCGACAAGGGGCTGGGCGTGATCACCGATTTCGAATCCAACACCTGGGTTACCTACAAGATGGATCCCAAAACCCATCACGGCAAGGCGACGGTCTATAAGGATCGCGAAATCCTGGAGGAAGTGGACAGCCAGACCGGCATCCCGCACAACTTCATCATCGCGGCGGATATGGATGGCAACGACGTGTGGATCGGCACGTCCAAAGGGCTGGCGTGGGGCCAGGGCGCGGGCTATTACCCGGGGCTGCGCGAACGGACGCCCGCCTCCGGCAAGCCTGCGGCGGGCCAGCCAGCCGAAACCAAAGAGAAGAAGGGGATGTAAGCCATGAAGCGCATCGTCTATCTGACCGGAGCTCTGCTGGCCGCGGCGGCCCTGCTCGTGTGCGCCGATGAGGCCGCCGAACGCATGAAGAAGCTGCAGGCGCTGATCGATCCCGATACCGCCGAAGTCTTGAAGCGCATTAACGCCGTCGACGCCTACACGGTGCCCGACCTGAAGCTGAAGCGCGAGGAGAATTTCGCCAAAACGCCGGCCGACATCGAGCCCTATTCGGGCGTGAAGCCGTATAAGGAATTTTTCCTGGAGCAAATGGAATACACCGGCCCCGGGCGCGCCATCCCCGAGCCGGGTCCGGAGCTGAAGACCGTCAAAATCGGCTTTATCGGGCCCATTGAGAACCTGCCTTCGGTGGCCACCGGCGGCATGGGCCACGAAGCCTCGCTCGGAAAAATGATGCTCAAGGGCGCGCAGATGGCCATCGACGAGGCCAATGCGGAGGGCGGCTATTTCCGGCGCGGCATCCCGTTCGAATTGAAGGTGGTTAATGACAACGGCCTGTGGGGCAGCTCGGGCAACGAGATCGTCAACATGGCCTATAAGGACCATGTGTGGGCCATTCTCGGCACAATCGACGGCGCCAACAGCCACATCGCCATCCGCGTCGCTCTGAAGGCCGAGATCCTGATGATGAATTCGGGCGATACCGATCCCACCTTCACGGAAACAAACATTCCCTGGACAGCGCGTTGCATCGGCGACGACCGCCAGATGGGTTACCTGATGGCCGACTACCTATTCCGCAAGCTGGGCTATAAGCGGGTGGCGCTGATCCGCTCGAGCAACCGTTTCGGCCGCTTCGGCATCCGCGAGGTCCGCGACACCGCGCGCCGAATGGGGCACCCGGTGCTGCTGGAGATGGCCTACAGGGTGGGCGTCGACGACCTGTCCATGCAGGTGGAGCGGCTGAAGGCCGTCAATCCCGATGCCGTCGTGCATTGGGGTGACGCCGCCGACAGCGCCGTCGTGTTGAACACGATGCGCCGGCTGGGCATGAAGCAGCCCTACTTTGCCAATAACCGCACGGTCTCCGACGAGTTCGTGAAACTGGCGGGCGACAACGCCGCAGGCGTGATCGCCGCCTATCCGTGGAACCCGGTGCGCCATGATCCCAAACTGGAGGCCTTCCGCGAGCGCTTCCGCAAGCGCTACGGCGAGGAGCCGGAGACCTACGCCGCGCACGGCTATGACGGCATGAACATGCTCATCTGGGCCACGCAGGTGGCCGGCTTGAACCGAGCCAAAATCCGAGACGTGATTGCCTATCGCGTCAAGCCCTGGCCGGGCGTGACGGGCGACATCCCGCTCAGTTCCTCTTTGGACGATTTGGGCGACGTGTACCTGGCCGAGTTCGAACATGGCACGTGGAGTTACCACTCGCGCGAAGAGTGGCAGATTCCACAGGGCTACATTCCTCCGCGCAGCCGCGTGGCGCGCGGGTTGGAAGCTGAGGCGAAGAAGGAGTAGAGGTCTTCATGCGGGCCAGGCACAGCATCGGGCGGCGGGCAGCGTGCGCGCTGCTCGTCTCTCCGTTCGCGGCATTAGCTGCCGCGGCGCAGGAACCCCCGGTGGTGCCTTACATGGACCGCACCAAGCGTCAGATGCTGTACGAGGGTCCAGGGGGGGACGAGCCCGAGCCGCAGGGCCTGGACGAAGTGCGCATCGGCTACTTCGGCCCTTCCGATCCCGCTCACCTTGAGGGCGGATCGTTCTGGCAGGGCGCCTCGCGGGCGATCGAGGAATTGAATCGGGAAGGCGGCTATCACGGCCTGCCATTCCGTCTGGTGGCCAAGTGGAGCGACAGCCCGTGGAGCGCCGGCGGTCGCATGGTGGTCGAGATGGTTTATAACGACCGCGTCTGGGCGATCCTCGGCTCGATCGACGGCGTGGCGACGCACGTGGCCGAACAAGTGGTGACCAAGGCGCTGCTGCCGTTGATCGATCCGGGCAGCACGGACCGCACGGTCAACGCGGCCATGGTGCCGTGGACCTTCTCCTGCCTGCCGGGCGACCCGGCGATCGCGGATGCGTTGGCTCCGCAACTGGCGGCCGATGCGGGCGCTGAAGGGCCCGTGATGGTGAGCTCCACGGGCCACGACCAGCGTCACCTGGCCGAGGAGTTCAGACATCGGTTCGCCACTCGCCCTCCCGGCTTCTCGAGAGTTTTCGATTTTCAGCCCGGCGATTCGGAGCTCGAAAAGGTGGTCGAACAGGCCGCCAGCGCGCGCGCAGTGATTGTGCTCGGCGGCGTCTCCGATACGGCCCGCGCCGTCCGGCTGCTGCGGGCGCGGTCCAACAACACGCTGATTTATGCCGGCCCGGCGGCCGCTCGCTCGAGCTTCCGCACGCTCGCCGGCGCGGCGTCCGAGGGAGTCCGTTGTCCGCTGTTGACCACCGCAGCGGCGTCTGAGGAAGGGCAGGATTACGCCTCGCTGGAATGCTACGATGCGACGCGGCTGGTGGCCGCGGCGATTCGCGCGGGCGGATTGAATCGCGTCCGTATCTGTAGGGCGCTGGCCGGGCTTTCGCCCTGGCAAGGGGCCGCCGGCGAAATCCGCTGGAGCGCTCTGAACCGCAACTCGAGGCCTGTATCGGCGGGGATCATTCGCGCTGCCCGGCTGGAGGCCTTCAACCGTCCGGTTTGAAACGAACTCATGAATCGCGCAATGATTAGGAGCTAGTCCATGATGAAACTCGAAGAGATCGCCGGCGAATTCCTGCAACCGCATGTCGCCATCGAAAAGCGGGCCATGACCAACCTGCACGTGTTGAACGAGGCCTTTCGTTACGAGCGGCCGAGTTCATTCTCCCGCGGGTTGCGGATCGACATCGGCAACGTGGTGATCCTGCTGATTTCGGGCACCGCGAGCATCGATGAAGAGGGCCGCACGGTGCACGTCGGCGATCTGCGCGCCCAGTGCCGGCGCACCTACCACAACATTACGGGGCTGCTCGAAAGCGAAGGGGCGACGTGGCATGACGTCGTCCGCACGACTTGCTACCTGCGCGACATTGACCGCGACTACGCCGAGTTCAACCAGGAACGCACGGAGTTTTTCGAAAAACAGGGTCTCGATCCGCTGCCCGCATCCACCGGCATCCAGGCCAAGCTGTGCCGGCCGGAACTGCTGGTGGAGATCGAAGCCATCGCGATCTTCAAGACGAAGTAGCCCGCCGTGGGCGCGCCAGGAGGCGGCTCTCGTCCGCTTCCTCAAGTGCGTGGTTCCGGCGTGCGGGTGTCTCCCGGTTGATTACCGGCGCGATCCAGCGCCAGCGTCAAGGCGACGTACTCTTCGGGAGCGAATGGGCGGCGGGATTCCTTCGCTGACCGCGGCAGTGAAAGCACCTGCGAAGAGGAATGAAAAGCACCCGGGATCCCGTCCAGGCGCATGCTATATTGCCAGTAGATAACTGCCGTCCTTGCGGATTCTCCGATCCATGCATCACAAGCTGACCCTACTCCTGCCGCCTGCCATGGCGGGCTTCGCCGCGTTGTTACTCCTGGTGCCCGGCACGCCCAAGGAGGAGCAGATCCAGAGCTACCGGAATCTCGGAAAGGCGTTTTTCGAGAATCCGATTTCGGTGGCGCAGGCTCCCGAGGAATTCCGCAAGGCGCTGGAGCTGGATCCGAAATCCGATCGGGACCGGCTGAATTACGGCCTCACGCTAATCAAGGCCGGACACGTTCCCGAGGGCGTCGCCGAGCTCTTAAAGGTCCAGAAGACCTCGCCCCAACTGCCTCATACCTGGTTCAATCTGGGCATCGAATACATCCATGAGGGCGACTCCGCAAAGTCCATCGCGCAGCTCGATCGGTTCGTCAGGCTGGTCCCGAACGAGCCCGTCGGCCACCATAACCTGGGCGTGGCCTACAAGTCGGCCGGACGCCTCGTGGACGCGGAACGCGAATTCCTGGCCGCCACAAGACTGAAGCCCGGATTCGCGGCGCCGCATTTCCAGTTGTTCAACCTGTACCGGCAGGCCGACCGCAAGGATGAGGCCAAGCAACAATTGCAACTTTTCCTGGCGGCCAAGAAAGCCCAGGAAGGGGCGCTGAGCCAGGAGGACGCCGAGTGGTGCGACTACGCGGAGATTTACGATCCGCTCTCCGGCACGCGCCGGCCGGCGCCTGTTCCTCAGAAATATGCGCCACAGCGTTTGGATGTGAAGGCCGATGCCGCCACGGCCGGCGTGGCCGTGCTCGACCGGATGGGCAACGGCGGCTCCGACGCGTTGGTCTGGTCCGCGCGCGGGATCGTGCTCCTGGCCCACGGGTCGGAGGTGGTCACGAACACCGGGCTGGAAGGCGTCAGGGACGTAGTCGCGGTCGCACCGGCGGACTTCGACAACGACGGGTTCCCGGATCTGTGCGTGGTCACTCGGACCGAGGCTGTGCTGTACCACAACACCGGGCATGGGCAATTCGAAAAGGTCAGAACATTTCCGGGCAAGTATGATGGCGCGGTCTGGCTCGACTACGACCGCGATTACGACCTGGACCTGTTCCTCCTGGGGCGCTCCTCCAAGCTCTTCAGAAACGAGGGCCAGGCCGGGTTCGCGGACCGCACGGCTGATTTTCCGTTCGCCCCCGGGCGCGCACTGCGCGGCCAGGTCTTCCGCCTGGTTCCGGACACCAAGAGTCTCGATCTGCGCGTGGAATACGAAGGCGGCAAGACCATCGTCTACCGCGATCAGTTGGGCGGCAAGTACATCGCCACCCCAGGCACGCCGCCTGCGTCGCCGGCGCCCGATTTCGGCTTGCCTGTGGCCGCTTACGCCCGGGCCGATTTCGACGCCGACGGGCGGCTGGATGCCGTCGCCGTCGCGCCGGACGGCAGCGTCTATTTCATCCGCAACGTGACGCCGCAGCGCGCTTACCTGCGCGTGCGGCTCGAGGGCGTCAAGAACCCCAAGCTCGCGCCGGCCACCGAGGTCGAGATCAAGGCCGGCTTGATCTACGAAAAGCAGATGTACTCGGGCGTCCCTCTGGTATTCGATCTGGAAGACAAACCCGAAGTCGACATGGTGCGCATCACGTGGCCCAACGGGCTGATCCAGAGCGAAGCGCGCCAGGCCACCAACCGCACCGCCGTCTACAAGGAGTCGCAGCGCCTCTCCGGCTCCTGCCCGCTGGTCTGGACCTGGAACGGGCGCGGCTTCGAATTCATCTCCGACGTGCTGGGCGTCGCCCCGCTCGGGGCCTCGGCCGGCGACGGCAAATACTTCCCCGTGGATCACACCGAGTACGTGTCGATTCCGGCCGATGCGCTGAAGTTGGAAGACGGGCGCTACGAAGTGCTGATCACGGACGAGCTGGCCGAGGTCAGCTACATCGATCAGGTGCGCCTGCTGGCCGTGGATCACCCCGTGGGTGTCGACATTTACACCAACGAGAAG
>JBKQPG010000103.1:0-19105 GCA_052145115.1 Bryobacteraceae bacterium
GCGCTCGCGGGCGCCGCCCGCAGGCGTGCTTGGCTGCTACGTCGAGGACGGCAACCGAGCGAAACGAAGTAGATGCGGCCCTATCGCGCGCCGCAGCCGATTGTTGGTGAAACATCCGGGCTAGCTCGCTGTGCTGCCGCGTTAGCTCCCCTCGCCGCTGGGCCGCCACAGTCCCCCTCAACTCCCTACCCGTCGAGCCGCGCCCGCCTTCTTGCTCCGGCTCTCCCTCTTTTCTCCCTACGGAACGTGCGCCGGGCATTTTCCTGATGGGCCGCTCCCTGTGGATTCAGCCCGCCAATCGGCACCGCTTCGGCGTTGGATCGCCTTGCCGTTGTCTTGGAATCGTCCTGTACGGCCTCCAGCCTCTTGCTCCCTGGAAGGAGTGGGTCTAAAATCAGAACATCTGAGTCCGATTGTCTGGAGGCTCAATGTGAGGTCGATTGCCTTGATAGTGGTGCTGTTGATGGCGCTCGTGCCGGCCGCCACCGCGGCTCAACAGCAGGGCACATGGTCGGAGGGTGGAAAGCCCCTCAGCGTTCCCGCTGCAGTCAACAATCCACCCGGCGCCGGCCCCCTGACTCTCACCTACACCGATGCGCGCGGCAAGACTTCGGCGATTACCCTTTCGCCGGGGGCCAGGATCTCCATCGCGTGGGACGCTAAGAGCGGCCGTCCGTCCGTCCGCCTGCTGGATGGCCGGCTGGATTGGGATCTGAACAGCGTGAGCGCCATGGGATTTTCGGCTCCCCGCCAGACCGTCACGGTAAATGCCACGGTGGGCTATGTCATCGTCGAATCGTCCCAAAAACTCGGCGGCGCGGGCATCGTGTTTATCATCGGCGGCACCGCCGGCGTGGTCGTCGGCACCTACTTCGGTCTGCAGTCTTCGACACCCGTCAGCCCGCATCAGTAACCGCTCTGCGCCAGCCCGGATGTTGCACCACGATCGCAGCGAGGCGCGATGAGAGGGCCCCAACATCAAGCAATGGCACAAGGCGCGCTCGCGGGAGCCGCCCGCAGGAGTACTTGGCTCCTACGTCGAGGACGGGCGGTGCCCCCTGGGCCCAGCGCAACGAAGTAGATGCGGCCCTATCGCGCGCCGCAGCCGATTGTTGGTTGAACATCCGGGCTAACTCCGCATTCCTTCGCCGCCGCTCCGCGCCGCATCGCCCGCGCGGACGATTCTGATAAGGTGGCTCTGTGCGCTGGGCCGCCCTCTTTGCTCTCACCATGGCGTTGGCGGCGGGCCTCGTCCTGCGAGGCGGCGTGTGGCCGCGACAGTGGGACTGGTCGGTGCTGGTCATCGCGCTGGCCGGGGTTGCCCTCTGGATCGTGCCCGATAAGCGGCAGCCGCTCCCCGAGGATCGCTGGACTTCCCGCCTGATAGTGGCCTTCGCCGCTTGGTGCGCCTTTCAGCTGCTGCCCCTGCCCGTCGGGCTGGTCGGGATTCTGAGCCCCACCCGCGTCGAGCTGGCCCGCGCCGTCGGTCCGGTCAACTGGCTCCCGCTCTCCAGCGCGCCGGCCCGCACTTTTGAATGTCTGCTCAACGTCGGGGCGGCCATCGTTACTCTGCTCATCGCCCGCCAGTTGGGCTGGCTTTGGCGTTCACGCCTCTGGACCCCGGTTGTGCCGCTGCTCGGGTTGGCCGCTTTAGAGGGACTGCTGGGCGTGGTTCAGTTCTATCTGCAGCGCATGCACGAGGCCGTCAAACCCTGGTCCACCGGGACCTACGTCAACCGCAATCACTATGCCGGCTTCCTGGAAATGATTCTGCCCCTCGCCGTGACCGCCGCCGCCGCCGTTTGGAGCGCTGGTGTAACGCGTCATTCGCGCCCCGCCTCGCCCGCCATCAAGGCCAGTTCGCTGCTGGCTCTGGCGGCCTTGCTCCTCGCCGCCATCGTGACTTCGCAATCCCGGATGGGCTTTGTCGCCGCCCTCGGCGGCTTGCTCGTCACCGGCCTGCTGGCCGTCGGCGCCACCGAGCAGCGCATGTGCGGCCCCGCTCGCCCGTGGCGCTGGATCCTGCCCGCCTCCACCCTCGTCCTGGCCGTGGCGCTGCTGTTCGTCCTGCTCCCCACGCACGAGCTCGTCGAGCGCTTCGCCGCCATGGCCGGCGCCGGCGACGTCAACGGCGACGTGCGCTCACAGATCTGGCGCGAGACCATCCCCCTGCTGCGCGCCTTTCCCCTCACCGGCTGCGGTCTGGGAACCTTCGAGAGCGCCTTTCTCCGCTACAAGCGCGTCGCCCCGATGTTCATCGTCGACTATGCCCATAACGACTATCTGCAGGCTCTGGTCGAGCTCGGCATTGTCGGCTTCGCGCTGGGGCTGGCGTTGGTCTGGCGCATCAGTAGCCGCGTCGTCCGCGTCGCGCTGTTCCACAAGGAATCCCCCGCTTGGGAATTGGCCCTCGGCCTCGCCGGCGGCATCGCCGCCCTTCTGCTCCACAGCCTGACCGACTTCAACCTCTACATCCCCGCCAATGCCATGACCCTGGCTTGGATCTGCGGCCTCGCCTCCCTCCCCGCGCCCGGCGCCGATTGATCGCCGCCCCAACCGTTAGACCCGTTTCGGAATGAGTGTCGCCCGTCGCGTCCGGCCGCAATGCGGCCACTCCCGGATGGGGACCCCGAGGTCCGCGGCGCTTGATCGACAGCCTCTGAACGTCGCGCCGAGGGAACCCCAGCGTGCCGCCGCGGCACGCGCAGAGTGTCCCCTCCGGCCACCCAACCCGCGCAGGCCGAGTTCACAGAAACTGTGAATCCGCTCTGGAGATGGAATGAGAAGGCCGCGACCGCCAGCCAGCCGGCCTTTCCGATCCCTTTCCAACACCCTGCTACTTCAGTCCGGGGACGTCCTGGAAGGAGTACGACATCCCGCTTCCGATCGGACCCGCGTTCTGACTGGTCTTCACCCGCTGGCCCTTCCCGTTGCCGTCAAATGTCACCTCCAGCCGCACTTCGTCCTTGGCGTCATTCTTGTAAAGCCAGGTCTCGCCGCTGCTGCTGGTCTTGATCTCGTCCGGCGGTCCGTACTTGATATACGCTTTGCCTTTGTCGGAGTTGGCCCCGCCCTGTTTCGCCCATTTGTCGTTGGCATACTTGACCCGGCGTTCCCGCTCGCCCGGGGAAAGGGCGCTGCCGGTGCGGCTCACCAGCTTGCCGTTGGCGTCGAAGTGGAAGTCCATCACGGCCCGGCCGGCGCCGCGGCTTTCGTAGCGCCAGTCCTCGCCCTGGCTGCCGTGGATCTCCAACTGGTCCGGCATGCCGTATTGCATTACGGTGCGCCCGCGGTCGGTGTCTTCCCCGCCGAAATGATCCTTGGCGAACTGGCCCATCCGCCGGTGGAGCTCATCCATCTTCTCCTGAACCTTTGCGTGGAGCTCATCCATCTTCTCCTGAACCTTTGCACTGACCGCGGATTGAAGCTTATCGGCCTGTTCCTGGAGCGCGAGCTTCGCCTGGAGCTGCGCCTCGACGGCTACCTTCGTTCGCGCCTCGACGGCTGCCCTCGTCCCCGCATCGATGGCCTGCAGCCGGGCCAGGTCCGCCGAGCGGGCCGCGAGCGTCGCCTCCAGCCGGGCCAAATCCGCCTCCTTGGTCGCGAGGCCGGACTCCTGGCGCGCCTGCGCCGACTCCTGCAGGGCTTTGTCCGATTCCTTCCGGGCGAGCTCGTCCATCTGCCGGTGCAGCTCATCCAGCTTCTTCTGGAACTCGGGAGAGACTGCGGATTGGAGCTTGCCGGCCTGTTCCTTGAGCGTCTTCTCCAGCAACTGGCGAGCCTTCTCCAGCTGCTGGCGATCCACTTCGAACGCCTGGCGCGATTTCTCCAAATTCGCGCGCTGGGATTCGAGGGTTTGGCGCGCTCGCTCCAGGGCGGCGCGTTGCTCTTCGAGCTTCCGGCGATCAGCCTCGCTCATCAGGCGGCCGTCCGGGCGGGGCGTCGTGCGCGGGAGCGGTGCGGCGGCGGGCTCCGGCGGTGAGGCTGGAGCGGCCGGTGTCGGGGCGACGTCGGAGGAAGGCGGTGCGGGAGCCTCCGGCGGAGCGGGGGCCGGAGCTGCAGCGGGCTCGGCGGCAGCCGCCGGCGGGGCGGGCGGCTCGGGCGGAGGCGGCGGATTCTGCGCCAGCAGCGCCACCGATACGCCGATCAACAGCGCCAGCGCCACCACCGGCGCGGCCGAAATGCGGCTGCTTTCCGGCGCGTCCAACAGCCGCCGGATGCGATCTCTCAGCCGACCGCCGGTGGCGGCGAGGGCGGGTTCCATGCGGAGTTCCTCCAGTCGTAGAAGTGCGTTGGAATACAGGACTTCGTCGCGGCACACGGCCACCGCGATGTCGTCGCAACACAGTTCTCGCTCGTGCCGCATCCGGGCGCTCACCCACCATACGCAGGGGTGATAAAACAGCACGCACTCAACCAGCGTTTGCAATAGGTTAACCAGAAAATCCTGACGCATTACATGAGCCAGTTCATGCGCCAGCAGGGCTTCGATTTCGGCTTCGCTGAGCCGGCCCACGGCTGAGGCCGGCAGCACGATGACCGGTTTCAGCCAGCCGAAAACCAGCGCCGATGCGACCCTCGCCGAAGCGTGGAAATGGACTCTCTTGACACCCAGCGATCCGGCCAGACGTCCAGCCGCGCGCTCCATGCCGGCCGGCAGCGGCGTCAGTTCGACGCTCACCAGCCGCCGCGCCCGCAGCCACGCCGCCAGGGAGCGGATCAGCAGCAGACAAGCCCCTGCCAGCCAGAGAGTTAGCAGCCACGTCGCATGGCTTTCCAACCAGTTTGTTTGCGTCGTGCCGAGCGCCGGCAGATCGGCTGTGTCGAGCACCAACCCGCGCGTCCCGGCGAGCTGAGCGGTGTGCGGCGTGAGCCAGAGGAACGTCGCGACGGGAGCCAGCGCCATCAGCGCCAACGCCGCGGCGCAGGCTTGATAGCGCATCTCCGCCGTGCGCAGCAACTGCAATGCAATCAGCAGGATTCCGGCAATAGCTAATCCCTGCCACAGGAAATGAACCAGTGCCCAGGCGAGTTGAACGTTCATGCCGCGCCTCCCTCCGCCCGCGCCTTGATGAGGCGCCGGATCTCGTCCAGTTCCTCGGCCGTCGCCGGCCGCTCCTCCAGCGCCTGCAGGACCAGTTGCGTCGAGCTGCCGCCGAACAGCCGGTCCACAAGCTCGCGAACCATCTGGCGTTGCGCCGCATCCCGTTGAATCACAGGGACATAGACGTGCGCGCGGCCTTCGCCTTCAGTGCGCCCGAGCAGCCCCTTTTCGGCCATGATCTGCATCAGCTTGAGAATCGTCGTGTAGCCCGACGGGCGCGGCTCCTCAGCGCGCTGTTCCACCAGCCGGGCCTGTACCTGTTTCACGGTACAAGGTCCCAAGTCCCACAGAACGTTGAGGATTTCGGTCTCGGCGGGAGTCGGTTTCGGAAGCTTTCCGTTCACGATTTGAATTTACTACGAATCAATTCGTAGTGTCAACTAAAATCTTCGTAGTTGCTTCGATGGGACGCCCGCTACAGCGGCCCTAAGCACGCAAGATCCCTGGAGGCCTGCATATGCCGGGCACCATATCACCGTGAATTCACCGCCCACAAGCCGCGTTCTTGCCGCAAGAACCGCTGTTGCATGCTTCACCGCAGATCGGCTGCAGCGGCATTGTCGGCGAACAGATCGACGCCCGTCCGGTCGCGAAATAACAATTGTGCCGGGAATTGCTTCGGATGGTAAGCCTCGTGAATCGCCTGGCGTAGCGGTTGGGCCTTCTCCGGCCCGCTCGCGAGGACAACCACTGTCTTTGCGTTCAATAGGATGCGAGGCAACATCGTGATCCGGGCTTGGCGCAGCTTGGCGACTTCGACGGCCGCGATTAGTCCCTCTCGGTCATCGATCAATGTCTCGCCGGGGAACAGGCTGGCGGTGTGGCAGTCCGGTCCGATCCCGCATTGGATGATTGTAAAACACGGCTTCTCATCGCTGATTTGGTCGAAAAACCCTGTGATTTCCTCGGAGTACAGACTTGCCGCAGTGGCCGGGCCGCGCTCCGTGAGGATCCGGTGGACGCTGCCCGCCGGCACGCCGGCGGGCTTCAGAAGATGGGTTTCACACAGCGTATAGTTGCTCTGCGGATCGCCCGGCGGCACGGGGCGTTCGTCGACGAAGAAGATGTGGACGCGGAACCAGTCCAGCGGTTCATTCGCCAGGGCATCGAACATCAGGCGCGGGGTCGAGCCCCCGCTCACGGCGAGCGTGGCCAACTCATGATCCGCAATCTCCTGGCGCAGCACCGCCGCGATGTAGGCGGCGCACGCGCCGGCGGCCTCCCGGGCATCGGCGAGTATGTTCAGATTCAATCTCATACGGCGCGCGCGGCGGCCAGAGCCGACTCGAAGATGCGGTCGCGGGCGGCGATCCCGAGCTCCTCGGCCAGCAGCGCCGATTCGTCCAGGCTGGGAAACACGAGGCCGCTCGCCAGGCCGTTCGTGAAGACCGTGACGGACGAGCCACCGGTGGGGCGTTCGAGCCGTATGTCGAGGCCCGGTCCCGTGAGTTGCACCACGCGGATGCGGCCCACGCGGGCCGGCGGCAGGACGGGGTCGCACGAGGAGAGTTCGAGCGCCAGTCCGGGAAACGCGGCGCGCAGCCACGCGGCCAGGTAGCAGGCGGGCATCGACATCTTCTCGCCGGCCCACTGCAGGCGGCCGGAGCGCGGTGCGGGCCTGGGCGCGGGCGATGCCGCGAGCATCCCGGCCAAGGCCTTGCGCCAGCGCGTGATGCGGCCCCACGCCAGATCGGCCACCCGCCACGGGCCGTGGGTGAGGGATTCGACCTCGGCCAGCGCCGGCGCGGCGTCCAGCGCCTCCGACGTGTCGACGATGACGCGCGTGGCCAGCGGCAGGACCGGGCGGAGCGAGTCGACCAGGCCCAGCGCGGTGTGGCGCACCCATAGCACCACGGGCAGGTCCGGGACGGTCAGGCCCAGCAGCAGCGGGACCACCTCGGCCAGCCGGGCCGTGCCGGCGTAGATCTCGATCCACTCGCCGCAGATCTGCTGCTGCCGGCCGAACGGCATCCAGCATTGGACCGACGTCCGGGCCTCGATCTCGTCGCGCTGGGGGCAGGCGCGCAGGACGATGGTGCGCGAGGGGTGCAGCCGCATGAGCGAGGACAGGATGGCGCCTAGATCCTGGGGGTCGTCGCCTTCAGCCGCGGCGACGATCAGCGTCATGGCGCAGGCGCGCAGCAGGCCGCTGGACTCATCGCGGCCAAAGGAGCGCCAGGTTTCGCTGAGCTCGCGCAGCAGGGCCGGCGCTTCTACCGGCATGGGAGGCTCCGTGAAATCGGAGGAACATGCGCTGCCGCGAACCCGTTCCAGGCCGGCCGGCTGCGCGCGCTGGCACTCATCATGGAATCCTCCAGGTATGGCCGCGGCGGGCCAGCATCGCATCGGATTCGGCCGGGCCCCAGCTGCCGGCGGCGTAGTTGGGAAACGCGAACGGCGCGTCGGCCCAGACATCGAGAATCGGCTGGACCACGGCCCAACTCGCCTCCACCATGTCCTGGCGGGTGTAGTGCGTGGGGTCGCCTTGCAGCGCATCGAGGAGCAGCGTCTCGTAGGCCGAGGGCGAGCGTTCGCCGAAGCTGGTGCCGTAATTGAAATCCATGCTCACGGGCCGCAGAGTCATTCCCGCGCCGGGGCGCTTGGAGGAGAAGCGCATCGAGATGCCCTCCTCGGGCTGAATCCGCAGCACCAGCAGGTTGGGCCAGCGGCCTGGCTCGCCCTCGTCAAACAGGCTCAGCGGCGCGGAGTGGAACTCGATCGCGATGTCGGTGACGCGCTTGGGCAGGCGCTTGCCGGTGCGGATGTAGAACGGCACGCCGGCCCAGCGCCAGTTCTCGACGAACAGCGTCACGGCGGCGTAGGTCTCGGTGCGGGAGCCCGGGTCGACCCCCGGTTCCTCGCGGAAGCCCACGACGTGCGCCCCGCCGACGTCGGCCGGACCGTACTGCCCGGCGACGGCATTCTTCGCGACCTCGTCGTGCGTCGGGATGCGGATGGAGCGCAGCAGCTTGGCGCGCTCATCGCGTGCGGCGTTGGCATCGAACACCGCCGGCGGCTCCATGGCGATCGTGGCCGTGACCTGCAGCAGGTGGTTCTGGATCATGTCGCGCAGCGCGCCGGCTTCCTGGTAATAAGCGCCGCGCCCCTCGACGCCGATGGATTCGGCCGTCGTGATCTGAACATGGTCGACGTAGCGGCGATTCCACAGCGGCTCGAAAATACCGTTGCCGAAGCGGAAGGCCAGGATGTTCTGGACGGTCTCCTTGCCGAGGTAGTGGTCGATGCGGTAAATGTCGCGCTCGGCGAAGACGCCCTGCAGGCGCGTGTTGAGTTCGCGGGCGCTGGCGGTGTCGTGGCCGAAGGGTTTTTCGATCACGATACGGCGCCAGCCGCCGGGTTCGGCGGCGCGCTGCAGGCCGGCAGCGCCCAGGCCCTCGGCCACGCGGGCGTAGTAGCTGGGCTGCGTCGATAGATAGAAGAGCACGTTGCCCGCCGTGCGGCGTTCGGCGGCCACGGCGTCCAGCCGGGTGCGCAGGGCAGTGTACAAAGCGGCGTCTTCGAGATCGCCGGCAAGGTAGGTCAGGCCGCGCTCGAAGTCCTCCCACAGCGCGGCGTCGAAGGGCGAATCCTCGAGGTACTTTTCGACGCCGGCGCGCATGCGGATCCGGAAGTCGGCGTCGGAGAGCGGCGTACGCGAGATGCCGACCACCGCGAAACCCTGGGCCAGGCGGCGCTCGAACGCCAGCCGGTACAGCGCGGGCATGAGCTTGCGGCGGGTCAGGTCGCCATTGGCTCCGAAGATCACCACCGCGGCCGGTGGTGTGGAGCGGTCGAAGCGCAGGGGGTCGTCCAGCAGGTTGGGAACGGCCATAGGACGACGTTAGCATAGGCCCTGCGCCCGAGGACGCTTGCGGAGGGCGAGGTCCGGTTGGCCGGGCACGGCAGCGGCGTGCGCTGCCGCTTTGGAACAGCGGGACACGCTTGCGTCGTCCGCGGCAGACGCCCTGGTGTCTCCCGCGGCATCGCGGTGGTAACTGTAGCGCTGAAGTTGGCGCGCCTTGGTGTTCCCCGCGCGCGTGAGTGGCTTCCGGAACCGGCGTATGATCAAATCAGCGCTGTGCCGCGCCCCGAACAAGAGGGTCCGTCCATGTTCTTTGCACTCACCGAACTCGAACACCACCCCATCCTCTTCGATCTTTCCTACGCGCCCGGCGAGATCGATTTCGGCGAAGGTCTGCGCCAGCAGGGCGCGCTGCGGACCTCGGGCCAGGCCGAACTGCTGCGCAACACGCTCGGCGAGATTCGCATCCGCGGTACGGTGCAGGTCGAATTCGAGTGTGATTGCGACCGCTGCCTGGAACCGGCGCCGGAACACATCGACACAGCTTACGACTTGTTCTTCCGCCCGCTGCCCAAGCTGGGCAATCATGCCGAGGTGCGGCTGGAGGAGGGCGAGATCGACCTGTCGTTTTACGAAGGCGATGGCGTGGCGCTGCGCGACGGCCTGCGCGATTTCATCATCGTCAATCAGCCCATGCAGCACCTGTGCGAGCCCGAGTGTAAGGGCTTGTGCCCGCACTGCGGCGCCAACCGCAACACGACAGAGTGCAACTGCGCCGAGCAACACGCGAACCTGAAACTGGCGGCGCTGAAGAAGCTGTAGCGCGCGTCTCCAATCGACAGTCCGAGGAGGCCGGAAGCGGGGAAGGCGAGAGGGAATCCGGGGTATCGAGGCGCCTAAGCGCTAGTCGCTGGAGTCCCGAAGGGCGAACCTGCTACTGTGAGAGCGGTCGCATGGAGACTTGGTCCATGGAGGCCTGTCTAGGAGGAGTCTGGCAAGAGTATGCAAAACGAAAAGAAGAGTTCCCAGATCTTTATCAAGGTGTGTGCATCTTTGGTGATAGTCGCTTTGGCGCTGTCCGCTCTTGTTCAACTCTACCCTGAGGCGCTTCTTCTGATTGTGCCCAGACTGCATTCCCGCAGCGCATACTGTTCGCGCTGGCAGGCCATGCGCGACGCCAGGGTTGAGCAGCGGCAGGAGGCGGACGCTGAAGAAATCGCTCGTGCGAGCCATCTCGTCCGGAGTGAGTCCGGGTTGGCGCTTTGGGCGACGCCCCAGGGCGAATACTGGGTTCTGGCCAGCGACGCTAAGGTTCTGCCGATATTGCTCGCTCAGGAAAAGCGCGATATTTACGGAGGTAAGGATTGGGGAGTCCGTGCCGGCGATATTGTGCTCGATTGCGGAGCCTATGTCGGCACGTGGGCTCGCCAGGCGCTCGATCGCGGCGCCAAGCTCGTCGTCGAAATTGAGCCCACTCCGGAATCGGTCGAGTGCATCCGCAGAAACCTGGCGAAGGAGATCGCCACTGGCCGGGCCGTCATTGTCGCCAAGGGCATTTGGGACAGCGAAGGAGCATTGAAATTTTTTGAGAATCCGCACAACACAGCGGGAAACAGCTTTCTTGCGAACTACGACGATGGCCAGGCGGTCTCCGTCCCCGTGACCACGGTCGACAAGCTGGTTTCCGATTTGCGCCTGCCGCGAGTGGACTTTATTAAGGCCGATATCAAGGGGGCAACGGGGCGCCTGCTGCGAGGCGGCAGGGGAGTTATCGCTCGCGACCGGCCAAGGCTTGCTTTCTCCATGGAAGAGCCGATGGATGACGCCGGCGGAACTGCGGCCCTGGTAAGGCAGATCCTGCCGGGCTATGAAATGAAGTGCGGCCCGTGCCTCGTTTCCTCGGGGGAAATCTTCACGGACGTACTCTTTTTCCGATAGACGAGACGTATTGATTCTATTCGCGCGGGCGGCGGGCACTCTCATGCTCACCAATGTCGCGCCGGGCTACACGACTCAAACTCTCCCCCGTTTGGACCGCACAGGAATCGCTCCCAATGGTCTCGCAGCGTGCGGCGTGGCGCTGCGGGGCGCCACGCCTGGATGGATTGCCACGGCGCGGATCATCCGCTTTTTGGCCCGATCTTGCCGCCGTCCACAGGTCAGATCTGAACCGGCTGCTGCCAACTACCTATCAGTAGGACGGCGATGAATTGTAGAACCACAAGGTATACGTCCCGTAGAGGGTAGGAGCCGATATCGTGGTGGTGGCGGAGCACGATGAGCTGGGCGACCAAGGCGGGCAAGTCATCGTGATCTGATAAATGGTCGTACCCGAGGGGCTCGAGCCGGGGTAGTAATACTTGGACCCGGCGGGCACGTAAGCCTCGTCGAGATTGAACTGATCGGCTACGTAATTGGTCAGGTTCGCAAGCGAGCTGCTGACCGAGGGCCGTTCCACGACCCACTCGACGCTATTGCCGGCAAAGGTCGTACCGGCAGGCGGGTTAAAGCCGACGCTCGCGGCCACTTGAGTCGTGTAGTTGACGATATAGGCGTTCCCGTAGGGCGAGGTCTTGGTGAGCCATACCTCGATTCCCATCAGGTCGCCGGCGTTGACTGCAAGGCCACTTATCTCATACGCCGGACCGGGGTACCATTCGAACCAGGCCAAGTAAGACGTGGATGTCACGCCGGCCGAGCATTCGGCGTCCGCCATCGTGCCGGCCTGGAAGACGTCACTCGAACCATAGCCGTCGAATCCGACCCATTGCGCGGCGTACCACCAATTGCCATCACAAATACCGAAGGCCTGCTGCGCGACCGGCACCACGAGCTCAGCGGAAACAGCGGCATTAGCCGCCTTGAACGTGCCGTTAGCCCCCACCACGGCATAGCCACTCCAGTTTTCGCTGCTGCTGGCCACGCTATTGCCAACGCTGGTTTGGCTGGTAGACAGAATGCGAGCGGGACCATGATAAATGTCCGTCTGCAGCACCAGCGGATTGGCGATCCGACGTTGTGGCGCCGACACCAGCCGCTTCCAATGGGAGTAGGCTTCCGGAGCGGCGGCGGGATCCGGGCGCGGCGGGAAACCGTAAATCTCCAGCCCAGCGTCGGACGCCTCCAGTGGATCGAATCCCAGCGGTGGCGCGGGGTACACGACCACATTCGCGACCTGGCTCTGATCGGCTGAAATGGCGTGGGCCGTTTGAGCCATGGCCGCTGGGAATAGACAGAAAAATGCAAGCGCGAGAATCAGCCACGAGAATGCGCTTAGGTTCTTTCTCCTCATGGGGACTACCTCCTACTTTCCAGGATTCTATCGTCCAGGATTGTCGTCCTCACTTCCCGGACACCATAGATTATAGGCGTACGAAACCGTCCTAAGGAAAATTTTCTCTCTTTATCACATTAAAGGCGACTGCGGCGGCCGAGGGAGGAGCGCGCGCTCCCACCTTCCAGATGGAACGCGCGCCCGGACCCGGCAGCCTGGGCCGCGCCGCAGGCCAAGATGAGCTCAACGCAAAGGATTGCGGCTAAACTGGTTAGAGTCAATTCGAAAAAGACCATGGCCAAGAAGACGCCTTCCACGACCCGCGGATACCGCGAAGACCTGTCCGAAATGCCGGACTGGATGAAGAAGAAGAAGTGCCCGAACCGCGACAAATTCCTGTCGGGAGCGCGCATCCTGCCGAAAAATATCAAGGGCAAGGAGAAGCTCGCCGACTTGATCGACGCGACGTTTCTGGCCTACAACGGCGCGCGTTTGCGCGAGGGCTGCCAGTTGTTCACGCAGAAGATGCTCGATCCCGACGTGACCATCGGGATGAGCCTGTCGGGGGCGCTGACCCCGGCCGGACTGGGGTGCGCGGCCGTAGTGCCGCTGATCAAGGCCGGCTTCGTGGATTGGATCGTCGCCACGGGCGCGAACCTGTATCACGACCTGCATTTCGCGCTGAATTATCCGGTGCGCGCGGGCAGCTTCAAGATGGACGACACGGAGCTGCGCGATAACGACATCGTGCGCGTCTACGACGTGCTGCTGGGCTACAGCGACTGCCTCATGGCGACCGACGAGATCCTGCGCGGGATCCTGGTGCAGCCCGAATTCCAGAAGGAGATGGGCACGGCCGAACTGCACCACCTGCTGGGCCGCTACGCCGCCCAGTGGGAGCGGCAGGCCGGGGTCAAAGACGTCTCGGTGCTGGCGGCGGCCTACCGCGCCGGCGTGCCGTGCTACACCTCTTCGCCGGGCGACTCGACCATCGGCATGAACGTGGCGGGCGTGGAGCTGCGGGGCAACAAGCTGCGCATCAATCCCTCGATCGACGTGAACGAGACGACGGCCTATGTGCTGGCCGCGAAGCGCTCCGGCGGGCGCAGCGGCGTGGTGCTGTGGGGCGGCGGGAGTCCGAAGAATTTTATGCTGCAGACCGAACCGCAGATTCAGGAAGTGCTGCGCATCAAGGAATACGGGCAGGACTTCTTCTTGCAGGTGACCGACGCCCGGCCCGACACCGGCGGCCTGAGCGGGGCCACGCCGAGCGAGGCCGTGAGCTGGGGCAAGGTCGATCCCGACCGGCTGCCCGACGCGGTGGTGTGCTACACCGACACGACCATCGCCATGCCGCTGCTGACGCACTACGCCCTCTCGCGGCACGCGCCGCGCCCGCACCGGCGGCTGTACGACCAGCGCGGGGCCATGATGCAGGCGTTGACGAAGGAGTACTTCGCGCATAACAAGGTGAAGATGCTCGACGGCTCCACGCCGCAATTCGATTAGCCCGCCACGCCACCGCGGCGCATCCCATCATGACGAAAAAACAACTGCTCGCCATCGCGAAAGAGCACGGGACGCCCGTCGTGGTGATCGACCACGACGCCATCCGGCGCAACTACGCCACCTTCCGCAAGCACCTGCCGAAGGTGCAGGCCTACTACGCGGTGAAGGCCAATCCGGCGCCGGAGATCGTCCAGACGCTGCACCAGGCCGGGGCCAGCTTCGATGTGGCCTCGCTGCCCGAGTTTCTCCAGGTCTACGAGAACATCAAGCACCTGCCGGCCAACCAGCGCCAGGACTACGTCTGGGACAAGATCATTTACGCTAACCCGATCAAGCCGCAGGAGACGCTGCAGGCGCTGGACAAATACAAGCCGCTGCTCACCTACGACAACATCGACGAACTCGGCAAAATCCAGCGCCACGCGCCGCACGCGGGCCTGGTGCTGCGCTTGCGGGTGCCCAATACAGGCTCGATGGTGGAGCTGTCGTCGAAGTTCGGCTGCGACGCGGCCGAAGCGGTGGACCTGATTCAGGCCGCGTTCCGCGCGGGGCTGGTGGTGGAGGGGCTGAGCTTCCACGTCGGCAGCCAGTGCACGAATTTCGACAACTTCGTGCAGGCCCTCAACATGGCGGCGGCGATCATGGCCGAGGCGCGCTCGCGCGGCCACGAGATCAAGATCCTGGATATCGGCGGCGGCTTTCCGGTGCCGTATTACGACGCGCAGATGCAGCCCTTCAGCCTGCTGGCGCGCAAGATCAACGCCGAGATCGGCCGCCTCTTCGCCGCCGACATCGAGATTCTGGCCGAGCCGGGGCGGTTCCTGGTGGCCACGGCTGCCACCGCGGTGGCGCGCGTGATCGGCCGGGCCACCCGCGATGGCAAGCCCTGCTATTACATCGACGACAGCGTGTACCACACCTTTTCCGGGATCGTCTTCGACCACTGCCAGTACCGCATTAAAGCGTTCAAGCGCGGCGCCACCGAAATCTGCACGGTCTTCGGGCAAACCTGCGACGGGATGGACACGATCGCCCAATCGGAGGAGCTGCCGAAGCTGGAGATCGGCGACCTGGTCTACTCCCAGGACATCGGCGCGTACAGCAATGCCTCATCGACCCGGTTCAACGGTTTCGAGCCGGCCCAGGTGGTGCACGTGAACCGCTAGCCCGGATGTTGCACCACGATCGCAGCGCGGCGCGACGAGAGGGCCCCGACATCAAACGATGCCACAAGGCGCGCTTGCGGGAGCCGCCCGCAGGCGTACTTGGCTCCTACGTCGAGGACGCGCGCGTGCCCTCTGGGCCCAACTCAACGAATTGGATGCGGCCCTATCGCGTGCCGCAGCCGATTGTTGGTGAAATATCCGGGCTAACGCCCCACGGGGCCGCGCCGCGCCGCGGCTGCCACCCGGATCGGAGAGTTTCATCAAGAACCGGGAGCAATCCGCCGGACGCCGCCTATACCCGTTGCCCCCGGGCCCGCACCAGGGTGGACAACGAGCGGGACAATACCGCAACAGGCGAACTACTGGTGCTGGGAATTGGGGTTTGCGTGCTGTCCCCGGATTCCTCTCAAATCGATCCCCTGATGAACGCGATTCTAACCCTCAGCTGACAGGGCCATATCTCTCGTACCCCTGAAGCAGGAACAGCCGCACGACAAAGGGATGATCGGATGGTGTGGCTATCTCGTTTTGAAAGCTCTGATATCGGAGTATTCAACGAGCTGATTTAGCGTTACCAGCGTGAAGACCTTTCCACGAGTAGCTAGAATCAGCTTCCTCATGTCCTCTCTACGCACGCCAAAACCGCGGCCGGCGATGCAGGCGATCACTGAGAACTTGGGATGTTCGCCAGAAGCGACGTCTTTCCTGCTGAGCGCCTCGAGGTGCTGTACCCTCGTGACCTTGTCACGTGCTGTACCGTCATCCTCCGTCAGCTTCGCCTCGATGACAATTCTGGGACTGAATGCGCTTGGAATGATGAAATCTGGCGCTTGGTCAAAGCCCGGAACCCGCTCCGCGCGCTTCGTCTTCTGAAAACTCACGCCATTTTGCGTGAGGACTTCCTCGATTGCCGACTCAAGGCTGTCACCGACCAACTCGCTCACAGAGTCACGGTGACCGGCGAACGGCCGCCCGAGAAAGCGCTCGTAAAGCAGCATGGCGTAAGGCGCGCCAATGGCCGCTAACGTCTGAAGGCTCTCAGCTCCATCTTGTGTGTCCGCTTTTGCGAGTCGATGGATTTTGTTTGGCTCGGTTTCCGGAGCTCCTTCGCCGAGGAGTTGGCAAGCAACCGCAACCATCGCCTGAAGTCGGTCGAACCTCGGTCCATCCGCGCGCAGTGGTGCGCTGGGCCGCATGCGGACTCGCCGATCTAGCGTGCGGGCGAATCCCTGGCTCACGTCAGCCCCAGTTCGCTGCGCAGTAACATAAGCCCACTCTGGAGGTGTCAGCCCCAGCATTGTCCGCAGGACGATAAGTGAAATCGGGTGCTGCAGAACGACCGGGAGAATGAGCTCCGGCGAGACGTTTCGAAAGGCCGCGGTGGCCTGCTTCAGGCACTCGTACCCTCGCTCAAATGTGGGATAGTCGACAAACCCCTCACCCTTCGGAAGAACGAGGAACTCAGATACTAGGCTCGAGAAGACTGCATCGACGAACTTCTCAGGGTCTGATTGGATCTCCTCGATGGACGCTTCGAAAGGCTGCATGGCAAGAGAGCTTCTAGCCTATCGCGGTTTGAAGGTTCGCGGCGAGAGAAGTACCGCCGGTGAATGCCACGCAACTCTGCTCAACACGTGCCAAGTCCGCAAGAGCCTCGCGGACCAAACGGAGCTTCAGTTCCGTTGTCAGTGCCCGATTCCAACCAGGGGACAGCTTGCTGATGGCCGCGCGAGAAATGTGACCGAAGAGGATGCATCGCTCGTCCCCTCCAGTCACTTTGACGCCACCTCTCAGCAGTTCAGTCCTGTCCGACGCCACGGCCCCCGTGAGAGAATCACCGCCGATCTTGTCTGCACATGCGGCGGCAAGGGGAGGCTTTCGGCAAACAAACACGGTGTCCACAGTCGATGACCCTGTTCCGTTGATGTGAATCGAGGCTCCCATTTCCGCCGGGCATGGCAAGGTCCTTGTGCAGGCCAAACCCGCATCCAGGATTGCGACCACGATCGGTTGATACGCGTCCAGACGATTGTGATGGTATGTGAAGGCCAATGGCGCCGCTGGGCGCATCGCGATGGCCATCTTCTGGAACACCTGCGAAAGACCTTCCGTGAAATGGCAGATTCCACGATTCATGTTGTCGTTTCCGGTGAGTTCTCCAGCACTCCGAGTCGTGACTCGCTCGAAGTTGGGAGCGGTATCGCCCGCCAGCCGCCGCAACCACACGAAACAGAAGTCCATAAGCTCTGCGTACTGCACATTGCCGAAATAGGGCGGATCAGTAAGAACCGCGTCCAGGCTCCCTGGTTCCAGTTCAACATCGGCCGAATCGGCACAACGAAGGTCCACTAGCCTGGCAGGCTCGTCGAACAGGAGCGCACGGTGCTCGCCAATCCACTCGCCAGGCAGCGCGACCTGGAGCTTTCGAGTGCCGTCGAACCGAATCTCGAAAGGATCGTCGCAGTACGCTTTGGCCTTGGCGTACTTGTCGATGATGTTGGACCAACCACCGCTTCCCACACTGGTCTCGCCGGAAGCGGCGATTCCAAGGAGGTTAGACTCGCACTGCACCAATCCCACGGGGAACCCGTGAACTGAGAAGATATCCAACGACTTCAGAGCCATCGTGTCGTATCGGCACAACATGTTCTGATACCTGAGCAAATCAGAGAGGTTCGTCGCCAAGGCGTGCTTGATTCGCTCTTCACCGTGCGCGGCTATCCATTGGGCACTAAGCTCCAACCCCAGCAATTGCCTCGCGTTGAACATATCTCGGTATTTCCGGTATCCCCATTTGTGGAGCCTATCGGTTTCGTCACCGGACGGGATCGCATCTTCCGGCGCGAAACGGACATCCGTAGCGGCCAACATGGTTTCGGCGCGCGCGAAGCGCTCCAGGTCCGACGCATCTGGACGCTTAAAGAACCGCCCCCTGTGGCTGTTCTTGCATCTCGGACAATAGTACTCAATGGCGAACATCCGATGATTCGGAGGTCGGACAAGTGGGTCAGGGTAACGAATAGATGCATGGCAATGGGGACACTCGCATCGGCCCCGCTTTGCCGGACCATCACTGACGACACGTGCACTGCAGCGGAAACATAATCCCGGATTTTCCCGTTCCTCACACTCTGTGAGCTCTCCGCAGGTGGCGCACACGAAGACGTTCTTTGGGTGCCGCGCATCCTCCGACACAATATACCCAGGGAAAAGATCCACAGTCGCGCCGCACTCCGAGCAGTCCTTTGTCTTCACCCAGAGGAAGTACTTCACGGAGGCACCGTCACGGCCGCAACACAGGCATCTGGTCCGGTAAAGCCCGCCCACCTGCCGCTCGAGATTGCGCCTCAGCTGATTCGCGGCATGACGGTAGGCCGGCAAATTGATGTGCTCGATCTCCTCGCGTACGATCCAGTGAGCCATCGGATTGATGTCGAGTCCGATCACATCACAGCCAGTTCTATTGGCCTCGAGGAGGGGAGTTCCACCGCCCATGAAGGGGTCGCAGATCTTTCTCCCATTCAGCGCATTGCTCTTGTAGTAGCTCTCCGAAAGGTCGCAGTCGCCAAATTCTGCTAGGAGCAGGGCGCGGAAGAGTGCACCAGGGCGGCGTGCGAACCACTTGTGGACGGCGATGATCGGACGGTAGTTCTGCTGGATCTGCTTCTCGCGCAGCGCCAGTCCAGCCACAAATGGAATGTCGAAGCGTGTCTCGATCATCGAATCGATGCCGACCTGTCCGTCATCCCTATATTGTCCCATCGACAAGGCTGTAGCGGACGCTTACGCCCAGTCTCGCTTTGAGCAGCCACAGGCTTTGGCCCCTGTACAGAAGTGGTAACCTCCGCAAGCCCTCTCACGTCCCACCTCGGGAATCCACGTCCGAACCGCAGCAGCTACAGCTTCAGCGTATCCGCCCCACCCTGGCCGGCATCTTCAAATGCGCAAACCGGGGACAAGACCGGGGACAGACGCAATCGCTGATTTCGTGTGACTGAGCCGGCCCCGGGCACTGACAGGCAGGATGGCTCGGATTGCGAGGATCGTGGTCGAGGAACGGGAACGGGGAAGCCGCTCTGATCCCCGCCGGGGCCATCCACCCCCCCGCGCTCCGCACCCCGAACCGCCCTCCCAATGCCCCCAATTCGACATTTCGACACGACACTCGCCATCCACCGCCAGCCTCGCCGCCTAAGCCCCAACTCCGCCCCCGCCAGCCGCCCGGTCACAACCTCTTCAATCCCTCTATC
>JBKQPG010000104.1:0-82237 GCA_052145115.1 Bryobacteraceae bacterium
AGTGGCGGAACGGGCGGCGTATTGCTCTTCTTGCGGCATGCCGCCGGTGCGAGCAGCGCGATTGCGCCCAGCCGGATCGCTTCGCGGCGCGTCATCATTTTCGATGCTAGCTCGAATCGCCGCCCGGACGCAAAACCTCTACAACATTTTCGTTCCCTTCCGTTGGATCGCTCCAAACGCCCGTCCTGTCGGACGTTCGACGCCTCGCAACTTGCACTTTTCCCTTGACTTTGTTCGCACATCAAGTTTATAAAGGGATCACAATGTGGTCGTTTGCGACCGCACAAATTGATGTTAGGGAGAAAAGATCAATGAAGTACGCGACCAAGAAAGCAGCCAAGAAGCCGGCCAAGAAGGCAGCGAAGAAGGTTGCCAAGAAGAAGTAAGATCCGACGCTCACACGAGCGTTAGGTTTGGGATAACCAAAGGGCCCCGGGCAACCGGGGCCCTTCACTTTTTACGTCACGCCTTTTTCCACGCCAGAACCCGGAACGTCTCTCCCAGATCGAACAGCAGCGACTTCAACTGCAGCCGCAATCGCTTCGCAACCCCGTCCTGATTGGCTTCCAGCGCGCTCGCGAACTTGTCGCGCTCGCCCGCCCGCATAAGGAATTGTCCCATCGTTTCGACGCCCGCCTCTTCCCATCCGGCGTTTCTTGCGCACCGCCGCAGCTCATCGAACGGCACGTGCGCCGTCACATCGTTCTCCCCCGGCGCTTCCAAAACCTCCTCGAATGCGCGATGCCGGCGGTACGCCATCAGAGTCCCGTTCGGAAACCGGATCAGCTCGCGCTGCGTGTACCCGTAGTCCAGTGCGATGATCCACCCGCGCGCGATTCTCCTGTCGATCTGTTCGACGCACGGCCGCAGTGCGATCGGCAATTCGATGGTCACAGGATCCTCGTTCCATCGCGCTTCGGCGGCCGCATTCACTGCATATTCGCGCCACTCGGGCGCGAGTTCGGGCCCCGGCGCCCACTTGAACCGGCCGTCCTCGCACGTCACTCGTCGCTCCCGCCACATGCCCGCTTCGCGCACCGCCACCTCGACCGGTAACGCGTCGAACAGTTCGTTGGCCAGCACAATGCCTTCAAATCGCTCCGGCGCTTCGTCGTGTGCCAGTTCCACCGCACGGTAATCGAACCCGCTCAGCGACTGGCGCAGGTCCGATTGCCCGGCCCCCCAATCGGCCACCAGCACGCGGCCATCGGCCTGCGCCGGCGCGTGCAATTGCTCCAGCGCGCGCCCCAGCAGTCGTCCGAAGACCGGCTGCATCTGCGCCGCGGTGTAGAAATCGCCTTCGCGCCCGAAGATCTTCTCGCCGCGGCGGTAGTAGCCGCATTGCGGATGGTACAGCGCGATTTCCATGAAACGCGAGAACTTCAGCGGTCCCCGAGCGCCGATCTCAGCTCGAAGCACATCGCCGGCCGTCACCGCGCGCTCCATTTGCCGCGCATTCCTGCTGGATGGCCGTGCCGCGCAATCATGCCGGCAATTCGGCGGGACTGGCCGCGGGGCCGTTCGAAGCTCCAGACCGAAATGCCGCGCCTCATTGTTCCCGCCATCCGTCCTCCAGGATGGCATGCCGCCGTGCAACGATCATGACGCTACACTGTTTTCATGCCCGCGCCCGAATTCGTGCGCGTCCGGCTCAGTTCCGAGGCTGCAGGGGCGGTCACGCTCACGCCGGTGGTGGTTCGCGACCTGCGCTTCGCCGAGTTGCTCGAGGAGATCGCCGCCGTCTGCGGCAAGGATGCGCTCCGCGCCGCGGAAATCCTCCGCCGCGGCAATCTGGTCAGTGGAGCGACGCGTTTCCGCTGGCCGCCGGTCCAGACGACCACCGCCGAACTCGCCGCCGCCCTGGCTTTCCTTCCGGATCCCGATCCCGCCCGGCCCTTCGTCGCCGCATCCTGCACGCAGGTTGTCTTTGTAGGCCCCGGCCTGGCCATCGAGTTGGAGCGCGGCGCGGCCGCGGCCCGCCGCCTCTTCCGCCGCGCGACGTTCTGGAGCGTGCTCGTGGAACTCTGCTCCCCGCCCCGCTACGTGACCTATCGTTACCGCGAGCGCGCCGACCTGTACCATGCGCCCCTCTCACCGGACCAGCGCGCACGCCTGCGTGCCGCCCTGCATTTATTGAAAAACCGCGCCCTCGCCCGGCGCCTCAACGTCGCACCGTTCGAAGGCCTTCATCTCCTGGTGCCGCGCTAAGCGTCTCTTTGTGATTTTCGCCGTCCGCGCGTCTTGATGAGGATCGGCGTCCCGGTGAAATCGAAGCGCTCGCGAATCCGGTTCGCGATCATCCGCTCCGCCGAAAAGTGCAACGGCACATAGGTATCCATGAACAGCACGAACGTCGGCGGGCGCACGCTGGGCTGCGTGATGTAGTAGATCTTGCGCTGGTAGCCCAGGTCGAGCGTCTCTGCGAACCGGTTCAGCTCCCCCGTCGGGATCCGCTTGTTGAAGTTGTCGTACGCCCGCGCGATCGCCTTGAACAGGCCCCGCACGCCCCGCTTTTCCTTCGCCGCCAGGAACAGGATCGGCGCATACTCGAGGAACTTGAACTGGTCGCGGATGTTCTGTTCGAACTCCTTCTGCTTGTTGGCCGCCACCAGGTCCCACTTGTTCACGCACACGATCAGCGCGCGGCCCTCCTCGTGCGCGTAGCCGCCGATTGTGGCGTCGCTCCCCACCGCGCCTTCCGTCGCGTCCACCACCAGCAGCGCGACGTGCGCCATGCGGATGTTCTTGCGCGCCATGACGACGCTCAGCTTCTCTGCCATCTCGTGCGTCTTGCCCTTGCGCCGGATGCCCGCCGTGTCGATGAACACGTATTTGCGCCCGTCGACGGTGACCTCTTCATCCACCGAATCGCGCGTCGTACCCGCAATCGGCGTCACGATCGCCCGCTCGCCCCCGACCATCGCGTTCAGCAGTGTCGACTTGCCCACATTCGGCCGCCCGATGATCGCCACCCGCACCGGCCGCGGACCCTCCTCCGCGCCTTCATCCTCTTCCGACTCGGTCACCGGAAATTCGCGCGTCAGCTCGTCCAGCAGTTCCTGGATACCCCGCCGGTGCTCCGCCGAAATCGGCATCACGCGTTCGAAGCCCAGCGCATACGCGTCCGACGTCAGCGCCTCGCGCTTCGGGTCGTCGATCTTGTTAACGGCGACGACCACCGGTTTGCCGAGTTTTCTCAAGATCTGAGCCAGGCCGCGATCGGCCGAAGTGAACTCCGTCCGCCCGTCCACCAGGAACACGATCTGGCTCGCCTCTTCCAGCGCCACACGCGCCTGTTTCAGCACTTCGGCCGGGATCGTCGCCACGTCGTCGGGCACGATGCCGCCCGTGTCGATCAGCACGAAGCGCTTGTGCCTATGCACCGCTTCGCCGTAAATGCGGTCGCGCGTGATCCCCGGCTCGTCGCCCGTGATCGCCTTGCGCTGCCCCAGAATCGCGTTGAACAACGTGGACTTCCCCACGTTGGGCCGGCCGACGATCACGATCGTCGCCAGGCCGGAGTTCGCCGCACCCGCCTTCTTGGACATACCGGCCTCCAGTGTAACAATGGAGGTGTCCCCCCTTAATCTGATTCGCCATCATCCATGAGCACAATCCACGACCGTCTCCGCAACATCGCCATCATTGCGCACGTCGACCACGGCAAGACCACCCTGGTCGACGCCATGTTCCGCCAGAGCGGCATCTTCCGCGCCAACGAGCAGGTCGCCGAACGCGTCATGGACTCCGGCGAGCTCGAGCGCGAGCGCGGCATCACCATCCTGGCCAAAACCACCGGCATCCACTATCACGGCGTCAAAATCAACATCGTCGACACACCCGGCCACTCCGACTTCGGCGGCGAAGTCGAGCGCGCCCTGAAGCTCGTCGACGGTGTGATGTTGCTCGTCGACGCCAGCGAAGGCCCGCTCCCGCAAACCCGCTACGTCCTCTCCAAGGCCCTCGAGGCCGGTCTGCCCCCGATCGTCGTCATCAACAAGATCGACCGCCCCGACGCCCGCCCGCAGGAGGTCCTGAACGAGATCTTCGACCTCTTCATCGATCTGGACGCCACCGAGGATCTGCTCGATTTCCCGGTGATCTACGCCATTTCGCGCGACGGCGTCGCCAAGCGCAAGCTGGAGGACGACTCTCAGGACCTGCGTCCTCTGTTCGACGCGATTCTCGAGCATATCCCCGCTCCGGTCGGCGATCCCAACGCCCCGCTGCAGTTCCAGGTGGCCAATCTCGACTACTCCGATTACCTCGGCCGCATCGCCATCGGGCGCGTCTTCCAGGGGACGTTCAAGCTGGGTGAAGAGGTTTCGATCTGCAAGCTCCACGGGCAGATTGAGCGCACGCGCATCACCAGGATGTATTCGTTCGAGGGTCTCAAACGCATCGATGAGACCGAGGCCCATCCCGGCGATGTCCTGGCGATTGCCGGCGTGGAAGGCATCACGATTGGAGAAACGGTCAGCGACGCCGAGAATCCCCAGCCGCTGCCGATTATTCAGATCGACGAGCCCACGATCTCGATGCTCTTCACCATCAACACCTCCCCGTTCGTGGGGCGGGAAGGCACCTACGTCACCTCGCGCAACCTGCGCGACCGGCTCGACAAGGAGCTGCTCACCAACGTCAGCCTGAGGGTCGAGGAGGCCGGCGGCCCCGATTCCTTCAAGGTGATGGGCCGCGGCGAGCTTCAGTTGGCCATCCTGGTCGAGATGATGCGCCGCGAGGGCTATGAGCTGATGGTCGGCAAGCCCGAGATCCTCACGCGCGAAGTCGAAGGCACGCTCCACGAGCCGCAGGAGCATCTGGTGGTCGATGTGCCCGACACCTACGTCGGCGTGGTCATCGAGAAGCTGGGCATGCGCAAGGGCAAGATGCACAAGCTGATCAACCACGGCTCCGGCCGCGCGCGCATCGAGTTCCTGGTGCCCTCGCGCGGGCTGATCGGCCTGCGCAACGAGATGCTGACTGACACCAAGGGCACCGCCATCATGAATTCGCTGTTCCACGGCTACGTCGAGTGGCAGGGCGACATCCCGATGCGCGCCACCGGCGCGCTGGTCGCCGACCGCCCCGGCTCGGCCACCGCCTACGCCATCTGGAACCTGCAGGAGCGCGGCGAGATCTTCATCGCTCCGGGCACCGAGGTCTACGAGGGCATGATTATCGGCGAGAACTCGCGCGACAACAACCTCGACGTCAACATCGTCAAGGAAAAGAAGCTCACCAACATGCGCTCCTCCACCGCCGACGAAGCCATCCGCCTCGTGCCGCCCCGCCTGCTCAATCTCGACCAGGCCATCGAGTTCATCAAGGAAGACGAGTTCGTCGAGGTGACGCCGAAATCGATCCGCTTACGCACCAAGATCCTCAAGGCCAATCAGCGCTAATTTCGACGGGACCGAGCCCCTGCTCGCAGTGCCTCCGACTCGTGCGAGACTCTCTCTGAAGGCCACCTGCCTTCCGGATCAATTGCAACATGCCGCGCCCCAGGAGCCCCCTACACCGCCGCGCGCCGAAGCCGATGAAGCCGCGAGACATCGTGCGCCTGGGCATGTTCGATCCACCCGCCGAGCGCGAGGCGCGCGAGCAGAGGTTCCGGGAAGTGATCCTTTCCATCCCGCGCGGGCGCGTCGCCAGCTATGGCCAGGTGGCGGCGGCGGCCGTTTACCCGATGTACCACCGGCAGGTGGCGAAGCTGCTGCGCAACTGCGGCGACGGCCTGCCCTGGCACCGCGTCCTCGGCGTTGGCGGTTACATCAAGACGGCCTTGGATATGGGCCTGGAACAGCGCCTGCGTCTGGAGATGGAAGGCGTGCGCTTCGTGGGCATGCACGTCGACCTCGATGCGCATCAACACGTGTTCAGGACGTGGGAATTCTGACGCGCGCAAGCACGCGTCTAGCAGTTGCCATTCTCGAACGCTGCTATTTCCTACTCGCCGTAGCTGCGACCCGCTTCTTCACTCCCGGTGCGATCTGCACGAGGATCCCGACCGTGGGCTCGCCAGTTTATTCGACTGCTATCATGCGCGGCTTGGTCCAGCCAGCCGCGGGGCTTCCAGGCCGTTCAGGAATCGTTGCCGTCAGTATTTCCAGCCCTTGCGGACAGACGGCTTCACGAACTTGTTGGCGGCGCTGTTGTTGGCGATCTTCATTTTGGCGCTGTCCCACTCCAGCTTGCCTTCGCTGCGCTGCGCGATCACGCCCAGAACCACCCACTCGGCGAACGGCGCGGCGTAATCGAAGTTCGAGCAGGCGCGTTCGCCGCCCTTGCAGGCGCGGATCCAGTCCCGGGAATGTCCCGGCGAGCGCGTGAGCAGCTTGGGCGGGAATTTGTAGTCCTTCATCCGCGAGTCGGGCACGAGCCGCGTCTCGTCGCTATAGGTCCCGGTGGTGATGAAGCCCTTCTCGCCGATGAACAGGCTGCCGTTGGTGTCGTCGTCCAGGTCGCCCAGTTTCACGTCCGCCGGCAGGCCTTCCGGCAGCTTCGGCTTGAGCCCGCCTTCGTACCAATAAACCGACACCGGAGGCATGTTGGCCCGGGCGCCGAAGTCGAAACGCACGATCGATTTCGTGGGGAAAGTGTAGTCGTTCTTGCCCTCGATCTTGATGCACTCGACGCTGGTTGGCGCGTCCAGCAGCAGCGACCAGTTCACCCCGTCCAGAATGTGGCACGCCATATCGCCCAGCGCGCCGCAGCCGAACTCATACCAGCCGCGCCAGTTGAAAGGCTCGTATTTCGAGTTATAGGGACGTGTCGCCGCGGTGCCCAGCCACAGGTCCCAATCGAGGGTATCGGGCACCTTTTCTTCCGGCAGCGGATGATCGATGCCCTGCGGCCAGATCGGACGGTTGGTCCAGGCGTGGACCTCCTTCACCGCGCCGATCTCGCCGGCCCAGATCATTTCGCACAATTGCCGCGCGCCCTCGTTCGAGTGGCCCTGGTTGCCCATCTGTGTGGCGACTTTGTATTTGCGCGCCGCCTCGCGCAGCATGCGGGCCTCGTACACGGTGCGTGTCAGCGGCTTCTGGCAATAGACGTGTTTGCCGCGCTCCATGGCCCACATCGCGGCGATGGCGTGGGTGTGATCGGGCGTGGAAACGGTCACGGCGTCTATGTTGTCGCGCTCCTTGTCCAACATCACGCGGTAATCCTTGTACTGCGTAGCCTTCGGAAACTGCTTGAAGGTGGGGGCGGCGTTGTTCCAGTCCGGATCCGCCAGGGCGACGATGTTCTCCGAGGAGCAGCTCACGATATCGCTATGGCCCTTGCCGCCGGCGCCGATCCCGGCAATATTCAGCTTTTCGTTAGGGGACTTGTAGCCCAGGCGCTTGAGCGACGGAGTGCTCTTGGCCTCCATCCTGGCGGCTGCCAGAGCGGCTGCCGTTCCTAGAAAAAAGTATCTTCTTGAGAAATCCGAACGCATGTCTCTCCAATCGAGTTTCCGGCTCGAGGCTCCGATTTTGCCTCTTCTCTCAATTAGGTGCAGCGGGCGGCGGGGATGTTACTTCAAGTCGACCAGCGTGGCGCCCCAGCCTCCGGCATCCTCGGCCGCATTGCGGAATCCGGCCACCAGCGGCGAGCGGGCCAGGACGCCGCGGACGATCTCGCGCTGCACTCCGATGCCTTTGCCGTGAATGATGCGCAGCGCCTTCAATCCTAGCGCGGATGCCTCTTCGAGATACGCCTCGACCGCCGCGCGCACATCGCGCGGATGAATCGTGTGCAGGTCGAAAACATCCGTGACGGGAATGCGCAGCGGCTGCTCGGGGTCCATGGGCGTCACCCGCCGATGGCGTACATGGCGCGCGGCGGCGCCACGAAACGCGCGCTGTTGATCTCGTGACCCAGCCACTTGCGGCGCACGGTCTCGCGCAGCGCCGCGGCGATCTCTTCGTCGCTCGCGCCGCCCCGCAGGAGTCCTTTCACGTCGGTCTCCTCAAGCGCGAAGAGGCAGTAGCGAAGCTTGCCGTCGGCGGTCAGGCGGATGCGGTTGCAATTCATACAAAACGGGCGGCTCACCGGGGCGATGAACCCGGCCATGCCGCGGCCGTCGAGGTAGCGATAGCGCAGCTCGGGCGCGCGCGGATCGGCATCGGGGACCGGCTCCAGAGGCCCGACATCGCGCCGCAGAATCGCCAGAATCTCATCCATGGTGAGCACGCGGGAACGGTCCCACAGCGCCTGCCCGTCGAGCGGCATGACCTCGATGAAGCGCACTTCGAAGCCGTGCTCGCGTCCAAAATGGGCCAGCGGAGCGACGTCCGGCTCGGTCACGCCTTTCAGCGCCACGGCGTTGATTTTGATCGGCGCGAAACCCGTCTCGCGGGCCTTCATCAAGCCCCGCAGCGTGGGCGCGAGGGCGTCGCGGCGTGTGATGCGCTGGAAACGCTCGCGGTCGAGCGTGTCCAGATGGACGTTCAACCGCCGCAGGCCGGCGCGGTACAGGCTCTCGGCCTGCTCCTCGAGGAGCACGGCATTGGTGGTCAACGCGACCTCGCGCAGGCCTTCGATAGCGGCCAATTGCGAGATGAGTGCGGGCAGGTGCGGGCGCAGCAGCGGTTCCCCGCCCGTGACCCGCAGCTTGGTGACGCCCAGCGCGACGGCGATGCGGACGAAGCGCCCGAGCTCCTCAAAGCTCAGTATCTCCACCGGCCCGGCGAAGCGCGCGCCGCTCTCGGGCATGCAATAGGCGCAGCGGATATTGCAGTGGTCGGTAACGCTGAGGCGCAGATTGTCGTGCCTGCGATGGAACGTATCGATGAGGGGCGGAGCCGCCGGCATGGCCGTCGCGCGCCTAGCGCAAGGCGAGCATCCGCTCCACGGGACGCCGGGCGCGTTCCATGATATCGGCTGGAATCTCGACGGTCGGCTGCAGGGTGGCCAGGGCATCGCGCAGCTTTTCCAGCGTATTGCGCTTCATGTACGGGCACTCGCTGCAGTTACAGTTCTCGTTGGCGACGAAGTAAAACCTTTTGCCCGGGGCGCGCTTCTCGAGCGAATAGCGGACGCCGCTCTCGGTCATCACGATGAACTCTTCGGCATCCTGAGCGACGCACCAGTCGATGAGCGCCGAGGTCGAGCCGATGAAGTCGGCTATTCGCAGCACATCGGCGGGACATTCGGGATGGGCCACGATGCGCGCCCGCGGATGCTCGGCGCGCGCGGCCGTCACGCGCCGCGCCGGAAAGGTCGCATGGACGATGCACGCCCCCTGCCAGACGGTCATGTTGGCGCGTCCGGTCTGGCGCTGCACGTAGTCGCCGAGGTTGCGGTCGGGCAGGAACAGGAGCGGGCGTTCGGCGGGAATGGAGTTCACCACGGCGGCGGCGTTGCGCGAGGTGCAGATGATATCGCTCTCGGCCTTCACTTCGACGCTCGTGTTCACGTAGCTCACCACGGCGTGATCCGTGTGACGCGCCTTCCAGGCGCGCAACTGGTCCACCGGGCAGGCGTCCACCAGGCTGCATCCGGCTTCCCGGTCGGGCACGATCACGGTCTTGGTCGGATTGAGAACCTTCGCTGTCTCGGCCATGAACCAGACGCCGCAAAAAGCGATCACAGCCCCATCAAAATGCTGGGCCTTGCGGGCCAATTCGAGGCTGTCGCCCACGGCGTCGGCGAGTTCCTGAATCTCGCTCTCCTGGTAATGATGAGCCAGCACAACAGCGCTCCGCTGGCGCTTCAAATCCAGGATCTCTTCCGCCAGAGTGGCCGTGGAATTCAACACGATATACGTCTCTGCTCCATGTTAGCAGTGCTATATCAGTTGGATGCGCGGACGGTGGAGTTGGGGGCAGCGGAGAAATGGGGTGCCGCGCCTCTGCCCCCGCCTGAAAAAATCCGCCGGGCAACGGCTCCTCCGTTAGCTGGTGAGCCTCTCCCGGCGTCACCCGGCGGACGAGTGACCGTCCGGGAACAGCGCGGCGCCCCCGGCGGCCTATGGTTCCTATCGGCGGGAGAGCGGGCGGACTGTAGTCTTTTTACTGTTTGTCGATGTCCCGATGCGCGATCCGCACCGGGTAGCCATTGCGCTCCAGGAACTGGGCAATTTCCTGGGCCATCATGACCGAGCGGTGCCGTCCGCCGGTGCAGCCGAAGGTGATGGTCAGGTAAGTCTTGCCCTCAGTGACGAAGTGCGGCAGCAGGAACGTCAGCAGCTCCTCCAGGCGCTTCAGGAACTCATTGGTTTGCGGGAAGCTGCGCACGTAGCGCGCCACGCGCGCGCTCTTGCCCGACAGCGCCTTGAATTCCGGCACGTAGTTGGGATTGGGCAGGAAGCGGACGTCGAACACGAGGTCGCTTTCTGGCGGCACGCCGTAACGAAAACCGAAGCTGATCACCGAGATGCGCAGCGCGGCGTCGAGCTGGGCCGAGAACGTCTCGGCGATGATCTTGCGCAACTGGGCGGGCGTCAGCCCGGAGGTGACGATCACCTGGTCGGCCAGGTCGCGGATCGGCTCGAGCTGCTGGCGTTCGGCCTGCACACTCGCCAGCACGCTCTCGCGCGCCAGCGGATGCGGGCGCCGCGTTTCGCTGAAGCGGCGCAGCAGCGACTCGTCGGCGGCGTCCAGAAACAGCAGGCAGGTGGGCAGAATGTTGCGAATCCGGCTGTAATTCCCCGGAAATTGACTGAGGAGATCGCCCTCCCGAATGTCCACCACCAGCGCCGCGCGGCGGACGCTGGAAGATTCCTTCACCAGGCTGGCGAAGGTCTCGAGCAGGGCCACCGGCATGTTGTCCACGGCGTGGTAGCCCAGGTCCTCCAGTGCTTTGAGGACGGTGCCTTTGCCCGAGCCGCTGACGCCGGTGATGACGACCAGCTCCGGCCGCAGCGCGCGCGCCTGTTGCGGCGGCGGCGCGGCGGGAACAGGCTCCTTCCGACGTTTCGCCATGCGCCCGTTCTCAGGCCTCGACCAGATCCACCCCGCCGTCGCGGCGCCGGATCAGAACGCGCACGCGGTCGGACTCCGCGTCGCGGTAGACCATGTAGTCGTGGTCCTCCTCGAGCGCCATCATCGCCTCCTCCACCGTCATCGGCTTGCTGTTGCGCTCGCGCGCCTGAACCACCTGCGCCGGCCGCGGCTTCGGGTGAGGCTTTTTCCGGCCGCTCGGGGCGGGCGGCGGCGCGGGCTCCGGCTCCGCGGCGGGTTGCAGCGCACCGGTGGTACGGGACTGCCGCACCGGCGTCTCGCGCTTGGCCAGACGCCACTTCTCGCGGCTCTTCAGGGCCTGCTTTTCCACCTTCTCCACGGCATCCATCAGCGCCGCGAACTGGTCCGTCCCGGAACCCTGGCCGATCAGCGTCTGGTCGTAGAAGTTGACGCGCACTTCCGCCATCTGGAGATACCGTTCGGAGGACAAGGCGACCTGCGCGCCCTTTTCTCCGCGGCGCTCGATCAGTTTGGAGAGGCGCGCGAACGCGGTGGCCAGCTTCCGCTCCTGCGACGGCGCCAGCTTGTCCTGCTTCCCGCTGAACGTGATTCTCATCGAGTGCCTTTCTGTGCCACGCCTAATTGCGGATGCGGCGGTGATGCGTGGACGGAATCCGCATATCCTCGCGATACTTGGCCACCGTGCGGCGCGTCACTTCGATGCCCAGCCCGCGCAACATAAGCGTGATCTGATCGTCGGTCAGGGGCTTGGCGGGGTTCTCCTCGTCAATCATCTTCTTGACCATGCGCTTCAGCGTCTGCAGCGGAATCCCGCCGCCCGAAGGCCCCTGCACGGCCTCCGAGAAGAAGTGCCGCAGCTCGAAAACGCCCTGCGGCGTATGCACGTACTTGCTGGACACCGCGCGGCTCACGGTGGACGGATGGACCCCCACCTCCTCAGCCACTTCCTTGATCATCATGGGGCGCATGGCATCGGGGCCGCGCTCCAGGAACTCTGTCTGGCGGCGCACGATCGACTGGCACACCCGCAGGATGGTCTGGCGGCGCTGCTCGATGTTGCGAATCAGCTGGAGCGCCGAATTGAAGCGTTCGCGGACGTAATTGCGGGTCGTCTTGTCGGAGCCCTGTTCGGGGTCCAGCATGCGCCGGTAGCTGCCGTTCAGCCGCAACTGGGGAACATCCTCATCCGAGAGTTGAACCACCCACTCGTCGCCGTCCTTGAAAACGAAGACATCGGGCTCCACCTCGCGGGCGCCCTGCGCCGAATAGCGCAAACCAGGCTTGGGGTCGAGCTTGCGGATGACTTCCAGGGCGATCTGGATGTGCTCCGCTGGGCGATTCAGCAGCTTGGCCAGCTCCCTGACGCTGCGCGACTCCACCAGCTTGAGGTGGTGTTCCACGATCTGCCAGGCCACGCCGCCGCGGGCGCTGCGGCTTTCGAGTTGCAGCAACAGGCATTCCTGCAAAGAGCGCGCTCCGACGCCGGCCGGCTCGCAGTTCTGCACCGCTTTCAGCGCCGCTTCGAGATCGGCCAGCGCCAGGCCGTCGCGTGCCGCAATCTCCTCCAGCGGCGTCGCCAGGTAGCCGGTGTCCTCGAGATTGCCGATGATCGAATCGGCGGCCTCGCGCACGGCCGGCGTCAGCACCATCATCGCCAACTGCCCCATGATGTGCGAGGTCAGCGTCACGGGAGTCGAAAGGAAGAATTCGAAGCTCGGCTGATCGCGCTCGTCCGAAGCCGGAGTGCGGTAGCCGGGCTCGTTGAAATCGCGGAAGAACTCCTCCAGATCGACCTGTCCGAAGGCGTCCTCGGGGCTCACCACGGGCTCCGGCGCAGCGTCCGCCGCCGCGGCCTCCGGTTCGCCGCCCGTGGCCGGCTCCGGCGCCTCGCCTTCGTGCTCGTAGGCCTGCTTCAGGGCCTCCTGAGTCAGCTTGAGCACTTCCGTGTCGGTCTGGTTGGGATCCCGATCCTGCGTCTCCAGCAGTTCCTGGAGTTCGGCCGGCGTGATCTCCTCGCCGCCTTCGCCGACCTCCTCGAGCAGCGGGTTCTGGGCGATCTCCTCGGCAATCATGTCCTTCAATTCCAGCCGGTTGAGCTGCAGGATCCGGACCATTTGCATGAGCGCCGGAGTCAGAATCTGCTTCTGCTTGAGGACGATCTGCAGCCTGTGCGAGATCGGGTTCATCCTGGGTTCATGATACCACTGGAAGGCGCATTCGGACCCCTCAGAAACACCGCGCTTTCAGTGGCTTAACGTGACACCAGCAGACCCAGTCCCGGGCTTCGGCCGGGGCCCTACAGGGCGAAGCTGAAGCCCTCGCCGAGGTACACCCGGCGCACGTCGGCGTCGCGCGCCAGTTGCTCCGGAGTCCCGGCGCGGAAGATCTTCCCGTTGTTGATGATGTAGGCCCGGTCGGTGACCCGCAGCGTTTCGCGCACGTTGTGGTCCGTCACCAGGATGCCGATGCCGCTCAAGCGCAGGTTGCCGATGATCTTCTGTAGCTCCAGCACCTGAATGGGGTCGATGCCCGAGAACGGCTCGTCCAGCAGCAGGAACTGGGGGCGGATGGCCAGCGAGCGCGCGATCTCGACCCGCCGGCGCTCGCCGCCCGAGAGCATATAGCCTTTGTTCTTGCGGACCTTCTCCAGCCCCATCTGTTCCACCAGCAGCTCCACGCGCTCGCGGCGCTGGTGCGAACTGAGCGAGAGCGTCTCCAGAATGGCCATCAGGTTGTCTTCCACCGAGAGCTTCCGGAACACCGACGGCTCCTGCGGCAGGTAGCTGATCCCGATCCGCGCGCGCTCGTACATCGCCAGGCCGGTGATGCTCCGCCCTTGCAGGTAGACCTGGCCCGAGTCAGGAGTGATCAGGCCGACAATCATATAAAAGGATGTCGTCTTGCCGGCGCCATTGGGGCCCAGCAACCCGACCACTTCGCCGGTCTCCACCGAGACCGAGACGCCATCGACCACGCGGCGTCCCTGGTAACTCTTTGAGATCTCTTCGGCGCGCAGGATGCTCCGCGCCGCCTCCAGGCCGTTGGATTCCTGAACTGGATTGGCTGCCACTGAGACGATTATCTCTAATTCGGCGGCTCGACCCCGAACTGATGAATTTTTCTCAACGCTATATTTTCTGTGGACTTTTTATCCCTAACAATACAGACGCGCACTTTGCTAATTCCTCCAGGCACAGCGGAGGATGACGCCGCGGATGGCTTTCGGCAGCTGGTTCCTACTGCCCCGTCCAAATCGGGAACCTGTTGTCCGGTGGCCAGTTACCCGCGGCATGGCAGATGCGTTTTAGTGGAACCGGGATACGCCTCCGGCACTCCAGCGGGAAACCGACACCCCGCGCCTGCTGAAGAACGTATCACAGCGCCTCGGGCGGCTCGCCACCGTCCTGGCGCGGAAGTGCTCCCAAAGCACTTCAGGGTTTCGCCATCAGGCAGCTCCCGGGGAGGGCACCGCCGCGCCCTCCCTTTTTTTATGCCTGCAGCTCTTCAGTCCCCGGAACCCGCCGCTACTGCTGTTGTTTGGCCTTGGTCGAACGGCTTGAAATGCGGTCGCTCTTTTTCTCGCCTTCCACAACCAGTTTGTCGTACCGCGAAAGCCAGGTGATGCGCGGACCTTTGGTCGAACCGCGATCCGGGTCGCTGACCTCGGCCTGGTTGCCGGTCAACACCATCCGCTGCTCTTCCAGATAATACTCGGCGTGATCGCCGTTGCCATTGCGCAGGTGTCCCGGAAGCCGCTGCACAATCTGCACTGCGCCGTCCGCCTGCAGGTGCTCCAGCTTGGTCTCCGTTCCTCCGCCCTGCTTAGGCGCATCCTCGAAAAACGCCCGCAGGAACCTCGACCGCAGGTCCAGATCCGGCCGCACCAGGTGAACCTTGTCCTGGTACAACCCCTGCTTGATCTTGCCGTCATAATCGAACACCGCCGCGGTGATCACCGAGAAGTTGTGCGGCGAGCTTGAATCCTGGGGCTTCGGGGCCTCCTTGGCGGGAGCCGGCGTGGCGCTCTCGTTCTGGCCGGCGGGAGCGATTCCGACCTGGCTCTCGTCCGGAACGCGCGTCACCACGCCGTCCCGGGCCTCCAGGCGCTGGGCCTCGCGATCGATGAAGATATCGCGCGCCTGGATGCGCGTCGATCCCTGCCACACCACCGCGTCGTTGGTGTATCGGATCTTGCGGTTGTGGTCCCAGGTGGACATCTCCTGCCCGCTGCCCAGCATCGGCTTATCATTCGCAATCAGGCCGCCATCGCCCGCGTTCTTCGGATCCTTCGAGTCCTTCTGATCGGGCAGCCGCAGCGACGAGACATGGCCTTTCGCCAGTGTGGCGCCGCTTTTTTGATCGATGCGCAGGTCGTCGGCGTCGGTCGAGCCGGTTTCATCCCAGGCCCGAGCGTGGCCGCGCAGCAGCATCACGTTGTTCACCTGGTCCATCTGAGCCGCATCGGCCGTGGCGCGGCGCGTCTCCTCCGCGTAGCTGAAATCGCCCATCTGGTCCATCGTCGTCATTTGGCCCTTGGCATCGAAATGGGCTTCCAGCTCGCGGCTTTTCGTGAGCGTCACCGTCGCCGGCTTGGGCTTGCCGCCCGGCACGGGCCGCGCCGGAGTCTCGGTCCGCGTGGCGGCCTTGGTGGCGTGAAAACGGCTGACCACGTTCTGGGCGCCGTACCACACCGTCATCTGCGAGGCGTCGAGCTGTCGGTGCCGGTCGCCCGGGCTGGCCGGCAGGAACTCCAGCCTGCCCGGCGCGACGGTCCGCGCCTGGTCGATCTCCTGCCCGCCCGGCTTCATCATCAGTTCCAGCACATCGCTGGTCATGATCTTGGGTCCCTGTTGCGCCGGGGGTTTGCCTTCCCCGCCGCCCTTGCCGGCCGGGCGCGGCGCCGGATGCGACTCCATCCGGCCGTGTCCGCTGGCCACCGCGTGGCTCAACTGGCTTTCGCCCTCCGCGGTCACGAAGGACATCTCCAGCTTGTCCCCGCTCATCATGGTCTCGCCTCCGGCGTCGTGCGAAAGCACGCGCGCCGCACCGTTGCCTTCCATCCGCTGCACCAGGCTTTCGCCATTGAACCACAGCTTCAACCGCTGGGCGCTGAAGTCCACTTTGCGCTTCGGCAACTGCTCGAATCCGGAGGCCGGCGCGGTCTCGACGGTGCTGATCTGGCCCTCCACCAGGGTCACCAGCGTCGGTCCACCCTCCACGCTCAGCGTTCCGCGCTGGAGCTTGACTGGCGCCTGCAGCTCAATCGTCGAGCCCTGCTCGTGATACACCGCATGCGCCGCTTCAAGCTCCATCGGCGCCCCGCCGCCCTCGCCCTGCCAGTGGATCTTCACCGCGCTGTTCACTTCGATGACGTGCGTGGCCGGGTCGTAGCTGGCCCCATCGCCCTCGCCTTCGCCGCCGTCGAACTCCATCCGCGCGTGCCGCTCCGTCCACACCTTCTGCGACTTGGTGTCGAAATGCACCCCGGTGCTGTGGATGATCATCTTCTTGTCGGGCTCGCTCCCGTCCAGCGGCAGGCGCACCCGGATCTCCACATCCCCCTCGGCGTACATCAGGTTGTTCGCGGTGTCGAACGACGTTTCCGCGGTTTTGACCAGGTCGAAGGTGTCCGTCTTGAGATTCCGAACCTGCATCTCGAGATCCTTCAGCAGGATTCTCGACGGGTCCTGAATCTGGCGGAAACTGCTGGCGCGCATGCGCACGTGCGCCTCATCTCCGCTGGTCACCTCGTATTCCCACATCTCCGCCGTGCCCAGCGTGTTGCCCGGCAGCGGCGCCGAGACTTTCGGCCGGTGCCGCGCCAGTTCACGCCGCCGCGTCACAAACGCCGCAGTCACGGCGGCCAGCATGAGAACAATGGCGAGCAGCAAAAGCCAACGGGCTCGCCGGAACATATCTTTAAGGATAGCATCGCCGCCCCTGACCGGCCTTCGTGCCAGGCTTACATCTTTAGTGTATTAGACTAAGATTTTCTTCGTTCCGATCTGCACTGATCGTCCGTCGGGGTTCTGGCCGGTGTTTTGTCAATTGGTTTTTCTTTTTATATATCAATCACTTACAAATGATACTTGTCACTCTCTGCCCGAGTGTGCTAATAATCGAAACGTGTCCGGCTGCGAGGCTGGACCGGGTTCTGAACCGGCGATCCGCCGGAGCGGAATCCACGTTCTCTCCAGGATCGAGACCAAGCGGAGGTTGTGAATCTTATGAATATTCGTCCCCTGTACGACCGGCTGGTGGTTCGCCGGATCGAGCAGAAGGAAACCATCCAAAGCGGGATCATCATCCCCGATACAGCCAAGGAGAAGCCCCAGGAGGCTGAGGTCGTGGCCGTGGGCCGCGGCAAGCGCCTCGAAGACGGCACCGTCGTCAGCCTGGACGTGAAAGTCGGCGACCGGATTCTCTTCGGCAAATACAGCGGCAGCGACATCAAGATCGACGGCGAAGAGTACCTGATCCTGCGTGAGGATGAAGTGCTCGGCGTTCTCGAGCCCGTCGCAGCCAAAAAGTAATTTCCCTCAGAAAAGATTTTCAAGGAGATTGAAGAATGGCAGCGAAGCAGATTGTCTATAGCGAGAATTCGCGCCAGGCGATCCTGCGCGGCGTCAACCAGTTGGCTGACGCGGTGAAGGTGACCCTCGGCCCCAAAGGTCGCAATGTGGTGCTGGAGAAGAAATTCGGCGGTCCCACGATCACCAAGGACGGCGTCACCGTCGCCAAGGAGATCGAACTGAAGGATCCGCTCGAGAACATGGGCGCGCAGATGGTGCGCGAGGTCGCCTCCAAGACCTCCGACGTGGCCGGTGATGGCACCACCACGGCGACCATCCTGGCCCAGTCGATTTTCCGCGAGGGCGTCAAGGCCGTCGCCGCGGGCGCCAACCCGATGGCCCTCAAGCGCGGCATCGAGAAGGCCGTGGCCGTGGTGGTCGACGAAGTCGGCAAAATGTCGGTCAAGGTCGAGAACAACGAGAAGATCGCCCAGGTCGGCTCCATCTCCGCCAACGGCGATGAAGAGATCGGCAAGACCATCGCCGAAGCGATGCAGAAGGTCGGCAAGGACGGCGTCATCACCGTGGAAGAGTCCAAGACCATGAGCACCGAGCTGCACCTGGTGGAAGGCATGCAGTTCGACCGTGGCTACCTCTCGCCCTACTTCATCACCGACCCCGACCGGATGGAGGCCGTCCTCGAGGAGCCCTACATCCTGATTCATGAGAAGAAGATCAGCAACATGAAGGACCTGCTGCCGGTGCTCGAGCAGATCGCGCGCTCCGGCAAGCCGCTGCTCATCGTCGCCGAGGAGGTCGAAGGCGAAGCCCTGGCCACTCTGGTGGTCAACAAGCTGCGCGGCACGCTGAACGTCGCCGCCGTCAAGGCCCCCGGCTTCGGCGATCGCCGCAAGTCGATGCTCGAGGACATCGCCATCCTCACCGGCGGCAAGGCCATCATGGAAGAGACCGGCATCAAGCTGGAAGGTGTGCGCACCGAGGACCTGGGCAAGGCCAAGCGCATCACCATCGATAAGGACAACACCACCATCATCGAGGGCGCAGGCGCGCACAAGGCCATCGAGGGCCGCGTGAAGCAGCTCCGCACGCAGATCGACGAGACCACCTCCGACTACGACCGCGAGAAGCTCCAGGAGCGCCTGGCCAAGCTCGCCGGCGGCGTCGCCGTCATCAAGGTCGGCGCGGCCACCGAGACCGAAATGAAGGAAAAGAAGGCCCGCGTCGAGGATGCGCTGCACGCCACCCGCGCGGCGGTCGAGGAAGGCATCGTCCCCGGCGGCGGCGTCGCTCTGGTTCGCGCCGCCAAACATCTCGAGACCCTCAAGGGCGACGGCGACGAGCAGATCGGCATCAACATCATCAAGCGCGCCTGCCAGGAGCCCTTGCGCCAGATCATCGGCAACGCCGGTTATGAAGGCGCCATCGTGGTCGAGAAAGTCATGACCAACTCCAACGTGAACTATGGCTTCAATGCCGCCACCGAAGAGTATCAGGATCTGGTCGTGGCCGGCGTCATCGACCCCGCCAAGGTCACCCGCACCGCGCTCCAGAACGCCGCTTCGGTCAGCGGCCTCATGCTGACCACCGAAGCCATGGTCTGCGAGATCCCCGAGAAGAAGTCCCCCATGCCCATGGGCGGCGGCCACGGCGGCCCCGACATGGACTACTAAGAATCGGTCCAGTTCGAAACCGAACGGCCCGTCGCCTCGCGCGGCGGGCCGTTTTTTGCTGTGGTGGCTACGCACCGGCCTCTTGCCGGCGCGACGAGGCGCCACCCGGTTGTACGTAATCAATCCACACTGCGTTTGAGTTTTCGATATGAGTGTTGTACTCTTTGAATACGTACGGAGGTAGCGGAAAAGTGCCCAGAACCGCGGTCGAAGACAATAGCCGGATGTCGCTGCGGCTGCGTCCGGCCGACAAAGCCACGCTGCTGCGGGCCATCGCGCTGAAGCACACCGATCTGACCGGCTTCGTGCTCCAGCACGCGTTGAAAGCGGCGAAGTCGGTGATTGACCAAGCGGAGCGCGTTTCGCTCTCGACGCGCGACAGCCGCCGCGTGCTCGAACTGCTCGAGCATCCCCCCGCGCCCAATCGCAAATTGCGGGCCGCCGCCCGGGCCCTGCCCCCGCTGGCATGAGCCTCCCGCCCTGGCACGAAGAGCCGGTCGGCAAAGCGCACTCCCGCCTGCCCTTCGACTGCGGCGAGCCGGCTCTGAACGAGTTCCTGCGGCGCTACTCCCACAGGAGCCACTTGCTCGGCGGAGCGAAGACCTTTCTGGCCATCGGCGAAGCTGGTCCCACAACCGTGCTCGGCTATTACAGCCTCGCTCCTGGCGGTCTTGTCTATGCCCGGACGCCCGAACTCGTGCGGCGCGGTCTGGCGCGCCACGACGTGCCGTGTTTCCGCTTGGCGCGCCTGGCGGTGGATCGCTCGGTGCAGGGATTGGGCCTGGGCGGCCAACTGCTGCTGGCGGCGGGCCGCCGCTGTCTGCTGGCCGCAGCACAGGTCGGCGGCGTCGCGCTGCTGATCGACGCGAAGAATGAACGCGCCGCTCATTGGTATGCCAGCTTCGGCGCCCTGGCGCTCGCCGACGCTCCACTCACGTTGGTCCTGCCGCTCGCCACGATCGAGGCCGCACTATCCGCCTCCGGCAAGCATCGATAGGCCGGATCGTCCACCCTTCACTTCGCGCGGCGGGCCGTTTTTTTCTTTGTCACAACCCGCGGCCGCCGGGTGCGATCCCGCAACTCCGCCTGAGCGTCCAACCCGTAGCGCTTCACCCATTCAGAGGCTGTCTTCCGGCTGATCCCGAAGTGCCTGGCAAACGCGGCGAGCCTTTTGCTCGGCGATAGTTCTACCTCCTTCCAGGTTGTCCCGATTACTGGCCCGGTTCCAAGGTTGCGCTCGAAATCCGCCGTCCACCAGCTCATTTCGTTTGAAAGGATCTCAAGGGTGTGCCGGCAATAGCTGGCATGGTGGGCAGCGTGCTCCAACCCCACTGAGAGAACCTCCAGCGGCACGGCAGCTCTACCGTGGCCAAGCAGACCTTTCACGAACTCCCTGAGATTGAGGCTCTCGCCGTAAATTTCAGGGAGGTGGAGTATCAGTTGATTCGTATAATCCACCAGGGTTCGTAAGCCGTTTTCCTCGTAATACTCGTTGTTTGGACTAAAGTCAGACCAACGCGGCAAAGACTCAATTTTTCTGCCAAATCTCTCCCTGATCAGACATCCTTGAATGGAGTCTCGGCTTGGCTTTGATGGGATGCCGTGCCCCTCGCCGCCGAAAATCGTTTTGTGAAAGCTTGGCTCAAATCTCCGTAACTGCAGATGGTCAGAGTAGAGACGCGACGTGTCCGCAAGGATGTCGAAGAAGTAGTTGGCGCAGTGTTTCGGCAGGTTCAGTTTCAGGACAAACACTCGACGGAAATCGATTTGATATCGCCTCAAGTCAGCGTCCAAGGCGTCAAGGAAGGTCGTGAACGAGCTCATAGGATCCCGTCTTCCGCCCGTCAGGAACTGATGAGTGCATCGCTCGCACGGGCGTTGGCAGAAACCAGAGTAGCGCTAAGCGGTCTCATCGCGTCGGCTTGTCTCCGGGAAGCATGGACCAACTCGCCCCAACGCACTCCAAACTCGATAGAATCTTCCCATCATGACCCGCCGTACCCTCATGGGCGCCATGGCGCTCGCCCCTCTGGCCGCTGCCGCGCGCAAGGAGTGGAAGCCCCAGCTCGGCATTCTGGGCAACTACACCGTCGGCAACGTCGAGTTCGCCCACTCGCTGGGCTACACCAACATGATTCTGAACGTTGGCTCCGGCGCCGCGCTGGATGCCGCCAAGGTCACGCCGGCACAAATCGACGGCGTGAAAGAGACCCTGGCCCGCAACTCCATCGGCGTCTCGGCCCTGGAAGTCGTCCTCAATCACACTGACGCCGACCCCGGCAAACGCGCCCGCCTGAACGACTACTTCGTCCAGGCCATCGAGCTTGCCGGTGCGCTCGGCGTGCCGTTCATCGGCACCATGTCCGGCAAGGACACCTCCAAGCCCTTCCCCGCCCAGGTCGACGAAGTCGTGCGCGTCTACCATGAGCGCTACTTCGCCGCCTGCGAGAAGCACAAGGTCCGCCTATGCTGGGAGCCGTGGCCCGAAGGCCCCAACATCGCCACCAGCCCGGCCGGCTACGAGGCGCTCTTCAAGGCCTTCCACGATTCGCCCTACGTCGGCCTGCAGTACGACCCGTCGCACTTCGTCCGCCAGTTCATGGACCCCATCCAGACCGCCCGCGACTTCGTGGGCTACATCTACGACGTCCATCTGAAGGACACCGAAATCCTATGGCCGGTCCTGCGCCGCGGCGGCATCACGCCCGTCGACCATGCCTCGTGGTGGCGCTACCGCATCCCCGGGATGGGCTCGATCAATTGGGCCCAGTTCTTCTCGATCCTCCAGGACGCCGGCTACCAGGGCGCGATGAGCGTGGAGCACGAAGACTCGCTGTACGGCGACGGCACCAACCGCGGTCCCGACTTCAGCGAGCAGTACAAGGTTGGTTTCGTCATGGCCAGGCGGTACCTGGCGCAGTACGTGCCTTAAGCGCCCGGCCGCGCAAATCCCGCGTGCCCGCCCCGCCTACTCGTAGTGCAGCGCCTGGATCGGGTCCATGCGCGCCGCCTTGATCGCCGGCGCCAGCCCCGCGATGAGGCCGACCAGGAATAGCACAGCCGTTGAAACGACGATCGACGTCAGCGAGACGCCCAGGTAAATGTCGCCCGTGTGCGTCGTGTCCTGGAACGATGGACCCAGGAACGGCATCGACCCGATCAGCATCGTCACGCCCCACCCGGCCACAATCCCCAGCGCGCCGCCCGCGCCCACCACCAGCGACGCCTCCACCAGGAACTGCCTCAGGATCATGCTCCGCCGCCCGCCCAGCGCCTTGATCATCCCGATCTCCTTCGTCCGGTCGATCACCGACGTCAGCATGATATTCGCGAGGCCTACTCCGCCGATGGCCAGCGTCAGCGTCCCCACAAACCCCAGCAGCACCTGCACCGCCAGTGTCATCCCGTCGATGATCGACATGAACTTGCCGAACGCCAGAATCTCGATCGCCTTCTCGTCCGTCGGCGAGTATTTGTGCAGCTCCGCCAGCTTTGCCCGCACCTGCTTCACCGCCTGCTCCGTGGCCTCGCCGCTGACCGGCTTCCACACCAGAAACCACGGATAGTGGATGTCGCCGAAGATCGAAAACGTGTCGTATGGAATGAACCCGCACTGGTTGTCCGGGGTGTTGTAGTTCGCGATCTGCAGCTTCGTCTCCAGTACCCCGATCACCGTGAACCGGATGCCGTTGAACGTCACTTCCTGGTCCACCGCCGGCGCTTCGCCGAACAGCTCCTTCTTGATCTTCGAGCCCAGGATGACCACACGCGCCTGGTGCAGCCGGTCGTCGTCGTTGATCCAGCGCCCCTCGGCCAGCTTGGTGTTACGCACCACCTCGTACTCCGGATACACCGCCCGCAGCGTGATCTCCTTGTCGCGATGCCCGCTATTCGCCTTGACGCCGTATTTCATGATCTCCGGCGACAGCGCCTGTACCGCGGGCACCGTTTCCTTGATGATCGCCGCGTCGGCCAGCTCCAGCCTGACCCTCCGCCCGGCGCGCAGCCCGCCCTCCTGCGCCGAGGTCTGTCCCTCGAAACAGATCACCAGGTTCTGCCCCACCGCATTGAATGCCTTGACCAGCGCGTCCTTGAACCCGGCGCCGTACGACATCAGGATCACGAAGCACGCCACGCCCCACGCCAGGCTGGTCGTCGTGAAGATCGTCCGGCCCTTGTGGAACTTAAGCGCCGCGATCGCTTCCGCGAAGATGAAACGCCAGCTCATTGCTTCATTCCTCTTCGTCTAGCGTTCGAACCGCAGCGCCTCCACCGGGGTCAGCTCGGCCGCCCGCCTCGCCGGCGGTAGCGACGAGCACACTGCCACCAGCCCCAGCGCCAGCGTCGCCAGCGCCAGCACGTTCCAGTGAATCGGCAGTCCCGAGAACATCGACACGTGCACCATGGCCACCAGATAGTTCACGCCTACCGCCAGCAGATACACCAGCACCAGGCCGACCACCCCGGCCAGCAGCGCCAGGATCAACCCTTCCAGGAAGAACTCCATCGTGATCCGCCCCCTGGTCGCGCCCACCGCCTTCTTCAACCCGATCTCGTTGGTGCGCTCGCGCACCGCCATCATCATCGTGTTCATCACGCCGATGCCGCCCAGCGACAGTGTCACCAGCGCCACCACCGCCAGGAAGATCTCGCCCGCGTCGAAGATCGAGTCGAACAGCTCGCTTTCCTTGACCATGTCCCACGTGTCTATCGCGCTCTCGTCCTTGGGGTCGAAGCCCCTCACCTTGCCCAGCGCCGTCTTCACCTCGGCCTCGGCCTCGGCCCAGCGTTTGGTCGACGCCGGACGATAGATGATGCAGTTCACGCGCCCCTCGGTGTAGTAATCGCTCTTCTCGGGCGCGTCCCGCAGCAGCGCCGGCTCGGGCACCACGATCTTGTCGTTATCCCACCCGTCGTAGCTCGAGTTCTGGTCCTTCTCCGACATCACTCCGACCACTTCATACGGATAGTTCCGCAGGTAAATCGTCTCCCCCAGCGGCACGGGTTTCTTCTCGAAAAGCTGCTTGCGCACCGACGCGCCCAGCACCGCCACGCGGCGCTCCTCGCGCACGTCCGCCGCGCTGATTGCGCGTCCCTTCTCCACCGGCAGGTTGCGCAGTTGCAGATACTCCGGCGTCACGCCCAGCGTCAGGAACCGCCCCGAGTTGGTGGCGCTGTGCGCCGGCACCTGCTCGGTCTTCGACTCCGAGGCCACGACGCCCACCGCCGGACACTGTGTCCGGATCAGGTCGACGTCTTCGCGTTTCAACTGGATCCAACGCCCGGCGCGTTTGCCGCCGGCCTGCAACTCCGTCCTGCCGCCCCACAGGAACACGAGATTGTCGCCAATTTGAGCCATGTTCTTGCGCTGCCCCTCGCGGAATCCGTCCGACAGCGCCGACATCATCACCAGCGAGGCGATGCCCCAGCCAATCCCGAACAGCGTCAGGAAGCTGCGCAGCTTGTTGCGCCGCAGGTTGGCCAGCGTCTGCCGCAGCAGGTCCCAGAACAGCTCGAACGCGTACATGTCGCGGACCCTTCGATTGATTCTCCCTCCGCGCAGCATCTGCAGGCGCGGAGCGTCCGTTGATGGCAGCGTTCGTGGCTCGACGGCAGCGCTCATGCGGCGATCCTCTCTTTCCTGGATACGCTTGCGACGCCGCCTATGTTCCCCGCGTTCCGCCTGGGCGCTGGGAACAGTTGTAAACAGGAGCCGTAACTCCGCTTTCCCGGCTGGCAGTTGCTAAGGAATCGCGTGCTTGCGGGGCCGCGCGTTGACGCCATCCAACAAGCCACTCAGTTGCGCGGCCATCTCTTTCACCCGCGGCTGGCGCAGAATCTCCGCCGCCCGCCCCGGCGTCGGGCACACTGTGAACCGGCCCTGAGCGAACTCCCGCCAGCCCAGACGCGGATCGTCGAGGATCAACGTGCCGCGCGGCTCGTCCGCGGCTATGATCTGAACCACTTCGCAAGCCAGCGGTTTCGCCCAATAGCTGCGGCCCGCCTGCCGGTGCGCATGATCCGTCCTTTCCAACGACGCCACCAGGCGTTTGAGGCCGGCGCGCAACAATAGTCGCCGCCACAGCACCGCGCTCCTGATTCTCACCCGCTCCGTAAGCACTTTGAGATGCGAGCCCAGCTCGGCCGGCCCGGGCCAATGCCCTGTTCTCAACATCCGCCATCCCTGCCGCGCGTAATCCTTCCAGTGGCGCAACAGCTTCGGATACCCGGGCGCCGGGACCTCTATGAAAACAACCATGGCGACATCCTCGCCCGCCGCGATCAACTGCCGCGCCACTTCGAACGCGAAGATCCCGCCGTAACAGCGTCCGGCGAGCAGATACGGACCGCCATTGCGCGCCTCGCGGATGGCCTTCATGAAGCGCTCCGCCGCCTCTTCCACCGTGTACGCGCCCCGCTCCGCCAGGGGCCGGGGATCGCGCACCACGAAGAACGGTTGGTCGTTCCCCAGCGCCTGCGCCAGCAGCCGGAAGTCATACGGATTCTCGCTCGCCCCGGGAAAGCAGAAGATCGGAACCCGTGTCCCATGCGGTTGCAGCGCCACCAGCGGCGACCCGGCCCGCCGTTGCCGTTCGGGCGGCGCCAATTCCGCGCCCAGCACCATTCTGGCCAGGGTCGCGATGTCCGGGTTGAGGAAGAAGTCCGGTTCCTCCAGTTGCGACGGCGCCAGGCCGAACTGCTGTTCCACCTCAGTCAGCATCAGCACAGCGCTGAACGAGTCTCCGCCCAGACTGAAGAAATCGCCCTTGCCGCTGCCTGTCTCGACCCCCAGGATCCCTTTCCAGATCTGCGCAATCTGCTCCTCAATCGCCGCGGCCGGCCCGCTCGCCCGTTCCGCGGCCGTGGTCGTCTGATCCATCAGTGGCGTGACTTCTCCCGCCAGGGATTCGCGCCTGGGCTTTCCGGTGGGTCCCCTGGGAATCGCCTCCCGAAAGAAGATCCGCCGCGGCACTTTGAAAAGAGCGAGCCGCTCCGCGGCAAAGCGGCGCAGTTCCTGTTCCGATACAGTCCCACCTGCGCGCAGCACCACGGCGGCTGCGATATCTTCTCCCAGAGTCGGGTGCGCCACGCCGAATGCCGCCGCTTCGGCCACGGCCCGGTGCGCCGCCAGGACGGCGTCCACTTCCGCCGGAATGATCTTCTCACCCCCGCGGTTAATGATCTCCTTGATCCGGCCGGTGACAAACAGAAAACCCTCGGCGTCGATGCGGCCGATGTCCCCGGTCAGAAACCAGCCGTCTCTGAAAGCCTTCCTCGTCGCCTCGGCGTCGCGGAAATAGGTTTTCACCACCGCCTGGCCGCGCACCACGATCTGGCCCTCGCACGGTGCCGGCACGAGTGCGCCGCTCTCGTCCATGATGCCGACTTCCACTTCGCCGCCGCTCCGGCCGGCCGATCCGCGCTTGCGCCCGGCGCTCAGCGGCGTGTTGCTGGTGACCAGGCCTGTCTCCGTCATGCCGTAGCCTTCCAATACGGGCACGCCCAGCGCGCGCTCCAGCGCGTCCATCAGATTCTGCGGCAGCGGCGCGCCGATCGAGCGCACAAAACGCAGAGCCGTGCGTTCCCGCAGGGTCGCATGCTTCTGAACCGTCGGCAGGATCGCGTCGTGCAGCGCCGGCCCGGCCGTGTACCACGTGGGGCGAAGCTCGTCGAGCCAGCTCGGGAAATGCCGCGCATCGAAGCCTGCGGTCGAGATCAGGCTGCCCCCGGCAAGAAACTGCGATATGGCGGCCACCATGCCCTGCGCATGGAACAGCGGCATCATGCTGAGCAGCCGGTCGGCGGCGCTTAAACCGAGCATCCGCCTTGTATTGGCGGCCATCACCAGCAGATTCAGGTGGGTCAGCGGAACCACCTTCGCTCCGCCCGTGGTGGCCGAGGTGTGGATCAGTATCGCGACGTCATCGGCGGCGGGCCGCTCCCATTCAGGCGCGGGCCCGCAGCCCGCGCCGCGCGCCATCTCGGCCCATTCCAGAACCTCGCATCCGGCTGCCCGGCCAACCGTCGCCGCCGCGCAATCCGAGCGCTCGACGATCAGCGCGCGCGCACCCAGATTCGTCAGGTACTGTTCCAATTCACTCTGCGTGAACGCGGGATTCAGCGGCGCGCAAATCGCAACCGCTGGAATGGCCAGCAACAGCGCCACAACGTCGGCGCCATCCGGCAGGCTGAAGGCGACTATGTCTGTGCGCTTCAGGCCGAGCTGCGCGAACATGCGCGCCAGGGCCTCGATCCGCGCCAGGAGTTCACGGTACCCAATCGCGGGCTGACCCGGCGCCAGCAGGGCAATCGAGTCCGGTGCCATGCGGGCGCGCGCCTGCAGCTCGTCCAGGAAGCCTTCCACTTGTACGGGCGATCCTTGCGCTGCCATGCACCCTCGGCTTCCAGCGAGTATACAGCAGGTCTGATCCGTAATCAGCGCCGATCCGGTTGTGCGAACGATTTCGCCGCGACAGTCCACTGGCCCCTTATGCGGGGATTGGAAGCGCGCTCTGATCGCTTCCCTGGCCCCACGCATTCGCCGCCCATGCCGCGACGGCCAGGCACAGCGGCAGAGCATACTCCAGGGCAAAGACCAGCGCGATATATGCGGGGATGCGCTCGTGGTAGAGCGGCAAGTAACCGTGCTCCATGAGGAGTTTGATGAGGGCTGAAATGCCGGGCAGAGCGGTCAGAATGCCGCGGGCGGGTTGAGCGATACCCAGCTTCCCCAAGACGCGCAGGAGCAGCCCCGCGATTAGGACAAGAACAATCGAGTTGACAACAGTTTGTGTGATCAACGGAAGCTGCACCACACCGCGATACGCGTAACTGCTGGCAGAGCCGGATTCGAGCGATGGCCATGCTCCAGGAGGCTGCACCACACCGCGATACGCGTAACTGCTGGCAACCGCGGCGGCCACCGGCACGGCGGCGAGGATTCCTCGCGCCAGCCTCCCAACCCCCAGCGTCTTCATGACCAGGACGAACAGGGCCACGGCGACAGCCGGCATGAGCCAGTTGGCGACCCTATATTCGCTCACTAGCAGCCGGAGCATAGGGAGATACCAGAATGCGGCTTTGCATAGGACAACACCCGCCAGCGCAACCACAGCGCCCCGGGCCAGTCTTCCGGCACTGAACCTCTTCATGATCAGCAGCAGGAGCGCCAGCGCAAAAACGACCTTGAGCGCGTCAATCCCGCTCAATACGCCGATGATGTAGATCGTCCGGTGGGCGTACTCGGACGGCCTGTGCGCCATGAAAAGACGCATGAAGGGGCTCGAAATCCTGAGAAGAGTGCGATGGAGCACGCTTGTGCCGGCCTGCTGGAAAAGCAACGCGCCAAGGACCGCCAGCGCCGTTCGCAGCCGCAGAATGCTCCCCCCGGAGGCCGTCGCCGCCTCCAAATGCATCGCCGGAGCGGCGCGCAGCGTATCGGCCAGGGTCCGCCCCCACAGCAGCGCCACGCGCCTCCGGCTACCGCCGCAGTGCCGCAATTGGTCTCGCAACAACTGCAGCATCGGCTCCTCATACTCGCGCCGGAAGGCCGCGGGGTAGGCCAGCAGCAGCGAGCGGTAGACCCGCTCCGAGAGCGTCATGCGCCCTCCTCCGCCGTGCGCGGACGCTTCAGAAGCGCTTTCTCATACGCCGCCTGGACCAGCGTCCGCAGCCGCTCCGCTTCGGCTTTGGCCGTGGCGCTGCCGTGAGGAGTGATGCGGTAATAGCGCCGCCGCTCGGCGTTGATGCCTGGGTCTTCGCGCTCGGCGCTCTCGACGATCAGCCCGGCCTTGAGCAGCCGCTGGATCGTCCCGTACAGCGTGCCCGGTCCCAGAAGCAGCTTCCCGCCGGTGGTTGCCTGGACCTCCAGCATGATTCCGTAGCCGTGCTTCTCGCCGTCCGAGAGCGCCAGTAGAATGTGAAAAACGGCCGGTGTGAGAGGTGTCATATGTCCGTTACGGATATAATGTACGCGGATGCATCGGCTTGTCAAGAGGTTTGAATGCGGTATCGGTTGTCGAAAGATCAGGGGCCGAAGATGGGACCGGGCTGGGGGGACCAAACGTCGGCACGAGCGCCGACGCGGCAGACAAGAGTGTCTGCGCCACGTTGCAAAAACGCGTTTTTGGAGGAACAAAGCTAAATATCGACTTTTCTTTTTGGATCCAATGACTTAAGAGGCTATCTTTCGGGCAGTTATTCGCCAGTTATTCGGTTTTCAAAGAACGCTTTTGACAGGCCGCAAATGCGGACTCCCTGATTGAGGTTACACCCGCGTGTCAAGCCAATTCGCCGGCGGCTCAGAACTGGGGAGACGGGCGGGGAAGCCCCGGACCAAGCGTCGACAAGAATGTCGACGCGGCAGACAGGAGTGTCTGCGCCACGCTGCAAAAACGCGTTTTTGGAGGAACAAAGCTAAATATCGACTTTGCTTTTTAGATCCAAAGACTTAAGAGGCTATCTTTCGGGCAATATTTCGCCAGTTATTCGATTTTCAAAGAACGCTCTTGTCAGGCCGCAAATGCGGACTCCCTGATTGAGGTTACACCCGCGTGTCAAGCCAATTTGCCGGCAGCTCAGAACTGAGAAGACGGGCGGGGAAGCCCCGAGCCAAGCGTCGACAAGAATGTCGACGCGGCAGGCAAGAGTGCCCGCGCCACAAGGGATATTTCGTGGCCTTTTCCGTGAAGTTTCCTCGCCACTCCCCCTACCCCGCTCCATTCCTTTGTGACAATGGAATTCATGCTCCCCGGCGCGCCATCGACCGGACTGGTTCTCGACCCGCTCTTCGAGCGCCATGACCCCGGCGAAGGCCATTTCGAGCGCCCCGCGCGCTACGCCGCTCTGCATCACGCCCTGGAGGATTCGGGACTGCTCCACTCCCTGCACCCCATCAAGCCCCGGGCCGCGCGGGACGAGGATCTGCAGCTTGTACACACCCGCTCCTACCTCCAGGTGGTGCGCCATGACGTGGCCCGCAGGGCGCACCTGCTCAGCACCGGCGACACCGCCCTCGGCGCGCATAGCTTCGATACAGCCCTGATGGCCGCCGGCGCCTGTCTGGCCGCTGTGGACGCCATCTTCGCGGCCCAAGTGCGCAACGCCTTCGCCGCCGTCCGCCCGCCGGGCCATCACGCCACCGCCACGCGCGGCATGGGGTTCTGTGTTTTCAACAATGTGGCGATCGCCGCGCGCTATGCCCAGCGCGCCTACCACGCCGAACGTATCTTGATCGCCGATTGGGACGTCCACCACGGCAACGGCACCCAGGACATCTTCTACCGCGACCCCTCGGTCTTTGTTTTCAGCACCCACCAGTCGCCGTGGTACCCTGGCACCGGCGCACACGACGAAACCGGCGAGGATGCCGGCCGCGGCACGACCTTGAACTGCCCCTTCCACGCCGGCGCCGGCCACTCCGAGATCGTGGGCGCTTTCCGCCGCAAACTCCTGCCCGCCGCCACGGCATTCGGCCCGGACTTCGTCATCCTCTCGGCCGGCTTCGACTCGCGCCACGACGACCCGTTGGGCCGCTTCGTACTGAAGGACGCCGACTTCGCCGAGCTGACGTCTCTGATGCTGGAGATCGCCGCTGGTTCGGCCGGCGGACGGCTGCTGAGCGTGCTCGAGGGCGGCTACAACCTGACCGGATTGGCATTGGCCACGCTGGCGCATCTGGACGCTTTACGCGGCATCTGAGCCGCGCGCCCGACGCGCTTTAGGGCTCAAAAACAGCTCAAAAGCGCCTCAAAAACAGGCAAAAAACATGCGGCCGCCATGCACGCGCCTAGTCGCGCAGGACATGGATCGATCCGTCGCCCGAGCGGATCTTGAGAGTTCGTCCGCCGCCGTTCATGCGGCCGTGCAGGTCGTGGCCGCCGACAACGCCGGATGTGGTCACGGGGAAGTTGACCTCGATGCTGCCATCGCCGGTGTGGGCGTCGAGATCGGCGGCGAAGCCCTCGGGCAGGCGCAAGGTCACGTGGCCGTCGCCGGTGCTGATATCCCAAGCCGAAGCGATCTTCGACCCGGCCATCAGCTCGGCTTCGATGCTGCCGTCGCCCGTGTGCAGAGTCAGCGCGTCCAAACGCCCGCGGAGGCGAATGCTGCCGTCGCTCGAGTTGGCATCCAGCGTGCCGTCGACACGCGTGGCCTCAATGTGGCCATCGCCGGTTCTGACTTTCAGCGTGCCGCGCACCCCATCCAGGCTGATCGAGCCGTCGTGGGTGTGGACGCTGGCCAGCGCGCCATTGGGGACCCGGATCTCCACGTGGATGGAGTGGTTGCCCATGTTGAACCAACTGCCCCCGTGCGGCACACGGACGTCCAGTTCGACGCGGTCGCCGTTCTGGCGGTCGATTACTTGCACGCCGTTGGGCCCGATGCTCCAGCCGCTGACCATGACGCGCGCCTCGATGCGTTTGGCGTCGGTCCCGGTGAGAGTGACGCGGCCGTCGTCGACCTCGACGCGCAGGTCGGCGGTGCCGTTAATAGTGAAGTCCTTGCTCCAATCCGCGCCGGCGGCGGTCAAGGAACTGGCCAATAACAGCGGGCCGGCGCCCACGGCCAGCAGTCTCAGGCAGCGCAACAGCATGGTCGTTCTCATGCCTCCCTACGATGATGTCATACGAGTTCCGGGGTGCCGAGGTTCCACCCGCGGAAGGGTCCATGCAGCGGAGCGTCGGGCTGAGCCGTGTTGCAGGCTTGCCGCCATGGGACGGAGCGCACAGCTATGCTATGAGACAGAGCCCAGATGTTCCTCCTGGCTTTCGCGCTCGGCTCCGGACCCTCGCCCTCGCGCGATGAATTCGAGCGTGCCGCGCTTCCTTACCTGCCCGAGATTTACCGCACTGCCGTCGGTCTGCTGGGCGGCAACCGCACCGAAGCCGAGGACCTGGCCCAGGATGTTTTCCTCGAAGCCTGGAAGTCCTTCCACCGCTTCGAACCCGGCACGAACATCCGCGCCTGGCTGCACAAGATCCTGGTGCACCGCGCCTCGCGCTTCCGCCGGCGACTGTTCCAGCTGCTGCCGTTCGGGAATAAGGACGAGGAGCGCGGTGATTTACCGGCAGGGGAGATCCCGGTTGAGATCGCAGTGCCCGACTATCTTTCCGATCGCCAGGTCGTCAACGCCGTAGCCAACGTCCCGGCGCCGTTCCGCGAGACGCTGATCCTGGCCGACATCCGCGAGTTCTCCTACCAGGAAATCGCCAGCATGACCGGCGTTCCCATCGGCACCGTGATGTCGCGCCTCAGCCGGGGGCGTAAACTGCTTCGAGAGGGCCTCTCGGCCGTGGCCGCGGAACGCGGCATCGGAGGCGAGAAATGAACGACCGCCTGCGCGCCGCATTCGATCGCGAACCCGTCCCCCGGGACCTCGAAGCCCGCCTGCGCGCGCGGCTGGCCGGGGTGCGGCCGGGCGCCCCGCGATTCGGGCTGGACTGGCAGTTCGTCGCCGCCAGCATCCTGATGTTCGTCCTCGTCGGCGGCCTGGCCCAGTACTACGCGCACAAGAGAATCCACGATCTGCTGCGCGTCGGCGTCGAGGACCACATCCACTGCGCGATCGCCGGCGCCTATCCGCATCAGAAGCAGCGCCTTGAGATGACCGAAGGGCTGGGCCCCCAGTTCGCGCCGATGCTGCAACCCGTCATCGACCAGGCTTCGGCCGGCCGCGCGACCCCCGACGCGGTCGAATCGGCCCACCGCTGCACCGTCAACGGGCGCGCCTACGTGCACATCATCCTGCGGCGCGACGGCATGTTGATCTCCGTCATCCTGACCCAACGCGCGGAGCGCGAATCGTTCCCGCGCGCACTCGCGGCGCGCGTCATCCACGCTTCCGGCGTCCCGATTCATGAGGACAATCTCGACGGCTACTCGGTTTCGGGCTTTGAATCCGGCGCCTGGCTGGGCTACATTGTCTCCGGCCTGCCGGCCGCCGAGAACGACGCCCTCTCTGCCCGCCTGGCGCCCGTGCTGCGCCGTTACGCGCTGTAGGAAAGCCCTCTCATCGCGCCTCGCTGCGATCGTGGCGAAATATCCGGGTTAAGTCCATTTCCTGGGAATACCATCGCGCCCAAGCCGGATATAACCTTGCGGGCCGCAAGCCCGCATTCGAAACCGATTGATGGAGGGTACCTTGAAAAACAATGCATCCCGCGCCAGTTCACTCCTGGCGCTTTTGGTCCTGACGGTCGTGTCCGCGATGGCGCATGACGGTGGACGCGACACGCTGGTGCTGACGAGCACGAATGACGCGAGCACCAATGAAATTGTGGTGTTCAAACTGAGTACGGGCGGAACGCCCACGCTCACCCTGGTGAACATGCTGCCCACCGGCGGCGCGGGCGGCGCAGGCGGAAACGGGGGCGCGGTTCAGTTCGCGGGCGATTTGGGCGCCGTGGCCAACTACGGCTCGAACACCGTCACCCAACTGGTGCGGAATTACGATTTCATCAATGTCGGGAAGACGATCAAGCTTGCGCCGGGCTGCACAAATCCGGTCTCTGTCGCGCTGAACGATGGGCAGCTGTTCGCCGTGGGCGCGAATTGCGTCGAAAGCCACGCCTGGCCATCGGGGCACGTCGATGGCACGATGGTTGCAACGCCCGATTCCTCGGCCGGACAAGTCGCGGTCGGCCGCACGTGGGCCGCGGTCACCTTGAAGTCCGGATCGGTCCTGCAACTGCCCCTGGCGTGGAACGGCGCGCTGGCCGGCACGAGTAATGCAGTGACCCTCCCAGCCGATGCCAACAACACGCCGCTGGGAGCCGCCTTCTGGGGCAACATCCTGGGATTCAATCCGGCGCACAGTCCGGACAGCTTCGCTCTGGTGGACTCCAGCGGCGACGTCTTTCCAGTAGCCGGGCCGGCGATGCCGTATCCCATCAACGCCCCGTGCTGGCTGGCCAAGGGAGCGGGCAACATCTGGTATTCCGGCAACTCGCCGGGCGCGGCGGTCTCCATCTTTTTCAGCGACGGCATGGGCGGAGTTTTCTATAAATCGGTTCCCGTGGCGGGCACGCCGACCGACTTAAGCGTGTCGCCTGACGGTCAGTGGCTGGCCGTCATTTATACTGCCGCCGACGGCAGCGGTGGGCGCGTGGCCGTCTTCGCGATCGACGCCTACGGCGATCTCTCCCTCGCGGCCACCTCAAGCCCGATTGGCGTTCCGGGCTTGAACGGGGTCGCGATCAGCCAGTAATCGCTCCCGCGGCTTATCCAGGTCCTCATCGGCGGGCGCTCCACGCAGCGCCCGCCTTGATGTGCGCCGATCATTGGTGGCAGGGATAGGAGTGCGTCTCCAGCGTCCTGGCGAGAACAGGCCAGGCGCGCCTGACTCGATGAGCCGGTAGTGCCTGTCTTCGCACCTTTATTGCATGCAATGCCAAGTGCGATCATCCAAAGAGTAGGTATGGAGCAGACGCACACCCATCCGCACGGCCAAAACCACGCCCACCACGCTCACGGCGGGGGAGCTCACGTCCACGGCCAGACCGAGGGCCCGATGCTGTGGTTGTGCCTGCTCATCACCAGCGCCTTTGTGGTCGTCGAGGCGGGTGCGGGATACGTGTCGCACAGCCTGGCACTGCTTTCCGACGCGGGCCACAATTTCAGCGACGGGTTGGCGCTCGGGCTGGCAGCCTATGCGCTGTGGATCTCGCGACGGCCCGCCAGCGCCGCGAAGACCTACGGCTACCACCGCGCTACCATCCTGAGCGCGCTGGTGAACGCCACGGCGCTGCTGGTGATCGCCGCGCTGATTATGGTGGAGGCGGTAGTCGTGTTCCGGCATCCGCAGCGGGTGCAGGGCGTGCTGATGATGTGGGTGGCCGGCGCCTCGGTGTTGATGAACACGGTGGTGGCCGCGCTGCTGCGGGGCGGCGCCAGGCACAGCCTGAATCTGCGCGCCGCCTACATCCACATGGCCGGCGATGCACTTTCCGCGGTCGGAGTTCTGCTGGCGGGATGGGTGGTGGCGTCCACGGGATGGGTCTACGCCGACCCGCTGGTTTCGGTGCTCATAGCGGTCTTCATCGCGTGGAGTTCGATCGGCGTCGTGACGGACGCGGTCAATATTTTGCTCGAGGGGACGCCGAAGGGCCTCGACCTGGAGGGCATGATCGCGGCGATGCAGCGGGTCAGCCACGTACTCACGGTGCATGACGTCCACGTGTGGACGGTTTCCGATGACCTCAATTTCCTCTCGGCGCATGTCGGCGTCGATGAGGCCCGGACCATGGAAGAATGCGGCGCGATCATCCGCGATCTCAAGGAATTGCTGTTCCGCGACTTCCAGATCGCCCACGCCACGATTCAGATTGAAGCCACGGGCAGTTGTTGTGAGCGAACCGACCTGGATCCGCTGCACTGCCACGACATCACGGCGTACGACGCCGAGAAGCAGCACGCCGAGTAGCAGGCGCCGCCGGCGGGGTCCTACGCCTCACTGCGGTCCTTTCCGGCCGGGGACCGTATCGATCTGCAGCGCAGGATCGGCCGCGGGAACGTGAGAGACAGGCAGGCCCAGCTCACGGCGCACGATGTTGGCGCCCTGGGCGATGGCGCTGGCTTTGTAAAACGCGATCTCGCGATTGCAGCCCTGGCGGCCGAAGCCGCAGTCGCTGGAGACGATCAGGCGCTCCGGCGGGATGAATTTCAGGGCCTTGCGGATTTCGGCGGCGACCTCCTCGGGCCGATCGGCCTGCAAGGTGCGATGGCTGACGGCGCCGATGCAGATCTTCTTCTTGAGGTCGTTGCGGAACGGGGCGAAGAGGTCGAGATCGGCCTGGTTACGATCCTTCATCTCCAACGTCCAGACGTCGCCGCGGCAACGCTCCAGGTAGATCTCGATCGAGTTGGCGTAGCTGGTGTCCTCCATCACGCGCTGCATGTTGGGATTGCCCCAACAGGTGTGGATCCACAACTCGACGTCATCGAGGCCCTGGACCTCGCGGTTGAAGGCGTCCACCATGAACTGCACCTCGGCATGATCCTTGCCGTAGGTGTTGGCCATGAAGTGGAACGTAGGTTCCTCGATCTGGATGCAGCGGCAGCCGGCATCGCGCAGCGCCAGCAGTTCCTTGTTCATGGCTTCGGCCATGTCCCAGATCACCTGGCGCTTGTCCTTGTAGTGCGGCGTGTGGATGTCCAGGAACAGCGCCATCACCTGTGAGCAGCAGGTGCCGAAGCGGACCGGTTTGAGCGTGCGGGCCTGGGCCAGCCGCCACAATTTCGGATAATCCAGCGGCCGGTGCTCGATTTTGCCGACGACGCGAGGCCAGCGCCAGCCGGTGTAAATCTCGTTCAGCAGCGTTCCGGGCGGATAGTGCAGCCAGGGCGCGGTGGTCTCCTCGGGCTGCAGATAGTCGCCCTCGAACCCAGCCCAGCGCTGGAGCGGATAGTGATGCCACGCCCGGCCGGCGAGATCCTCGTCGACGTGCAGATCGCCATGCGTCAGAATGTCGAGGCCGGCGCGCTCCTGATCGCTGATCACGACGGCGAAGGCGTCCTGTAGCTTCTCGCGGAAGCGGATGTCGAGCATGCAGGTGTCCAGCGGGCGCCCCCACATGCAGACGTCGAACCAGCGCGGGCGGGGAAACGACCCGGTGGTGGTGCTGGGGAGAATCAGGCCGTCGGTGGCGGTAAACATGGTTCGTACATTGTACTTCTAAAGCCGGCCCGTCTGAAACGGATTTTCGATGAGGGGCGCGCCGGACGCGCGCTTTCGGGTCCTCGGCCCCGGGGCCGGAGGTGGGCGTCCGTCCCACCAGTGGCACGATGGCGCGTGGATGGTCCGAAACCGCGCTAGCCGCCAATCAGGCTGAGGAAACTGGACCCCGGTCCGGGAGGCAGGTCGAAGTTCTCGGCGACGGTCGCGCCCATGTCGGCCAGGCTGAGGCGAGTCCACAGGTCGACACCCGAGCGGGCGGCGCGGCCGTAGCACAGCACGGGGACGTATTCGCGGGTGTGGTCGGTGCCGCGGACGGTCGGGTCGCAACCGTGATCGGCGGTGAACATGACCAGGTCGCCGGCGCCAAAGGCGCCCAGGAGACGCGGCAGCCAGGCGTCGACGGCCTCGAGCGCGCCGGCATAGCCGGCGGCATCGTTGCGATGGCCGTAGAGCATGTCGAAATCGACGAGGTTGACCCAGATCAGACCGCGGTCGAGACCGCGCATGGCCTCGAGAGTCCGGGCCATGCCGTCGGCGTTGGAGATCGTGTGGAAGGCCTTCTCGATGCCGCGGCCGAGGAAGATATCGGCGATCTTGCCCACGCTCCACACGCGGACGCCGGCCCCGGCCAGCCGGTCGAGCAGCATGCCCTCAGGGGGCGGGACGGCGTAATCGCGGCGATTGGCCGTGCGCTGGAAGCGGCCCGGCTCCCCGGTGAACGGCCGCGCGATGACGCGCCCGACCTCGTGCGGGCCGCGCAGCAGGCCGCGCGCGATTTCGCAGTAGCGGTAGAGGCCGGCGAGCGGGATCACGTCTTCATGCGCCGCGATCTGAAAGACGCTGTCGGCGGAGGTGTAGACGATGGGCTTGCCGGTGGCGATGTGTTCGGCGCCCAACTGGTCGATAATGGCCGTACCCGAGGCGGCCTTGTTGCCGAGCGTGCCGCGGCCGATGAGACGCTCGAACTCAGCCATCAGATCGGCCGGGAAGCCGCGCGGATAGAGCGGGAAGGGACGCTCCAGAAGGATGCCCGCCATCTCCCAATGGCCGGTGGTGGTGTCTTTCCCGGGCGACGCCAGGGCCGAGCGGCCAAAGCACCCCAGGGGCCGCGCCACGCCCGGGAGCCGCTCGAAGGAGCGGATATTGGCCAGGCCCAGCGCGGCCAGGACCGGCAGTTTCAGCGGGCGCAGGACGGCGAGGTGGCCCAGGGTGTCTCCGGGCTCGGGATCGCCGAAGGCCTGCCAATCGGGCATCGGGCCAATGCCCAGGCTGTCGAGAACGATCCACACGACGCGCCGGAACAGCATACTTCAATTCTGCTCGAGCGCGGCCTTGATGCGTTCCGAAAGCTGGTCGACGAAACGCTCGGGCTCGTAGCCGCGCATGCGGCTGTGCACCTCGCCGCGCCGGCTGAGCACGATGGTGGTGGGAATCGAGTTGACGCGGAAATAGCCGCCCAGCCCATCGTCATAGAGAACCTCCTTGGACCATTTCTGGCGCTCCAGGAAGGGCTTGACCAGAGAGCGGTCCTCGTCGGTGGCGATGTCCAGGAAGATGACATTGGGGTTGTCCTTGAAACGCTCCCTGATCTGCTCGTAGAGCGGGTGCTGGCCGCGGCACGGACCGCACCAGGTGGCCCAGAAATCGAGCACCAGCACCTTGCCCTTGAGGGTGTTCAGGGCGAGCTGGCCCCCATCGAGCCGGGTGAGCGTGAAATCGAGCGGGGAGGAAGCCACGCTGTTGGGGTCGAAGTTGCGCAGGCGCAGGCGGCGGGCCTCAATCAGGGGGAGCACGCGATCCCAGGCGGGCAGGACGCGAGAGGAGGGGTCGTCGATTCTGGCCTTGGCGGCCAGCTCGGCCATACGCTCGCGGGCGCGCTGGCGCTCACCGCGATCGGCGCGTTCATCCTCGACGATGAAGGCCTCGGCGGCGGCATCGAGGGCGTCGGAATAGCGGCCCAGGCGCTCCAGCACGAGGGAACGTTCGAGCGCGGCGTCGAGCGAGGGCTGGAGTTCCCAGGCCTCGACCGCCGGCGGCAGCGCTTCCTCGTCGCGGCCCAGCCGGTCCAGTGCCCGGGACTGGTAGACCAAGGCCTCCTTCAGGGTGAACTCGGTCTCGTCCAGACGCCGGCCCTGGCCGGGCGCATAGGCTTTCGAGGCCAGCTGTTTCTTCAGCTCCTCGCGGAGCCCGGGGACGAGCAGCGCGGAAAACTTGAGGGCCCGCTGCCTGCTCTCCGCGTCGTCCTGATTGAGCAGCTCGCGGGTGACGAAGGTGAGCAGCCGCAGATCGTGGTTGCCGCTCTCGATCGCCTCGGGACCGTACTTGAGTTCGCGGCGCTTATCCTTCGACTCCACGGCCAGTTGAGCCAGCAGGCGGACGATCTCCTTCTGCTTGGGACAATCGGGGTGCACCTGGAGATGCTTTTCCAGGACGGCGGTGATATCGGCCGGGCTGCCGCCGGAATCGCGGAGCTCCTGTTCCAGTCGCGCGTCGGCCGCGGGCTGGTTCGCGTCCGGGCCCTCCCTGGCGGGGGCGGGCTTGGCCGGCGGGGCAACCTGCGCCACGGCAGGCGCAAGCGCCAGCGCGGCGCATAGCAGGAGGTGCAGCCGCGGCGTCATGGGGCGGCCTTGGGCGCCGGGGGCGCGCGAAACGTGTCCGCGAGCCTGGCGGCGCGTTCGCGCGCCATGTTCATGTAGGCCTCGTTCTTGGCGACGCGGTCGAGCAGCGGGAGGTATTGGCCGAGCGCCACCAGGCGCTTATTGTCGTAGGCGGCCTCGAGCTCGAGCAGCGTCTGGTTCACGCCCAGGTGGTCGTATTTCACGGTGCGGGCGAGGTCGATGACAAGCTGCTCGGATTCCACGATGCGCTCGTACCAGTCCTGCAGCGCCTGGCCGTCGAGATCGGTAGTGAAATTGAAGCGCGTCTCGGAATGCTGGTCGCCGTCCTCCCAGCGGAAGAGCTTCTCGCCCATGCGCGCCACCTTGAGGCCGGATTCGAGCGGCCGGCGGAAGTGGTCGAGCTTCTCGGCGAGGTCGAAGACGGCCTGCGTTTCGGCGGCGGTGAGGCGGAGGCGCAGGGGCTCTTCGTCGACGACTTCACGGTATTCCACCTGGCCGTCGCGCATGATGCGCAGCTCGACGAATTCGGGACGGCTGCCGGGGAAGCGCTTGGAGAGCACGAGGCGCGGCTCGCTGGCGGCAAGCAGGGCCGGCGCGGCGAGCAACAGGGCGGTCCACAGAGCCAGACGCCAAGGCCACAGCGCATTCATCGCAGCACCTCCGTGGCGCGCACGGCGGCATGGCACAGCGCCACGGCCAGGGCATCGGAGGCATCGAACGAGGCCACCGGCTGGGCCAGGTTCAATAGACTTTGGACCATCCACTGCACCTGCTCCTTGTCGGCTCTTCCATTCCCCGTGACGGCCAGCTTCACGCGCGCCGGCGGGTATTCACCGACTTTCAATCCGGCCTCGGCCAGCACCAGCAGAACGGCGCCGCGCACCTGGGTCAGCTTGATGGCGCTGGCGGCGTTGACGGATTGAAAAGTCTCTTCCACGGCCGCTTCGTCGGGAGCGCACCGGCGCACGACCTCGCGCAGCGCATTGGCGATGACCAGCAGCCGCTCGGGATACGAGTCCCGAAGGTCCGTTCTGACTACCCCCGCTTCCACCAGACGATGCCGCGGCGACCCGGTTTCAATGACGCCATAGCCGGTGAAGCGGCTTCCACAATCGATGCCCAGGATCCTCACAGCGGAATCATTTCGCCCGGATTCCCGCACTCAGCGCAGGGCCGGCCTCAGACGCCGGCCGCTTCCTCGTCGTAGTCGAAGTTCGAGTAGACGTTTTGCACGTCGTCGTGATCCTCGAGCGCCTCGAGCATGCGCAACATGCCGGCGACGTGCCTGGATTCGACGGTCATCAGACTCTTGGGGATCATCGCCAGCTCGGCGGAGACGGTCGGGATCTGGGCCTTGTGGATGGCCCCGACGACAGCATGGAGCGACTCCGGCGCGGAGATCACCTCCCAGCTGTCGCCCAGGTCGCGGACGTCGTCGGCGCCGGCGTCGAGGGCGATTTCCATCAATTGGTCCTCGGTGGCTTTGTCCTTCTCGATGACGATCTGGCTCTTGCGCTCGAACATCCAGCCGACGCTGCCCGGCTCGCCGAGGCTGCCGCCGTTCTTCGAGAAAGCGTGGCGCAGTTCGCTGACGGTCCGGTTGCGGTTGTCGGTGGCGCAATTGACCAGCACCGCGGCGCCACCGGGTCCATATCCCTCGAAGGTGACTTCGTCGATCTGCCCGCCTTCGATTTCGCCGGTGCCGCGCATGATGGCGCGTTTAATGTTCTCGGCGGGCATCGAACTGGCCTTGGCGGCGGTGATGGCCGTGCGCAGGCGAGAGTTCGCGTCAGGGTTGCCGCCGGAGCGCGCCGCGATCACGATTTCCTTGATCAGCCGGGTGAAAATCTTGCCGCGTTTGGCGTCCAGCGCGCCCTTCTTGTGCTTAATGGTCGCCCATTTGGAATGTCCGGACATGGCACACCTCAAGTGTCGGCAGGGTCGGGAACCCCGCTCAGCCCAATGTTACAGCTTATCAGCGGTTTGGCCGCGTCTCAAGGCGACCGAGGACCCGGCAGGGGCCAGCTGCCGTTTTCGAGGCTAGACAACCGGGCAAAGCGGGCCGCTCATGCAGACCGGTTCGTGGTAGCTTCTGGGCATGAGCCGTTGCCTCGTTGGTGCCTGGCTTTGGGTGGGAATGCTGGCGCCCTTGTGGCCCGCGCAGCCGGTCCAGGAATCGGGCCAGACTGGGTCCGTCATCCTGGTAGCGAAAGATCCAACCGGAGCAGCCATTTCGAGTTCGCCGATCCGGATTCAACTCTCGCCGAATACTCCTCGCAGAATTCTGAGGACCGGCGGCGACGGCAGAGTGACCATTGATCTGCCCACAGGCATATATGATCTGAAGGCGAGAGTTCCTGGCTTCAACGAAGCGGCCAGGCACATTGAAGTGCAGGCTGGCCCGCCACAGGTGATTAATATTGTCCTGTCAGTCGGGTCCTGTCCGCCCGGACCGTGCGTTATGGTCAGGGGAGTGAGGACGCCTCTCGCCGGGGCATCGCAATCTGTATCGCCGGATGGGCGCTATGTGCTTGTCAGCGTTGACGGCGATACAGTGCCGCGTCACACGGTGTTTTTAGAAGACAGAGTTCTAAAAGCCAGGCGCAAACTATTCAACTATAGTACGCTCGTCGATATATTGTGGGCGCCAGATAGCAAATTAATTGCGGTGACAGACCATGTTAGCAGTAACAAATCGCAGTGCACCATCTTCTCGGTCGATGAGAAAACTCCACCTATTCAGGTGTTGGATCTGATTCTTCGTACGCTATCCGAAGATGCGCAAAAGGACTTGAAAAACTCCCTCGGTAACCAACACTCAGACGTTGAGCCAGAAGAGTGGCTTGCGCCGACAGTGCTGATGCTAAAAGTTACCTGCTACGACACTACGGTTTTTGGAGACGAGGCGCGATACTACACGGTGGACCTGAATCCTGGGCAGCACTAACCCCCGATAAGCGCACAGAGCGCAAACCCGCTACCGAGGATCCGGGCGCGAGGGGCGAGGCTCGAGAACGCGACGCGCGAGCGCGGGGGATCGTTCACGGTAAACCTGCGGCACAACGCGCCGGCGACGTTTCTGCTGGGCTGAGTCGGCTGCCGCTGCACAGAGACGCGATGCGCCGCGTGTCGTGGTGTGCGCGGCGTGGAAGAGAAGTTAAAATGGAGTATGGGGTCTTACCAACCGACGGAGCGGACGCAGGTCCGGCGTCTCGCCAAGCGCGCAGTTTATGAGCGCGCGCAAATCAATGCGATTCTCGACGAGGGCCTGGTGTGTCACGTCGGGTTCGTGGCCGACGGGCAGCCGTACGTGCTGCCCACGAATTACGTGCGGTCCGGCGACCGGATTTACATGCACGGCTCGGCGGCGAGCCGCATGCTGAGATCGCTCGCGTCGGGGCTCGATGTGTGCGTCACGGTGACGCTGCTGGACGGACTGGTGATGGCGCGGTCGGCATTCCATCATTCGGTGAACTACCGCTCAGTGGTCATTCTGGGGAAGGCGTGGCTGGTGACGGACCCCGCCGAGAAGCTGGAAGCATTGTGGAGCTTCACCAACCACGTCGCGGACGGGCGATGGGAAGAAGTGCGGCCGCCGAACGAGCAGGAGCTGAAGGCGACCAACGTGCTGGCGCTGGCGCTGGATGAAGTCTCGGCCAAGGTGCGCCAGGGGCCGCCGGTGGACGACGAAGAGGATTACAGGCTGCCGGTGTGGGCCGGTGTCGTGCCGGTACGGCAGCGCCTGGGCCAGCCGGTCGCGGATGAGCGCATCCGGTCCGATGCGCCGCCGCTCAACCTGGGCCGCTTCACTTGTTTCATGAAGCACGCGGATTGAGGAGCAAACCCCATTCGCCCTGCTCCGCTATCCACTCTTGTTGCGCCGCTGATGTGCCTGCGCCGGCCTCACGCCCGGCGCGGGGATTGGGAGATAAACTGGTCCAACGCGGAGGTATTGCAATGAGCCTTTCACGGCGGCAGTTTTCGGCGGTGCTCGCCTCGGCGGGCATTCCGGCGCAGGCGACTCAAGCTTCCCGGCCGCAACAGCCGGCGCCCACGGGATCGGACCTCGGCAGCCTGTTCCCATTCATTCAGAAGCAGTCGGATCGCTCGCAACTCGAGTTATCCTGGCTGCGGCCCGAGTTCAGCCAGCTTGCACCCTGGCAGCAGCAGGTCCGCACGCTGGTTTTCGATCATCTCTTCTACGCGCCGCCGCCGGTGGCGCCCGAACCGGTGCTGATCGACCGCACCGAGCACGCCGATTTCTGGGAGGAGTCGCTCACCTTCCAGACCACGCCCGATCTGCGCGTACCGGCCTTCGTGCTGGTGCCCAAGAATGTGAAGCTTCCGGCTCCGGGCATTGTCGCGCTGCACGACCACGGCGGATTCTACGTGTGGGGCCGCGAAAAGATCCTGGAGCGGCCGGGCGAGAACCCGGTGCTGACCGCATTCCGCCAGAGGTACTACGGCGGCCTGAGCACCGCCGCCGAAATGGCGCGCCGCGGCTACGTCGTGGTGTGCATCGACATGTTCTATTGGGGCGAGCGCCGGATGCTGCTCGACGACGATGCCGAGGACTTCCGCGCGCGCCCGGCCGGCATGACGCAGGCGCGCATCGACGAGTTCAACCGCCGCTCGGCCCAGAACGAGCAGCTTGTCGCCCGCAGCCTGCTCACGGCCGGCGTGAGCTCGCCCGGCGTGATGCTGTGGGACGACATCCGCACCGTGGACTACCTGGCGTCACGGCCGGAGGTGGATCCGGCGCGCATGGGCTGTGTCGGACTCTCCGTCGGCGGCTACCGGAGCTTCATGCTGGGCGCACTCGATCCGCGCATCAAGGCCGCCGTGGATGTCGGGTGGATGACCTCCTTCGCCGCGCAGATCAGGAACAAGGTGGTGCACACGGTCGGCCTGACGTTCCACGTCCCCGGCCTGTACCGCTACGTGGATCTGCCGGACCTGTCGGCGCTGATTGCGCCCCGCGCGCTGATGACGATCATCGGTTCGCGGGACACTCTGTTTGCCCAGGAGGGCGTGCAGGCCGCGTTCGGAAAAATCGGGCGCTGCTACGAAAAGGCCGCCGTGGGGGACCACCAGAGGTGCATCAGCTACGACGGCCCGCACGAGTTCAATCCGGCGATGCAGGCCGAAGCCTGGAAGTGGCTCGCGCGCTGGGTTTAACCCGGATATTTCACCAGCCATCGGCTGCGGCGCGCGATAGGGCCGCATCTACTGCGTTGCCCTCGGTCGCCGTCCTCGACGTACCGCCAAGTACGCCTGCGGGCGGCTCCCTTCGTGCGCCTTGTATCTGCAACCCTCTCATCGCGCCTCGCTGCGATCGTGGTGAAACATCCGGGTTGGCGGCCTGTCGCGGAGACGAGGTTACGGAGCCGCGACTTCAAGCCTGGTTCTCCCGCCGCCGCGAGCCGAACAGCGCCGTGCCGATGCGCACCATCGTCGAGCCTTCCTCGATGGCCGTCTCGAGATCGTGTGACATGCCCATGGAAAGCCCCTGCACGCCAACTTGACGGGCGAGCGCGCGCAGCTTCTGGAAATAGGGACGCGCCGCTTCCACGTCGTCCGACCAGGGCGGCATGGTCATCAGGCCGGTCAGCGTCAAGCACCTTTCAGCGCGAATCAGTTCAACCAGCGCGGGCACCTCAGCCGGCGCGCAGCCGTATTTGCTCTGCTCCTCGGAGAGCTTGACCTCGATCATGACCTCGAAGCTCCGTCCCTCCGCGGCCAGGCGGCGAGCTAGTTTCGCGCTGTCGACGGTCTGAACGACGTCGAACAACTCGGCGGCGCGGTGGCTCTTGTTCGACTGCAGGTGGCCTATCAGATGGAATCGCGCGCCGGCGAGCGGGCGCACCTGCGGGGCCTTGGTCTCGAACTCCTGGACGTAGTTTTCACCGAATTCGCGCAGGCCCAGCGCATAAGCGTCGAGGATCGCCTGCGCCGGGAAGACCTTGGTGACGGCCAGCAAAGTGACTTCGTCGCGGCGGCGGCCGGCGCGGGCGCAGGCGCGCTGGATCCGTTCCTCGACGGCCGCGATTCTAGCCCCGAGATCCATCCGGCCCAGCGTCGCACCGGGCGTCGAGTCCATGCTTTGGATTGTATACTAGGAACGGTGCGCGCCCCCACGAAAGCGGCGCCCGCAATGCCCGCCGAGGCGCTGCGGAGCACACTCGAACGCTTTCTCGAGACCTGCCGCCGCCCCACCCTTCTCGAACCCGGCCAGGAGCCGCTGGAACTCACGCCGGGGCGTTATCAGATGAGCGATCGTCCCAATGGGCTTCTGCTGGAGGCCTGGAACGAGAGCCGCACGTGGGCGCGGCGGTTGGTGGCCGTTGCGGCCGGAGCGAGCGGCAGGCTCACGGTTTTCGCCGAACGCCTGGGCGGGGCGCGGCTGCAACTGGAAATTGCCGACCTCGAAGGCCCGGCGTCAGTTACGCTGCTGCGGCGCAGCCACAGGGAAGGCCTGAGGGAACGATTCCGCTTCTGGCTGGCGCGCCAATACGCCGGCTGGCGGATCGAGGATCTGAGCACCGGCGCGGATCTGCAACGCACGCTGTCGCCACGGTATGCGCGCGCGTTGTTGGCGCAGGGTCAGCGCCGCGTGGCGGCCGTGGCCGCGCCGCAGGATGAAGAACACACGGCCGGGATTCTGACCTGCGGGCTGATTTGGCTGGACTACCTGCGCCGGCGCGAGGCCCCGCAGATGGTCTCTGAATTGGCGTTGTTTCTGCCCCAGGGCGCGCAGTACCAGACCTTGCTGCGGCTCAAGTGGATGGATCCGCAAGCGGCGCAATTCGCGGTGTTCGTGTATGACGAAACGGGATTTGAGTCGCGTCTCGATGCGGCGGATACGGGCAACATCTGCTCCCAAGTCGCGCCCTGGCGCACGGGTCCGCCGATGCAGGAGGTCCTGGATCCGCCGATACTCCAGCAACTCGCCGCGCTGGAGGGCTTCGAGGCGGTCGATCTCGGCGCCGGTGTTGTTTCACTGCGAATTCACGGTCTGCCTTTTGGCCGGATCGAAGGCCGGCAAATCTTGTGCGGCATCGACCGTATCAAGAAGTTGAAGACGCCGCGGCAACTCCTGGAGACGGCGCGCGAGCTGGCGCGATTTCGCAATTCCGCCATGCCCGACCCGCGCCATCCCTGGCGCACGCGCCAGCCGGAGGCGTGGCTGGAGTCCCTCACGCGCAGCCATCTGTCGCTGCTCGACGCCGAGCTGCTGCCGCGGCCGGTGTACGGCCAGGTGCTGTCCATGGCGGGCACCGAGCACGGCGTGCTGGACCTGATCGCGCTAGGGCGCGACGGCCGCCTGGCGGTGATCGAGTTGAAGGCTTCGGAAGATCCCGACCTGCCGCTGCAGGCGCTGGACTATTGGATGCGGGTGGAATGGCATGCCCGGCGCGGCAGCTTCGCATCCAATGGCTACTTCCCCGGAGTGGCCGTTCGCGCGCAGGCTCCGCGGCTGCTGCTGGTCGCGCCGGCGCTGCAGTTCCACCCCACCACCGAAACCATTCTGCGATTCTTTTCGCCGGCGATTGAGGTGCAGCGCATCGGGGTTGGCTTAGAATGGCGGAGGGAGTTCCGCCCGGTGAGCCGTTTGCGAGGCGCCGAGCGGCCGGGATTGCGGCTGGATCGCGATTCCGGCAATATGGGCTCGCAGACCAGCGGATCCGGGCTGTAAACGCCGGGTCGGAAGAGAAACCGTGCCGTGGCCCAATTGATGTTGAAACAGATCCGGGGCGTCCTGGCGCAGCTCAAGCCGGGCGAAGTCCGCGCGCGCGCCGAGCGCCCGGTGCGGATCCTTCTGCGCACCGCCTCGCCCGCGGCGGCCGGGGCTGTGGAGCGGTTCCTTTTGCCCGCCGGCCTGACCGCCGAACGGCGCGCCGAATCGGTGGCGCTGTTGACTCGCGAGGCAGAAGCGGCTGAGGGCAGCCGTTTCCACCTCGTGTTCTACGAATCGGGATTGCAACCGCCCGAGGGCTGGCAGCGCGGCCAGGACGCGTTCGAGTTCGATGCGGCATCCCCGGGCGCTCTGATCGGCGGGATCGTGGCTGCGCGCGACGATTTGGCCCTGGCGCTGGCGCGCCGTTTTCTGCCCTTCCGGCAAACGGTGACCAGCGGCTTGATTCATCGCGTCGCCAACGAGAACGCACTGTTCGCGATTGTGAGCGCGCTGCCGAATCTGGTCCCGTCGCTGGCCGAGATCCCGTGGGCCTTGGGCGAATTCGCTTCGGACACGGCCGTGCTGACCGCGAACCAGATTCGGATGGCGTTCCTGCTCGCCGCTGCCAGCGACCGTCCGGTGGGCTACGCCGAGCAGCGCAACGAGATCGGATCGATCGTGGCCGGAGCATTCGGCTGGCGCAGCCTGGCGCGCGAATTCGCGGGCAAGGTCCCTTTCGGCGGAGGCCTGATTCCGAAGGCGGCCATCGCCTACGCGGGCACCTGGACGGCGGGCGTTTCTCTGGAGCGCGTATACCGCATCGGCTACGGCATGACCCGCAGGGAGAGAAAGGCGGCCTGGGACGAGGCGTTCGAGAAAGGCCGGGAGATTGCGTCGCAACTTGTACGGCGCGTCCGGCGGCAGGACAAGAGCGGGCCGATCGAGGCCGAATCAGAAATGGAGAGATCTGCTTCATGATTTCGGAACTCGGGCGGGCGCTGGCCGGTTTGTTTGCGGTTTCCGCGGGAATGGCCATGGCGCAAGCGCATCTGGTGGAGGGCAAGGCCGACAGCCCGGTGCGCGTGGTCATTTATGAAGACCTGCAATGCCCGGACTGCGCCGATTTCCGGGTGATGCTCGACCAGAAGTTGCTGCCCAAGTACGGCGCGAAGGTAGCCTTCGAGCACCGTGATTTTCCGCTGCCCAAGCACAAGTGGGCTCGTCCGGCCGCCGTGGCGGCGCGTTTTTACCAGCAGCAGAGCGCGGCGCTCGGGATCCTGTGGCGTCGGGAGACGATGCGCGATCAGGCCCGGATCACACCCGAAACATTTCCGTCGTATTTTGTTGAATTCGCGAAGCGCAATGGAATCGACCCCGCCAAGGCCGAGGCGGCCTTGAATGACCCGGCGCTGAATGCGCTGGTCCAGAAGGATTATGAGGAAGGCGTCGCGCGCGGCATCGCTCACACGCCTACGGCGCTGGTCAACGGCGCGCCCTTCATCGAGACCATCCCCTACGCAGAGATCAGCGCGGGAATCGAGCTGGCGCTGCGGGAGAGCGGCGTCCGGTAGACGCGCCCCCCATCGGCCTCACGCCTTCAACGGCGGCGCCGGCCAGGACGACGGTTCGGCCTCGCCCGTCAATCCAAACGTTCGCCGCGCCAACGCCAGCGCGAGGTGCGGGAAATACTGCCGGTACAGCGTGTAGCGCAGGTAAAAGACGTTTGGGAAGCCGGTGCCCGTGGCGAGCTCTTCCGCCCATGTGCCGTCCTCGCGTTGCGTGCAGAGCAGGTGGTTGAAGCCGCGGCGGATCGGCTCGTTGAATCCTTCGCCGGCCGCCATCAGCCCGATCAGCGCCCAGGCGGTCTGCGAAGGCGTGCTCGGCGCGGGGACGAAAGTGTCGTCGCGATAGCTGTCGCAGCTCTCGCCCCAGCCGCCATCGGCGTTCTGCACCGAGATCAGCCACTTCGCCGCGCGCCGGAAGGCATCGACGGCTACGGCCTGGGCGGCGCGCAGGCCGCGCAAGGCCAGGGACGTCCCGTAGACGTAATTAACTCCCCAGCGTCCGTACCAGGAACCGTTGCGTTCCTGGTTCTTGATCAGGTACTCCACGCCGCGCCGCACGGTCTCATCGGCCATGGTGAAACCGCGGCGGCACAGCGCTTCCAGGACGCGCCCCGTGATATCCGGGCAGGTCGGGTCGAGCATGGCGTTGTGGTCGGCGAAGGGCACCGCGTTGAGCAACTGCCAGTCGTTGTCCACATCGAAGGCGGCCCAGCCTCCGTCCTTCGACTGCATGTTGACCAGCCAGTTGATCGCCCGGCGCTCGACGCGCTCCTGGGCGCCCTGGTCCGAGGCGTTGGCGTGCAACAGCGCCAGCAGGACCATGGCCGTGTCGTCGATATCCGGATAGTGATCGTTCTCGTATTCGAAGGCCCATCCCGAGGGCTCCAGGTCGGGCCGCTTCACGCTCCAATCGCCCTTGTGGCGGACCTCCCGCCGCAATAACCAGTCGGCCGCCGCGCGCATCCCCTCGGCCGGCGCGTCACCCACCTCGCCCAGGGCGAACATCGCGTAGGCCGTGTCCCACACCGCCGAAAAGCAGGGCTGGAAGTAGAATTCGGATTCCATCTCCGTGATCAGGCCCTCGAAATGCGCGATCGCCTCGACCCGGTCGGGATGATCCGCGGGGTAACCCAGACATTCCAGCGCCATGATCAGGTACATCATCGACGGATAGATCGCGCCCAGGCCCTGCGAGTAGCGCGTATGGTCGAGCAGCCACTTCTCGGCTTTGCGGATGGCTTCCTTGCGTAGCGTCTCCGGCCCGCGGCGTTCCCACAGCTTGAGACCGCGGTCAATCTGCTGGTAGATCAGTGAAAAGCGATCGCGGCGCGGCAGCCGGAGACTCTTGCCCGGCGCCACCAGCTCCCGCAGATGGAAGCCCACCGGCACGGGCCGCGTGCCCCCCAGCGCCTGCACCACGGATAGCGGGACGACGATGGCGCGCGTCCACGACGACATTTCGTACAACACGCCGCCCGGCAGCAGCACCAGCTCAGGCGGAATCGTGGGCACATGTTCGCGCGGGTACAGCCCGAACAAACTCAGGTTGATCTTGGTGTACGAATTGGCCGCTTGAATGCCGCCCAGGTCGAGAATCGTGCGGCACAGCCGGACCATTGGCTCACTCTGCGGATCAATGCCCGCCAGCTTCAGAGCCGTGTACGCCTTCACACTGGCGCTGACGTCGGCCTCGCCCTGGGGAAAGAGGTCGAAGCCGCCCGCCGGCCGCTGCCGCTGCAGATTCGTCTGCGCGGCGCGCTCCACGCGGGCCCGCGTGGGCGGGTTCCAGCCATTGCCCTCCGGCGGATGAAGCCACAACTGTAGAAGGATGTAGTCGGATTCGAGCGTCGTGTCGGCCAGCAGGTCGCCCACCCAGTATCCTTCGGGCTTCTCGAGCGACTTGATCACCTCCGCGGATCGCGCCAGCGCGCGCGTGCACGCCGCGGCGAAGGCCGTCCGCGCCGTGGCGTCGGTGGCCAGCTTGCGCTTCAAGTGCGTCAAGCGGGACGGTTCTATCCAGGCACTGCCCATGCCTTCATTGTCGCGGGAATTACCACGGCGATAGCAAGCCGGCGGCCATCTCTGTAGGATGTTTCAGAGGAGTGCGCGTTGTTCGATCTGAAGGAGCATCCTCACCGCCGCTATAATCCGCTCAGCGGCGAGTGGGTTCTGGTGTCGCCGCATCGCACCAACCGCCCCTGGCAGGGCCAAATCGAGAAAGTCCCGCCGGAGCGGCGGCCAACCTACGATCCCGGCTGCTACCTGTGCCCTGGCAACGCGCGCGCCGGCGGTCTCAGGAATCCGGCGTATGAGTCGACGCTGGTCTTCGACAACGACTTCCCGGCACTGCTTCCCGATACTCCTGCCGGCTCGTTCGAGCGCGGCGGTCTGCTGCGCGCCGAAGCGCAACCGGGGGTCTGCCGTGTCGTCTGCTTCTCGCCGCGCCACGATCTGACGATCGCCGAAATGGAAACCGGCGCCATCCGTCGCGTCGTCGACGCCTGGGTCGACGAGTATTCGGAACTGATGCAGCGGCCGGGCATCGGATACGTGCAGATCTTCGAGAATCGCGGCGCCATGATGGGCTGCAGCAACCCGCATCCGCACTGCCAGATCTGGGCGCCCTCCGGAATTCCAAACGAAGTGGCGAAGGAGCACGCCGCGCAGAAGGCCTGGTTCGAGACGCACGGCCGCACGCTGCTTTCCGATTACGTCGCCCTGGAACTGGAGCTTGGCGAGCGCATCGTGGTGGTCAACGATTCGTTTGTCGCGCTGACTCCGTTCTGGGCCGTTTGGCCGTTTGAAGTGATGATCGTTTCGCGGCGGCCGTTCTCCGGCCTCGACCGGATGAGCCCGCGGGAACGGGACGATCTCGCCGCCGCGTTGAAGAGCGTGACCACGCGCTATGACAACCTGTTCGAGGTTCCGTTCCCCTATACGATGGGCTTTCACCAGCGCCCGGCCGGCGAGGAGAGCCCCTTCTGGCATTTCCACGCGCATTATTACCCGCCGCTCCTGCGCTCGGCGACGGTTCGCAAATTCATGGTCGGTTTTGAAATGCTCGCCACGCCGCAGCGTGATATTACGCCCGAATCCGCGGCGGCCCGCTTGCGCGAATTGAGCGCCGTCCACTACCGGCAGCGGGGAGATGGTCAATAGGGTGCATCGAAATAGAACGGAGAATTGAAAACATGTTTCGCAGGATCGTCCTCATCGCTTTACTGCTGGCCGCCAGCGCGCTGGCGCAGAGCTTTGTCCTCAAGGACGGCGACCGCGTCGTCTTCTATGGCGATTCGATCACCGACCAGCGCCTCTACACGCTGTTCACAGAGACCTTCGTCCACACCCGCTACCCGGCGCTGAAGGTCAGCTTCGTCCACTCCGGCTGGGGCGGCGACCGTGTGACGGGCGGAAGCGACGGCCCGGTGGACCTGCGGCTGAAGCGCGACGTAGGCGTCTATAAGCCCACCATGATCACGATCATGCTTGGCATGAACGACGGCGGTTATCATCCATACGACAAGACGACCTATGACTGGTACGTCACCGGGTATGAGCGCCTGATCCAGCTCCTGAAGCAGGACGCGCCCGGCGCGCAAGTGACGCTGATCCGGCCTTCGCCGTATGACGAGGTGACGCGCCCGCCGATGAAGCACGGCGGCTACAATCCGGAGCTGGTGGAGTTCGGCAACTACCTCGCCGGCCTGGCCGCGCGCGACAACTTCCTCCTCGCCGATTTCAATGCGCCGCTCGTAAAGATGCTCGAGAAGGCCAACGCCGAGGACTTCGAAATCGCCCAGCGGATCGTTCCGGACCGGGTCCATCCGGGCCCCTCGGGCCATCTGATCATGGCCGCCGCGCTGATGAAAGCCTGGAACGTGGACGGCGAGGTCTCGAGCGTGACGATCTCCGCGGCCGGCGGAACGTCCGTCGCGGACGTCGCACCGCACCGCAAGGCCTCTGTCAGCGACATAAAGTATGGCGACACGATCTCCTGGACGGCCAAGGAAGAGTCGCTGCCGATGCCCGTGGACATGAACGATGCGCCGACTGAGTTGGCCGTTCGCTCGGCTGGTTTCCTCGACGAGTTCGATCGCGAGATGCTGACCGTGCCCGGCCTCAAGGCCGGATTTTGGGCGCTGCGCATCGACGATCAGCAGGTCAAGGTTTTCACTGCGGATGAACTCGCCAAGGGAGTAAACCTGGCCACGCTGCCGACGCCGATGCTGAAGCAGGCGCAGGCTGTGCACGAGCTGACACGCAAGCGCACCGAAGTCCACAACGTCCGCTGGCGCAGCGTCGAAGTGCCGCTGGCGAAAGACGAACTGGCCGGGACCGCCGCGGCCATGAGCGCGCTGGACGCGCTGGACGCCGAGCTGGCCCAAAAACAGATGGAGACGGCGCAGCCCAGGCCGCACCACTTTGAACTGGTCAGCGTGCCGCCCGAGGCGGTGGGCGTGCCTGCCGGGTTCACACCGATCTTCAACGGCCGGGACCTGAGCGGCTGGCACGTCAGCCAGACCAACCATCACGGCAATTCGAAAGCCTGGACCGTCGAAAATGGCGTGCTGAGCGGCGGCCAGGACCCTCCCGGCAACGGCGGCATTCTGGTCAGCGACAAGAGTTGGAAGAACTACGAGATTTACCTCGAGGTGAATCCCGATTGGGGCTGCGACGGCGGTCTGTTCCTGCGTTCCACGGAAGCCGGCGCAGCCTACCAGGTGATGATCGACTACCTGCCGAAAGGCTCCGTGGGCGGCGTTTACGGCGAAGCGCTCAAGGGCGTAGTCGCATTCGCCGCGCCCAACTGGCCGCAGTATTGGAAGAAAGGCGAGTGGAACACCATCCGGGCGCGCATCGACGGCGAGATCCCGCGCATCACGGTGTGGCTGAACGGCACGCAGCTCACCAATTGGTCGGACACCTCCAACCACCTCCCGGGCGGCCTCGAGGACGGCCACATCGCGCTGCAGGTCCACTCCGGCAATCGCTGGATCGAAGGTGGCAAGCATCGCTTCCGCAATATCGCGATCCGCGAGCTGCCTTAACCCGGATGTTTCACCAGCATCGGCCGCGGCCCTCTCACCGCGCCTCGTTGCGATCGTAGTGCGACATCCGGGTTGGCCTGTCGCGATCCGATGGGGCGCGATTGTGGCTCGCCGGGCGGCCGGCTCAGACGCCGCGCTCGATCGCCATGGCGAAGGGCGGCTCGGAGAGGAAGTCTAATTCCGACATGCGGGCCAGGGCTGAGCGCAGATTGGACTCCTGGGTCTGCTCGGTGGTGATGACGAAGGGCAGCGCGCGCCAATCCTCGTCCGGCAGTTGCAGCACAGCGTCGATGCTGATGCCGTGCTCGGCCAGAATCGCGCTCAGGGCGGCGATGATGCCCGGGCGGTCGACCACGCGGAAGCGCAGGAACCATTCGCGGCGCTGCTCGCCGATGTCGCGCGGCGTGGCCTCGATCACGGTGGCGAAGCCGAAGGGCGAGACGCGGGGCAGGTTGCCGGACTGCAGATCGCGCGCCACCCTCATCAGGTCGCTGACCACGGCCACGCCGGTGGTCAGAGAGCCCGCGCCCTGACCGTAATAAAAAGTGTCGGCGCCGTACGAGCCACGGCTCCAGATGCCGTTGTAAGCGCCCTGCACGCTGGCCAGGACGGTGCTGAGCGGCACCAGCACGGGGCGCACGCTGACAAACAGGCCGTCGTCCTCGCGGCGCGCCGAGCCGAGCAGCCGGATGGTACAGCCGAGCTGGTGCGCGTAGCGGAAATCGACGGGCCCAATGCGGCGGATGCCCTCGACGGCGATGTGCTGCGGATCCAGCCGCACGCCGAAGGCGAACGAGGCCAGCAGCGCCAGCTTGGAGCGGGCGTCGAAACCGTCGATGTCGGCCGCCGGATCGGCCTCGGCGTAGCCCAGCTTCTGGGCTTCGGCCAGGACGACGTTGAAGGGCGTGCCGTGCTTCTCGATTTCAGTGAGGATGTAGTTGCTGGTGCCGTTGAGGATGCCGAAGAGGGTCTCGATGCGGTCGGCGCAGATGCCTTCCCGCAGAACCGCGTGAATCGGAATGCCGCCGCACACCGAGGCCTCCAGGCCCAGGCTGACGCCGCGCTCGGCGGCCCGGCGCCAGATGTTGAGGCCGTCGAGGGCGATCAGCTCCTTGTTAGCCGTGACGACGCTCTTGCCGTTGGCGATGGCGCCCTCGACCACCTGGCGGGCGACGCCCGTTCCGCCGACTAGCTCCACCACGATGTCGATGCCCGCACGGGCCACCACCTCGCGCCAGTTTTCGGTGACGAAGGCGTGGGCGATGCCGGCCACCATCGGGCGGCGCAGGGCGCGGCGGCTGCAGACCGCCTCGAGGTTCAGGCGGAAGCCCAGACGGGCGGCGATTTCGGCCGCGTTTTCGGCCAAAATGGTGACAGCCCCACTGCCGACGTTGCCGAGGCCCACGATGCCAACATTGATATCCCGCATAAAGCGTCATGATAGCAGCGTGTTGCGGCTATTATGTTTGCTGACTTTCCTGATCGGCGCGCCGCGGCTCGCGGAATCGCAAGTGTCCCCCGGCGCAACGGTCATTGGCCAATCCCCCCGGCAGAATAGGCCGGTCGAGACGCCGTCCCTCCCCAATGACGAGCAGAAGAACGCCATGCTCAAGGAGGCTTACTCGAAGAACCTGGAGGATCTGCGCAAGATGCAGCGGCTGCTGTGGGAAGTACGGACGGAGGTGGCCAATGGCTCGCCCTTCGTCCTGCCGCTGCACAGCATCAAGAAGCTGGAGGAGATCGAGAAGCTGAGCAAGACGGTCCGGGCGCGAATGAAAGTGTATTGAACGGCGGCCCAGCGAACCAGGCCGCTAAAATCGGCGATTGGAGCAGTTGGCGGCGACGCGGCTCGAGCGGCGATCTCAGCCCCCGGACCGGCAGCGGGAAAACAACGCCCTGAGCGCGCCCCTTGCTATATTTGATGTCGAGCTTCGCATGCCTTCCCTGCGCGAGAAGACCCAACTGATGAGCGCCTCCGAGATGGACCGCACCCTGGTGCGGCTGGCGCACGAGATTCTGGAAAAGTCGCCCGAACAGGAGCGGCTGGCGTTCATCGGGATCCGGCGCCGCGGGGTGCCGATCGCGCAGCGGCTGGCGCAGAAAATCGAGGCGCTGGAGGGACGCCAGATCCCGGTGGGCGAGCTGGACATTCAGTTCTACCGCGACGACCTGTCGACGGTGGGCGCGCGGCCGGTGGTCAGCGGGACGCAGATTGGATTCAGCGTGAAGGAGATGGACGTGGTCCTGATGGACGACGTGCTGTACACCGGGCGGACGGTGCGGGCGGCGCTGGACGCGCTGTTCGAGCACGGACGTCCGGCGCGCGTCCAACTGCTGGTGTTGATCGACCGCGGGCACCGCGAGCTGCCGATCGAGGCGCAGTACACAGGCCGCAAGGTGCCGACCTCCGGGCGCGAGATCGTGGAGGTGAAATTCCGCGAGATCGACGGCGTGGAAAAAGTGATGCTGGTCGAGAAGGTGGATTGAGGCGCCTATGTCAAAGGGACTGCTTGGAATCGAAGCGCTGCCGCGCCCGGACATCGAACAACTGCTGAGCCGGGCCAAGGATTTCCAGCCGCAGCCGGAGAGCGGCTACCCGCGGCTGACCAGTTGCCGGGGCAAGATGGTGGTCAACCTGTTCTTCGAGGCCTCGACGCGGACCAAATCGAGCTTCGAAATCGCGGCGCGGCACCTGGGGGCGGAGACGCTGTCGATCACGGCCGCGGGCTCCAGCCTGTCGAAGGGCGAATCGCTGGTGGACACGCTGAACACGCTGGTGGCGATGCGGCCGCAGGCGATCGTGATGCGCCACGGAGCCTCGGGCGCGCCGCATTTCCTGGCGCGGCACCTGGCGACGCCGATCGTGAACGCCGGCGACGGCACGCACGAGCACCCCACGCAGGCGCTGCTGGACGCGCGCACGATATTGGATAACAAATGGACGCTGGAAGGGCTGCGCGTGGCGATCATCGGCGACATCGCGCACAGCCGGGTGGCGCGGTCGGACATTTTCCTGCTGGCCAAGTTCGGCGTGGACATCGTGCTGTGCGGGCCGCCGTCGCTGGTGCCGCGGGAGCTGGAGCAGATTGCGCCGGGCGTGCGGCTGGAGTATGACATCCGCAAGGCGATCCGCGGCGCCGACGTAATCATGATGCTGCGGGTGCAACTGGAGCGCATCCACGAGCCGACGATGCCGGCCAGCGAGTACTTCCAGTTCTATGGCCTGCGGCTGGAGCATCTCGAACTGGCCAAGCCGGACGCGATCGTGATGCATCCGGGGCCGATCAACCGCGGGCGCGAGATCTCGTCGGAGGTGGCGGATTCGCAGCGCTCGATGATCCTCAACCAGGTGGGCAACGGGATCGCGGTGCGGATGGCGGTTCTGGAAAGGGTGTTGCTGCCGTGAAGCTGCTAATACGCAACGGCCGGGTGATCTGTCCGCTCTCCGGCCAGGACCATGTCGCCGACGTGCTGATCGCGGACGGGCGCATCGCGGGGGTGGGCGAGCATCTCGAAGCGCCGGGCGCCGAGACGCTGGACGCGACCGGGCTGGTGGTGGCGCCGGGCTTCATCGACATGCACGTGCACCTGCGGGAGCCGGGCTTCGAGCACGCCGAGACCATCGAGAGCGGGGCGCGGGCGGCGGCGGCGGGCGGGTTCACGACCATTTGCTGCATGCCCAACACGCAGCCGGTGAACCACTCGGCCAACGTAACCAGCTACATCATCGAACGGGCGCGGCGGCACGCGGTGGTGAACGTATTCCCGATCGGGGCCATCACGCGCGACAGCAAGGGCGAGGATCTGGCGGCCATCAGCTCGATGGTGGCCGAGGGCGCGGTGGCCATCAGCGACGACGGCATGCCGGTGATGAACTCGCGCGTGATGCGGCGGGCCATGGAGACGGCGCGGGCGCTGGAGATCCCCATCATCGACCACTGCGAGGACCTGAACCTGAGCAACGACGGGGACATGCACGAATGCCTGGACGCGGTGCGGCTGGGCGTAGCGGGGATTCCAAGCGCCGCCGAGGACGTGATGGTGGCACGCGACATCCTGCTGGCGGAGCTGACGGGGGCGCGCTACCACGTGGCCCACATCTCCACGCGGCACGCGGTGCAGATGGTGGCGTTCGCCAAGCGCAAGGGCCTGCCGGTGACGGCGGAAGCGACGCCGCACCACATCGCGCTGCACACCGGACTGATGGCGCCCTACGATTCGAATTACAAGATGAAGCCGCCGCTGAGGTCCGGCGGGGACGTGGAGGCGGTGATCCAGGGCATCCTCAACGGGGCGGTGGACGCCATCGCGTCGGACCATGCGCCGCACGCCGGCGACGACAAGATGCAGGAGTTCGAAAAGTGCCCGTTCGGCATCATCGGCCTCGAAACCTCCGTCGGCACGGCGCTGGAGGTGCTGCTGCACCCCGGGCGGCTGGAGCTGAAGCGGCTGATCGCGCTGTTCACGTGCGAGCCGGCGCGCATCATCGGCTGGAAAGGCGAGCAGGCGCGCGGGGCGTTGAAAGAGGGCTACGCCGGGGACGTCACCGTGCTGGACCTGGAGCGCGAGTGGACCTACGACGTCAACCGCAGCTATTCCAAGAGCAAGAACTCGCCCTTCGACGGGCACACCTTCAAGGGCGGGCCGGTGGCGACGATCGTCGGCGGGGAGATCGTGTGGCGGCGCGGGGATTTCTGAGGCCGCGCGACACCGGGCGCGGCTGAATCCGCGCCCAGCCGCGGACATCCGCTAGCATAGAGCCGCCACCGAATGCCCACCCATGTCGCCCAAGCCCTGCTGGACGTCCTCATCTTCTGGATGCTGACCACGCCGCATGAGTTCGCCCACGCCTGGGTGGCGACCATGCTGGGCGACGATACGCCGCGGCGCGACGGGCGGGTGACGCTGAACCCGGCCGCGCACGTCGACTGGATGGGGACCGTGATTGTGCCGCTGGCGACGTCGCTGATGGGCGCGGGGTTTCTGGGATGGGGGCGGCCGGTGAGCACGGATCCGCGCAAGCTGCGCGGGGGCCGCGTGGGGCTGGCGGTCGTGGCCCTGGCGGGTCCGGCGAGCAACGTGGTCTTCGCCGCGATCATCGCGCTGGCGGCGAATTTCGCGCCGGCCCACTCGGAGCTGCTGTTCCGCGCGGCGTACATGAGCATCTACTTGGCGCTGTTCAACCTGATTCCGCTGCCGCCGCTGGACGGATCGAAGGTGCTCCTGGCGGCAGGGTTTCCGGTGCGCTGGTACGCCGAGCTGGGGCGCTACGGATTCCTGCTGCTGCTGATGCTGTTCTACTCAACGGGCGCGGGTCGGCTGCTGCAGACCGCGACGCTCGAGACGATTTACGCGCTGTTCCGCGTGCTGGTGTTGCGGACGTGAAGCGTGCGTATGATGGACAGATATGAAGACCGCCCTTCGGACCATCGTGGTGCTCGGCGCCGTTCTGTGGCTGGGCCCGAGCTGGATTCCAGCGCAGCAGCGCGGGCCGCAGACCGCCGAGATGAGCGCCGGCGAGAAATGGATCCGGGAACACTACACCAAGTACGAGTTCCTGGTTGCCATGCGCGACGGGACGCGGCTGTTCACCGCGGTGTACGCGCCCAAGGACACGTCGCAGACGTATCCTTTTCTGATCAACCGCACTCCCTACACGGTGGCGCCGTACGGCGTTGACAACTACCCTTCGCACCTGGGCCCCGGGCGGACGGAGTTGTTCAGCCGGGAGGGCTTCATTTTCGTGCACCAGGACGTGCGCGGCAAGGGCCGCAGCGAAGGCGTGTACGTGCACGTGCGGCCCGTGATCCCCAACAAAAAGCCGGGTGACGTGGACGAGACCACCGACACCTACGACACCGTGGATTGGCTGCTCGCCAACATCTCCAACAACAACGGGCGGGCAGGGATTTACGGGATCTCCTACCCCGGCTTCTACGCGACCATGGGGGCCATCGACGCGCATCCGGCGATGAAGGCCGTCTCGCCGCAGGCGCCGGTGACGGACTGGTTCGTGGGCGACGACTTCCGGCACAACGGCGTGCTGTGGCTGCCGCATGCGTTCAATTTCCTGAGCAGCTTCGGGCAACCCCGGCCGCCCGAGGGATGGGCTGGCGGCCTGAGCGTCGACATGGGCACGCCCGATGGCTACGATTTTTTCCGGCGGCTGGGGCCGATCGGGAATGCCGACGAGAAGTACTTCCACGGGACGGTGGAGTACTGGCGCGAGCTGGCCCGCCACGACGTGTACGACGACTATTGGCAGTCGCGCAATCCGCGCCCGCACCTGCGGAACGTCAAGCCGGCGGTGTTGACGGTGGGCGGATGGTTCGACGCCGAGGACGTGTTCGGACCGCCGGGCGTCTACGAAGCGATTGAGAAGCAGAGCCCGGAGACGACCAACCTGCTGGTGGAGGGGCCGTGGGTGCACGGCGGCTGGTCGCACAGTGCGGGCGACCGGCTGGGGCAGGTGCATTTCAACTCTCCCACGTCGGCTTATTTTCAGGAGAACATCGAGTATCCGTTCTTCCTGTGGTACCTGAAAGGCAAGGGCGAGGGCGGCGCGCTGCCCAAGGCGTATGTGTTCGAGACCGGGCGCGACGAATGGCACAAGCTGACGGCCTGGCCGCCCAAGGAAGCCACGGCCAAGACGCTGTACTTCCACGCCAACGGCGGGCTGAGCTGGGCCGCGCCGCAGGAGCGGGGCGAAGCCTATGACGAGTACGTGAGCGACCCCGCCAGGCCGGTGCCGTTCACCAGCGAGATCACGCGCGGCATGACCTATGACTACATGGTGGAGGACCAGCGCTGGGCGTCCAAGCGGCCGGATGTTCTGACCTACGAAACCGAGCCGCTGCAGGGCGACGTGCGGGTGGCGGGACCGTTGAAGGCGTCGCTGCACGTGTCCACGACGGGCACCGATTCCGATTTTATCGTCAAGCTGATCGACGTTTACCCGGGCGATTACCCCGACGTCGAGGGGCAGTGGCCGGGGACGCACATGGGTGGCTACCAGCAACTGCTGCGCGGTGAGCCCTTCCGCGGGAAGTTTCGCCACGGCTTCGACAAGCCGGAGCCGTTCACGCCGGGCAAGCTGGACCAGGTGGAATTCGCGCTGCCGGGCATCTTCCACACCTTCCGCCGCGGGCACCGCATCATGGTCCAGGTGCAGAGCACGTGGTTCCCGCTGTGCGACCTGAATCCGCAGAAGTTCATGCATATCTACGACGCCCAGCGCAGCGATTTCCAGAAGGCGACCGAACGCGTGTACCACTCCGCCGAAGCGCCGTCGTCACTGACGGTGTTGACGCTGGAATAGGGTTGGGGAGCGGGCAGGGCAGGTGGTCGGGATGCGGTTTCTCTTTCTGAGCGCGGCCCTGTTGGGGCTGGTTCTGCCGGCGCAGACGCAGGTTGCGCCGCGCGCCGCTCTGCGCCCCGACCTGGGGCGCCTGGACGCCTACATCGAGAAGGCGCGGGCGCAGTGGGACGTGCCCGGGCTGGCCGTGGCGATCGTCAAGGACGGCCGCGTGGTGCTGGCCAAGGGCTATGGCGTGAAGCAGAAGGGCGGGCGCGAACGGGTGGACGGGGAGACGCTGTTCGCCATCGCCTCGAACACCAAGGCGTTCACCGTGGCCGCGCTGGCGATCCTGGTGGACGAGCACAAACTGGAGTGGCAGGACCACGTCCAGGAGATCCTGCCGTACTTCCAGTTGTACGACCCGTGGGTGTCCAGAGAGATGCGGGTCGAGGACCTGCTGTGCCATCGCAGCGGGCTTAAGACGTTTTCGGGCGACCTGCTGTGGTACGGCACATCCTACAGCCGCGAGGAGATTCTCCGCCGCGCGCGCTGCCTGAAGCAGGCCTATCCGTTCCGCGACGGCTACGGGTACTCGAACCTGATGTTCCTGGCGGCGGGCGAGGTGGTGGCGCGCAAGGCGGGCCTGAGCTGGGACGATTTCGTGCGCCAGCGGCTGTTCGGCCCGCTGGGGATGCGGCGCACGACGACCTCGGTGCGCGCCCTGCCGGGGCTGGGAAATTTCGCCCTGCCGCACGCCTCGTTCGAAGGCCCGGTGGCGCAGCTTCAATGGGTCAACTGGGACTCCATGGCGCCGGCCGGCGGCATCATCTCCTGCGCCAGCGACATGACGCGCTGGCTCCAGTTGCAACTGGGCGGCGGGGTGATCGACGGACGGCGCATCTTCAGCGAGGCGGCGCAACGGGCGATGTGGACGCCGCACAACGTGATGAGCGGACCGGCGCCCATGCAGATCGGCGCGGAGAGCCACTTTTCGATGTACGCTCTGGGCTGGGTGATCGGCGATTTCCGGGGACGATTCACGGTCAGCCACGGCGGATCCTACGACGGGATGAGCTCGCAGGTATGGATGATGCCGGAGGAGCGACTGGGTGTGGTGGTGCTGACGAATTGCGACCGCGGCGTGGCGGGGCCGATCGTGAACCGCATCCGCGACGTCTATTTGGGACTGGGAGAGCGCGAGTACAGCGCCGAGGCGCTGGCCGGGCGGAGAAATGCGAAGGTCGGGAGGATGGCGGACTTGCAGCCTGAAGCCAGCCATCCGCCGATCACGCTGGATCAATACGCCGGCACATACGGCGGGCCGATGTATGGCGACGCCACGGTGGCGCGGGAGGGCCGGCGGCTGGTGCTGAGGCTGCTGCCGAATCCGGATTTCGTGGCCGACCTGACGCCGATCGGTGGTGACGTCTTCACGCTGCAGTGGCGCCGGCGGTTCGCCTTTTTCGCGGGCGGCCGGGCGCAGTTTCTGGTGGACCCGCGGGGCCAGGTGACCGAGCTGAAGCTGGACATCCCGAACAACGATTTCTGGTTCGACGAGCTGGAATTCAAGAAGCGGCCATAGCGCCGCAGGAGCCCGGCAGCGGTTCAGTTTGAGGCGCGGGCCAATGCGGATGGATGCCGGGGCTGGTAAAGACCGACGTCGCCTCCGCCGGGCAGCCGGATCTTGGTGAGGGAACCCCAGCGTGCTTCCCGGACCTCCGAACAGTGGACGCCCTTCTCCGCGAGGGCCGCTATCTCGGCCGCCAGATCGTCACACATGAAATACAGCTCGTGCCGCCCATTCTCTTCGGCGGGATGAACCGCGAGTTCTGCCGGAGGCAGAGCGAATATCAGCCATCCATGGCCGGCGTCCACGGATGAGAACCCGAGGACGTCCTGGAAGAATGCGCGATCGGCCGCCGCATCCTGGCTGTACAGAATTACATGCGCGCCAAAGATCATGAGACTTGCCCCTTTCCGCATCAAAGATCTTCGCACAGGCGGGCCGCGGTGACTGGACGCACGCTCGCGAACGTGTTACCTCCAAAGCAGGATGAAACCGCTTCAGTGGGCGCCAGCTGTAGTGCTGTGCGCCTGTTTTGCTCCGCTGCTGAGGGCCGGGGATTGCCGCATCCTGCTGGCCTCTCAGGACGACTGGAACAACAACCTCGGCTTCTACATCGACCTGGAGGCGACCACGGATACGGACGGCCTGTGCCACTTCGACACGCTGACGCTGTACACCGGCGTGGCCAACGGCACGAGCTGGCGTTTCTTGCCCTTCCAGCCGAGCTGGCAGTACGGACACCAGTATCAGGTGGTCGTAACGATCGCTCCAACTTACACCGATCTCCAGGTGGATGGCGTATTGGCGCAGCACTCGCCGGGCGGCTTCTCGCCGCTCCAGGGGACGATCACGACCAACCAGATCCCGAGTTGGGCCGCCTCGCCGGCGGTCTATGTTGTGCAACAAGGGACGCTGAGCGCGTCGAATTCCTCGGGCACGACCAGCGTCTCCAATCCCGGCTTCAGCCTGCCGCTGGACGTGCTGGCGTTGGCCGGCAGCCTGAGCGGGACCATGGAATTCACCACGAGTGCGACCGACACGCAGGTGTTCCAGACGTCGTTTGTCCTCCAGCCGGCCCCCAACCTGCAGGCCGATGCGCCGCTGATCGACAAGTACGGGCAGAGTATCCAGTCGCCGTGGACGGGCAAGCTGCAGTCCGACAGCGATCTGCTGGCGGCGGACGCGGCCGACGTGCTGTGGCTGCAGCGGCACCCGCAACCGGCTGGCCAGGACGCCTGGGGCGGAATGAGCTGGGCGTCGTGGCACGAGGCCGCCACCGGCTATTACACCGTGGCCAAACGCAACGGGTATTGGTGGCTGATCTCGCCGGCGGGCAACCCGCTGTTCTACACCGGGCTGGACGACGCGCCGGCGCTCAACTGGGACATGACGCCGGTGACCGGGCGCGAATGGCTGTTCGCGGAGCTCGCTCCGAACAGCGGAGCGACCGCGGCGGCGTGGGGTAACGACGTGTGGGGCGAGAGCGGCAGCACGGACTACTACGCGTTCATCGCCGCGAACCTGATTACGAAATACGGCGCCACGTGGCAGCAGCAGGCTCTGGCGCGCACGGTCGAACGCATCGCCAGTTGGGGCTTCAGCGGGCTCGGCAAATGGTGCTCGACGGTGGGAAACCTGCCCCAGCTGCCGGTGATTTACGTCTACACCGTGCCCAACCTGGTGAATCACATCGACCCGTTCAATACGAACATCCAGTCTCAATTCTTGAGCGCGCTGCAAACGCAACTGGCCCCCCAGATCACGGACAGCACGATTCTGGGCTGGTCCTACCAGAACGAGTACGACGGGATTGTGACCGCCGACGAGATCCAGAGCGTTCTCGATATGGGCTCGAGCGTGCCGGCGAAGCAGTCGATGCTGAATTACGCCGTTCAGCAACTCTACGCCGGCAGCGTGCCATCGCTGGCGGCGGCCTGGAGCATCCACGTGTCGACGCTGGCCCAACTCTATGCCGCCACGCCCACACCGCCGGCCGGCGACCTGGAGCAGATGCGGCTGTATTACGAGAACACGCTGCACCATTTCATCTATCGGACGTTCAAGCAGGTGGACCCGAATCATTTGTACTTCGGCTTCTGGATCGTGCCGGGCTGGTGGGTGGACGACTCCGACTGGAACGTCGAGGCCGCCAATTGCGACGTGATCGGCTACGACCGCTACGCCTTCGAGCTGCTGACGCCGGACCTCACGCCGCTGCTGGCGCGCCAGGACAAGCCCACGCTCATCGGCGAGTTCTCCTTCCCGCCGACCTACGGGCTGGAGAAGGGCTACGCGGTCTACCAATCGGCCAGCGCGAATGACGACGCCGGGGCGGGCGACGCCTACACGCGCTGGCTGGAAGAGGCCTCCTCCGAGCCGACCACGGTAGGCGTGATGTGGTTCCAATATCGGGATGAGCCGGTGACCGGGCGCGGACCGGGGCTAGGCACGGCGCCGGTGTACGGAGAAGACTACGCCTTCGGAACCACCGACGTCATGGACCGCCCCAAGTACGACCTGGTGTCGCGGATGCGAACCGCCAATGCCGCGGCGGGACGGAAGCGGCTGGCCTTGACTGATCCCGATGCACCGGCCTCCGGCAAGAAGAGAGCGTTAGGCGTAGACACCACTCCGAACGAACGCGGCCACGGGCCGGCCGCCGACGGGAATCATGGTGAATAGCGGCGCGCGCCGGGCCCGCCCCGGGCGGATGGAGGCAATGCGGATGACCGCGATATCGCCCGAGCCCTGGTTGAGCACGAGGGCGTATTGCTGGTCCGGCGTGATCACGATCGCGCCCGGCTCGACGCCCACGCCGGTGACGGCAACCACCTTCTGCGTGTCGATATCGAACACCGTGACCGAGCCCGAGGCGGGACTGGAGACGAACAGATAGCGCGGCTCCGCCGAGCAGGCCATCTGGCGCGGCATGCGGCCGCTCAACGAAGTGAGCCCGATCTCGGTGCGATAGGGATACACCACCACCACGGCGTCGCGGCCTTCGCCGGTGATGAACAACTGGCCGCCCTCCTCGCTCATGCACAGATGGTCGGGACGCAAGGCCAGCGGCAGTTCAGTCATGATGCGGCGCGACGGCGTGTCGAACACCCGCAACAGCGCCTCGGTGGGGCAGGCCACCAGCGCCACGCGGCCGTCGCGGCGGAACCGAACCGCCGAGACGTCAACGCCGGCGTGGATCGGTTCGAAGGCCTTGCCCGCGGCCAGGTCGGCGAATTGGACCAACCCTCCCTCCAGGCACACGCAGGCCAGCGGCGCCTCGGGCGAGAGATCGAAGTCGAGCACCCGCGCGGCCAGGTTCACCTGCGGCCCGGGGCGCAGATTCGCCTCGCGCCAGGCGCGCAGTTTGGGCTCGCCCGCGGCAGTCCACAGCAGGCCGCGCGGGTCCGCGCGCACCACCGGCGCGGCAGGCCCCACGACAATCCGCGCGACGGTTTGGCGCGAGCCGAGATCCACGCGTTCCAGCAGCGCCGAGCCATTGTCTGTAACGCCGGCGGCGAACGCGGCCGGCCTTTCGAGCGACGAGTTGGAGAGCAGGGAGGAAGGCTGGCAGGCCAGCGGGATGGTCTGCCGCAGGGCGAAAGCGAGCAGGTCCACAATGGCCACGGCGCGTTCCCCGGCCAGGGCCACGCAAGCGATTCCGCGGAAACCTTCGGCGCGCTTGCGGCGGCACGCCGCACCCGCGCCCACGCCCGAGGCCAGGAATGCGCGGCGGGTCCAGGCGGGCGTCAGGCTCATGCCGGGAATCAAAGAAAGGCCATGGTCTTGATGCCGGAGATGTCGAAGCGCTTGCGGCACCTCATCTGCTTGCACATCGCCTTGTCGTCGATCAACACCATGTAGCTCTGCGCCTTTTGGAACTTGGCGCGGTCGCGCTCATCGCCGCCCGAGGGCAGGCGGTCCTTCTTGGTCCGCACCAGCCACTTCAACTCATGCTCGTCCGTGGCGCGGCAGAACGGGCAGGTGAGGCGGATGTTCCGCGTCGCTTGCGATTCGGTGTAGTACTGGCGCTCGTCCACGGTGGCCGCTTCCCAGCCTACCACCCGCGGCGCCGTCTGTGACGGCAGGGCTCATATCGGCCCGCCGCCCAGCCCCCGGCCGGATCCCGGACGAGCCCAGCCCGGATGTTCCACCGCGATCGCAGCGAGGCGCGATGAGAGGGCCCCCATATCAAACGATGCCACGAGGCGCGCTCGCGGGAGCCGCCCGCAGGCGTACTTGGCTGCTACGTCGAGGACGGGGGGTGCCCTCTGGGCCCAGCGCAACGAAGTAGATGCGGCCCTATCGCACGCCGCAGCCGATTGTTGGTGAAACATCCGGGCTGAGAAGATGCGGAGAATCAACGTGTTAGAAACATTCCAGCAAATGGACAAGGGGCGGATATGCTACGCTCGAAAGGAGTCCGGAATCGCGGCTCCAACGCCTCCGCAGGCGTGCAACCGGAGCCGGCCGGCCTCGGAAGACGCAGGAGTTTCCCACAAGCCGCGATGAGCATCCGTTCGTTGTTCAGCCTGTTTTCGTCCGACCTGGCGATCGATCTGGGTACCGCCAATACGCTGGTCTATGCCAAGGGCAAGGGGATTGTGGTCAACGAACCCTCGATTGTCGCGATGAACAAGACCAACGGCGAAGTCGAGGCGGTCGGCAAGGAAGCGAAAGAGATGCTCGGCCGCACGCCGGGCAACATCGTGGCCATCCGCCCGATGAAGGACGGCGTCATCGCCGACTTCAAAGTCACCGAGCGGATGTTGAATTACTTTATCCACAAGGCGCACGGACGCAAGGTGCTGGTCCATCCGCGCATCATCATCGGCGTGCCCAGCGAGATCACGCAGGTGGAGAAGCGCGCGGTCATCGATTCGGCCTACCGCGCCAAGGCCAGCGAAGTGCACCTGGTGGAGCAGGCCATGGTTGCGGCCATCGGCGCGGGCCTGCCGATCACGGAACCCTCGGGCAACATGATTGTGGATATCGGCGGAGGCACCACCGACGTGGCCGTGATCTCGCTGTCGGGCATCGTCTACTCGCGCTCCGTGCGCGTGGCCGGCAACGAGATGGACGACGCCATCATGCAGTACCTGAAGCGCAAATACAACCTGCTGATCGGGGAGCGCACGGCGGAGCAGATCAAGATCCAGATCGGCAGCGCGTTCAAGCTCGACAAGCCGTTGACCATGGAGGTCAAGGGACGCAATCTCATCGAGGGCATTCCGAAGACCGTTCCCATCGGCGACGACGAGATCCGCGAGGCGCTGACGGAGCCGGTGGCGACCATCATGAACGCCATCCGCGTGGCGCTGGAGCGGACGCCGCCGGAGCTGAGTGCCGACATCAGCGACCGCGGTATCGTCCTGACCGGCGGAGGGGCGCTGTTGAAAAACCTGGACCGCCGCATTCGCGAAGAGACCGGCTTGCCCGTTTCGATCGCCGAGGACCCGCTGGCCTCGGTGGTGCTGGGAACGGGGCGGATGCTGACCGACTTCAGACTATTGCGCCGGATCGCGATCGAGTAGGCTCACCGCGCGGCCCGGCGTCGCAGGCGTTGTTCTCATGGATGGGCTGTTCAGCCGATACCGCAATCTGAGCGCCTTGCTGGCGCTGCTCGCGGGACAGTTGCTGCTCCTGGCCTGGCAGATCAAGGGCGATGGCGAAACGCGGCTGATCCGGGTCTGGGCGGTGACGGCCGTGACTCCCGTAATGCGCGGCCTGGAGGCCGTGCGCGGCGGCGCCGGCGGGCTGGCCCAGCGCTGGTTCATGGCCGGCGCGCTGGAGTCGGAAAACGCGCAACTAAGGCGCCGCACCGCCGAGCTCGAAGTTCGCAACCAGCTTCTGGCCGAACAGTTGCAGCAGGCCGGCCGGGCCCAGGCGCTGCTCGCATTCCGTAGTCAATTGAGTTCGCGCAGCCTGCCCGCCGGCATTCTGGGCAGCGCGCCGGGCGTGCAGCCGGGCGTGTTTTTCCTGGACCGCGGATCGCCCGATGGCGTCCAGCGCGGGATGGCGGTGGTGACGGGCGACGGGATCGAGGGCGTGATCGTGGCGGCCTACCCCTCCGCCTCGCTGATGATGCTGGCCAATAGCCAGGGCTTCGCCGCCAGCGTCATTTCGCAGAAGCACCGCACACCCGGACTGCTCAAGGGCGACGGCAGCTCGTGCCACGTGGAAGGCATCCGCAACGAGCAGCCGCTGGACGAGGGGGAATGGTTTTACACCAGCGGCGACGACCGGATTTTCCCGCGCGGATTGCGGGTTGGCGAGGCCCGCAACGTGCGCAACGGCGCTGCGGGCAAGGAGGTCGAGGTGCGGCCCGCGGCGCTGGAGCGCGACGTCTCCGAAGTGCTGATCCTCGTCGACGCCGTGCACGGGCAGATCCCCGACCTGGCGCTGCCCCCGCAGCCCGAGGTCCAGGTGCTGCCGCCGCCGGAGGCTGCGCCCGAGAGCGCGCCTGCCGCCGTTGCCGCGCCCGCCGGCGGGGCGACTCCGATGCCCAGAACCGACGCCGATCGCATGAAGGAGCGCTACCAGCGCATCATCGAGGGGCAGGGCATACAGATCGGCGTGACGCCCTACCGCGCGCCGGATTTCAATCGCCCGCCCGCTCCTCAGCCGCCCGCGCCGGCCCTCCGGCCGCCCGGAGAATCGCCCGCGCCCGGCGCGTCGCCCCCGGCCGCGCCGCCAGCCGGAAAGGCCGCCTCGGCCGCACCGGCTTCAATGAAAGACGCGCCTAAACGCGCTCCGCCAACGCTGCCCGCCTCGCAGGAGCCGCGATGACGGAATTCGAGAGCTCCACCACGCACATCCCGCCGGACCGCTTGCGGGTGTGGAGCTTTCACCCCGCGACTTGGCTGCTGGTTCCGCTGGCGGCCATTCTGTTTCAGGTTTATGTGCCGCGGTTCCTGAGCTATCTCTCGTATCTTGAATTGCCGCTTCTCGTGACGGTCTACTTTTCCCTGATGCGCAGGAATCCGCCCGCCGGAGCGCTCACCGGCTGCCTGATCGGGCTGGCTCAGGATGCCCTGTCGCAGCACTACCTGGGACTGAACGGCATCGCCAAGACGCTCATCGGCTACTCGGCGGCCAGCATCAGCCTGCGCTTTGACGTCGACAATGCGGGGCTGCGCTTCCTGCTCGGCTTCACCTTTTTCGTGGCGCACCAGGTGGTTTTGTGGGTCCTGTCGCGTTCGTTGCTCGGCACGCTGGAGATGCTGCACGTGCCGCAGATGCTCATCGCGGCGTTTCTGAACGCCGCCGTGGCGCTGCCGCTGTTTCAGGTGTTGGATAGACTGAAAGCGGAGGCGCGGTGATCCGTTCCGCGCCCAGCCGAAGTGGCCAGAATCCCCGAGGACCGCGAACACGAAGCGCCGATCGTCTCGCACCTGGTGCGCGACGACGCCAACTTCGGCGCGGTGCAGGTCGCCATTTTCCAATACCTCACCGTGGCGGTGTTCATCTTTCTGCTGGCCGGCTACTGGGACCTGCAGGTGCGCAACGAGAGCCTGTATAACACCAAGGCGCTGCAAAACCAGATCAAGTCCCTGCCCATGCCCGCGCCGCGCGGCCGCATCCTGGACCGCGACGGGCGGGTGATTGTCGACAACCACGCCTCCTACCGGCTGGTGCTGTCGCGCGAGAACCTGCGCGAAGAGCACATCGTGCCGATTGCGCAGGGTCTCGATCTCGACGTCGACGACCTCGAGACGCTGGTGCGCCGCTATGACAAGCGGCCCAGCTATTACACCATCCCGGTCAAGGAAGAGCTGACGCCGGCCGAACTGGCGTTTGTCGAGGCGCATCGCAACGCGCAGATGTTCCCCGAGATGGAGCTGATCAAGTCGCAATTCCGGCTCTACCCGCAGGGCGGGTTCGCATCGCACCTGATCGGCTACGTGGGCGAAATCAGCGACGCCGAGTTGAACTCGCCCGAGTGGGCCAACCACAATCCGGGCGACCTGATCGGCAAGATGGGGGTCGAGCGCAACAACAACGAGATCCTGACGGGCATCGACGGTCAGCGTCAGGTGGTGGTGGACAACCGCATGAACACGCGCCAGGTGCTGGGCGTGAAGCCCGCCGTGCCGGGCAAGGACCTGCGCCTGACCATCGATCTCGACCTGCAGACCGTGGCCGAGCTGGCCATGGAAGGGCGGCGCGGGGCGGTAGTGGCCCTCGTGCCCGCCACCGGCGAAGTGCTGGCGCTGGTCTCCACGCCGGGCTACGATCCCAATCACTTCGTCGGGCGCATCAATTCGCGCGAGTGGAAGGCCTTGACCGAGGACCCCAATAAGCCGCTGTTCAACCGCGCGCTGCAGTCGCAACTGGCGCCGGGATCGACGTTCAAGCCGATTGTGGCTCTTGCGGCGCTGGAAACAGGCGCCATCGACGAGAATTTCGAGATCCACTGCGCCGGCGGAGCGGATTTCTTCGGCCGCTATTTCAAATGCCACAAGAAGGGCGGGCATGGGGCCGTCACCTTGCATAAAGGCATCACCCAGAGCTGCGACGTCTATTTCTATAACGTCGGCCTGAAGACTGGCATCGACAACATCGCCAAATATGCCGAGATGGTGGGCTACGGCAGAAAGACGGGCATCGACCTGCCGGGGGAAAAGGAGGGCGTAGTGCCCTCGACGGCATGGAAGATCCGCACCTTCCGCGAGAAGTGGTACGAGGGCGAAACGGTCAGCGTGGCCATCGGCCAGGGCGCCACTACCATCACGCCGCTGCAACTGGCTTACGCCTTCAGCGGGCTGGTCAACAAGGGTGTGTGGATGCGCCCGCATCTCGTCGAGGATGGGCGGCGGCCGCAGGTGGACCACACCGCGGCGATCAGTCCGTTGAACCTCGGCAAGGTGCTGGACGGCATGTGCGGCGTGGTCAATGAGGGCGGCACCGGCGCCTCGGCGCGGCTGCCGGACATCATGCTGTGCGGCAAGACGGGCTCCTCGCAGCGCGCCTCGAACGATTTCCTGAAGACCAGGAAGGGCGAGGAGGAGTTCAAGGACGACGCCTGGTTCGTCGGTTTCGCCTCGCGCGACAATCCGGAAATCGTGGTTGCCGCCCTGTTCGAAAACGGCGTGCACGGTAATTTCGCCGCGCCCATCGTGCGCGACGTCATCAAGGCCTACTACGACAAGCAGCGCCGTCAGCGGCAGACCGGCCCGCTGCCCAGCCTCTCCGCGGCGCTGTCGCTGGCCGGGACCGCGCCGGCAACGCTGGCTGGGGCCAAGGTTCGCTGAGCCGATGCCAATCGTACGCTATCGCGTCTTCCGGGATCTGGATTGGCCCATGCTGCTGGTGGCGCTGGCCATCTGCGCGCTGGGCATTCTCCAGATCTACTCCGCCACGCACGGCACGCCGTGGATGAAGCAGGCGCTGTGGCTGGGCGGCGGGCTGTCCCTGATGTGGCTGCTGGCGCGCATGGATTACCACACCCTTCTGAGCCAGGTGCCGGTGTTCTACGGCATCCTGTTGGCTCTGCTGGTGCTGACCCTTGCGGCGGGCAGTTACACCGGCGGATCGAGGCGCTGGATTGTGCTCCCCCTGGGCTTTCGTTTTCAGGCGGCTGAGATCGGCAAAGTGGTGATAGTATTGCTAGTAGCCCGCTATCTGTCCGAGTTGCGCAGCGACCGGCTGGAGTGGGGGGATCTGGTTAGAATCGGCCTGCTGGTCGGTGTTCCGGCCGGGCTGGTTTTGGCCGAGCCGGACTTGGGGACGACGCTGACGTATGTCTCCGTTCTGGCGATGGGCATCTTTTTCGGTGGTGTCCAGTGGCGGCATCTGCTGGTGATCGTGTTGATTACATTGGTGTTGCTGCCATGCGGATGGTATTTGGCGAAGGATTACCAGAAGGCCCGCGTGTTGACGTTCCTCGATCCCATGAGGGACCCCATGCGCAGCGGCTACCAGGTGATCCAGTCGAAAATTGCGGTGGGCGCCGGTGGCATTTGGGGTAAGGGAGTCGCTCGCGGCTCTCAGACACAGCTCCGCTTCCTGCCGGTGGCGTACACGGATTTCGTGATCTCGGCGTTTGCCGAGGAGCACGGTTTTGTGGGCATTTTGGTCTTGTTCGGGCTGTATTTTCTGCTCTTAATGCAGATCGTGCAAAATGCACAAAGAGCGCCGGACCGGGCCGGGATGCTCATATGTATGGGCGTGGCTACACTGCTTCTGTTTCACCTGCTGGTGAATGCGGGCATGGCGGTGGGCCGCATGCCGACTACCGGCATTCCGCTCCCTCTGATGAGTTACGGAGGGTCGAGCATGATGTCGGTGTTTGCGATGCTGGGGCTGGTGAACAATGTCCGGCTCCGGCGGTTTGGTACGTGAAGCGATATTGAGTGCGCGGCCGGTTGGGAACTCCTTCCGGTGCCAGGTGTCCAATCCAAGGGTTTGCCGAACGCGGCCGGCAATTGCGCGCCGCGCCCCCGGGGAGATCGAGATTTCAAATCGCCTCGCCCGGGAGGTACAACAGGTTTATTGACTGGACCCCGAGCCGCCTCTGGATCTATTGCGCAAGGTCGCGAGTTCTGGAGCGGCTCGACAGATGCCCGGCACGGTCGCTCCCGCCCCGCTCCACTCGGTGATCGCTCACCCGAGCGGAGGTTCTGAATGCCGTCCAAGGAACTGGTGATCAGCCAGAACCGTCACGAGACCAAAGTCGCGATTCTCGAAGACGGGCAACTGGTGGAGATGTATTTTCAGCGGGCCAACGAGTATTCGCTGGCCGGCAGTATCCATAAAGGTCGAGTCACGCGCGTGCTGCCGGGGATGCAATCGGCGTTCGTCGACCTGGGTCTGGAACGCGACTGCTTCCTGTACGTCTCGGATTTCTTCGAGGAGAACGCCGACGAGATCGACCGCGTCGACGACCGCGGGCGCGACGCGCGCGGCCGCGATCGGGACCGCGGGCGGGAGCGTGATTCACACCTGCCGCTGCCCCCGCCGGCTTCACAAGGGGCCGCGCTGACGCTGACTGAGGATGCGGCCGTCGAAAGCGTGCCCGCGCCCGCTAAGACCCTGGAGCCCGGCGCCGAGTCCGCCGCCCCGGCGGAAGGAAGCGCCTACGCCGAGGGGCAGCGCGACCATCGCGGGCGCCGCTCGCGCCGCCGCCGCCGCGGAGGCCGGGGCTTCCCCGAGTCGAAGTATGCATCGCCCACCTCGGCGCCGGAAGCGCCGAGCGTGGGGCAAGAGCCGGGGGAAGGCCCGGAGGAACAGCCGGCTGCCGCCGCGCCGGCCGCCGACGAGATCGTGCTCCTGCCGGGCGAGTCCCTGGCGAAATACCGCCGCGCGCAGCCCATCGCGTCCCCTCCGGCCGCCAACCACGACGAGACGCGGGAAGCTCGCGCGCCTGTCGCAGACGCGGCTTCGCCGGAAGTCGAGGTTGAGGAACTGGAAGCGGAGGACTTCGACGCTTCGGAAGAGGATGCCGTGGAGGCGATTCTCGACCGCGTGGACGAGATGGAGGAGCGGGCCGACGCGGTGGCGGACGAAGTGGCTGTAGCCCAGAGCCCGTCCGGCCAACTGGCGGAAGAGGTCGAAGGCGAAGTAGCCGAGGACCAGGAGTCTCGACTGGAAGCCGGCGAGGCCGGCAGTGGTCAGGTATGGCAAGAGCAGCCGCAAGCGCCGCTGGCAACCGCGCCCGTGGCCGAGTCCCCCGTGGAGCAAGACCAGGCCGTGGCGGGCGAGGAGGCCGGGGAAGGCTCCGAGCCGGGCGGCGAAGCTGACGAGGAAGAAGCTGACGAGGAAGAAGCGGCCGCGGAAGGTGCGGAGCGCGCGACGCCGGAGGGCGCGACCGGGGAAGGCCCGGAAAGCGCGGCCGCACCCGCTGTGCCGGGCGAGGGCGCGGAGGGCGCGGCTGCGCCCGAGAACCTCGCGGCGAATCTGCGCCCGCAGGGTGCGCGCATCGGGCACCGGATGTCGCGGCGCATGCGCCGCCGGTCCCGCCTCTCCGGTCAGCCCCCAGCGCCGGCCGCCGAGGCCCCGCCCGAAGTCCGGACGGATGTGGAAGCGCCGCCGCCGGAAGCCGTCCAGCCGGAGCTGGAGCGCGTGATCGAGCGGCCCGATCGCATCAGCCAGGAGCGCACCAGCCAGGAGCGCGAGAGCCGCGACCGCGACAACCGGGACCGCGACAGCCGCGAGCGCGACAGCCGCGAGCGCGAAGGCCGCGACCGCGACAAGGGCCGCGAGCGCCCGCCGCTGCCCCTGATTTCCGACCTGCTGAAGGAAGGCCAGGAGATCATCGTCCAGATCGCCAAGGAGCCGCTCGGGCAGAAGGGCGCGCGCATTACGTCGCACATCGCGCTGCCGGGCCGCTACGTCGTTTACATGCCTACGGTCGAGCACCTCGGAGTGTCGCGCAAGATCGGCAGCGACGAGGAACGCCTGCGGCTGAAGAGGATCCTCCAGAAGCACCGCGAGGGGATCGCCGGCGGGTTCATCATGCGCACCGCGGGCGAGGGCCGCACCGAAGAGGAGATCGCGGCCGATATCCAGTACCTGGCCCATCTGTGGCTCGATATCCGCGGCAAGGCCGAGAAGCGCCGCGCGCCCCTGCTGCTGCATCACGACGTGGAAGTGGTCCAGCGTCTGCTGCGCGATCAGTTGACCGACGGCTTCAAGGCCGTTTGGGTGGACAACGAGGATCTGTACGAGCAGGTGCTCCACGCCGTGGAGCGCATCGCCCCGCACCTGCTCAGCCGGGTCAAGATGTACACCCGCGTGGATCCGATCTTCGACGCCTTCGGCATCACGCAGGAGCTGGAAAAGGCGCTGCGGCCGAAGGTCTGGCTCAAGTCGGGCGGCTACATCGTCATCAACCAGACCGAGGCGCTGGTGGCCATCGACGTGAACACCGGCAAGTACGTCGGCAAGTCGAACCGGCTGGAGGACACCATCGTCAAGACCAACGTCGAGGCGGTGAAGGAGATCGTGCGCCAGGTGCGGCTGCGCGACCTGGGCGGCATCATCGTGGTCGACTTCATCGACATGGACGAACGCAAGAACCGCCAGCGCGTGATGCAGGCGCTGGAGGAGACCATGCGCCTCGACAAGGCGCCCTACAAGATTCTCCAGTTCAACGATTTCGGCCTGGTGGCGATTACGCGCAAGCGGGTCAAGCAAAGCCTGGAGCGCGCGCTGTGCTCGCCCTGTCCGTATTGCGAGGGCTCGGGCTACGTGAAGAGCGTGGCGACGGTGATCAGCGAAATCCTGATGCAGGCCCAGAAGTACGCCAAGGTGGTGGACGGCAAGGAGTGCATCCTGCGCGTCAATCCTGAGATTGCGGGGGTGCTGCAATCCACCCAGACCAATTGCCTCGAGGAACTGGAGGAGATTCTCGGACGGCCGGTACTGGTAACCTCCGACAACCTGCTGCACCAGGAGAAGTTCGACCTGACGTGATCTCCGCGCGGCTCTCCGGCCGCTTCGCGCGCCGCCGGCCCTGAACGGGCGCGGGGCGTTATCAGCTCTTGAACAGGTCCGCCCAGGGCCCGCGCCACGCGCGCCCGAGCAGGCGGTTGGCCTCGGCGTCGCCGGGGAACTCTTCGCGCTGCGCGTCCCACTTCAGCTTCCGCCCGGTGGCCAGCGCGATGTTGCCCAGGTGCGCCACGGTCGTGGACCTGTGCCCCGTGGCCACGTCGCAGGGGCACTCCCGGCCATCGCGCAGAACTGCGATGAATGCCTGGGCGTGCGCCCGCGTAGCGTCCGCGCCCTGCCGGGTGCGGCGCGCGATGCGTGTCTCCGTGGACAACTCGCCGGGCCGCGCCAGCCACGGCGCGGGCTTGAAATCCGGATAGATCTCCCACATTAGCCGGTCGACGAACAGCGCACCGTTGGCGCCGTAGAAGGCCATTCCGTTGGGACGGTCGAACTCGCCGCGCGCGTTGTAATAGCGCAGCTCCGGCGTCCGTCCGCCCAGGCCGTGCGCGCTGTAGAGGCACGCTTCGTAGCTCATGACGAAGCCCGGGTATTCGTAGGTCGCCTGGATGAGGTCGGGGACGTCGCCGTCGTCGCGCAACACGTACCGGCCGCCGGAAGCGGAAACGGCGGCGGGCGCTGCGGCGTTCATGATCTGGTGCACGGTGTCGAAGCGGTGCGTGCCGTAGTCGGTGATGATGCCGCCGGAGTAGTCGTGGAACCAGCGGAACGTGGGGCCGTGACGCAGCCGGTTGTAGGCGTGCTCCGGCGCGGCGCCCAGGTACAGGGCCCAATCCATATCGCCGGGAGCGCTGCCGTCGGGAGCGTGGCCGATGCCCTCGGGCGACAGGTTGGCGTAGTTCCACACGCGCACGAAATGCACCGGCCCGAGTTCGCCGGAGCGGATGATTCCGGCGGCCTCGGCCAGGTGTGGCGCCGAGCGGTGCTGGGTGCCGACCTGGACGATGCGCCCGCTGCGGCGCGCGGCCTCCACCATGGCGCGGCCCTCGCGGATGTTGTGCGCCAGGGGCTTCTCGACGTACACGTGCTTGCCCGCCTGGCACGCCAGAATGGTGACCGCCGCGTGCCAGTGGTCGGGCGTCGAGACAACCACGGCGTCGATGTCGTTGCGCTCGAGGACCGGCCTGAAATCCTGCACGGCGGTCGCGCCGGCGCCGGCCCAGCCGCGCGCCTTTTCAGCCTGCCGCAGCCACACGTCGCACAGTGCCACGAACTCGACGTCGGGGAGCTCGCGCATGAATCCGGCGACGTAGGAGCCGCGCCCGCCGCATCCGATCAGGCCCAGGCGGACGCGCCGGTTGGCGCCCATGATCCGGGCGTAGGAGCCGGCCGTCCATCCGGCGGCGAACTTAAGGAGCGACCTGCGTGTTGGCATCGAAGACCCGGCGATGAGCACGATTCTACAGCCTTGCGAGCGCTCTCGTCCGCCGTTAGGATTGGGATGCTATGCCACACTGTCTGATCGCCGCGCTGTTTGCGGCCGCAGCGCTCCTGAGTGCGCAAGCCGTGCCGGGCGGAGTGTGGAGCGAGGCGCGCTTCTCGAAGCTCGTGAAGTCGCGCCCATCGGCTTCGCTGGGGGCCGACGACGACCTGCTCGCGCCCAACGATGCGCGCGTGCGCCAGGGCGTCGAGACGCTGAAGGGCGACGGCTTCGCGCTGGTCTACCTGCCCCTGCCGCGGACCATCCAGGTCAAGCTGCCGCGCTTCCCCGCGCGCGCCGTCTACGCCTGGTGGTTCCAACCGCGCGTCAATGCCGCGCTGCCGGCGGGCACTTGCGACAACGACGGCGTGCGCGCGTTCACACCTCCTCCCGCACCACGCCGGGCCAGCGAGTGGGTGCTGGTGCTCGAGGACCTGTTCCGCGTATTGCCGCCGCCGGGGGATCCCGGCGGCGCTCCCCGGCTGTTCTATCACATGGTGCGACTGGACGGAGCGGGAGGGATTGTGCCCTGGTCCGGTTCGACCCTGGGCGAGGCCTACGATTCCGCCGTCACTAAACCATGGGAGTTCTGGCAGGCGATGCGCAAGTGCCCCAACGGCGTGCCGTACTACCTGCAGCACCAGGTGTGGCGCGCCGATCGCGACGACGAACGGGGCATCGGAGGCGACCAGATCCCGATGGCGCTCGCGTCGTGGACGCTGCTCTATGGCTACAAGGGGGACGCGGCGCTGCAGCGCAACATGGTGGAGCTGGCCGACTACTGGCTGGACCATGGGTTGTCGCCGGCCACGGCGCTGTGGGCGAATCTGCCCTACCCCTACAACCTGGAAGTGCACTCCGGCCAGTACGACGGCGACATGCGCGCGGGCAAGGGGTTCCTGCAGCCGGACAAGGCGGCCAGCTTCGGCGCGGAGCTGGTGGTGCTCTATAAGATGACCGGCAACCGGCGCTACCTGGACGCGGCGCGGCGCATCGCCGAGACGCTCGCCCGCCGGGTGCAGCCGGGCGATGGAGACAACTCGCCGTGGCCGTTCCGCGTGCATGCGGTGACGAGCGAAGTGCACAGCGCGGTGAAGGACGGCAGGACGATCCGCGCCTCCTACTCGACTAACTACAGCGGCGCGCTGCGGCTGTTCGACGACTTGATCGCCCTGCATGAGGGCGATGCGGCGGCCTTCAGCCGGGCGCGCGCGATGGTCGCGGCGTGGTTGAAACAGTGGCCGCTGCGCACGAACAAGTGGGGGCCGTTCTTCGAGGACATCCCGACCGGGGATTACTCCGACACGGAAATCAACGCCGACACCATGGCGGCGTACATTCTCGAGCACCCCGGCTGGGATGTGAACTGGCAGGCGCAGGCGCGCTCGATCCTGGAGTGGACGGGTTCGACCTTCGACAACCGCGAGTTTGCGCGCTTCGGCGTGACCGTGACCAACGAGCAGACCGTTTACAAGGTGCCGGGCAACAGCCACTCCACGCGCCACGCCGCCACGATGCTGCTGTACGCGGAGAAGACCGGCGACCTCACCGGGATGACCGATGCGATCCGGCGTCTCAACTGGGCCACCTACACCGTGGACGACGACGGCAAGAACCGCTACCCGCGCGACGACGTGTGGCTGACGGACGGCTACGGCGACTATGTGCGCCACTATCTGCGGGCCATGGGCGCGTTCCCCGAACTGGCGCCGGCCGACCAGAACCATCTGCTGCGGACCTCCTCGGTGCTGCGATCGATCGAGTATGGCGCGGACTCGATTCGTTACACCAAGTTCGACGCGGACTCGGAGGAGCGCGTGAAGATGGGCGCGTGGGCACCGGCGCGCGTGGAAGGCGGCGAAATGCAGTGGGATCGCGCCAGCCACGTGTTGACGGTGAAGTCCAAATCAACCAGCGTGGCGATTCTCAAGGAGCAATAGCTTCCGCGGGCGGGACGGGGATGCCGCCGGCGGCGGTTCTGCGCATTGCCAGGGAACTGCCCGGGCACTCCCTTGACGGCGGCGTGGCTTTTGATAGAGTGACGGGCGCATGGTCACGATTCGCGAAGTGGCTCGGCAGGCGAGGGTTTCGGTGGGCACGGTGTCCAACGTGCTGGCGGGGTCGGCGACGGTGCGGCCGGAACTGCGGCGGCGGGTCGAGGAAGTCATGCGCGCGTTGGACTACCATCCCAACCAGATTGCGCGCAGCCTGAAGACGCGGCAAACCAAGACCCTGGGGCTGGTCATCTCGGACATCACAAACCCGTTCTTCCCGCAGGTGGTGCGCGGAGCCGAGGACGCGGCGACGCTGCACGGTTACCTGCTGATCACGTTGAACACGGACGACAGCGCGGAGCGGGAGCGGCGGGCGCTCTCTCTGCTGCGGGCGCAGAAGGTGGACGGCCTGCTGCTGACGGTGGCTTCAGGGCGCGAGGACCTGACGCACGTGGCGCAGTTCCGCGATTCGGGGTTGCCGATCGTGTGCATCGACAGAAGCGTGCCGGGCATCGATCTGGACCTGGTCTGCTCGGACAACGCCCATGGCGCGCGGATGTGCATGCAGCATCTGTTGTCGCGCGGCCACCGGCGGATCGGCTTTTTGGGCGGTTCGCCGGGACTACAGACGGCGCAGCAGCGGCTGGAAGGGTACGAGCAGACGCTGCGGGAGGCCGGCCTTCCGAGGGACCCGAAACTGGTCCGGACCGGCGATTTCCGGCTCGACAGCGGCTACCGGCTTTCCAAGCAGATGCTGCTGGAGGCCGACCCGCCGACGGCGCTGTTCGCTTCCAACGCGATGATGGGGTTCGGCGCGTTGAAGGCGGTCCACGAACTGGGGTTGCGCTGTCCCGAGGACGTGGCGCTGGCGGTGTTCGACGAAGTGCCGTTCGGCGACGTGATTCAGCCGCGGCTGACGGTGGTGGCGCAGCCGGCCTACGAGATGGGACGGGTGGGCACGGAGCTGCTGATCGCGCGACTGGAAGGACGGGAGAAGAGCGCCGGCGCGGTGCACCTGACGCTCACACCCGAACTGCTGGTGCGCCAGTCCACGGCGAGCCGAGTTGCCTAGGGCCGCTCCAGGCGACGCAAGGTCGGCGCGCGAGGGGCTGAGCGCCACGCTGCGGACGAGCGGTTCCTCCAGGCGCTGGGCGAGGGTCGCGGTTCGTTTCAGCGTCCAGAGAAGGCTGCAACTTTGCCGGCCGCGGCCGAACTGACCGCCGCGACCCCATACACTGGAATCTGATGGAGACGACTCCTGGGTCGAAGAGTGGGAATGGGGGACGCAACGCCGTCCGATGGGTTGTCTACCTGGTGTCGGCCCTGTGCCTGCTGTGGGTGTACCACGACTTCGACTGGCACGCCGAGCTGCCGCGCCTGAAGACGGTTCATTGGCCTTGGATCGTGCTGGCGGTTTGCTCCGGCTTCCTGATCTACATCGTCCAGGCGTGGCGCTGGCAGGTGTTGCTCAGGCCGCTGGCCAGGGTCGGCCTGTGGCGCACCGTGCAGGCAGTGTATATCGGCCTTTTCGCCAACGAGGTCCTGCCGCTGAAGGGCGGCGAGGTGGTGCGGTGTTATCTGGTCGCGCACTGGAACCGGCTGCCGTTTTCGAAGATCCTGGCCTCGGCGCTGATCGAGCGCCTGCTGGACGGGATCCTGCTGATTGCCTGTTTCGGCTGCATTCTGCGGGTTGGCGGGCTGCCGCACAAGGTTGAAGTGGGCGTCTGGGTGTTGTTCGGATTGGTGGTCGTTCTCGGCGCGCTGGTCCTGTTCGCTGTCTTCAACAAACGCTTTGCGCGGCACGTAACCACGGGCCACCGTTTGGCCGGAGTGCTGCGGATGGTAGTCGAGGGCCTGCACGTGATGGCGCGATCGCGGTGGTTCTTTGTGTCCTGCCTGGGCAGTTGCGTGTATCTGGGACTGCAGCTGGTGCCGATTTACGCGCTGATGGCGGGCTATCAACTGGATCAGGACTGGATGGCGACCCTGGTGGTGCTGGTCATTATGCGGCTCGGAACTATGGTGCCCGGCCCGCCCAGCAACGTAGGCGTGTTTCACTTCTTCACGTTTCTTGCTCTGAGCAACGTGCTGGGGGTGGAGGAGCAAACTGCGAAGAGTGTCGCCGGACTGATGTTCTTCGTCATCACCGCGCCCCTGCTGGCCGGCGGGACGATCGCGTTGGCGATGACCGGGTCGGACTTGCGCGAAGTCTACGAACTGGCGCGCTCGCACTACAAGCTCGCACGGCTTGGGTCCAAGCACACGCCGAGCGCTCGATAGGGCTCCCCGGCGAGGAGCGTGAAGGGTGCCCAACCGCGAGTGATTCCAAATGGCTGGGCGGGCGAGCATCGGACGGACTTGCCCGGGGCGCGCCAGGGCACAACAAGACAATTTAGTCGCCCAATGGAGCGGGGCCGAAGCCGCCGCCCCACCGTACTTATCGAGCTGATCGGGATGAGAAACGTCTCTATGCGCGCTGCCGAAGCAGCGGCCCGCTGTGGTTGAGCGCTCCCAGCCTGCCTCGCTCCATCGCACCCGGCTACGGCTCGCGGTAGTCCTGTGTCCACTTCGACGCGGCGGGCCGGCGCGCTCGACGTACCCCCCAGCACGCCTTGCGCATCGCCCCAGCACGCCTCGTTGCCACAAGCCTCAAGCTACGCCGCGCTCCGGGCGCGGTGAAACAAACAGACCAAGAACGCCGCTCTACCTTTCGGCGAAGGGACGCGAAGCCGGCCGGCTCTTGTTCCCCGTACCACGGTACAACCGGGGGGCAAGGGATTTCGGGGTGAGGCGCTGGGCTGGCGGGCG
>JBKQPG010000105.1:0-8191 GCA_052145115.1 Bryobacteraceae bacterium
GCTCCGGTTTGGCACCTCGATGTCGGCTCATCGCATCCTGGGGGTGTAGAAGCTCCCAAGGGTTAGGCTGTTCGCCTATTAAAGCGGTACGTGAGCTGGGTTCAGAACGTCGCGAGACAGTTCGGTCTCTATCTGTGGTGGGCGTAGGAGATTTGAGGGGGCCTGCTCTTAGTACGAGAGGACCGGAGTGGACGAACCTCTTGTGTTCCAGTTGTCTCGCCAGAGGCATAGCTGGGTAGCGAAGTTCGGTCAGGATAAGCGCTGAATGCATATAAGCGCGAAACCTGCCCCAAGATGAGATCTCCCAACCGTAAGGTAAGAAGGGCCCAGGTAGACGACCTGGTTGATAGGCCGGATGTGGAAGCGCAGTAATGCGTTGAGCTAACCGGTACTAATAGCCCATTCGGCTTGACCATAAGATTTACACTGCACACAGACTAGATTCTTGCGGACCCGTCAATATTCAGGTTCCTGAAGCTCAATAGGCTTTGGGTGATCATAGCGAGAGGGACCCACCCGTTCCCATCCCGAACACGGAAGTTAAGCCTCTCAGCCCCGATGGTACTGCGTGCGCGAGTGCGTGGGAGAGTAGGACGTCGCCCGATTATGACAGAAGGCCCCGGTGAAAGCCGGGGCCTTTTGCCGTTTCTAGGCCTGGTTTTCCGTGGTTGGGGGCTTGGAGGCGGTTTGCGCCCAGAACCAGCCCTGAATCAGGCTGAGGCTGGCAAGGGCCGCGGTCTCGGAGCGCAAAATCTGCTCGCCGAGAGCGGCGGGGGTCCATCCGGCAGCGAGGGCCGCGGCACGTTCGGGCGGCGTCCAGCCGCCTTCCGGGCCGGTCAACAACGCGATTTCACCGGGCGTGGAACGCAGGACCGTGAGCAGCGGCGCCGCACCGCCTTCGTCGAGCAACACGCGCTGCACGTGGTCCGCGCGGAGAACTTCGGCCAGCTCGAGCGGCGCCTCGACGTTCAGGGCGCGAATCCGCCGGCACTGCTGCCCGCTTTCCTCCGCGATCCGGTTCCAACGGGGGAGCCGCTGGATTGCGGCCTTCTCCAGCCCGGCTTCGGTGCGCGCCGTGACGACCGGCACGACGCGGCCGGCGCCGAGTTCGGCGGCCTTCTCGATCAGCCATTCAAATCGGTCGAATTTCACGAGAGCGGCATACAGGACCATTGACGCGCCGGGGCGTCGTGCCGACAGTTCTTCAAGGATGCGGAACTCGACCGTGCCGGGCCCGAATCCGGCAATCTCCGCCAGATACAGCCGCGCCCCGTCGGAGAGCTCGTACTTCTGGCCGGCTTCGACGCGCAGGACGCGGCGCAGGTGTTCGGCGCTCTGGCCGGAGATGACGGCACGGCCGGCGCGGACCTCGCTCGAGTAGAACATCCTCCGGGCCACGCCTCCAGCCTAGCGAATCGGTATCATGGTGGGTCACGGAGAGTGGAATGATCGCCCATTTGCGCGGCGTGTTGCTGGAGAAGCATCCCAACCAGGCGGTGATCGAGGCCGGCGGCGTTGGCTACGACGTGACGATCCCGGTGTCCACCTACACGGCGCTGCCGGAGGTGGGGGCCGAGGCGCGGCTGCGGATTCACACGCACGTCCGCGAAGACGCCATCCAGTTGTACGGCTTCAGCAGCGTCGAGGAGCGAGCGCTGTTCGAGAAGCTGATCGGCGTGAGCGGCATCGGTCCGAAGCTGGCCATTACGGTGCTGTCGGGCATCCAGGCGACGGAACTGGTGCGGATCATCCGCGGTTCGGATGTGGCGTTGCTGACGCGCGTGCCGGGCATCGGGAAGAAGACGGCCGAACGCATCGTGCTCGAACTCCACGACAAGCTGGAGACGCTCGGGGCGCCGCCGGCCGCGCCCAAGAGTGCCGGGGCGATCCTTTCCGACCCGATCGAGGCGGATGTCGTCAGCGCCCTGACCAACCTCGGCGCGCAGCCTGGTGCGGCGCAGATGGCCGTGCGGAAGGCGGTGTCGGGCGGCGCACCGAAGGAGTTCGAGCCGCTGTTCCGCCGCGCACTGGAACTGCTGCGATAACCTGAAAGGTCCACCCTATGCCGGAGCCGCGGTATCACCCCAAGCCGCCATCGCGCCTGATCACGCCGTCGGCGACGCCGGAGGACGCGCAGTTCGACAGCAGCCTGCGCCCGCGGCGGCTGGCTGAGTTCACCGGCCAGGCCAAGGTGAAGGAGATTCTCTCCATCGCCATCGAATCGGCGCAGCGGCGGGAAGACGCGATGGACCACGTGCTGCTGATCGGCCCGCCCGGCCTGGGGAAGACGACGCTGGCCAATATCATCGCCCAGGAACTGGGCGTGATTTGTGGCCAGACCAGCGGGCCGATGCTGCAGAAGAAGCTCGACCTGACGGGCATCATGACCAAGCTGGAGCGGCGGCAGGTGTTCTTCGTGGACGAGATCCACCGGCTGCTGCCGGACGTGGAAGAGGCGCTGTATTCGGTGATCGAGGACTTTCGCATCGATGTGGTCGTCGGCGCCGGGACCTCGGCGCAGACGCACTCGATTCCGATCGAGCGATTCACGATCATCGGCGCCACCACGCGCCAGGGTCTCATCAGCGCGCCGCTGCGCAGCCGTTTCGGGCTGGTGCTGTACCTCAAGCCCTACGACGTGGCGGAGATGACGCAAATCGTGAAGCGCGCCGCGCGCCTGCTCGAGGCCGCATTGGAGCAGGACGCGGCGGAGGAGATCGCGCGCCGCAGCCGCGGCACGCCGCGCATCGCGAACCGCCTGCTGCGGCGCGTGCGGGATTACGCCCTGGTGCGGGCCGGCGGCGCGATCACGCTGGAGGTGACGTGCGCCGCGTTGGACCTGCTCGACGTGGACCGCTACGGCCTGGACGAGGTGGACCAGAAGCTGATGCTGGCGATACTCGAGAAATTCAACGGCGGTCCGGTCGGCCTGAGCACGATCGCCGCGGCCACGGACGAAGAGTCCGACACCATCGAGGAGGTCTACGAGCCGTATCTGATCCAGCTCGGTTTTCTGGAACGCACACCTCGCGGCCGCGTCGGCACGCCGCGCGCCTTCGAGTACTTCGGTCTGCGCCCGCGCGGCATTGGCAACAGTCAGGACAGCCTGTTCTGAAGCCGCACGCTGTCACAACGCGCCTCCCCAAGCTCCCCGGATCCGCGCGCGCGTTGCGGATCGAACATCTAAGAGCGGCGCCACAGCCCCGCCACGCCCGGGCCGCAATTTGATAGAACAGACGGCATGAAGATCGGCCTGTTGCTGATTGTGCCCGCGCTCGTGTTGGCGCAAGCGCCTATTCACAAGGACCAACCCGGCGCGGCGCCGGTCAACCAGGGCGGCGCCAGCGAAGATCCGCTGATCACGCGCGCCCGGCTGGCGGTGCTGCATTTCATTCGCAGCCTGCCGGACTTTTCCTGCGACGAAAGCGTTCAGCGTTGGGAAAGCGCGACGGTCAACCCCGACTGGAAACTCCAGGACCGCATCGCAGTGGAGCTGCTGTTCCTGCACGGCAAGGAGGACTATCGCAACGTCCGCATCAACGGCAAGCCTATTAAGAAGGGCGCGCTGGGGGATAGCGGCCAATGGTCGACCGGAGAATTCGGATCGCTGCTGGCCGATGTGTTCAGTCCGTCGACGCACGCCGCATTCCACTTCGCGCGCGAGGCGGCCGCGGGCGGGCGCGCGTCGCGGGTGTACGACTTTTCCGTGACGCAGGCGAATTCCCATTGGACCATGCGGATGTCGTATGCGTTCCGGCCCCCGTACCACGGTTCGGCGTGGATCGATGCGCAAAGCGGGCAGGTTCTGCGGGTCGAGCTGCGCAGCCGGGCGTTCCCGCCCGACTACGAGGTGAATCGGGTCGAGGAGGAAGTCGACTACGAGTGGGTGACGATCGCCGGGACGAAGTACCTGTTACCGGTGCGCAGCAGCAACCTGAGCTGCAGCCGGCACTCGCTGCTGTGCGACAGGAACGACGTTGAGTTCAAGAGCTACCGCAAGTTCGCCGTGGAGTCGCAGATCCTGCCGACCGGCGACGAAGTCACGCCGCCCGCAACCGCTATCGAGAAGCCGAAATAAACGGCGTCAGAGACGATTGGCGGCGGATTCCGCCGCCGCCCGGCGAGCGCGCCGGCGATGGTGCAATGGCGACTCACGACTGGGCGCTGCTCGCGCGATGCAGGAAGCGGCTAAGCCGCAATTTGCAGCCGCTGGACGCCGCCCGCCGTTTCCAGCGTCAGGCTCACCCACAGCCCGCGTTGCGCCGGATCGCCCGCCAGGACGCGCGTCGCTTCCAGCAGATACAGCGCGCCGAGATCGCGGCAGCTGGGATCGGTGTGCAGCCGTTTCAATCCCCGCTGGAAGGCCTTCACGATCTCCTCGGTGAATTGTGCTAGCTTGCGCAGCCCCTGCGACGGGTTGCGCCGGGCCAGCGGCCGCAGTTCGCGCGCCAGGTTGGCGATGTGAAAGCAGTGTTCCAGGAAGAACGAGTCGCCGGCCAGCAGATTGGTGAAGACGCGCGGATGGCGCTGGACGGCGGCGACGATCTGCCGGCTGCGCCGCGGCGCGTAGTGCTCGGCGGCGCTCGCCCGTCCGGCCGCGCGCAGGTCACTATGGATCGGGGCGAGCAGTTCGGGCAAGTGGTTCAGCGCGGTCGCGGCCGCGCGTTGCACGGAGTTGGGGATCATCGGGTCGTAGCCATACTGGCCGCGTTTCCGGTCGACAAACGGCTGCGACGCGGCGTAGACCAGAACCGGCCAGGCGACGCTCGGCGCCTCGTAGCACCCGGCGTCGGCCAGCCACAGCGCCGGCAGCCAGTAGCGGCCCATCTCCTGCAGCGCCAGCGAAAGCCGCATGAACCGGTCGACGTAATCGGCCTCCCTCTTCAAGGGCATCTGGGACCACGCCTCTACCCAGCGCCACGGCGCCTGCAGGCTGAGCGTCGCCTGGCAGGGCTGTGGGGGCAGCGCCGGCGCGCGCAGCCCGTAGGCCCCCAGCAGCCGCAACCACGGGCTGTTGGGTTCATCACGAAGGACCACGCGGCGGTCTTCATAGCACAGATGGATCAAGTCATTCGCGGGCGCCTCCGCGCGCGCGGTGAAGACCCCGCCAAGCAGCAGCGCCGCGGTCTCGCGCGAGGCCGCAGGCTCCGGTGGATCGGTCGGCATCACGACGCTCAGCCGGCCCGCCGAGTGCCGGATCGGCGCTTCGGCCAGCCGTTCGCGCTCCATGTGCCAGGCCCGCTTGTTGAGGAACGGCAGCACGATCTCCACTCGATCGCTCTCCTGGCAGGCCGACAAAGCGCTCCCGCCAATCAGCAATCCACCGCCGGTTTCGAGGCCCGGCCGCAGGTCGCCTTCGAGCGCACTTTCGAGAGCCGCGCCGCAGCGCCGCCCTGCGGGGAACGCCAAATCGGCCAACGGCGTCTCCCCCGCAAGCCCGTCGAGCGATGCGGCCAGTTCGGCGGCAACGCGCCGGCGTGCGGCCTCGGCGGCCTCGCGGCACAGCCGGTCGCGCAGCCGTTTCATCCACAGGTTCACGCTGGCCTCGATATTCGCCGCGCTGCTGCCGGCGCTCAATTCTCCGCACGAGGCGGCGATGCGGTCGCGGTACCACGCGGCGAGCGCGCTCCATTCCGCCTCCGCTTCCCGCCGCAGGCGGACCAAAAGTCCCACGAGTTCCGCGCGTTTCAGCAGCGAACTCACGTGCGCCGCCGCAGCGGCCAGGCCCTGGGCCGTTCGCGCTTCCGTAAGGCCCGCGAGCGATGCACCCGAAACGGCCATCAGCCAGCGTCCGGCAGCGCTATCCCGGAATGCCTGGCCCTGTAGTTCGAGTTCCTGCCGCAGAAGCTCCGCAAACGCTTCCGGCGGCGCATTCTGGTCCAACGCCGCCGCCCACTCTCCCAGGCTTGCCAGCGATTGAGTTGACGTCGCCGCTGCCCACAGCGCGTGTTCCTCGCTCGTGGTCAGCCCGCGAAAAAAGAGCGCCAGGTCGTCCAGGTGATCGGTGCGCGCGCCGACTCGCTCGGCCAGATCCCGCCAGCGCAGGCTGCACGAGTCGGCGAAGACGCCGCGCAGCCAATCCACTGATGTCGTGCCCGTCAGCGCGCGCAGCAGCCCGTCGAAACCCTGCGGCGCGACGCGGCAATCGGTCTGGATCGCACAGCCCGCCTCGGCCCGCGCACCCGCCAAGCGATGGATGCTCAGCCGGGTCCGTCCGCCGGCTTCGAGCCATACCACCGACTGGAACTCGCCGCTGAGCCGGATGCTGGCCGTCGCCCGTGCTCCGGCGTCGACGCGCACTGGCCGAACACCCAGCGGGAAGCCCGCAGTGATCTCCCGCAGCCAATGCACGTCCAGCGGAAGCGGCCAACTGAGGTCCCACTCCAGCGCGCCGTCGCGGGTATCGACCCGGATTGCGCGCCCCTCCGGCAGCTCTGCCGGAGGAACGTCTAGCAGCGATTCCGGCGCGAGATCGGGCCTGCTCCACAGCGTGACACGGCGGCCATCGCGGACCGCCTCGGCGCGAGCCCAGGTCTCATCGGCCGGCAGACCCGACAGGCCGGCCAACCGGCACACACTGAGTTCATTGGGAGTCGTAAGGATCATCCAAGGCCTCCTGCTCGGTTTAGGTTTTAGGGGAAAGGCTTCCACCTTCAACCTACCGCGCGACTCCAAGAAAACAGGCTGGTTTGGCCCTTACAGATTCTGTCCCGGATCAGTCTAAAAGTATGGCGCGCCTAGACTTTTGCGTTTTCGAATCTTTTCGCGAACTGCTTGTGACCGGCTTCTGAAGCGGGCCAGGAAATCGTTCATCTGGCCCAGCGACGCAAAATGTCCGCTGAAGCTCGGGTCGTGGCGCGGCGGCGCCGTTCGGCGCACGCTGAAGTCCCGCGCCGTGAAGACGCCCCGCACGCCGATGACGGCCGCCCCCATCGGGCGGTACTCGTGCGTGCCCTGCGCCCACGCCGTCTCGCCGCCCACCCATAGCGCGAAGCCCATCTCAATCCCCGCTCCTGCCCTTCCTTCCGCGGCGATCCTTCAGCAGCGATTCATGTAGGATATCCCGTGAGGCAAACCGAACATGACACGCCGCCAACTGGTCGCCGCCGGACTGAGCTTTCCGCTTGCCGCCCAAATCGAGTCGGGCCAGAAAAAGCCGCGCCGCCTGCGCCTGAAACAGGGCGTTTGCGGCAGCGTCTTCGGCCGCGGCATGAGCTTTGAAGATCAATGCAAGAACGCGGCGCTGCTGGGCGTTCAGGTCGTTGACCTGCAGGAGCCCGAGCGCTGGCCGATTATCGAGAAATACGGGCTGAAGCCCAACATGATCCCCGGCGGCGGGCATCTTACCGACGGCATCAACGACGAAGCCAACCACGCCTGGATCGAGCAGCAATTCCGGACCAAGCTGCCGCTGTGCGCCCAGCACGGCGTTTCCACGATGATTGCGCTCTCCGGCAATCGCCGCGGCAAGAGCGACGAACAGGGCTGGGACGCGTGTTACAACATTTTGAAAAAGGTCGTGCCGATTGCCGAGAGCGAAGGCGTGACCATCTGCCTGGAGCTGCTGAACTCCAAGGTGGATCACAAGGACTACCAGTGCGACCACACCGCCTGGGGCGTGGAGATCGCCCGGCGCGTCAATTCCCCGCGCTTCAAATTGCTGTATGACATCTACCACATGCAGATCATGGAGGGCGATGTCATCCGCACCATCCGCGACAACTTCCACTACCTCGGCCACTTCCACACCGCCGGCGTGCCCGGCCGCCACCAGATGGACGACACCCAGGAGTTGAACTACAAAGCCATCGCGCAGGCGCTCGTCGATCTGGGCTATACCGAGTATATGTCGCACGAGTATTCGCCGTCGGCGGGGAAGGACCCGCTGGCGACGCTGGACGCCATGCTGACGTTGTGCGATGTTTAGCAGCACCCTGAGAAATCGTACTCAAGCACCTGACAAAACCGTCATCAAGAACGACTTCTTCTCAATAACAGGTTAGATTTCATAGGCTTGGACGAGCCGGGACGCCTCCCACCAGAGCTTCGGTCCCTGTTTCCACCCTGTACGATCCGGCACATGGGTAACAGAGTTTGCTAACCACATGGGTTACACTTCTTCCTGATCTTGGCTAATCACTGGCTGCCGTGCAAGGAGCCCGGAGGGCGACTGCAGCGGCGGCCAGTGACT